>CAJMSH010000004.1 GCA_905216055.1 uncultured bacterium | reverse complement strand
CATACTTTGTGTATAAATGTGTCACCCTGAATTTATTTCAGGGTCTTGCTTGTGTTTTTTATTGTGACACTTAAATTATGAAATAAGTTCACAATGACTGGAAATATTATGTCACCCTGAACTCGTTTCAGGGTCTAAAATTATATAATGACAAAAATATAGCAAGTTCACTCGTTTAAAGTTGAGCGTTACAATTAATTAATGAGCGTAATGACGGTCGAGAACTTCTTTATGGTACTTTCTTGTCGGGACAAGAAAGTACGTATAAAAATTTCTTTAGTTAATAGTTTTTAATACTTAAGTAGTTACTAAAAACTACCCAAGTGAGGTTTTGAAAAAATCCTTTTTGTTTTATGCTAAAATTATACAGAAAGGAGTTCTTCCATGAAAAAAAATGTAATTATTATTGCCCTAATATTTGCTATTCCAATATTAGCATATATGCTTCTTACATCTTCTAATACTACAACAGCGCAAACCGCACAAACAGGCAAACCCCAAATTATTAAATTTACCTCAGCAATGTGCTTGGATTGCCAAACTATGAATAAAATTTTCCAAGATATTATGCCAAAATATAAAGATAAAATTATTCTAACAGAAATTCATGTTCAAGATAAAAATTCTTTTAACGATGAGCAAATAAAAAAATACAATGTAACACTTGTTCCGACAATTATTCTTATCAATTCAAAAGGTGCACAAGTAAAAAGAATTGAAGGAGCAATATCTGAAAAAGAAATGGATAAATGTTTACAAGGACTTGAATAATTATGGAAAACTATATTAACCTATTTACTCAACAAGGCAGTTTACCTATTTTACTCGGATTATCATTTTTAGGCGGGCTTGTAGCTTCAATTTCGCCCTGCTCGCTTGCAATGCTACCAATCATTATTGGTTATATAGGCGGATATTCTGATGCAAAGCCTTTAAAAACATTTGTACAAATGCTGTTTTTTGTTTTTGGAACAGCTATTGTTTTCTCTCTTATCGGAATAATTTGTGCCTTAACTGGTAAAGTATTCATATCTTTTGCAGGCGGGTATTTTGGAATATTTCTTGCAGGGATTATTATGGTTATGGGTTTGAAATTAGTCGGAGTTTTAGATTTTGAACTTCCAGTAATTATAAAAGAAATGCCAAAAAATGACGGTACTAATACTTACTTGTACCCAATAATCTTGGGCGGCGTATTCGCTCTTGCAGGAACTCCTTGTTCTACTCCTATTTTAGCAGGGATAATGGCATTTGCTTCACTTTCTGCAAGTATTGCACAAGCTCTATTAATGCTTTTCTTATTCTCTTTAGGTCAAGGATTAATTCTTATTCTTGCAGGATTTTTGACATCTCAACTAAAAAATTGGAAAGGTTTTTATAAATTTTCGGATTGGCTTTTAAAGATTAGCGGAGGACTCCTTATAATAGCCTCAATATATATTTTTTATAAGATTTTTGCTCCACTTATTGTAAAATAGTTGTTAATGCGGTAAAATATAGGCATAGAAAAATGTTTAGGCATATAATATGCGCAAAACATTTATAGCATTACAGGAGAGTCCAAAATGAAAACTTACGAAGGTCAATTAGTAGCAGGAAATGAAAAATTTTGTATAATTTTGTCACGATTTAATGATTTTATCGGTTCAAAACTTCTTGACGGAGCCATTGACGAATTGAAACGTCACGGAGTTTCTGAAGATAATATCGAAATTGCAAAAGTTCCGGGAGCGTTTGAAATTCCTATCACTGCAATGAAACTTGCAAAAACAGGAAAATATAACGCAATTATCACTCTTGGTGCTGTAATTAAAGGAGCAACTGCTCATTTTGACTATGTTAGTGCTGAAGTTTCAAAAGGTATTGCTCAAGTAAGCCTTCAAACAGGTATTCCTGTAATTTTTGGAGTATTAACAACCGAAAACATAGAACAAGCCATTGAAAGAGCAGGAACAAAAGCAGGTAACAAAGGCTCTGAAGCTGCTAAATCAGCTATTGAAATGGCTAATTTATTACAATTGATATAGTGTTTATTTATATAAGGGGTAAAAAAAGATGTCTGACATTATTACAGAGTACAGAAACGAGAATACAAAGGATATTGATATTCTACCAACTATTGAAATCGTGAGAAAAATGAACGAGGAAGATAAGCTCGTTGCACTTGCCGTAGAAGAAGAACAGGAACATATCGCTCAAGCAATTGATTTAATCGCAAAACAATTTTTAAAAGGCGGACGATTAATTTATTTTGGTGCAGGAACATCAGGCAGACTTGGGATTTTGGATGCATCTGAATGCCCTCCGACATTCAGCGTTCCGCATGATATGGTACAAGGTTTTATCAGCGGTGGAGATAGAGCTATCAGACATTCAGTAGAAGGTGCCGAAGATAACCCTGATCTTGGTTATGAAGATGCTAAAATTTTAAATGAAAAAGACGTAGCTGTTGTAATTTCAGCAAGCGGAAATCCTAAATATTTAATGGGCGTTTTAAAACGCGCAGAAGAAGTCAACTGTAAAACTATCGGTGTTACTTGTAACTCTAAAGGCAGAATAGCAGAAGAAGCAGGAATTGTTATTTGCGCTGAAGTTGGTCCTGAAGTTATTGCAGGTTCATCAAGATTGAAAGCAGGAACTGCTCAAAAAATGATTTTAAATATGTTATCAACAGGTGCAATGATTAAAATCGGCAAAACTTATGAAAACTTTATGATTGACTTGCAACCTGTTAACGAAAAGTTAAAAGACAGAGCAATAAGAATTGTTGCACAAATTGCAAATGTTTCTCATAGTGAAGCTCTAGCTACATTGATGAAAAGCAATTGGGAAATAAAAACAGCAATAATTTCAATTATGATGAAACTTGATATTGATCAAGCAAGATTGGAATTAAAAAAATATGGCGGCGTACTGAGAAAACTCCTTAACGCACGTCAAACAGTATAGAGGAGAGTTAAAAGACATGAAATTAACAGTACTTGGAGCAGGATGCTGGGGGTTAACATTAGCCTGGCTTTTGACAAATAATTTTGAAAACGTAACTGTTTGGGCTCGTGAACAGGATATTTCAGATGATTTAAGAATAAACAAACATACTTCAAAACCGCTTGAAGTACAACTTGATAAAAAAGTAGAAATAACATCTGACATGAAAGCTGCTATATCTGATGCAGATATTATTCTTTCTGTTATTGCAACATCAGGAACTCGTGACGTATGCGAAAAATTGAAAGAAGCAGGAATTAAATCAGAACAAATTCTTGTAAATGCTTCTAAAGGTATTGAAGTTCCTTCTCTTATGAGAATGTCAGAAGTTATAAAAGATGTATTGCCTGAGCAAAGACTTGCGATACTTTCAGGGCCTACACTTGCAAAAGAAGTTCTTGCAGGATTACCGACAGCAGCATCAGTTGCTTGCGAAGATATAAAAACCGCAGAATTTGTACAAAAAGCTATGAATGTACCTTCTAAATTCAGATTATACACAAATTCTGATGTAATAGGAGTAGAGCTTGGCGGCTCATTGAAAAACGTAATTGCAATCGCTTCAGGTTTCGCTCATACAATGGGACTTGGCGATAACTGCGCAGGGACACTTTTAACTCGTGGAATGGCTGAAATCGTTAGAGTAAGCATAAATCTTGGTGCAAACCCATCAACCTTATACGGTTTGTCTGGAATGGGCGATTTAATTGCGACTTGTTCAAGTCCGATGTCAAGAAATTACACAGTAGGCTCAATGCTTGCAAAAGGTAAAAAAATTGATGATATTTTGAGAGAATTAGGCTCAGTTGCAGAAGGGGTCAAAACTTCAAAAGCAATTTGCGAACTTGCAAAGAAATTAAATATTGAAGTACCTGTATCTAATGCAATTTACGAAGCTGTTTATACAGATATCACCCCACAAGCACTTTTAGAAAAACTAATGAACAGAAAGCTCAAAGAAGAAGAAAGATACGTATAAGATGAAATATGCCGTTAAATATTTAAAAAACACATTCTACCCGCTTGATGTACCTGATACAATTCATATACAAGACGGGCAAATGGTTCTTGTGCGTACCGAAAAAGGTGAAGAAGCGCTAAAGGCCTTTATCGTCAATTCTAAAGTTGCAAAGCTATGGGAAAAGAGCAACAACAAACCTGAACCGTTTAAAGTAATCCGTACCTTATCTCAACGCGATCTTCAAACTCTTGAAGAAATAAAAAAAGAAGAGGTTACTTCGTTTTTTAAATGTCAGGCATTAGTTCAACAACATAATTTGACGATGAACCTTGTTCAATGCAGAATTACATTTGACAGAAGAAAAATTACATTTTATTATACCGCACCTGAAAGAGTTGATTTCAGAGCCTTATTAAAAGATTTAACCCAAGTTTTTACACGTGTAAGAATAGATTTGCGTCACATAGGTGTGAGAGATGAAACTTCTATTCTTGAAGGTACAGGGGTTTGTGGCAGACCGTTTTGTTGCTCAAGTTTCCTTAGGAAATTTGCAACAATTAATGTTAAACTTGCAAAAGATCAGGGAATGCCGATTGCTCCAGGTAAAATTTCAGGCACTTGTGGAAGACTTTTATGCTGCCTAACTTATGAATATTCAAATTACATTGAAGCAGCTAAAGGAATGCCACCTGTCGGTTCATCAGTAATGACTCCTGACGGACTTGGCAAAGTTTGTTATCTTCAATTTTTGAGTGGGAAAGTAGCTGTAAAAATGGAAGATGGTAAAACAAAAGAATTTTCTAAAAATGATATTGAAATGGTTGATGCAGATGTAAATGTTGAAATTGATGTACCTGTAATAAATACATATACAGATGACAATGATAATATTGACATCAGACAATTAGAAGACGACAAAAACAGTTCAACCGGCAACGTATAGCGAAAGATTTATTATTCACCGCGCAGAATCATATACCACGGTTTTTTCACAAATACAAAGTAAATTTCTCCATTAGTTAATTTAATTTCATATCTAAAATAATTTTTACGTTTTGGATCTGGTTTTGTTTCACTAATTTGAGAGACCAATTCATCATTTGTAATGTTTCTTAATTGTTTTACAGTGATAACTTCCTTGTCAACTATTCTCACTAATTCATCATAATTACCCATATTATTATTATAACAAATATTTAAAAATATTTCAATATGTCAATATTTATATTAATTTAACATCAGAATTAACGAGGGATAATTGAGAAAACAGCTTTAAAAATATATTTTTAATAGTTAATGTATTTCGGTCATAACCAAAATCATAAACATTTTTTTGTTCTTCATTACATTCATTTATATTTGGAATTAATCTAAAAAAGTCACCTTCTGCAGAACGTTTTCCTGTTTTTGAATTTCTTTCAAATGTTTTCCAACCACCATCTATTGTACTGATAGTACCATGGGACATTCTTCCGTCTTTATTAGAAAGTATAATATCTAAGAATTGTCTAATATAATTTACTTGTTCTCTTTTTACATATTTATCTGTTTTAGAATCGTAATCAAATATCTGTCCTTTCGTATATGTAAATATATTAATTTTAGTTTTTCCTTTTATTGATTTGTCCATATTAATAAAAATATCAGAATCCCCAATTTTTGTATTAATTGGTTTAATAGTCTTATCATTTTCACCTAAAATTTTATTTAAAAATTTTATTTTATTTACAAGTTTTCTAAGTCCATCAGAAACCTCTTGAGGAGATGTTGTAGATATTTTCATAATATCTTCAACCGAATAAAACTTTTTTGCTCCAAAACTTATATTATTATATTTTTTGTTTATATTGTATTGTGAATTATTAAATTTATTATTTACATTTAAGATCTGCATTATATTATTTCCTTTAAATAAATTATGAAAATAGTAAAAACTTAACACAAAAATTTTTGCTATAAGTTTATAAAAATAAAAAACACTCCAGCCTCAGCTCGCTCCCGCTGTCTTGACCTGTTCGCGTTAAACGTGTCTATGGATTTTGCTTCAAAGAATTTTATTCTTTTTGCAAAACTCCTTCGCACTTTGCTCACAGGTCGCTGAACCCCAAACACGGATTTAAGCCCACACCAATATGCAAATAAAAAAGACGATAACAAAAGCTATCGTCTTTTTTATGGTGTCGGAGATGGGACTTGAACCCACACAGATTGCTCTATACGCACCTGAAACGTACGTGTCTACCATTCCACCACTCCGACATTTATCTATTTTATTTTCTTAAAAAATTCATTGGAAATCAACTGCGAATATTTATCCTTTTCATTTGCGGATATCAAAATTCTCTCTTCACCGTCTTTTGTCTTTGCAACAGATATAATTCCGCCAATATCGCCTATTGGGAGTTTTTTTACTCGTGCTTCAAATCTTACGTAAGGAATTTCACTCCCGTAAGAACTCATTGTTCCATGTTTTGTTACCTTCAAATCATCAACTGTTATTGCTTGGTATTTTATTTTATTAAGTGCACGATGTAATTTTTCTTCTACATTATCTGATTTTATATCTTCTGCAGTCAAAATCTTTTTATTGCCTGAATCGACAACAAGCATCTTTTGACCGGAAGCTTTATGTTCAGCAACGACGGCATTATAACCCATTATTCCTGCAGCTTTTTCAATTTCAAATTCATCATTAATCTTTGAAAAATCTCCGACTTTTTGAGCTCTTTCCATTACAGTATCTTTTGACGGATGTAAATAATTGTTCACTAAACCTGAAATTAAATCCTTACCGCCAATTGCCAAAAAACCAACAACTGCAAGCGTTATGATTATTGCACGTATTACATTTTTTAAACAACCCATGTTGAAATCCTTATCATGTTATACTATTATTATAACTATGAAAAATAATGAAATCAATCTTATCAATACAGCGGATGTTAAAGTCGAGGAGCTTACTCCTGCAATGCAGGAATATTTAAAAATTAAACATCAAAATCCTGATAAAATTTTATTATACAGACTTGGTGATTTTTACGAAACATTTTTTGAAGATGCAGTTACAATGTCAAAAGAGCTTGAATTAACTCTTACAGGCAGGGAACAAGGGAAGTTTGGAAGAATTCCGCTTGCAGGGATTCCTGCAAAAGCTCTAAATAATTATCTTGAAAAACTTGTTCAAAAAAATTACAAAGTAATCATTTGCGACCAACTTGAAGATCCAAAGTTTGCAAAAGGACTTGTTAAAAGAGGGGTTACAAGGATTGTAACATCAGGAACGCTTACTGAAAGTGATTTCCTACAACAAAATTCAAACAACTATATTTGCGCATTATTTAAAGATGAAAAAAGCGATATATGGGGATTTTCATACGCTGATATTTCAACCGGAGAATTTAAAGTAACACAAGCACCTTATGAACTTATCTTAGCAGAATTGACAAGAATTTCGCCGGCAGAAGTTGTCGGACCTTCTATCAAGCAAAAAATTATGCCGTTTCAAATTGTACCTGATGAAAAGATTGATTTACCGGACGAAATAACAAAGGTTTACAATTGTTCTAAAATTCCTTCAAACGTGTTTGAAACAAACTTTGCTGAAAACAATCTTAAAGCCGTATTTCAGGCAAACAGCTTGGAATCCTTTGGGTATAACAGATACAAAATCGGATTTAGAGCAGCAGGAGCTTTGCTTGCCTATGTTTGGGAAACTTTAAAAGATAATATTCCAAAATTTGAAAGAATTGAACCTTATGAACTTTCAGAATACATGATTTTAGATGGAAGCACAAGAAAAAATCTTGAGCTTACAGAAACTTTGAGAGATAAAAATAAATACGGCTCACTTCTTTGGGCAATAGACAAAACAAAAACAAATATGGGGGCAAGACTTCTCAAAAACTGGGTTTGCCAACCGCTCAAACGTGTAGATGATATCTTAAAAAGACAAAATTGCATAACAGAACTTGTTGAAAAAACAGATGACAGACTTAATATTTCTAATTTGCTTGAAAAGATTTACGATATTCAAAGACTTGCAACAAGAATGTCAAACAGTTCAGCAAATCCTAAAGACTTTTTAAGCTTAAAAGCCTCATTGATGATACTTCCTGACCTATTAGACGCAACTGAAAATCTTGAATTTAATCCTATGGAAAAAGTTGCACAATATAGAGATGAAATCGCTGAATACACATCTTTGATAGACAAAACAATTGCTGAAAATGCCTCAGCCTTAATCAAAGAAGGCGGAATTATTAAAGAAGGAGTTTCCGGAGAGCTTGACTATTTCCGCGAACTTTTGACAGGCGGAGAAACCTGGCTTAAGAATTTTGAAGAAACCGAAAAAGAAAGAACAGGCATCAAATCCTTGAAAATCGGTTTTAACAAAGTTTTTGGATATTTTATAGAAATTTCAAACTCATATCTTAACCAAATCCCTGAAGGCTATATAAGAAAACAAACCCTAACAACAGGTGAAAGATTTATTACAGAAGAATTAAAGAAGCACGAAGACGATGTTCTTTCTGCAAAATTCAAATCAACAGAACTTGAATATAAACTATTCTGCGATTTCAGAGAATATTCAAAAGAATTTGTATCAAAAATTAGAGAAATTGCAGATTGTATTGCACAATGCGATGTTTATACAGGATTGGCACAAACAGCGGCAGAGAACAATTATTGCAAACCGATTATTGATGAATCAGACGATTTTATTGTCAAAAACGGACGTCATCCTGTATTAGAAAAAATACTCCCGCTCGGAGAATATGTTGCAAATGATTTGGAATTAAAATGTAATTCGACTAATGCGACTCAATTTATGATACTTACAGGCCCTAACATGGCTGGTAAATCTACTTATATGAGGCAAAATGCGTTAATTGCAATTCTTGCACAAATTGGCTCTTGGGTTCCTGCTGATTATGCAAAAATCGGATTTATAGATAAGATATTCACAAGAGTTGGTGCATCCGACGATTTGACGCTCGGTCAATCTACATTTATGGTAGAGATGATTGAAACAGCTTGTATTTTAAATTCTGCGACAGAAAGAAGCTTCATTTTGCTTGATGAAATCGGAAGAGGTACAAGCACTTATGATGGCGTTGCAATAGCCTGGTCAGTTGCAGAATACATTGCAACAAAGATAAAAGCAAGATGTATATTTGCAACACACTACCACGAATTGAACGTAATGACAAAAACATATCCTCAAATAAAGAATTATAGAATTACAATTACTGAAGAAAACGGAGAAATCGAATTTTTACGTAAAATAGTTCAAGGTGGCGCAAGCAAAAGTTATGGTATTCAAGTTGCCAAAATGGCAGGCTTGCCATCGGTAGTTGTAAAACGTTCACAAGAATTAATGACAAGAATGCAAAGGGATTATTCAAACAACCTTGCGACCCGTAAAAAGGTTACTGACGCACCGACAGTGGATGTTCCGCAATTAAATTTGTTTAAATAACACTGGAACTTCTCAAATCGTAAAAAATTCCAGAAAATCATTATTCATAAGCCCCGGAACTTCTTTACGATCCAAATATAACCATACAAGAGGGTCCTCAATACTCATGGTTTCATAATCTTTATCAATATCAGCATCAAAGTCAATAGATTTTGATGCTTGATTTTCTACATGTAAAAAATTATCGATATCACTCATAATTAAATCCTCATTATTACTATATAAATAATGATTTTTTAATAATAGTCAACATCGATAATTTTAAATCAATTTATTATAATTTTCGTTATAAAAATCTCCAAAACTGTCATTCAAAATTGCTTCACGACATTTTTGAGAAAAATCAACAAGGAATTTTATATTATGAATAGACAATAATGTTGCGGCAGTCGATTCACCACATCTCCAAAGATGTCTGATATATGCTCTTGAATGATTTTTACAAGCATAACAGTTGCAACCCTCAACCAAAGGTCTGTCATCATCATAATACTGTTTTGTTTTAATATTAGATTTTCCGTTCGGAGTAAAGAAAGATCCGTGTCTTGCATTTCTTGTCGGCAAAACACAATCAAACATATCAATTCCGCGTTTTATACCGTCCAACAAATCTTCCGGAGTACCAACCCCCATTAAATATCTTGGCTTGTTATTCGGCAACAATGGAGCTGTGAATTCAACAAAATGATTCATTATATCCTTTGTTTCACCGACACTAAGCCCGCCGATTGCATATCCAACAGCATCATAAGAAGATATAACAGCAGCACTTTCACGTCTTAAATCATCATAAAAAGCGCCCTGAACAATTGGGAAAAGAGCCTGACGAGGATTTGTCTTAGCTTTAAAACATCTTTCAAGCCAACGATGAGTTCTCTCCATAGCTTTTTTAGCTGTATCATAATCACAAGGGAAAGGTGCACACTGGTCAAACGCCATAATAATATCAGCACCGATATCCTGCTGAATTTCCATAGAAACTTCAGGGTTTATAAAATGTTTTTTACCGTCCTTGGGATCTCTGAATTCAACACCATCTTCTGAAATTTTATTCAAATGGCTCAAAGAAAATACCTGAAATCCGCCAGAATCTGTCAAAACAGGTTTGTGCCAATTCATCCATTCATGAATTCCGCCAAACTGTTTAATCAACTTATTACCTGCCCTCAAATACAAATGGTAAGAATTTGAAAGCATAATTTGAGCACCTGTATCAGCGATTTGATCAGATGTAAGAGTTTTAACAGCAGAATTAGTTCCGACAGGCATAAAAATCGGAGTTTTAATCATTCCGTGCGGAGTAGTCAAAATTCCGGCTCTTGCGCCTGTCTGCTTACATTCGTGAACTAATTCGTATTTAAAATATTCGTGAGCGTTATCTCGCATCAATATCCTCTGTAACAATTTCCATCATATTTTTGTAATCAGTGCAAAGTTCTTCAGGCTTGAAGTAGATATTAATTTCTCTTTCAGCACTTTCAACACTGTCAGAACCGTGGATTGTATTGTATTCCTTAAGTTGAGCGTAATCAGCTCTGATAGAACCAACATCAGCTTCGCAAGGATCAGTTGCACCTAATAGATGACGGATACCTTGAACTGCTTTATAGCCTTGGAAAACCATTGCAACAATAGGTCCACTTGTAATATATTTTACAAGACTTGGATAAAATGGTTTGTTAATATGTTCTTCATAATGTTTTGCGGCGATTTCTTCTGTAACTTGAAGCATCTTCATGCCGATAAGTTTATATCCTTTTTTTTCAAAACGGCTGATAATCTCACCTACACAACCTCTGATAACTCCGTCAGGCTTAATAGCCACAAATGTTCTTTCTTCTGTATGCATAATACCTCCATTCAAGTTTATTTTAGCATAAACATAAGCTATTTAACAGGTTCTAATTTTTTGATACTCTTCATCAACATAAATGACATAATTATACAAAGGATAATAGCCGCAGACGCAAGCCCAATCCAAAAACCTTTTAAATTCAAATGATAATGAAAAGCTAAAGTGCAACCCACAGGGATAGAAATTAACCAATAAGCTATAAAATTAGAAAGCAAAACAACACCTGTTCTTTTTATACCTTTGAAAATACCTGCAAGCGATACCTGCAACCCGTCAAACACCTGAAATACTGATAAAATATATAATATAGGTACAGATATCTTAATAAGATAAGCATCTTGAGAGAACAAGCCGACAAGAAAATGAGGGAAGCTTGAAAATACAAGAGCACTCAACATCATAAAACCTGTACATATAACAATTCCGACAAAAGAATATCTTTTCAAATCCTTTATATTTCCTGCACCGTTTGCAAACCCAACCTTAACCGCAATAGCATTGGAAACCGCAAACGGAACCATAAACGAAATAGTCGTAAGCGTACAAACCAAATTTTGAGCTGCAGCATAAACACCGTCAACCCTTCCCATAAGAATTGCGATACTGTTAAACGCAATAAATTCAACCATAACAGCACAAGATATAGGAATTCCAATCTTTATCAAACTCTTATAATATTCAAAATCCTTGTAATCTTTAAAATTCATAAGAGTAAAGCAATATATAAGAAGAGCAAAGCCCATAAAATATCTTATGATAAAACTTGCAACAGCAAGCCCTACAACTCCCAAAGAAGGTATAGGCCCAAACCCGAATACCATTGCAAAACAAAGCGCAATATTTAAAAATACCGCAATAGCCGTAATCAAATTAGGGAATACAACAATTTCAAAAGCCTGCAAAAATTCCTTCAGAGCAGAATGTAAATATGCGCCGAAAGTTGCAAACGCTGTAATAAACATATATTCCTTAATCATCGGCACCAACTTAGGTTCAAAATGCAAATAATCAATCACAGGAATAAATGCAAGCACAGCAAGCATAATTATAAAAGCCAAAAGCATTGCAAATCTGATTGTCGGATAAAAATATTTTTTAGCACTTTTTCTTTCACCTCTAAAATTAGAAAGCAAAGGCGAAACACTTGAAATTAAACCAACACCAAAAGTCTGAATACAATTTGTAATGGCTGTTGCAATACTAATTGCAGCAAGAGTATCTGTCGAATGGTGTCCGGCGACCAAAACATCTCCCGCACCAATCAATATAAAACCGAGATTGCCCATAATAATCGGAAGGGCAATATTCAATAATTCCTTAGCATAATACCTAAATTGTACACTCATACGAGCATGATTATATCACAAACAATATTAAGCGTTAAAATCTAATTTATTTCCAACATTTTTAGCTTTTATAGCCTGAGCCTGCATTTTTATACTCTGCGCCTGAGCAGCTACTCGATAATCCTGATCAGAAGGATCAGAAGGTGCCATTGCAGATCTGATTACCGTATTTGCATCATTAATTGTTTTTTGAGGATTATTAGGATTTAATGAAGGCATTTTAATATCAACATGACCTGCAAAAGGAATACCATCAGCATTACGTTCAATAACTATTGAACCTGCTAAAGCTCCACCTGCAGATTTATGAGCAAGCTCGTGAGCATAAATCTCATTATAATTCTTTTTAATCAAAGCATCTTTTTGAGCTTTTTGTTGTTCTTTTTGCTGTTCAATAGGATTTGTAAACCTGTAAAACAAATTAATGCCTGCCATACAAAAACCTCACACACATACTACCTACTAATATTGTAGCACATTATTATGAGGTTTTCAACCCTTATATTAACTTATATTCAAGTTTTTAAGAAATTAATTGTCATACACATCTTAAGTTCAAACATTATAGAGATGCTGAAACAAGTTCAGCATGACAGTATAAAATATCACTTACCAAGGATAATAATCTTTTATTTCCCAATTGTCAATCATTATTAATGCAGCACAATATTGACCACGTCCCTGTTTAGAACAAGCATAAGAACCTTTTTGAGTATTCTCACGCGTCCATTCACCCATTGACATATCAGCTGTATTATATGTTCCATAAGGCACTACTTTTATTTTTGTATTTTTTGGTTTTGGAATTGAAAAAACAAACCAATCACGGCCTATAATATTGGGACCTCTAAAGCCATTTAAATCAACAGCAATAAGCGCAATACTAACTGCAGGTATCTGTTTAGGTGTAAAAAATACAGTACCATCATTTAAAACAAATAAGCCTGTATTTTGATATAAAGGAGTCATAGCTCCTTCGACTGAACCATTAGGCCCCTTGTATAAAGGCATTTTATTTCGGTCATAATTAATTGATTGAATATTTTTTACATAAGGTTTTATATATTTTATAAAAATATCATTTGATGAGATATTACTATCCCAATAATCCATAGGTCCATTTTGTTCTTCAGATAATTCTACTGCTTGATACAGAGTTGTATATACTTTTTTTAGTTTAACTACTGTTTGTTTTTTTTGATAATTTCCAATCAATGTAGGCATTGTCAATGCTGCGACAATACCAATTATTCCAAGCGTTATCAATACCTCTGCAAGTGTAAATGCTCTCTTTTTCATAAAAAATCCTTTTATTATATGATGTATATTATCACTATAATAACAGATTTTTTTATCTATTTCAACCCCAAAATTAGTTGGTATGAGCTTTAAATCGCCCCCCCCCCGACGTTCTCAATTCCTAATAATCTTTGCATAAATAACTCCTTTTATCTATATATTACATTTTTATTATAGCAAAATCTTTTACATATTTCAATAAAACAAGCCAAAGATTAATATCTTTGGCTTGTTTTATATTATATATTTTGTATTTTTAATTTATTTTTTATCTTTTCCTGTTCGTTTATAGAAATCTTCAATAAAGCCTGTATTAAAGTTTCCGCTCATAAACACAGGATCTTCAATAATTGCTTGGTGGAACGGAATTGTTGTTTCAACGCCTGTAATAACATATTCTTTCAATGCTCTATACATTCTGCGTCTTGCTTCATTTCGAGTTCTGCCCCAACAAATCAATTTACCTATCATTGAATCGTAATATGGCGGGATTTTATAATCCTGATAAGCATGAGAATCAACTCTTACACCAAAACCGCCAGGTGTAACATATCCTGTAATAGTTCCCGGATTTGGCATAAAGTCTTTTTCAGGATTTTCCGCATTGATACGACATTCAATAGCATGACCTCTTAGAACAATTTCATCTTGAGTGAAATCTAATTTTTCACCTGCTGCAACCATTATTTGTTCTCTTACTAAGTCAACATTAGAAATCATTTCTGTAACACAGTGTTCAACCTGAATTCTCGTATTCATTTCCATAAAGTACCATTTTCCGTCATGGTCAAGTAAGAATTCACAAGTACCTGCGCTTTCGTAATTAATAGCTTTTGCAGCTCTAACAGCTGCTGCGCCCATTTCTTTACGAGTTTCTTCGTCAATTGCAGGTGACGGAGCTTCTTCCAACAATTTTTGGTGACGTCTTTGGATTGAACAATCTCTTTCACCTAAGTGAACAACATTACCATATTGGTCAGCAAGAATTTGAACTTCTATATGACGAGGGTTTTCCAAATATTTTTCAGCGTAAACATCAGGATTACCAAAGAAGTTTTGCGCTTCAGACTGACAAAGATTCATATTAGTTTCAACATCATCATCACTGCGGCAAATTCTCATACCTTTTCCGCCACCGCCTGCTGTCGCTTTCAAGATAATCGGATAACCAACCTTATGAGCGAATTCTTTTACTTCATCAGGTGTTTTCAAAATTCCAGTACCGGGAGTAACAGGAACGTTATTATCAATCATTGTCTGACGAGCAGTTGCTTTATCGCCCATTTTACGCATAGCTTCGGCAGTAGGTCCGATAAATTTAATACCGTGTTTTGCACAAATTTCTGCAAAATCAGCTCTTTCAGACATAAAACCGTATCCAGGGTGAATTGCATCAGCGCCTGAAACAATTGCTGCCGAAATAATTGCAGGAATACTCAAATAACTTTTAGAACTTTGAGCAGGTCCAATACAATATGCTTCTGTTGCTAGTCTTACATGAAGTGAATTTGCATCAGCTTGAGAATAAATTGCAACAGTCGGAATACCGATTTCTCTGCAGGCTCTTATAATCCTTACGGCTATTTCGCCTCTGTTTGCTATTAATACTTTTCTAAACATTTTTCTTATCCCTATAAAACAGTAAAAAGTGAATTAAAAAATTCACTTTTTACTAATCTCACTATTCTTTTATTCAATATACATCAAAACTTGGCCAAATTCAACAGGTTGACCGTCTTGAACACATATTTCAGTAATTTTTCCTGAAAATTCAGATTCAATTTCGTTCATAAGCTTCATAGCTTCAACGATACAAACAACATCTCCTTCTTTAACAGTTTGTCCAACCTTAACAAAAGGTTCTGCATCCGGAGAAGGTGCTGAATAAAATGTTCCAACCATTGGAGAAGTTAAAGGTTTTCCTTTTTTTACTTCTTTAGCTTCAGCAGGAGCAGCCTGAGCAGCAGGTGCAGCCTGAACAGGTTGAGCTACAGGAGCAGCAACAGGAGCTGCAGCAACACCCATAACTTCTTTTCTTAAAGTAATAGCTTGTTCACCGTCTTCCAATGAAATTTCGGTTAACGAATTGTCAGCTAAAACTTTTGCTAATTTTTCAACATAATCTATATCAAATTTCATATTTTATTTTGCCTTTCTTAAATATTTAAAAGAGTTATGCTCTATCTAAATATTCATTAGTTCTTGTATCAACTCTGATTTTATCACCGTTAGAGATAAAGAACGGAACGTTAACAACAGCGCCGGTTTCAAGAGTTGCAGGTTTTGTACCGCCCTGAGCAGTGTTACCCTTTTCAGAAGGAGGAGTATCAGTAACTTCCAAAACTACGTGAGCAGGAAGATCTACACCAATAATTCTTGAATCGTGCATTAATACTTGAACAATCATATTTTCTTTCAAATATTTAATACCGTCACCGATTTGATCTTCTGTCAATTGAAGTTGTTCATAAGTTTCGTTATCCATCATAACGTATTCTTTACCTTCTTTGTACAAGTATTGCATTTCGCGTCTGTCAAGCATAGCTTTTGCAACTTTTTCACCTGCACGGAAAGTTTTTTCAACAACCTGACCTGTTTCAACGTTTTTAAGTTTTGATCTTACAAACGCAGCACCTTTACCAGGTTTTACGTGTAAAAATTCAACAACAGACCATAAACCGTTGTCCAATTGTAGCGTCAAGCCTGTTTTTAAATCGTTTACTGAAATCATATTTTTCCCCTTTTCATAATATTAAATAATCATCTGATATGTTGATAATATCATAAACATTCTAAACTTCAAATAATTGTAACAATTTAAGATTAAAATAGTAACATAATAGCAAAAATATTATTTACAGGTTATCATATCAGTAAAAGTGTAGGGATATATTTAAGGAGTATAAAATTATGCAAGTTTCAGCTATTAACAGATGTTGTCCAAAACCTCAATTCTCATCACAGAAAAACGGTTATGAAAACCCAATCAACAGAGGAACTGAAAAAGGTCTTGCGATATGGGGATCTATTGGCGGAAGCGCACTTGTAGGAGCTACAGCGGCAGGAATCGGAAGTTGTTTCATCAAATCAGGTGCTAAAAATAGAGCCTTAAAACTTTCAGGCATAGGAGTTGCAGCAGGATTGTTGACAATGGCATTGACTCTACCTGCAAAACTTTATAATACAAAAGTAAGAGCTTTCACAAGAGAAAAAGAAATGGATGTATTTTCTCGTGACAGAGAATTAAAATCTAATATTATGGAACAGATTGATAAAGAAGTAAAAGATGAAGATGTATCTTTAGATCAAAAAATCAATCACTACACATCTGTTCAAATGGCAAACAACGGAAACGGAATGCTTATAAAAGGAGCATAAATGAGAATAGGTGCAATAAATAATAATTTCTCATTTACTCAACAAAAGAAAACGTCCTCAAAAAAAGATAATAATCCGATATCAAAAACAGGAGAAAAAGCAATTTTAGCAAAAGCTGCTTTTGTAGGTGGCTTAGGCATAGGTGCGAGATTATTATTTGAACTTATGGACGATGATTTTGTCATCAATACTTTAGGCAACAAAGCTGAAAAAATAGTTGACAAACAGCACAAAAATGCAACTAACAATAAAAAACTTCTTTTAACTCTAGGCGCTTGGGCAGGATTAGCGATGGCATTTATCGGAGGTTTTGCAATACTTTATACTCTATTTAAAGCTCCGAATATAAATTACCAAGGGAATGTCAACGCATTCAAAAAGCAAAAAGATATGGACGTTTATATAAAAGGAAATTCTGCAGAAAAAGAAATTTATACTCAAATGAACGAAAAAGCAAAAAATGCCACCCCACAAGAAAAAGCTAAATTAAAAGAACAATATATGCAAATGAAAAAAGCAAAAAACAAAGTCCCTGATTTTGTAAACTTAAAAAATACAAAAAATCAATAATCACAAAGTTACAAATTTTTATGCTAAAATAGTTGCGCAATGACTGAAGGACAAATTTATAAAATTCATTCTGATTTTTATTATATTGATGACGGACAAAACACGCACGAGTGCAAAATTCGTGAAGTTTTGAAAAAGCAAAAAGAAAAAATCCTTGTCGGAGATTTTGTTGAATTTGATAACGGCGTAATTACACAAATTATTCCGAGAAAAAATTTTATAAAACGCCCAAGTGTTGCAAATATTGACCAAATTATAATAGTTTCAGCTCTAAAAGAGCCTGATTTGGACCTTCATCAACTTAACCGTTATATCGCACTTGCAAAATATTATAATATCCCGACAGTTCTTTGCTTTAACAAAGAAGATTTGAAATGGGATAAACATCTTAAAGACAAAATCAAAAAGATTTACGAACCCTTAGGATACAAAATCACATACACATCTGCAACCGAGCATAAGGGGATAAAAAATTTTGAAAAACTACTTGATGGCAAAACAAGTGTATTATGCGGGAATTCAGGAGTCGGCAAATCCAGTCTTGTAAATTCTATAAATCCAAACCTTAACTTGAGAACCAAAGAGGTAAGCGAAAAAACTCAAAGAGGAACACATACTACAAGGCACTGCGAAATTATTAAAATTAACGATACCTCAAGAATTGTTGATACTCCGGGCTTTAGCAACGTGAAATTTGATTTCATACTTCCTGCCGATGTAGATCTTTTATTTCCTGATATTGCAAAATTCAGAGATTCTTGCAAATACTCAGATTGCTTGCATATTAATGAGGATGGGTGTAACGTATTAAATAATATTGACAAAATTGCCCCCTCTCGATATGAAAGTTATTTAGCATTTATTGATGAAGCTAAAGAATACAAAGAACGCATAAAATATGAAGGGCGAAAAGAAGAACATTCAAAGAAATTTGTCCATAATAAACAAATTGCAAAAATAAGCGACAAAAAACGCCAAAGCGCAAGAAACACATTAAAACAAAAAATTTATAAAGGTATTGAATATGAATATGAAAATGAATGATTATATCGAACTTGTTAATAAAAAAATTGATGAATATATGCCGATTTGCTACCCACAAAAGATTTTCAAATCAATGAAATATACGGTAACTTTACCTGGCAAAAGGCTAAGACCTGTTATGTGTCTTGAAACTTGCAGAATGTTTGGCGGGAATTATGAAGATGCAATTCCAACGGCCTGCGCAATAGAGATGCTTCACGCTCAAACTCTTATCCACGATGATCTTCCTTGTATGGATAATGATATGTACAGGCGAGGTCAATTAACAAATCACATGGTATTTGGAGAAGCACACGCAGTTCTTGCAGGAGATGCACTCTTAACCTTTGCACCGCAAACTATTCTGAAATATTCAAAAAATTTAAGTTCAGAAAAATTGCTAAAAATAATGGAAGAATATTTCCACGCAGCAGGAGCTTATGGCGTAATAGCAGGACAAGTTGTTGATATTGAAAGTGAAAAATTATCTCAAATGCAAGGGTTTGATACAGAAGACGAGCAGTTACCCGAAATTTTGGATTTCATTCACACCCATAAAACCGCAGACCTTTTCAAACTTGCACTAAGAACAGGTGCAATAATTGCAAATGCGACAGATGAACAACTTGAAGAGATAACAAAATTCGGTCAAAAACTCGGAGTTGCATTTCAAATAGCAGATGACATCTTAGATGAAACATCAACTATTGAAGAAATGGGTAAAACCATGGGCAAGGATAAAGAAGAAGGCAAATTAACCTATACAAGCCTCTACGGACTTGATAAGGCAAAACAAGATTTGAATAAAATACTTGATGAATGTTTTGAAATTCTTAATAAAAACAATTTACACTCAGAAGTGTTTGAACAAATTTTAAATAAAATAAGAATCTCATAACAAATATTTTACAAATTATTTATTCTTATGCTATACTGAAAAAGCACATTACAATAAGAGAGTAGGATTTGATGATTGAAAAAATAGTAAACACAGGGTATGAAGCCCTTGCATCCGGAATACTTGCGGCATTTATTGCGCAGATTATTAAATTTTTCATTTTTACAATAAAAACTAAAAAAATAAATTTCAAAATATTCACAACAACAGGTGGAATGCCTAGCTCTCATTCAGCCGGAGTTATGGGGCTTGCAACAATTGTAGGTCTTATAAGAGGTTGGGATTCAATAGAATTTGCAATTGCAATAGGTTATGCTCTGATTACAATGTATGATGCAGCAGGTGTAAGACGTGCAGCAGGGAAAACAGCAGCATGCTTAAACAGAATGATGGACGATTTTTACAAACACGATGTTCAGGCAATCGGAGGGAAATTAAAAGAATTACTCGGACATACTCCTCTTGAAGTTATTGCAGGAGCTTTGTTCGGTATAGTTTTTGCATATTTCTTCCACTTTTATGTTTTGGGAGCAAATTTGTAAAAACTCCTTGTCTTTTTTATTTTTTTATGCAATAATATAATTGTTAATAAGGGCTTATAGAAATAAATCTATATCCGAAAGTTTACACCCTTAGGGAAAGAAAGAGATACTCAAAGTATAATGAGTGCGAAACCGCAGGAATTTAATTACAAATTTATAAAAGAAAATGCAAGTCCCGGAAGCTGGCGCAGAGGATATGAATATCACCTCAAAGATATGGTGTTTGATTCGTACCCTGAAAAGAATTTCTATATGGCCAAGGTTAAAGGGAATTTTCAGGATCATTACAATACTGACTTAATCTTTAAGAAAAATAAGGTTGAAGCCAGATGTAATTGTCCGCTTAAAGAAGAATGGTGCAAGCACGCAGTAGCGGTTGCTCTAAAAGCTATTGATGAACACGCTTACGAAGACTGGCTTGAGACAAAATTTGGTATGGAATTTGACTTTCCTGATGAAAATACTGCTCTTACAGAACCGCCTAAAGGAAATTACATTTTCCACTTTAATTCAAAAAGAAAAGCAAACTTTTTCTCAGTGCTTGTTCGCTCAAGAGAAACAGGAAAAGTCGTAAGACAAATTGAACCTATTTTGAGAGCTTTAATTGAAGCTCAAAAACAAAACCCGGATTTTGAATTAAACAATTCTCAAAAAGTTGAAGTTGCAATTTTCCAACAGCTTTTAACCGTTTCAAGACAAGATAAAAAAGCAGGGTGGTACGATATTCCAATTACAAAATTCGGCCCGATGTTCACCCTTTTATCTAAAGCTGACGAAGTTTTAGATGAAAAAACAAAAGAAAGATTAAAATTTACTGATGAAGAATGGAAGCTCATTTTAAACGTTAACACAGGTGCTCAAGGAACTATTCTTCTATCTTTGGAATGGAAAAGACCTGATAAAGATGATGTTTATCCGCTTGAAGAAGTCAGATATTTCTCAAGACATTTGAAATGGGGAAGATATAAAAACATAATATTCCCGACAAATATTGCAATGAACTCTATTCCGCAAAATATATTGAAATCATCTTTCACAGACTTGAAAGATGCCGATGGCGGAAAATTTATTTACGAAGAATTACCAAAACTCCAAGAAATTATGGACGTTGAAATTGCTGATAACATCAGCCAATTAATGCTCACAGAACGTCCGCCGTTAAACATTGTAACTATGGGAATTGACTATGATCAATCTCTAAAAGCGTCATTGGAATTTGAATATGACGGAGTTGTTGTTCCATATTCAAAAACTACTGCGGAAAAAGCTCCTTATATTACAATTAAAAAGCCGGGGGAAGATTTTGTATATTGGATTAAGAGAAATCTAAAACACGAGCAGGAAGCTTATCAAATGCTTTTAGCGTGCCGCTTTGTTCCAATGCAGACAAATAACCTTGCTTTAGAAAAAGAAAATGCAATTGATTTTTATAACTATTATATTAAGCAGGCAGGAGAAGGTTGGAAATTTGTAGAAAAAGATGATATGACTTTCTTTAAGCTGCTTGATGATCCTTTCAGATTATGCGCTAAAATTGACTTCTCTGAAGAATCCGAAGATAGTTTTGAAATATTTTTATACGGTCAAGTCGGTGAAGAAATTATTAACTTTGATGAGATTTATGAAACCATCCAAAGCGGAGAAAAATACAGCCGTATTAGAAGTCTTGGATTTGTAGAATATCCTGCACAAGATATTTATGCAATTATGCGTGCATTCAATTCATTTGACGTTTACAGAAATAACGAAAACAAATTTATTGTAAAAACATATCGTGCAGGCTTGATTAACGAGTTGAAAAACCTCAATGTAGAACTCGTTTTGAGCGAAAAATTTGAAAACTTCTGGAAACAAATGTCAAACTTCTCAACCTCAGAGGATTTGAAATTGCCTGAAGGAATTCATGCAGAATTTCGTGAATACCAAACAAAAGGCTTTGGCTGGCTTTGGTTTATGTATAAATACGGGCTTAACGGAATTTTGGCAGATGATATGGGACTTGGTAAAACTTTGCAAGCCTTGGCTGTTGTACAAAAAGCTAAAGAAGAAGACGGACCTGCACCAACTCTTGTTATTTGTCCAACAACTGTTGTATTTAACTGGGAATCAGAAATTCAAAAATTTGCACCGACTTTAACAACTTTAAAACTTGCAGGAGTTGACAGAAAACAATTCTTTAAAGAAATTCCAAATTATGATGTTGTTATCACGAGTTACGCACTCATAAGACGAGATATCAACAAACTTAAAGAATACAACTTCAGATATGTAATTTTAGATGAATCACAGAATATTAAAAATGCAATGTCACAAACTGCGCAAGCTGTGAAAAAATTACAAGCTTCACATAAACTAGCCCTATCAGGTACTCCGATAGAAAACAAACTTGAAGAATTGTGGTCTGTATTTGACTTCTTAATGCCGGGATTTTTATTTAATATGGCAGAATTTAATTCAAGATATGTTAATCCTATTATGGAACGTCAAGATAAGACAGTTGAAAAACGTTTGAAATTACAGATTTATCCGTTCATCTTACGCCGTATGAAACGTGATGTTGCAAAAGACTTGCCAGATAAAGTTGAAAACATTGCATACTGTGAACTTACTGATGAACAAAGAGATTTCTATTTGCAAGTTCTTGACAGCACTAAAGAAGAATTATTCAAATCTATTGAACAAAATGGTCTTGAAAAGAGCAGACTATCAATATTCTCAGCACTGTTAAGATTACGTCAAATCTGCTGTCACCCAAGACTTTACGACAAACAAAACGTAAAACATATTATGAAATCAGGCAAATTTGAAAAACTTAAAGCAATGCTTGAAGAAATTATTGACGAAGGGCATAGAATTCTACTGTTCAGCCAATTTGTTGATATGCTTGATATAATAAAAGCTTGGCTGGAGAGAGAAGGTATCCCGTACGAATATTTGACAGGGAAAACTAAAGACAGACAAGGTGCGGTTGAAAGATTTAATTCAACACCTTCGATTCCAATATTCTTAATCAGCTTAAAAGCCGGCGGTACAGGTTTGAACCTTACAGGAGCAGATTACGTAATCCACTACGACCCATGGTGGAACCCTGCAGTTGAAGATCAGGCAACAGATAGAGCCTACCGTATCGGACAAACTAAAAAAGTTTTTGTATATAGACTTATAACAAAGAATACTGTTGAAGAAAAAATTCAGAAATTAAAAACAGTTAAACGTAACCTTGTAGATAGTGTAATTTCAGTTGACAGAAATATTGTAAAATCTCTTACAATGGACGATATCAAAGAAATTTTCTCTGTTGATTAACGCTGAATTTTTTACCTTATGCCAATACCACATTAAATCTGTTTCTATTAATAAATAGAATAATTGTTACTATTTTTACTATCAGAAATGGATGTTTGCTTCAATATAATAATCGATTTATCTTAGAAAATCCTTCCAGTAACTTTTTGACGGATCTTCAGGACTTGTATCTGATAAAGCATAATAGCTACAAGAATAAGGCTTTTCATAAAAAGTATATGAACATTGTTCAGATATGTCGTCTAGTTTATCTGTAGTTTGTGTATAAGTCCATTTATAAGTAAAAGGAACAATATTTCCATCTTGAGTGAATGTAAAAATAAATAAATCATACCCTAATGAATTAGGCAAAGATGCCCCATTTATGTCAATACATAATTTGGGATCTACAATACTTGAACTGCCAGGTCTATCATCCATAGAATAAAATATACCGTTACTTCCTCTATATACATTTGTAATATCACAATATTGTCCTACAATATGTTTTTTATCCACACTTTTTGGGGTGTAAAAATATTTAGTAAAATTACTTAATGAACTTGAGCCTTCTAAAACAGAAGCACCTTTTATTTGTGTCATTAACATATCAAGCGCTTTTTGACTATCATTAGCCTTTGCGTATTCAAAAATATTTATATCTTCCTTTACTTTTAAAAGCTCAGTTGCCTGTGAAATTTCATTATATGCTTTTTTAAACTTTGTTTCTAAAACTTTTTTTTGATAGTTAGCAATTAATGCAGGCATAGTCATTGCTGCAACAACTCCTATTATTCCAAGAGTTATTAACACTTCTGCCAAAGTAAACCCTTTAAATCTTGTCATTAAATTATCAGTCTTGTTGAGATGATGTCTATCATTCTCACGATTCAAGTTTACATTTTGACAAGAGATAAACTCAGGTAAGAAGCTTAAAAGCGCCCCCCCCCCGACTTTTCAATTCTTAACAAATCTTCCATGCTTCTCTCCTTTTCTTTCTAATTTATTATTTGTATTTTATTATAACATATATTAAGGCTAAATCAAATACTATCTGATTTTACAATCATGAAGTTTTATTAAAAAATCTTATTACATTTAGCATATTTTATTTTTATGAATTTTAAAAAACGTGGAGGCAAAAATGCAAATAAAACAATGCAGGTTTATATTAAATACCCTAAACCAAGTTAGCGAAAAAAATAAATTGCCTGTAAAACCGAAAATTCATACAACAATATTTTTAGATAATTCAGCCGCAGAAGCCAATCCATACACTGGAGAAATATATTTAAACTTTCTCTTTAACAACAGACTTTTTAGACCGTTTATAAAAAAATTAATAAAGCATGAAGCCAAACACATTGAACAATATCAAATAATAGCAAGATACTTTGCAGGAATTGCACAAAATATTGATAACGGGCTCAATAACTTTAAAACCTTGATCCTGAAAAAGTTTCCAATGTACAAAAATGACAAGTTTAACGATAAATTTTATAAACAAACTATTGCAAAAGACGGTATAATAACAAAAACTCATCCCCTATTTAAAAAAGCTCAAGAATATATAAAAGCCGTAGAAGCCTACCCGACTTCATCTTCTAAAGAAGAGATTGATATATTAACCAATGATGGAATAATTGCAATGTTCAAAAACCGCTTCCAAAAAGCAAAAGCATACCGAAAAAATCTTCTTGAAGAAGAAGCCCGAAGGGCAGAAAAAGAAAAATTATAAAAATAAATAAAAAAAAAAGACTTATCAAATCGATAAGTCCTTTTTTATACTTTTCAAAAAATTGCTTATTTTTTGTTAACAGCTTCTTTGAATTTTTTACCAGCAGAGAATGCAGGAACTGTTGTAGCAGGGATTTTTAATTCCTTACCAGTTTGTGGGTTTCTACCAATTCTAGCAGCTCTTTTTCTAGATTCAAATGTACCGAAGCCAACTAATGTAACTTTTTTACCTTTAGAAACTGTTTTTTGAATAGTTTCAATCATAGCGCCCAAAACTTCAGCAGCTTCTTTTTGAGTTACGTTAGATTTTTTTGCAATTTCTTGTACTAATTCTTCTTTGTTCATAATAAAACTCCTTCTCTCTTTGTACATCCTTAATTATAGCTTAATTTATTTTAAAAGCAAGCATTTTTACGATTTTTAACACTTTTGAAATAATAAAACATTTAAATAGAGGAAATTGTATTACAAAAAGTAATAAAAATAATTAATTTTGGTCGTTAAAAATAAGTTTTTGCTATAATATTATAGGAATAAATAACGGGAGTATGTAGGTATTTCAACATGAAAGAAAGAATTCTTCTATTCACCATAGTTTTTGGACTCGGAATTTTCATTTATATATTCCAAAGTTACTTTAATACAGTTTGGGGACTTGCACTTTTATGCACATTCATGTTCATATATGCAATGTTTATGAACCTTTCTTACAAGCTAAAGAAACGTAAACTACAAAAATTTCCACAAGTTATCAACGAGAATTATAAACCATTTGTAACAGTTATGATTCCTGCTCATAATGAAGAATCTGTCATTTCAAATACTGTTTTAAATATTTTGAATATGACTTATGAAAACTTTGAAATTATTGTCATTGATGATCGCAGCACAGATAATACAGCTTCTGTAATAAAAGATTTAGAACAAAAATACGAAAAAGTTTCTGCCCTTATACGTCCAATGGACGCGTTTCCGGGGAAATCCGCAGTCTTAAATGACGCATTTAAAATTGCCAAAGGAGAAGCAATCCTTGTTTTTGATGCAGATGCTACGGTTGAACCTGATTTTTTAAACATTCTTGTTCCTTATCTTGAACCTAAAGATGTCGGAGCTGTTCAAGCAAGAAAAGTTATCAGAAACAAAAATGTAAATCTTTTAACAAGATGCCAAAATAATGAATATACAATGGATACCCATTTCCAAGTCGGAAGAGATTCTATTAAAGGTGCTGTTGAACTTCGAGGAAACGGAGAACTTATTAAGCGCCAAGCAATTGAAGATATTGGCGGTTGGAATAATTACACATTGGTTGATGACTTGGATATGTCAACAAGATTGCATATCAAAGGATGGGATATAAGATTTTGTCCTGATGCTATTGTTTATGAAGAAGGGATTATCTATTTAAGACCTCTATTCAGACAAAGAAGAAGATGGCTGGAAGGAACTATAAGAAGATATTTGGAATATGCTGGAGATGTATTATTCTCAAAAGATATGTCTTTGCGTGCAAGCCTTGATATGACAGCATTTATAACACAATTTATTATGCCGGGTTGGTTTGTAATGGAGCTTCTTATTAGAGGATTTAAAGTTTTAGCAAAACAAGCCCCTCCTCACATGCTTTATTCTTCAATATTTATAGGATGTGCAATCGGTTTTGGATTTTTCTTCGCCGCAAGATATGCCCTAAGACGTTATGATTATATGCCAAGGCTTGATGCGACTTTTGAAGCTCTTGAAACTTCAGTTTATCTATTCATAATTTGGTTCCCGCTTGTTCTATATATTTGCTTTAAAATATTATTCATGAAAAAAGACATGAATTGGGGCAAAACCGCTCACGGTCTTGTTATGGAAGAAGAAGCAAGTATCAAAGCTATAATCAAAAAAGAATTACAAAAAACTAAAGAATATACAAAAGAATACACTGTAAAATACAGAGAAAAATTAAAACAAATGCTAGCTGAAAAATAATATATAAAGGAGAAAACAAAAAAAATGACAACAGAAACAATGATTGATGTAAGAAATAAAATCAGATCAGTAAAGGATTTTCCAAAACCTGGTATAATTTTCCGTGACATTACAACAGCACTAAAAGATCCTGAAACATTAAAAGTAATGATAGATTATCTTTGCGAACAATTTAAAGATGTAAAAATTGATTATGTAGCAGGTATTGAAAGCCGCGGTTTTATATTTGGAATGCCAATGGCATACAAACTTGACGCAGGTTTTGTACCTATCAGAAAGCCAAACAAACTTCCTGCAGAAACATATTCTCAAGAATATTCTCTTGAATACGGTACTGATAAAATTGAAGTTCATAAAGATGCTTTTGAACCTGGTTCAAATGTATTAATAGTTGACGATTTGTTAGCAACAGGCGGAACAGCAGAAGCTGCTTGTAAACTTGTTAAAAAGACAGGAGCAAACTTGGTTGGTGTAGCATTTTTAATTGAATTAACAGACCTTAACGGAAGAGAAAAATTAACTGATTCTCCAAGAACTGTTTCAATGCTAAAATATTAATTATCAAAAATAAATATAAATAAAAAAAATCAGAGATTATACTCTGATTTTTTTATGCGTACCAAGTTTTAACTTCACTCATCATACTATGTACCTTCTCCAGAGCTTGCTCTTTTGTCAAAGCATTAGGGCTTCTATCTTCAATAATTCCATTTGCATTACAAAAAGGACCTTCTGCTTTAAGAAAATCACGCTCTGCATTTCGCAATTCTGGAGAATTTGGATTAAATTTCTTCAAAGCATTATATCTTGCTCTAGCTGATTTTAGATTATTAAAAGCTGAAATAAATGCCGGATTAACTTTTGAACCCATAATATTTCACCCCTTATATTTTTACTATACATAATATAAAAATTTTTAGAACAAAAAATTGCCTTTTTTATTAACGATTGTAAATTTGTTCTTTTGTAACTTTTACATCTTTTTGTTTGTAATTTTTCAAATATTCTATAGCATCACAAGGATTTTGGGTAACAAAAAACAATTCTCGGGCACTACTTGATGCAAATTTCATTTCAATCATTTGCTCAAAAAATGCAATTAATTTATCATAAAACCCGTTTATATTCAAAATAACAATCGGTTTATTGTTATATCCCAATTGTTTTTGGACAATCATTTCCGATAATTCTTCCAAAGTTCCCAAACCTCCGGGAAGTGCAACAACAGCATCAGAAATCTCATCCATTTTAGCTTTTCTGCTTCGCATACAAGGAGTTACAAAAAGTTCGACACATTCATCTGTGTTAACACCCAAATTATGCAATTTTTCAGGCATTACACCAATAATTTGTGCGCCATTTTCTTTTACTTTACTGGCGCAAGCCCACATCAAACCTAATGAACTTCCACCATAAACCATATCAAATCCGGATTTACCAAGCATATCTCCAAATTCTTCAGCAGCCTTATAATAAGATTGTTCTATATAATTGCACGATGATGCAAATATACAAACTCGTTTTATATCAGTCATCAAACCCACCGCCTATTTTATAATAATAAGAACAATCCACTCCTGTACCTGATTCAGAACAATCCTTTTTGAGTTCTTGCATGCTTTTATCAAATCCAAAAGGTTCAATTATTCCACCATCATAAATATTTATACCGAAAATATCCTTTCCCCATCTGTTTGGCGGCAAAAGTCCGTTCATATCAAACATCATTATAAACCATACATCTGAAGATTTATCAGTTTTTATATCCTTAAAACCGACAATTGTATTATTTTCAGCAAAATAAAAGTCATCAAAAAAATACAACTGACCTCTATAAACCCGATTTCCGTTCATATAACGAGGTCTGTAATGTCTTATAGGATAATTATCAGTGTTGATTCTCAAATAAGGCTTTACAACAGTAAGCAAAAGCTCCTCGCGTTCTTGAGGAGTTTTCGCTCTGTTCATACTCTTAATCATATCATCTGTTATATGAGCATTTATAACCGAAAACATATATTCAACACGATTAAGTTTTTCATTCCATTTAGAAATAAAATTTGCCTGCCTTGAATTTTCAAAAGAAAACGGAGCAATTAGCAATACAACACCAAACATCACAAATAATGCGATTGAATATTCAAGTTTCCAGCGATTTTTTCCTGCCATAAAACCTCTTTTGTTTAAGCCATATCAATACGTTTTTTTTCTTCCAGCAACTTATCATAAACCCATTCAGGTACGAAATTTTTGCCGAGAATAATCTGCCCATTCATAATATTTGGAGCGTGAAAATCAGATCCGCCTGTAACTATAAGACCTAATTCTTCTGCCATAGAAGAAAAATACTCAACACAAGCAGGCGTATGTTTTCTATGATAAGCTTCAATTCCTCTCAAACCGTATTGCATAAGCTCTTTTATCAAACTTTCGGCAATATCAAGATCATGAGGATGGGCAATAACAGGAACGCCACCTGCATCATAGATAATTTCAACCGCATCTTGCGGAGAAACAGTTTTTCTTTGTACATAAACAGGAGAATCATCATGGATATATTTTGCATAAGCTTCCATAACACTTGTTGTTCCACCTGCATTTGTAATAGCTTTTGCAATATGAGGACGTCCTATACTTCCACCCGGCGCAACTTGTTTTTTGATATCATCAAATTTAATTCTTATACCTTCTTTTTTAGCCAACAAACTCAATATTTCTTTTGTCTGCTTTATACGAGCCTGCTGTTGAACTTTCAAAAGCTCTTGGAAATCACTGTTTGTAACGTCCATTAAATAGCCCAAAATATGAACTTCATAATTTTTATAAAGAGTATTAACCTCAATACCCTGAATAATCTCTAATTTATCTTCTTTATTTTCCTTTTTTAAATAGTCTTTTGCTACCTTATACGACAAAATATTATCGTGATCAGTCAAAGCAATTGCCTGAAGTCCTACATCTATTGCAGTGTCGACAATCTTTTCGGGCGAGAAAACACCGTCCGAATAAAGGGTGTGAATGTGCAAATCACTTTTCATTTTCCTCTTCCTTTTTACTTTTATCTACATAACAAAAAACTCTTTTTATAGCGACAGTATGCCCGCTGGATTGATTTATGTCAACTTCAACAGCATTAATCTGGACAACATCGCTATCTGCTACATCGTATCTTTCAGGAATAACCGTTGTAAAACGGTTTAAAGAGGTACTGTAATCCATTCCGATAACACTATCAAAACTTCCGCAAAAACCTGCATCAGTTATATAACCCATATTATTTACAATATGTTCATCCGCAGTTTGCACATGAGTATGTGTACCGAAAAATGCACTAACTCCTAATTCAGAACAGAATTTTCCAAAACATATTTTTTCTGCTGTTGCTTCTGCATGAAAATCAACAATCACAATTGGTGTAATTGATTTTAAACGTTCAATTTCTTCCTTAACAACAGTCCAAGGGGATTCTACAGGAGCCATAAATACTCGGCCTAACACATTTATTACTGCAATTTTGCATCCATTTTCCAATTCAAAAATTCTGCTTCCGAACCCCGGAGTATTTTTCGGGTAATTAAAAGGTCTGACTAATTTGTCAGCACTGTCGATGTAGTTAAAAATCTCTTTTTTATCCCAAACATGGTTGCCTGAAGTCATACAATCAATTCCATATTCGGATAATTCATTATAATTTTTTAAAGTTAAACCAAAACCGTGAGACGCATTTTCAACATTAGCAATGACAAAATCGTAATTTGATTTATTTTCGGCCAAAAAATCCTTCAAAGCATTTCTGCCAGGTCTGCCAACCAAATCTCCAAAAAATATTATTTTTAAAATTTTATCATCACTCATTATCTTAATCCTAAGGTTTTAAGAGCAGGAAGTACGGCTTTTTTAAAACAGCTTTCCTTCCTGTCTTTAAAACTACAAATATTTTATTTAGCAATTTCAGTTGTTCTGAATTCTCTAACAACTGTTACCCTGATTTGTCCAGGATAATCAAGTTCATCTTCAATACGTTTTGCAACATCTCTTGCAAGTTTTTGTGATGCTAAATCGTCAAATCTTTCAGATTCAACAATAATTCTAACTTCACGACCTGCCTGAACCGCAAAAGATTGTTTTATACCATCGTAACTGTTTACGATTTCTTCAATTTTTTGAAGACGTTTAATATAAATTTCCAAAGTATCACGTCTTGCGCCTGGTCTGCCTGCTGAAATTGCATCAGCAACCTTAACTAAAACAGCTTCAATTGTATTAGCTACAACATCATCATGGTGAGCCTCAATTGCGTGGATAACTTCAGGTCTTTCACCATATCTTGCTGCAAGTTCAACACCAAGTTGAATATGTGTACCTTCTTGAGTCTGATCAACTGCCTTACCTATATCATGCAAAAGACCTGCACGTTTGGCGATTTTTTCATTTGCGCCGATTTCAGCAGCCAACATGCCTGCAATATGACCAACTTCAAGCGAATGTTTTAAAACATTTTGACCGTAACTTGTTCTGTAATAAAGGCGTCCAAGAGTTTTTATAAGCTCTTTATTTAAGCCCATAACACCCATTTCTAAAGCTGCATTTTCGCCTTCTTCCCAGATTTTTTTATCAATTTCATCTTGAGCTTTTTCAACCATTTCTTCAATTCTTACAGGGTGAATACGCCCATCAACGATTAATTTTTCCAACGCTAATTTAGCGATTTCACGTCTTACAGGATCAAAGCTTGATAAAACAACAGCTTCAGGCGTATCATCAATAATTAAATCAACTCCCGTTAAAGTTTCCAAAGCTCTGATATTACGGCCTTCTCTACCGATTATACGTCCCTTCATTTCATCATTTGGAAGTGCTACAACTGATACTGTCGTTTCAACGACTTGTTCTATCATACATCTTTGCATTGTTGTTGACAAAATTTCTTTTGCTTTTTCCAAAGATGTTTCTTTTATTTTAGCTTCATTTTCGCGGATTAACTGCATTTGTTCCTGAGCTAAATCATGTTTTAGCTGATCAAGTAACATATTTTTTGCATCTTCTGCAGACATTCCTGAAATTCTTTCAAGTTCTGTTGTCTGTTTTTGTACGATTTCAGCCAAATAATCTTCTTTTTCTAATAATTCATCTAATTTTCTTTGAGCTTGCAAATCTTTTTCAGTATATTCCTGAATTTTGTCTTCAAGAACATCTTCACGTTTTGCTAATTTTTGTTCTTGTCTTGCAAGTTCTTGTCTTCTTTCTCTTTCTTCTTCGTTAAGTTTCTCTCTGTCATCCTGCAATTCTTCGATTGCTTTAATTCTAGCCTCTTTTAGGAGCAGTTTTTCTTTCTCTTCCAATGCTTTTTTATCTTTTTCGACAGATAATAGCACGGATTTAGTTTTGCTTTGCTGGACAAACAGCACAGCGATTAATGCTATTACCGCAATAATCGCAATAATCAATAAAAAGTCCATAAAGTTTTATACCTTATCCTTTTCTATTTTTTAATAATACACGCAATGCTCGATACATATATCCTATCGAGCCACAAACTATTTAATTATTTAAATAAATTTTATTGCATATATTTCCAAAAAATATTTACCTACTACATCTGTCTACATCATATCATGAGAATAGTTTTTTGTATAGTAGTAATTTTTAAATTGATACATAAGAAACGGATTTACAAATACCGGATAAAATGTTATACTAACAAGCGTAAAAAGGAGAGAGACATTATGGAAATTAAAGTTTCACAAAACGTTAAAGATGTTCCTACAGAAGTTTTGGTTATCAACAAATTTGAAGAAGAAAGAACTTCTCAGGAATTAATTAATACTTATGCCGTAGATAAAGATCATTTTGAAGGCAAATTCGGTCAAACATATTTAATGCACACTTTAGGTCAAATTCCTGCAGACAAAATTCTTGTAATAGGATTTGGTAAAAAAGAAGAATTTGACCACAATAAAATGAGAGAAGCTGTTGCAAAAGCAGTTAAAAAATTACATCAAATTCACGCTAAAAAAGCTATCTTCGATTTTGATGTAAACACTGATTACGGTAAATCAGCAGCAATTGGGGCTATGATTGCAGACTACGCTTATGACAAATACAAATCAGTAAAAGCACCTCATTTAGATGAAATCACTTTTGCAAGATTTTCAGAAAGCGAAGTTCAAGAAGGAATTATCTTTGGTGAAGCAATGAAATTTACAAGAGATCTTGCAAACACACCTGCACAAATTGCAACACCGACAAAACTTGCAGAAATTGCTAAAAATATTGAAGGCGTAGAAACAAAAGTTTTTGATAAAGAAGAAGTTGAAAGAATGGGAATGGGTGCATATTTAGCAGTCGGACAAGGAAGTGTTCAACCGCCAAAATTCATTCACATGAAATATACAGGCAAAAATGTAAAGAAAAAGATTGCACTTATCGGTAAAGGTATCTGTTTTGATGCCGGCGGTCTTGATATTAAACCTGCATCATCAATGCTTACAATGAAAGATGATATGTCAGGTGCAGCTTGCATATTAGGAGTTATGAGAGCGTTAGCTTAATTAAAACCTGATATGGAAGTACATGGGATTATCGCAGCTTGTGAAAATATGCCTTCAGGTTCATCTTACAAACCGGGTGACATTTTGACAGCTAAAAACGGAAAAACAATCGAAGTTGATAACACAGATGCTGAAGGAAGATTAACTCTTGCAGATGCACTATGTTACGCTTGCGAGCTTGGTGTTGATGAAGTAATTGATATTGCAACATTAACAGGTGCTTGTATGGTAGCTCTTGGCACAGTTGCATCAGGTATTATGGGCAACGATGAAGAAATGATTGAAAGACTAATCCAAACCGCTAAAGAATCAGGTGAAACTTATTGGCAATTACCAATGTTCAAAGAATACATGGACAGCATAAAATCAGATATCGCTGATATGAAAAACACAGGTTCTCGTAACGGCGGAGCATCAATTGCAGGCTTGTTCCTTCAAGAATTCGTAAAAGATACAAAATGGTGTCACATTGATATCGCAGGTACAGCCTACATTGAAAAACCTCAAAAAGAATTTATCGCAGGCGCAACAGGTGCAGGCGTAAGAACTCTTTTGAACTACGTAACTGAAAAATAAAATAAATATTTTTTAGATAATAATAAAATGGGATGACATAATTTAATTGTCACCCCATTTTTATTTATAAAACAGTTTTAATTATTTAGAGAAATATCTTTCTAAACTGTCTGCAATTGCTTTTGCATATTGTTTTTGAAATTCAGGATTAATCAAATTTGCGTTATCTTCAGGATTTATAAGATAAGAAACTTCGACTAACAAACTCAGGGCATTTGTATTTCTAACAACTGCAAGACTTCCTTGACGAACTTTATCATTTGGAACACCAATTTCTGAAACGACAGTGTCCATAATCATATCAGCAATAGGTTTTGCCTGCGGATAGTAATAATAAATACTTGTACCTCTGTTTTTGTTAGGATCAGCACCATCAGGTAAAGCGTTTCCGTGAATACTTATAAATACAACAGCATTGCCGTAATTTGCTATTTCTACTCTATCTTTAAGGCTCACATAATTATCACCTTTTCTTGTCATAATTACGTGTGCACCACGTTTTTTCAATTCAGATTCAACAAGCTTTGCAATCGCTAAATTTATATCTTTTTCTTTATTTCCAAGACAAGATATACTGCCGTTTTCACTTCCGCCATGTCCTGCATCTATGGCAATTCTAATATTATGTAAAGGACGCCAAGAATTTGTAATTATAGGTTTTCTTATCTTTAAAATAAAATCATTACCATTGTATTCTCCACTGTATCCAATCAATTTTCTTCCGCTCAGCGCATCTTTTATTGGAAAATCATAAACATAAGTATTATTTTCCTGATCTTTTACATTATAAAATTTCATCAAAAACGGATCCCCCTCAACCATTTCAAAAGGAACCTGTTTGTTTAAGTGAAATACAAATGTAAAATATTCATCACTGTCAAGATATTCATACCCGCTGAGTTGAGCCAAATTAAAATCATTTGAGCTATCAGCTTTTACATCGGATTTTGAAATCCAACCGTAATTATCTTTGCCTAAAACGACACGATAAAAGCCACTTTTTTCACCATCTACCCATAATTTCATATTACTCGGCAAATGAGCCATTCTGTTAATACCACTATCAACAGGAGTTGAACGTAAAGGAGCATCCTTTGTTGTTACAAAAAACATTTTTTTAGCATTATATGGCGTAAAAACAGAAGGTAATACATTTGACGATTTTATAACAGGTTTTGTTATAACAAAAATTTCTCTCTGCTCATCTGATTGCAACACAAATGTATTTGCGCCATTTTTCAACGGCACAACATAGGCAAAAGCACCGCTTGGGTGTAACGGGACATTTTGACCGTTTATCTTTAACGGCTTGCTTGATGAACCGATAAAAAATGTAGAATTTGCATTTATTACAACATCATTTTGCTTAGGATACACAATATCAAATGCATAAACCTGTGTTCCAATTAATAACAACCCAAATAATAAAAATAAATTTTTCATAAAAATATTATACAACAAAGTTAAAATTATTTAATATTTACTTTTTTTACTATTCCTTATGCTAAAATAATAAAATAAAGAGGGATAAGTTTTGAGAGAAAGATTACGAAAAAGAGAGCCGGAAAACGAATTAGAAAAGCGCAGCAAGACATTTGATAAAATAGTTGGCTTTTTGCACATATTTTTTGCAGGCTTTATGACACTTTTGATAATTTATTTATTTTTCATTATGGTCGTAGATGTAGGCAAATACAGAGCAAAAGCAAGAAGCCAAAGAGTCGGAAGAATTTTTTCAATGCGTGGGGATATTTATGACAGAAACGGAATAAAACTTGCAACAGACAAAGTTTATTCCGATGTATATGCACACCCTGCAGATTATGACCATTCTCCGGAAGAATTGGCAAAAATTTTAGCCCCTATTTTAAAAATGCCAAAAGACACTCTTTTGCAAAAATTGAAAAAACCCGGTCCTGTAATAACAATCAAAAAAGATATTGACAGATCAACGGCAAAACAGATTGCAAAGCTTCACTTGAGAGAAATAAGCTTAGGCAAGAAAAACACAAGAGAATACCCTCAAGGAACTCTTGCCGCTCACGTTCTCGGATATTACAACTTTGATGCTGATATTGCAAACGGAGTAGAATATACAGCCAAAGACAGACTGGAACACGTTATAAACACAGTTAAATATCAAAAAACTCGTGACGGCAAAATTATATATGATTTTACAACCGACCCTGTTGCAACAACAACAAATCCAAAAGGAGAAGATGTAACCTTAACTATTGATGCCGCAATACAACACGTATGCGAAAAAGAAATTGAAAAAATGGTTAAGGAAAAAGAAGCCTTGAGAGGTACTGTAATTGTTATGAATCCTAAAAACGGAGAAATATTAGCTTATGCAGTATATCCGACATTTGATCCGAACAATTACAGAAAAGCAACACCTCAACAACTTAAAAACTGGACATTAACTGATGTCTTCCCACCCGGTTCAACATTTAAAACAATCACAGTTGCAAGTGCAATGGATTTAGGCAAAATTAATGAACATTCAACAGTTCTTGATACAGGTAAAACAACAATCGGTAAGTGGGAAATTAAAAATTACGACTATGAAGTCCACCCATATCCAGGAAATATTACGCTAGAATATTTGTTTGAACATTCAAGTAATATTGGTGCAATAAATGTTGCAAAAACAATGACACCTGCTGAATTTTACGGAGTATTGAAGAAATTCGGATTTGGGACCAAAACAGGAATTGACTTACCTGGTGAATCTTCAGGGCTTTTACCTTATTGGACTTACTGGGATCAAGGAATACATGCAACAATGTCTTACGGATACGGAACATCTGTAACCGCAATCCAAATGATTTCGGCAGTTCAAGCTCTTGCAAACAACGGTGTAAGAATTACGCCACATATTATAAAATATTCTCAAGAAGAATACGATACAAAAATTCACCACACACAAGTAATCAAACCTGAAACCGCACAAGCAATAACAAGATTACTTGCAGCCAGCGTAAATAACGGACGTTCAGTAATTAAAATGGATAAATATAATGTAGCAGCCAAAACAGGTACTTCAAGAAAACCAAAAGAAGGCGGCAGCGGATATACTCCATACACATATACATCAACAATAGGCTACCTGCCTGCATCAGATCCTCAAATATTAGTATACGTAATGGTAGATAGCGCAAAAGTTGGTGCAATTTGGGGAAACACAGTTGCAGGACCTGTATTCCACGAAGTTACAACACAAGTTGCTCGAATACTTAATATTAAACCTGATAAAATTACACCGGCGAAAACACAATATAAAAAGGAGATATAAATGAAACTTGACGAACTTATTGAATATTTAGACTACAAAGATTTAATCAACTTTAAAAATATTGATATTACAGGAATTTCTTACAATTCAAAAACAACTAAAAAAGGCGATATCTTTGTATGTTTGGTAGGCGAGCACACAGACGGACACGAATTTGCACTTAGCGCAATCGAAAACGGTGCAGCAGCCCTTCTTGTAGAAAGAAAAGTTGAAGGTACAAAAGTTCCACAAGTTGTAGTATCTTCTACAAGACACAAAATTGCAGATATTGCAGACAGATTTTATTCAAGTCCATCTAAAGGCATAAACCTTATCGGAATAACAGGTACAAACGGAAAAACAACAGTTACCCACTTAATCCAAAAAATCTTTGAAGAAAACGGACAAAAATGTGCATTAATCGGAACATTAGGTTATAAATTATCATCAAACGGAGAATACAGAGATGCAAAACATACAACACCTCAAGCTCCTGAATTGCAAGCTACATTGAGAATGATTAAAGATGTAGAAAAAATTGATAATGTTGTAATGGAAGTAAGTTCACACGCTTTAGATCAAAACCGTGTCGGCGGATGCAGATTTAACGGTGCCGTATTCACAAACCTTACTCAAGACCATTTGGATTACCACATCACAATGGATAATTATTTCAAAGCAAAAGCTCTTCTTTTTGAACACTTAAAAGAAGGAAATTTTGCCGTAATAAATGCCGATGATGAATATGGCGACAGATTTATAAGCGTAGTACCTGAAGGAGTAAAAGTTTTCACATACGGTGTAAAACAACAAAGCGATGTTATGGCAAAAGATATTCAATTTTCTCTTAACGGTGCAGAATTTACCTTAGTAACAGGCGATCACATAAATTCAGCAGGTTCAAAAGAATACAAAGTAAATCTTCACATGAACGGAATGTTCAGTGTATATAATGTTCTTGCAGCAATTACAACAGGCTTGGCACTTGGTATTGACATTGAAGTTGCTCTAAAAGCTTTGCAAAACGTAAAAGGTGTTGCAGGCAGATTTGAAGTTGTTGTCAAAAAACCTTTAGTAATCGTTGATTACGCACACACACCGGACGGATTGGAAAACGTATTAAAATCTGCAAGAGAAATTACACCAAAAGACGGCAAACTAATATGTTTATTCGGCTGCGGCGGCGACAGAGATGCGACAAAACGTCCAAAAATGGGAGCTATTGCAGAAAGACTTGCAGATAAAATAGTTATAACAAGCGACAACCCACGATCAGAAGATCCGCAAGCAATAATAACAGATATTATAGCAGGTTTGAAATCCGTAAATACAGAAAGCGTAATTGTAGAGCCTGACAGAGGAACAGCAATCGGACTTTTGAAAACAATAGCTAATAACAATGATGTTGTACTAATTGCAGGAAAAGGTCACGAAGATTATCAAATTCTAAAAGATAAGACAATACATTTTGATGACAGAGAAGAAGCAAGAAAAGTATTTGAAGGAAGTGTTATCTAAATGAAAACCAAGATATTAATAGAACAACACTTCCACGGATGCTTTGGAATTGACTTTAATACCGCATCAGTTGAGGATGTTTTATATCTTTCAAAAGAAATTTTAAAATACGGAATTGGCGGAATTTTCCCGACAATCGTAACCGATACTGTTGAAAATACAAAACACGCAATTGAGGTTATAAAAGAAGCTTCTAAAAAGCAAACCTCTGATATGGCTCGTATTTTAGGAATACATTTGGAAGGAATATTTCTTAACCCTGAAAAAAAAGGAATTCACGATTCCAAACTTTTCCTAAAACTTACTCCCGAAAATTACAAACTTATAGAAGATGATTTTATAAAAATTGTAACCCTTGCCCCTGAATTAGATGAAGGATTATTGGATTATCTAAAAAGTAAAAATGTAAAAATTCAGGCAGGACACTGTACAGGCGGAGATTTAACAAAATGTACAGGTGCAACACACCTATTTAATGCTATGTCTGGAGTAACCCACAGAGGCAAATCAACTGCACTTTCGGCATTGGTTAATAACGATATTTATACGGAAATTATCGGTGACGGAGTACATGTTTCAGATGAAGCTTTAAAATTAACCTTCAAATCAAAGCCTGCTGATAAAGTTATTTTAGTAAGTGACAGCCTTCCAATAACAAAAAGCGATTTAAAAGAAATGATGTTTGCAGGAGAAAAGGTTTATTATGACGGAACAAAAGCGACTTCAAAAGAAGGAACGCTTGCAGGAAGCACAACTTTGCTGCCATTCATAATAAAACGACTGGCAAAGCAAAAGTTGTTTAATCCTGAATTTATCAACAATCCTTACAGATACCACAATATTGAACTTGAAGGCTCTGTTGAATGGGATGATGATTGGAATATAAAAAATATTTATTTACCGTAATCAGCTCCTATTTTATAATCAGTGTAAGGCTGAATTTTATCATAATTCAATATATAATTAAGGTTTCCTTCTGATTCCATAAAACTAATTTTAGTTTGATAAACCTGAAAAATAAACACATCAGAACCTATACGATTGGGAGCTCTGTAACCATTTGTATCTACCAAAATACGTCCACACCTTGTTGATGTGTGAGGTGTTTTTTGATAAGTACCGTCAGGATTTTTTATATAATTACCATTACTATCTGTATTAATAGATTCCCAATTATAGAAGCAACTGCCGGAATTTGCTGTTTCTCTACGAAGCGCTAATATAGCTCCATCATTTAATAGCATTGCTTCACTCCACATAGAAAAACCTCCATTTTTTCCACTTCCGTTATTTTGAGGTTTAGCATACTTTACAGTATATGGGAGCTTACATTTTTGTTTTCCACTTTGTTTGCATAACATTACATTATTTAAATACTTTGAAAATTCTGCAAGAATTTCATCATTTGTTTTTGAGGCATCCATTAATATTGAATAATCTCCCAAAGATTGATTATCAGTATTATACGCATTAAGAGCATTCATAACAACAGAATAAGTTCTCTTTGCACGCGTAACAAGTTCCCTCTCCTGATACTTTGCAATTAAACTTGGCAAAGTCATTGCAGCTACAACTCCAATTATACCAAGTGTTATCAATACTTCTGCTAATGTAAATCCATGGTGTTTTGTAATTATGCAAGTTGTTTTATTGTCACACAAATTTATTTTTTGACAAGACATAAACTCAGGTAAGAAGCTTAAAAGCGCCCCCCCCCCGACTTTGCGGTTCTTAACAATCTTTTCATAAATAAGCTCCTTTCTATTCTTTTTTTACTTTAACATTTTTTGTTATTTTTTTCAATATATTGATGTATAATTGAAATATGAAAAGTGATAACATAAAAAAAGGCATAGCCAGAACTCCGCACCGCGGACTTTTAATGGCGACAGGCGTTAGTAAAAAAAATATGAATGCTCCATTTATTGGAATAGCAAGCTCTTTTTCTGATTTAGTACCGGGGCATATCTCTATGAGAGATTTGGAAAGACAAATCGAAAAAGGTATTCACACAGGCGGAGGACAAGCTTTTGTTTTCGGCGTTCCTGCTGTTTGCGACGGAATTGCAATGGGACATTCAGGAATGAGATATTCTCTCCCTTCAAGAGATTTGATTGCGGATTGCATTGAAACAGTTGCTCAAGCTCACCAACTTGACGGGATTATTCTACTTTCTAACTGCGACAAAATTACACCAGGAATGCTCATCGGCGCTTTAAGATTAAATATTCCTGCAATTCTTGTAACAGCAGGGCCAATGCTTGACGGAGAATGCAGAGGACAACACAAATTAACAATGGTTACAGGCTCTTTTGAAGCTGTCGGAAGATATAGAAAAGGCGAAATATCTGAAGAAGAACTTCTTGCCCTAGAAGAAGAATCTTGCCCGTCAGCTGGTTCTTGTCAAGGAATGTACACTGCAAATACAATGGCTTGCTTATCAGAACTTATGGGAATGAGCCTTCCTTATTGCGCTTCATCATCTGCAGTTTCATCAAAGAAAAGAAGAATTGCATTTGAAAGCGGAATTCAAATTGTCGAACTTGTAAAACAGAATTTAAAACCTTCAGACATTATTACAAGAGAAAGCCTAAGAAACGCTATTATTGCAGACTTGGCTCTCGGAGGTTCAACAAATACATTTTTACATATTCTTGCAATCGCTAACGCAGGAAATATTAATATTACCCTGAATGATTTTGAAGAATTGAGTAAACAAATTCATCAGATAGTAAAAATTAATCCGTCATCAACTTTAACAATGGCAGATTTCCATAATGCAGGCGGAGTTCCTGCTGTTTTGAAAGCTCTTGATAAACATCTTACAGACGGCAAAACAGTATCAGGATTTACGACAAAAGAAATTGCAAAACAAGCATATAAAGATGATTCAATCATACCTAATTACGACAAATCAAGCTATACAGAAGCAGGACTTGCAGTCTTATACGGCAATCTTGCAAAAGACGGCTGCGTAATTAAAACATCAGGTGTTGCACCTGAATGCAGGACTTTTGAAGGGGTTGCAAAAACATTTGACAGCGAAGAAGATGCGATGAACGCTCTAGAAACAGATAAGATAAAAGAAGGCGACGTTATCGTAATCCGTTATGAAGGGCCAAAAGGCGGTCCGGGTATGAGAGAAATGCTTGCGCCAACCTCACTTTTAGTCGGCAAAGGTTTGGGTAAAAAATGCGCACTTATAACAGATGGAAGATTTTCAGGCGCAACAAGAGGAATTTGTGTCGGTCATATCTGCCCTGAAGCTGCAAACGGCGGAACAATAGCTTTAATAGAAAATGGCGACAAGATAAAAATTGATATTCCAAATCGTTCAATAGAATTGCTTGTAAGTGATTCGGAACTTGAAAACCGCAGAAAGAATTTAAAACCATTTGAACCTAAAGTAAAATCAGGCTACTTGTACAAATACGCAAGGAACGTCCAAGACGCATCTCACGGAGCAATAGTTTAAATCTTGACAAAAACTGAAAAATCGTAAATAATGGACATGAAAGAATAGTCAGGAGGTTGAAAAATGTTTAATAGAGAAGCTTTGAGAGTGCCCCCCCCCGCGAAACATAAATGGTTCTAAGGGTTTTACGCTTGCGGAAGTTTTAATCACTCTCGGTATTATTGGTGTAGTTGCAGCAATGACTATGCCTAGTTTAATTGCTAATTATCAAAAAAAACAAACAGTTGCAAAATTAAAAAAAGTTTATTCAACTCTTTCACAAGCTTACGAAATGTCAAAAAATGAAAATGGTCCTTCAGAAGATTGGATAGACAGCTCAGTTGCAATTAATACTGAAAATGTAAAAAAATATGTACAAACATTCTGGTTACCATATTTTAAATCAATACAAGAATGCAGCAAATTTGGAGACTGCAATTATGATGTAAACGCTAAGACTCCAAGCGGAGAGACTGGGAGTTTAGCTTTAACAGGTAATAACAGATATACAATAGTATTAAGCGATGGAACACTTATCGCATTTGTACCTTTCTCTTGGGATGCTAACGCAGGTGTCCAATTTTGGGGCAGCAACCAAAAATTTTATATAGATTTAAATGGAGCAAAAAGACCAAATATAATTGGTAAAGACGTATTTATATTATGGATAAATAACAATAAAATAGTTGGGAACTGTCAATCATATACAGAAGCCCAATTGAATAATGAATGTAACAAAAATGGTTCTTGCCAATGTTGCTCAGGTAAAATCATAAGAGATGGCTGGGAAATAAAAGAGGATTACCCATGGTAATTTCCGTGCTATCATAATGTTATGAAAGAACTCTCTGATTTCAAAGACGATATAAACAAATGTTCAAAATGCGGATTATGCCAATCAGTTTGTCCTGTTTATAAAGTTACAGGCAACGACTGCGCTGTTTCTCGCGGCAAATTTGTAATGCTTGATGGTGTTTTAAAAGGAGATTTAAAACTTAATAAAAATATCGAAAAATATCTTGATTTATGTCTAAAATGCGGCAAATGTACAAATTTTTGTCCAAGCGCAATTGACGTTTGCAAAATCTTTGAAACAGCAAAATACCAGTATGCAAAAAATACAATTTTCGGGAAAATAATTTTCTTCTTGGAATCGAAATATATTTTTGGGAATATTATAAATTTCTTCAAACTTATCACAAAACCGTTTAGAAAAAAATTCCCGACAAAAAATCAACCAACCCTAAAAGTAGTTTACTTTAAAGGCTGTGTAAACAACATTTGTCCAAGAACAGATAATTATATCAAGAAATTTTTTGAAAATTCCAATATCGAAATTATTGAAAAAGATTTTGATTGCTGCGGGCTTCCTTTCCTATCAAGCGGAAATTTAGAAAGATTTGAAGAAGTTAAAAAGCACAACTTAAAAATGCTTGATTGTGACTTTGATTACATCCTAACAGATTGCGCAAGCTGCGAAAGTACCTTAAAACAATATGTTGATGCAAAATTTATAAGTATCGGAGAATTAATTTTACAAGAAAATATAAAATTTGAATTTTCAAAACCAATAAAAGTAACATTCCACAAACCATGTCACTTAGAACATGACGATTTTTTAGAGCCTCTTTTAAAAAATTGCACAAATGTTGAATATGTCAAAATGGATAATTATGATGACTGTTGCGGTTTGGCAGGAGAATTTTCTATAAAAAACAACAAAATTTCACGTGAAATTTCTGCTAAAAAAGCTGAAAATATTATAAAAACTAATGCAGATTATGTGATTACGACTTGTCCTGCCTGTATTTTAGGGCTTTATCAGGGACTTATTACAAAAAAAAATCCGCCAAAGCCTATATCTTTAACGGATTTTTTATCAAAAGCTACAATTAAAATCTAAAATTGATATTTAAGATTTTATTTACCCAATTCATGAGCTTTTTTAGCAGTCTGTTCAATTGTATCGTGGAACAATTTGTCTGAATGTTCATCATTCATTACAGAAATTCCGACAAATGTACAACCGCCTTTTGTTGCAACATTATCAATCAATGTTTGAACAGGAATTTCGCCTCTGTTCATAACCATTTTAGCTGAGCCTAAAGCCGTTTGAGTTGCAAGCTCAAGAGATTTTTCATATTCAAGACCTAATTTTTCGCCAGCACGAGCCATATCTTCTATAACCTTATAGAAAAATGCAGGGCCGGATCCTGAAATTGCTGTTACAATATCCATCTGATCTTCACTTACCTCAATTGCTTTTCCGATATTTGAAAGAAGTTCAAGTACAAATTCCGCATCTTCATCAGTTGCGTATGAACCTTTGCAAACTCCGCTCATACCTTCTCTAACCAAGGCAGGAGTATTCGGCATTACACGAACAACTCTTTTCATTCCGACAATTTTTTCAATCTTTTCGGTTGAAACTCCTGCTGCAATTGATACAATCAATTTTTCAGGAGTAATTTCATCTTTTATCTCATCAAGAACAGCTCCTGCACAATTTGGTTTTGTTGCAATAAAAATTACATCAGAATCCATGGTCAAAAATCTGTTATCTGTCATAACTTCTATACCTAAACGGCTCTGAGCAAGCTCTGCAACAGTACAATTTACCTCAGATCCCTTAATATTTTCTTTTGGTAAAAATTTTGAACTAATGGTGCCTTTTATGATTGCACTAGCCATTTTGCCGCATCCGATAAATCCGATTTTACATTTTTTGTTCATATTATTTAACCTGCCCCTCTTTTTGTGTTGACTAAATTCTTTTTTTAATTTACATTGGAATTATACGACAAATATAAATTAAAAGGAATAAAGAAAAATGAGACGTACACTAGAAGGAACAAAAGTAAAAAGACAACACGTAAGCGGATTTAGAGCAAGAATGGCAACACCTGGCGGACAAGAAGTTATCAACAGACGCCGTGCTAAAGGTCGCCATAAATTATCTATCAGCGCTAAAAAACGTGCATAGTCCGATTTTAAATAATAGGATTTCATACAAGTAACACAGCAGGTCGAAATTTATTTGGCATGCTGTGTTGTTGTACAACAAATTATGTTAAAAAAAGAATTCAGATTAAAAAATAAAAAAGCTTTCAATGCAACTTACAGGATTAAAAATACCTCCCACAAAGGCGGTATAACTCTTTTTGCAGGTCTTTTGAAAAAAGATGAGAATCTCCCGACTCGTGTCGGCTTCGTCGTAAGCAAAAAAACTCATAAACGAGCTGTTAAAAGAAACAGGCTAAAAAGATTAATGAGAGAAAGTTACAGATTAATCTTAAAATCAAAAGATTACGGGAATTCTCAAAAATTTATGTCATTAATTTTTGTAGGAAATGAAAAAGCTCTTGGCAAAAATTTTCAAGAAATAGATAATATTATCAAATACTTAATTAAAGGGATAAAAAATGTTTGAAGGTGTTTATGCTGATTATGTACTCACCCATCCTTATGTAAAGCCTGATTTACCAAAACCTCAAGAAACTTCAGGCACACGATTTGGCACTGATGCAATTTTTAGATATTCCCTAAAAGATTCTGATTATCCAGTAATTATAATTTCTGATCCGATATACGACAACGCAGGCGGAATTATAAAGCCCGGCTACTATGAACTCGCTCTCTCAGATGCAAGAGATTTCTTGATTCTCCTACAGTCCAAAGAAGCTATTGCAATAATCCCGGTTATAAAAATAGAAGAAGATGCAACAGAACAACAAAGATTAAATAATAAAAAAGTAAAAAAAGAGTTAAAAAAAGAAGAAAAAGCAAGAAAATCTACAAACGAAAAACGCAAAAAAGCAGGAATGAAACCTGATGAACCTGAAATTAATATGGAAGCTTCTATAGAATATATTCCTAAAGGTAAATATTATTTAATAAAGTATCAAAGAGGCACTATTAAAGCTTGGGGAGCTTTTAAAGGTTAAAATCAAGTTTACATTTCTTAAAAAATCCTAAAGTTTAGCAATTTTTAATCCGTAAAATACTTTATAGAAGTAGGTGCAATATTATGATATTTTTGTATCATTTTATTATTAAGAAAAGGAGTATATGATATGGTTTAAATTAAAAGGTTAAAATTAGCTCAAATAATATACTAAAACTCGAATTAATATATCTTTACAAATCAGCAAATAAATATTTTTTTCGACTTTATTATTTAGTATATTATTGGAATACTATTTCAATTATAACAAGAACTAAAATAAGGAGTATTTGTATGAACAAAAAGCAACTTTTGATTGCGGCTATGGCAGCGGTCCTATCAGTATCCGGAGCAAATGCAGCATCAGAAATTACCGGAGTTTCTCCAATTCAAGGTACAGGCGGCGGTAATATCTTCAACATTGATCCGGAACACGTAAGTGCTGATATTGGTTACAGACAATATCAAGACTTCATCTTGGAACACGGTGATATTGCAAACCTGATCTTCAAAGACAAACTTTCAGGGAAAGACCTTGAAACTTTTATTAACCTTGTAAATAACGGGGTTAATATTAATGGTATCTTAAATACAATGCGTGATGGCAATTTCTATAACGGCCATGCAGTATTTATTACACCTGGTGGTATGACTATCGGAGCAAGCGGTGTACTTAACGTAGGTACTTTATCAGTTGCTACTCCGGAAACAAACAGATATAATGCCTTAAAAGCAGAATATGAAAGTGGCAATTACAGCAATATCAACAATATTTCTACTTTGTTAAATAAAGAAACAAATACCGGAAATATTACAGTTGATGGTAAAATCTTTGCTAGAAACGGCGTTCAACTTAGAGGCGGAGATATTGCAGTTAGTGCTAACGGAGCAATCTTAAACGGTATTGCACAACAACAAGCACTTACAACAGATCAACAAGCTTCTAATTTATTTAATTCTCTTGTAAATACTGAGGGAATGGTAACTTCAGGCAATGAATTTGTTGCAAATGGTTCAAACATTCAAATTAAATCAACAACAGGCACAGATATTGCCGGTAAAATAATAAACGGTGCTGCAAAAGCAGGACAAGCAAACAGCGGTTTGTATATCACAAATAGCGGTGCTAATGGCACTAAGATTTCCGGACTTGTTCAATCTACAAATGATTTGAACGTTTATAACAAAGCAGGAGATCTTAGTATTTCAGGAACTGTTAAAAATACTGGAGACAACTTAGAAATTTCTAACGCAGGTACAAATTTAACAGTTGGAGGCAAACTTTCAACAGATCACGACTTAGCAATCACAAATAACGGTACAGGAGCTTTAACAATTTCCGGAGCAACAACAGCAACAGGAAAAACAAATATTGTTAATGAAGGTGCCGGCGGTATGAATATTACAGGATCTGTAAAAAGTGCAGCAACACCTGATCAAGCAAAAAATGAAGGCTTTGCTATCAGAATTATAAACAGAGGCGGTAAAATGGTAATTTCTAATACCGCAGACAATGTTGCCGCAGATTCAGTAAGACTTGAAAACCAAGGTGCAAACGGTATGGAACTTGCAGGTGTTAAAGGAGAAAAGCTTGTTTCAATTGAAAACAAAGCAGGTGATTTAACCATTAACGGGAAAGTATCTGCAGGTGCTGATGAAGGTGGTAATATTAACATCTTAAACGGCAAAACAGCTAACAAATTAACATTAGCTTCTGCAGGAAACATTGTTGGCAATGGCAACGTTTCAGTTAAAAATGAAGGTGTCGGCGGTATGGATTTATCCGGCACAATCAAAAATAGCAGTATGAATTCAGCAGAAACAGCTATTAACAACAATGCAGGCGAAATGCTTGTTGATGGAAATATAACTACAACTGGTAACACAGCTATTAAAAACCAAGGTTCCGGAATGGTTGTTACTAAAAACTCAAAAATTACAAACGAAGGTCAATTGAAATTCAAAAACTATGGCGAAGACGGTATGACAATCGTTGGTAATGTTGATAACACAGGTAACATGACAATATATAACGACAATGGAATGCTTACATTTGCAAACGATTCAAGCAACACTGTCGGTGGCACAGTTGCTAACCACGATGGTAATTTAGCAATTTGGTCAAGAGAAAATTCTAAAGGTATTTCAACCCAAAATCTTTCATCAATTACAAATGATGGAGCCGGCTACAATATCGCAATCAGACATGATGGCAATACAAGTGCTGGAGATAGAGGTATTGACCTTCAAGGTAAAATCTCAAGTGAAGGTCAGTTAGCAATTAACAACTACAGTGGCGATATGTATGTATCTGGAGAATTGACATCTGATGGTAACATGGGTGTTATAAACAGAGCAGGTGGCGGTTCTATGGACCTTGCAAGTGCCGGCAAAATTTCCAGTGACACTGCAAACATCAATATCAAAAACTACGGTTCAGGTGATATGACAGTTAACAGTGAAATCACACACTCAGGACGTGTAAACGTACTTGCAAACTCAGGCAAATTAAATATGGGTGCAACTGTTCATAATAACGGTACTGGAGCTCTTGATGAAAACAACGGCTTCTATGCAGCAGCAAGAGAAAACGGTACAGGTATTAATGTAACAAGCGGATTCAAAGCTGACGGTACAGGTCAAAACTTAATTAAAAACATCTCAGGAGAAGAAGGCTTGAGATATGAAGGAACAATGAACACTTCAAACGGTCAAACAGAATTGTATAACCAAAAAGGTGATATGAATGTTGGCGGACAAATTAATACAACAACAGGTAATGCCGTAATCCTTAACAAAGGCGACGGAATGACCGTAAACGGAACTATTACAAGCGACAAAGATGTCAAAGTAGTAAACAAAGGCTCTGAAGCCGCAGATGTATCAGAAGCAAATATTCAAGCTCCAAATAAAGATACAAAATGGTTCTGGGAAGTTCTTAAAGACAAATTAGGTTTATAATACCTGATTATAATAAACATAAAAGAGCATCTTTTTAGATGCTCTTTTTATTTATAAATAGGGGGTTGATTTTTGATTTTCAGCGTTACATAATGGGGTGTAAAGAATTTATCGCGGGATGGAGCAGTCTGGTAGCTCGTCGGGCTCATAACCCGAAGGTCGTTGGTTCAAATCCAGCTCCCGCAACCATTTAAAAAAAGCTTTTGATATAATATCAAAAGCTTTTTTATTTACTTAATCTAAAATTTTATTTGTTTACCTTATTGAAACCTATTGGTTTACGATTTGTCTTATCTGCTTTTTTCAAGAAATCTTTTATTGCTTTTGTGAAATCGTCACTATTAATTGCCAAGTTATCAATATCTGCTTTTTCAAATGTGCCATTTTCCATTTTTTCAAAAATTCCACATCTTTCAAATGCATTTTCTTTAGCAGTATTTACAATATGTGCAACATCTGCTCCGGTTGCTTTTATATCTAATAATTTTTGAGATACTGTAACTTTATCAACGTCTTCTGCTAATTTTTTATCTTTTGTATGAATATCCAAAATCTTCTTTACACCGTCTACTGTATCAGGAGCTTTTACTTCTATATGTTTGCCAAATCTTCCTGAACGAGTAATTGCACTATCCAATGCATCGACTTTATTTGTTGCAGTGATTACATAAATTTGATCGCCATCTTTTTCTATATCACTCATTAATGTTAAAAGTTGATTAACAACTTTATCTCCATAAACATCAACGCCACCACGTTTTCTTGCAACAGCATCAAATTCATCTATGAAAATTATTGCCGGCTGATTTTCTTTAGCTAAATTAAAAAGGGCTCTCCAATTTGATTCAGATTCTCCAATCCATTTTGATTCCATTTCTAAGCCATTTAATTTTATAAATGTAGCATTTGACTCATTTGCAAGAGCTTGAGCAATAAGAGTTTTACCTGTTCCAGGAGGCCCATACATAATAAAGCCATGGTTAACTTTGCTGTTTTCGTAAGCATCAGGATATTTTACCGGATACAAAATTCCTTTCTTTAATTGATTTATTACATCATCTTGCCCGCCTACATCAGCAAACGTCAATTTTTTAGGAGCTTTAAATCCTGAAACATATTTTGATAATGCTTGAATTGATTGCATGTTTCTTTGAGCAATAGAATTCAATACACTTTTGGTTAAATCGTAAGGTTGCGCGAACATACACCTGCTTACACTTAAATCAAAAGTAGGTTTTTCTTTAATAGGAATTTCTTTATCTTTAATTTTTATTGTATCACCATCTGACAGATACAAAGTATCTCCAGCTTTAAATGGTTTAAATTCATTATTTACTCGATATTCCATATCAAATTTGTTTGGGTTTGTGACCAATAAATCTCCATCAAATCCCCTTGCAAATGCTATTGTACCTTCTACATTATCGTCGGGAACAAATATGAAACGTTTTATTGCTGTACTAAATGCTGTTACAGAATCCTTTAAAGCACTTTGCGCAGATTTTAAATCCTTTCCTGTTATAACAAGATCACCTTGTTGTAGGATTTCGAACATTGATGCTAAACGGTCTTCCAAAGGAATTTTTTTTACGAAATCCATAGCTGTCGATTGAACACCCGTAAAACTTAAAACATTTGAAGGCTTTGTAAAATACGAAGCCGAAGTTTGCGCTTTAGTTTCTGCCACTTGTTTGTTTACATTTGCAGTTTTTACCTGATTAGTGTAATTTGTACGATAATAATTTTGAATAGATGAAATTCTCACTGATACACCCCCTTTGTTTTATCGAGAATACATCTTTTTTTGAAAATCGTCAATTGTCCTTTTTTCAAACAAAAATCAATCTTTTAGGTAATTTACTACAAAAGTAGTACAATTTTATTTTAAATGGCTTTGTTTATTTTTTTAATTTTTATAAATTTTTATTTATGACTATATTTTTAAAAAATAAACACTACTACATGTGTAATTTTTACACTTTTTCAATATTGTTACATTTTTTAATATTTTTGTGGTTTAATCCTTATATGCAGATATTGTTAAATTCAATTGCTATACTACTTAGAGTTTTTAGTAATTCTTTCAGCAACGTGTTTCAAAAAAAGCTTGCCGGAGAAAACGAAAACCCTATTAACGTTAATTTTATAAACTATTTTATTTTAAGCCTTTTTTCAATTCCACTTTTATTTTTAATTGATAATTCTTCTATTAATCGAGAATTTTTGACATTTGCTTTTCTGGGGGGAATCACAGGTGCAATATGCAATTGTTTCATGGTTCTCGCTCTTGAGAAAGGAGAATTGTCGGTATTAGGACCGATTAATTCATACAAAGCTATTATTGGGCTAATTTTCGGGATTATAATTTTACATGAATATCCTAATTTTTACGGAATCGCAGGTATTTTACTAATTATTGCAGGATCTTATTTTATTTTTGATACTGCTAGTCCTAAAGTATTTTTAAGAAAAGACATTCAATACAGAATTTATGCATTAATTTTTTCTGCTTTAGAAGCTGTTTTTATAAAAAAAGTAATCATACTATCTTCTATTACCACATCTTTTATTGCTTCAAGTTTTTTAGGAGCATTATTTTCTTTTATTATTGTAAAAATTTTTAGTAAACAAAAATTACATTTTCCAAATAAAAAACATACAATACTCTATATTCTAACAGCTATTTGCTTTGGACTAATGACTTTTACAACAGCTTACGTATTCAAATATATGAATGTCGGATATGCACTGTCACTTTTTCAAATTTCAATTCTTATTAATGTAATTCTCGGATATAAGCTATTTAACGAAAAGAAACTATTAAAAAAAATTATTGGTTCCTTAATAATTCTTATAGGTTCAGCAACAATTTTAATTTTTGGACATTAACATGATAGAATTAACATAAAAAGGACTAAAAATGCTCACACCAGTTAGCGGGAAAAGAGTTGAATACGATATAAGACCATATAAAAGTTATAGAAGCCATATTGCAGAAGATCCGCATATCTCAATCAAAACAAAAGTTGCAGCAGGATCTATTGCAGGAACATTAATTCCTATGGCTCTACTTGCCAAACACCAAAAATGCAAAATTTTCAATGTCAAATATCATGTAAAAGAAATGATATTGGTAGCGACAGGAAGCATTTTAGGAGGCCTTGCTGCCGGACTTATTGCTGATAAAAAAGACCATACCAAGCAAAAAGTTAACGAAAGTGTTTTCCAGTTTATGAATTCATCTATTCCAACACTAATAACTGGTGCACTATTCAAAATTAGCAATAACACTAAATTCAGAATAGCAAGCACGATTGTCGGACTTTTCGGTGGAATGCATTTGGCAGCGAAATTATCAAACAAAATTAATGATCCAAAAGATAAAGTCCCTGACAGGAAACTAACTTTTAAAGATTCAATTGCGAACATTGATGATGCACTTGGAGTATTAATTTTAGCAAAAGTTCCTATTGCAGAAAAATTGCATGTTGATAAGACATTACCTGCAATATACAGTTGGTGCGGTTACAGAGCAGGAATAAGCAATTAATTTATCATAAGTTTTTATTCTTTGATAGAACTATCATTTTCTATCTTTATTTGTCCATTATCTTCAACAAATTTTTTCTTATTAAAAAGTTTATTTATTAAAGGTTCATGTGGAGCATTTTTCTTTTCAAAACGAGCTTTTTCTGTTTCAACATCATTATAATCGTTTAAAACTTCCATTCTAAATCTTTGTTGATTTATCATCTGCATATCGTGAACCTGAATTATTGAAGCATCTGTAGGTAATGCAGCATAAACTGGCTTTATAAAACAGACTATACTTAAAAAAGTCAACAATTTTTTCATTAAACATTTCCTTGTTATTTTATTCTAAAAACAACATTAGCAACTGCTGTTACTTTTTTATCAATTGTAGAAGTATCGTTTATTCCCATATCAGAAACATTTGTCGAATCTACAGGAGTTATTTGGAATACACCCATATTAACAGATTGAATTTTTCCAGGTCTATTGTGCGTTGCTTTAAGCATTGCAGTCGCTCTATTCTTCGCATCTGTTGTCGCGTCTTCAAGAAGTTTTACTTTTAAATCAGATAACCCTGAATAAAAATATTGTGCACTCATTACATTTATATCAACACCTTTTTCAATTAAATTTTGAATATCTGTTGATATTTCTTTTACTTTTTGAACATCATTGGATTTTATAACAATTGATTGTGAAAGATTATAATAAGCGATATCATTTGTCATATTACCATTTGGCGTATATTTATAAGAATTATAACCATTTACTGATTTCACATCTATATCAGTAATCCCTTTATTTTTCAAATATGTCATAACTACAGGAAGCTGTGATTTAATTTGATTATAAGCAAGCTGTTTATTGGAGTTTCTTGTATTTATTATAAATTCAAGTCTTGCGGAATCTGATTTTACAACTTGATAAGCAGAACCAGTAACCGTAATTTTATCTTTTGACATAGCTCCTGTACCAAAATTTACAGCAATTACCAACCCCAATGAAAGAATAATAGCTAACCAAATTAATTGTAATTTTTCTAATTTCTCAAACATACAAACACTCCTTTTTATTAATAATTATAATTCATATTATAACTTATATTTTATAAAAATCAATTGCGTAAGACAAAATAATATGCTACAATTAAAAAAAATGGGGGTTATATGAACAAATACTTAAAAAAAGTTTTACAAGATGTTAAAAGAAAAAATAATTCCGAAAAAGAATACCTACAAGCAGTAGAAGAAGTTCTTTTAACAATAGAGCCGGTTATCGAAAAACACCCTGAATATGAAAAAATAGCCCTTCTTGAAAGAATGATTGAACCGGAAAGAATTATAACCTTCAGAGTTCCATACGTAAACGATAAAGGTCAAGTTATTGTTCATAGAGGATACAGAGTTCAATTCAACAGTCTTATAGGCCCTTATAAAGGCGGTTTAAGATTTGATCCTAGTGTAAATCAAAGTATTATGAAATTTCTGGGTTTTGAACAAATTTTCAAAAATGCACTAACCGGTCTTCCTATCGGCGGAGGCAAAGGGGGGAGCGATTTTGACCCCAAAGGCAAATCAGACGGAGAAATAATGAGATTTTGCCAAAGTTTTATGACAGAACTTCAAAGACACATTGGTCAAGATATTGATGTCCCTGCAGGAGATATAGGTGTAGGCGAAAGAGAAATAGGATATCTGTTTGGACAATACAAAAGGATAAAAGATGCTTATGAAGGCGGAGTTTTAACAGGAAAAGGTCTTTCATACGGAGGTTCACTTGCAAGGAAAGAAGCTACGGGATTTGGACTTATATATTTTATGAGAGAAATGCTTGACAATGATAAAAACAAATCTTTGAAGGGAAAAACAGTTACAATATCAGGTTCAGGAAATGTTGCGATATATGCTTGTCAAAAAGCTTTGGAATACGGAGCTAAAGTTATTGCTATGAGCGATTCAAAAGGTTGCATTTATGATAAAAACGGAATAGATTTAGAGCTTGTAAAAGAAATTAAAGAACAACGTAGAGAAAGGCTTTATGAATACTTAAAAGTCCATAAAAAAGCAGAATATTTTGAAAGAGAGAATGAAGATTCTCCAATTTGGGCGATTAAAACAGATATTGCACTTCCTTGCGCAACTCAAAACGAATTAACTTTAAATTCAGCAAAAAAACTTGTAGCAAATGGGGTTTTAGCAATCGGAGAAGGTGCAAATATGCCTTGTACAAAAGATGCAACGGAATATTTTCTTGCAAATCATATTCTGCTTGCGCCTGCAAAAGCTGCAAATGCTGGTGGGGTTGCAACTTCTGCAATAGAAATGAGCCAAAACAGCATGAGATATTATATGCCTTTTGAACAAGTAGATAATAAATTAAACAAAATTATGATTAACATATTTAATGCTTGCAAATCAGCCGCAACTGAATACAACCTTGCAAACAATTATGTAGCAGGCGCAAATATTGCAGCATTCACAAAACTTGCAAAGGCAATGATCGCACAAGGTATCGTTTAATAAAAAAAATGGTTTAAGTTTAATTTTCAAACAGACTGTTTATTGTTTCTTGAGTACAAGCCTGCGGAGCACGTTTTACATACTTGTATTTGTTATATTTACAATATTCATTTATAACGAACTTTAAACTTTCAATTTCTTTATTATTCATTTCTATTGCAAATTTTGACATCAGAATAGGATATTGCTCTCTGTAAGACTTTTCTGTTGCATTTGAAATCGGGAAGACACTTGTCAAAAGTCTTTGTCTGTCTGATTCATACAAAATACATTTTCCTTTAATATAACCGGAAAACTGATTATCTACTCTAAAGTTGTTCGCGGCATTTGCACATACTTCGTGAAAATATCTATGTCTTGCGACCATACTGTCCATTGCGGCTTTATTGGCCTCTTTATTTTCATCAGCAAAGCAAATACCTGATGAAATTACTAAAACAATTAATAATAAAATAATATTTTTCATAACTTGATTATAATACATCATTTAGCATGCTATGGCTGAAAATTTACATTCATTAATACAAGGAAGTTCTATTTTATAATTGTTATAATTTGATTTTTTGCTTTCTACAGCAATTGTTCCGTTATGAGCATTTATTATCTGTTTTGCAAGATACAAATTTAAGCTGCTTCCGACTTTGTCCATTTTTTCTGACGATGTCGTGTACATCTTGAACATATTTTGAATTGTCTCTGAAGAAACATAAGGACTTTCAAAGCCCAAAGAGATAAATACGGAATTTGAATTATTAATTTTGCCGATTTCACATATTATTTCAGTATCTTTATAGGCACTTGAGACGCAGAAATCTATTATATTTTCAAAAGCTTTTTTCATTTGAGCCTTATCAGCATACAAAGACACAAATTTATCTTTTGCTTTTAGTCGAACATTAATATTTTTATTGTGCATACCCCTAATTGATTTTGAAAACGCTTCATCCAAGAGCTTTAGCATATGGACTTTTTCATAATTCAAAATTATGTCGTTATTTTCATACTTGTAAGTTGTTAGAATTGTCGATAACATATCATACATACAATAGCAGGAATCTAATGTAAGATTTAGAATTTCTTTCTGCTCGTCATTAACGCTTCCCAAATTTCCGCTAATTAAAAGTTCCAGCGCTCTAATTTGAGCTAATGTCGGGATTTTCAAATCATGACTTAATGTAGAAATATATGTTTCTCTTTGGCGTTTTGCATCTCTTTCAACGTCAATGTTTTTACCAAATACGACAAATGCGTTAACATCATCATAATTATTCAAAATAGGAACTTTTAAAATTCTAAACCAATTTTGTCTTCCGTTAGTCAACTTTACATGCCTGTCTGTAACCAGAGGTTTTTTAGTTTTTAGTACAAACGCATTTTCTGCTTTCATCTGCTCCATCGTATCCCCTTCAAAAATATCTTCGGTCAATTCGCTTAATTGCCCGCCTTCCCTAATTTCAAAAAACTTTAAAGCCTCAACATTCCCTGTTAAGAACCTGTTTTCAGTATCTATAACATAAGCCATCATAGGCATATTATTTAATATTGCACTTAAGTAATTTGAGCTGTGCTCTACCTTCTTTTTTAATTGATGTTCTACATATTCTTTTTCCGCAAAAAATTCGTTTTTAAAAACACAAACTATCATATAAGTATTTATCAGCCCAAAAACGACTGCAAAACCTATTACCTGAATTGCGTGTTTAAAATCGACAAAACAGCATAAAATTATAATTACAAAAGTTATTGAAAAGACAAAAAATGAAAAACTTTTTAAGATAGACTTTTTAAACATACTTTCCTCTATTTCTAATTACACTTACATACTAAAAGAACAGGGTTAAAAAAACATTACCCGAGTGATTAATATATCAAACGGGTAACATGGACAATTATTTTCGACAATCACATTTTTTACCGACAGGGCTTCCAAAAATCAACCTTAATCCACCAAAAGGCTTTTTCATTGTACAATTCAGTCCTGCAGTCATTTCATCAATATTGCACAAAACTCTGTTAATTTCATTTATAGTGCACCCTACTTGCGGTAATGTATTATTCAATTCATTTGTCATTAGTTTTACATTCCTGCTTACAATCTGAAAATTTTTAGCCGTACTGTCAAGTCTTTGTTCATTAAATGCTTCATTCAAGTTAGATGTAGCAACGCCTGCATTTGATGAAATTTTTACAATATTTGATGTGCTCTCACTTAAATCTTTAGATGCTTTAACAACATTTGGCTTAACATCTCCGGCCATAGAATTTAATGTCACAAATAAATCACCCAAAGCTTGAACCGTAACATTCAAATTTTTTATAGTTTCTGCCATATCAGCCTTCATAGCATCTATTGATTCAGGATCCTGATTTGCAAGATAAGATTCAATATCAACTGTTGTCTTACCTGAAATTCTATCCCCGTCATCTAAATAATAAATAGAAGGAGATGTCGGATATATCAAATCAATGTAATCAAATTTACGATTCCAAAAATTCCGCTCTTTTTTCAAATTTGCGGAAACATTTACAGGTAAATGCAAATCACAAGAATAAAGCCTCATTTTAACAATAGTAGATGTATAAGTCTTGTTCGGACGAACCCCTACAACATTACCTATTTTAAATCCATTGTAATAAACAGGAGCTCTGTTATGAAACGGACGCAAATTTTTAAATTCCGCCGTAACATAAGTACTTGTTTTGTAATTGTAATAAGCAACCCCAATAACTAAAAGAATTGCAATAACCGTTAAAGATTTATATAAATTGTTCATATTGGAAATTCTATTTTATGTCAAATCAAAATACATTCCCGAACTGTATAATTTTATAGTACAATACACCTATGGAAGAAAATAAATATTCAAAAAAAGCAGGTGAATTATTCAGACAAGGCTATAATTGCGCGCAATCAGTATTTTGCGCATTCTCAGATGACTTGGATATGGATTTTGAAACAGCTTTAAAACTCTCATCATCCTTTGGCGGTGGAATGGGTAGATTAAGAGAAGTTTGCGGTGCAGTCAGTGCAATGTTTATGATTGCAGGCTTGAAATACGGTTACACAAAGCCAAATGACGATAAAATAAAAGCAGAACACTACCAAAGAATTCAATATTTAGCAAATGAATTTATCAAAAAAAATAATACTATTATATGTAGAGAGCTTCTAAAACTTGATACAAAACACGATTCTCCTATACCTTCAAAAAGAACCGAAGAATATTACAAAGCCCGTCCATGTGAAAGGCTGGTAATGGAAGCAGCTGAGATAATAAGTAATTATATAAATTCAAGAACAAATGTATCATAAGAAATTTGTAACAAAACTACAAAGATAATTAAATTATCTTACCGGACAGAACTTTTATAATATAATTAGTTTGTTACATTAGCTGATGTGATAATTGTATAAGATTACTCGGATGCTACAATAATGAAAATAATTAAAGAGGGAGGCATTTTTTATGAGAAAGCAACTGGCATTATTACTGGCTTCATTTCTTATATTCAATTCAACAGCACCGGCTTCTTTTGCAGTAACTGCAAACCTAAACCAACAAAAACAAGTTGCTGCTCAATATGATGAAAATGCCATTATTCCGGCAAAACTTGAAAAAGAAATAAAAACCTCTTTAGCAAAAGTTTACGGACAAGAAAACGTAGAAGTAATATATTCAAATATTCTTGCAATAGCTAAAAAAGCAAAGGAAGAACGCTCATCTGCTCTAATTGAAGAAGACCTGAACCGTCCGACAGATTGGTACAAAGATGAAGTAATATACATGTTTTACGCAAATCACTTTGGAGTAAAAAATCCAGACAAATCCAACACCTTCAAAGATGATATCCAAATGCTTGATTACTTAAAAACATTAGGCGTAACAACAATTTATATCTTACCTTTTGTAGACTCACCAATGGAAGATGCAGGTTTTGATATAAGAAACCCAAGAGGAATAAGACAAGATTTAGGCGGAATGTTTGAATTCCAAAAATTTATATCCGCTGCAAGACAAAAAGGATTTAAAATTAAAGCAGACTTAGTTCTAAATCACTTTTCAGACCAGCATGAATGGTTCCAACAAGCTTTAAAAGGCGATATCTCAAAACTTGATTACTTTGTCGTAAGAGATCAAATGCCTGAATATACAAAATACAAAGATCCAAAACTTGGCTGGGTTGCAGAATACAAAGAACCAAGCGGAAAAACTTCTAAAAGAAGAATTATTTTCCCTGAAATTACAGACAACAATTATAGAAAAGTAACAATAAACAACAAAGATTACTATTTTTATCACACATTCTACCCGTTCCAGCTTGATATAAACTGGAAGAACCCGAAAGTTTTATACTACAATTTAGAAACCATAGCATTTTGGGCAAATCAAGGGGTAGATATTTTCAGAATGGATGCAATTCCGTATTTGATTAAAGAAGACGGAACTAATGCGGAAAATTTGGAAGAAACCCATAGAATTATAAAAATATTGAGCGCATTTATCCAAGCAGTTGCACCACGTTCAGTAATTCAAGCAGAAGCTTGTCAAATGCCGAATAAAATTCTTCCATATTTCGGAACAGAACAAAAATACAAAGAAACAATAAAAGGTCAGGAAAAAGAAATTACAAGAACTGATGAAGTTCAAATTGCATACCATTTTCCATACATGCCTGCAATTTGGGCATCTCTTGTAACCGCTGACAACAGCTATTTTTGGAAAGCATACAAACAAACCCCGCAAATTCCTGATTCGGCTTCTTGGGCAATATTTTTAAGAGTTCACGATGAGCTTACTCTTGAAATGGTAAACGAAAAAACAAGAGAAATATTATTTGAAGATCTTGCACCAAAAGGTGCCGCATTCAGAAAAGGCTTTGGCGTTTCAGGCAGAATGGCAAACTTTTTAGATAACAACCCTGACAGAATCGGTATGGCTTTCTCAATTCTTATGTCATTACCCGGAATTCCGATTATCTATTACGGCGATGAAATAGGTATTCAAAATAATTTTGCAAACGCTAAGAAAAGCGCAAAAATTCGTGAAGCAAAACAAAAAAATGCCAAAGACGTAAAAAATAAAGTAAAAATGCTTAGCTACTTTGACAGCCGCGACATAAACAGAGGTCCGATTACGCAAAAAACTTTTGAAGATGCGGTAAATCATAAAGGCACATACAACAACAGAGTATATGAAAGAGTAAAACAACTAATAAAAGTCAGAAAACAATACCCTGTAATTTCACGAGGTTCATTTGTAGAGCTAAAAACCAAATCTCCTGAAGTATTTGCCTATGTTCGCGCAACAGATAAAGACAGAGTAGTTGTAATAAATAACCTTTCAAACAAAAAAATTAAAGCAACAGTAATATTTACAGACGACAATTTTGGAAAAAAAGAAAAAGATATATACCTGAAAAATCTTCTGACAGATAAAATGGTACGTGCAAGAGTAGAAAACAAAGAATTAACAGTAAGATTAAACGCTTATGATGCAATGTGGCTCAAAATGTAAGCGTGCCGCTTAACCCGCCAATCAGGTTTGACAAAAGACTTTTTATAACCAAGCAAAGTGTAAACGTGCCGTTTAATCCACCACTCAGGTTGTAATATAAACTTTTTATTGTCTTGGCAAGATGTAAGCGTGCCGCTTAACCCAGCAAAAATATTAATCAAAATTCAACAACTCTATAAGTGACATACCTAAACCATCAGCAATTTTTTGCAATACAACAAGACTTGGAGTTCTTTCCATTCTCTCAATTCTACCAACATACGTTCTATCAACTCCACAAAGCAATGCTAACTCTTCTTGAGAGAGTTTTCTTTCCTTGCGTATTGATATCAATCTTTTTGCAAACTTTTCTTTTACATCACTTGACATATAAAATAATGTATGTAATTATGAGACTATAGTCGACCGCCAATTGGCACATAACTAATAAAAAGGAGGATTTGTGGATACTTGCTTAGCAATTTTAAAAGAACAAGTAAACACCCTTAAAGCAAACTACTTTAATTTTATGGGCTTATTTACGAATATGTTTGAATTTAGTAATTATACAATGATAAAAATAAAAGATGATAAAAATAAATACATTAATGAATATAAAGAAATAAATTCAAAACTTAAAAATTTACACACACAAATACTTGAACTTGGTAATGAGATTATAAAACTATAGAATATATTGCTCTTAATTTATTATAGATTCCGAAACAAGTTCGGAATGACTATAAAATTTGTAATTTTTACATTCACAATAGCAGCAATGTATATAAATTTTAAAATATACTTATTTTTTAAATATTAACTGATGTAATTTCTTTAATCCTACACCCGTATAAGTTGTCACAACCATAGTTACGACAAAATATAAATAAGTTGTCTGAACAGGGTTATAAATCCAATAAATATCGTGATTTGCACGTTCTGCAATCGGAATACCATGTATCCACATAAAAATTGCAGTCATTATATACATTACAAGCAAATGATTTGCCATAATATGATATGTAACATTTCCCATATCTTGAATAAATTTTATATCTTTAACAAACGGATAAAGGATTTTTACAGTAAATAACGAAGCCCAAATACCTGTTAAAGCAGTCAAAACAGGAACAAATAACTGATCATCAAATCTTGCCCAAACAAGTACATAACTCAAGCCAATTCCATGTTCAGGATCATAATCTCTGTTAAACATCCAAAGTATAGATTGCAAAACAAACACAATACCAAACCACTTTGGTGTAAAAATATTATAATTATCTTTTATATAATGGGTATAAAAATATCCCAAATATACAAAAAACATAGAAAACATAGTTCTTATAACTATTAACATTAAAGGAGTAACCGCAAACCACTTTTCAAAAGGAATTGCCAGCACTCCGAGAATTGCGAAAAATCCTAAATGTACAAATTTATTTTTTGTCACAGCATTCAAAGCTCTAAACAAAAATAAAAAAGTAATCATTGTCATAAATAACTGTGTAACAAACCACAAAGGGCAAGACAAGTCAAATTGATGCCCGTTTAAAAACGGAGTAATAAAAAAGTTCTTGAAGCTCAAAGGCATTCCCCAGAATTTTCCTGTCAATTTTGCGATTAAAATTGTAACCAGCATATAAAATAAGTTGTACCAAAAATATGGTACTAAAAGGCTTTTTATACGTCTTTCGACAAATGTTGCGACATCTGTCAAATATTTATCTTTAAACAGACAACCTGAAATAAAGAAAAATAAAGCTAACTGAAAAGAATAAGGCGGAAAAATTCCTAATAAAGAAAATTCCAAATGCCCTGACACGACAAGTAAGATAGCCAGAGCTTTTAATACATTCATCTCATTTGAAAACATTTTATCCATATAAAAATAATAACATAAACATTAAATTTATATATTAACCACTAAAGTATGAATTAATTCTCTATAATTCACAAAAATCATAAAACTTAGTTATATAAAATATTTAAAAAGATAATTCTACATATACAGGTAAATGGTCACTTCCAAAATTTTTACCGATTTTAAAAGAATTCATTAATATTTTTGGAGAAATTAATACATGTTCAAGAGAAATTCTAAAAATAGGTATATATAATGCATTCCAAGTTCCATTAATATTTTTAGCCAAAATTTGACAATCGTTTAAATCTGTGGATTTTATATATTTTTTATAAGAATTTGAATAAATAGTTGTATTAAAATCACCTGCAAAGATAAGATTGTCTGAACTATCTTGCGATGAAATTGTATTTATTTTTTTTAGCATTTCATTTCTTACTCTAAAATAATCTTTACCAGTTGGAGGAAGTGTATGAATTCCGTATATCCTTAAATTTTTAGAAAACACTTGCAAATCGGCAACTGCAACAGGAACTTCAAAATCTGTCCACAATTCTATATCAGTACTTGTAAAGGGAATTTTAGAATACATCGAAATTCCAAAATTATCCAACCTTGAATGTTCTATATAATATGGATAACTTTTTTTTAAATCTTTAATATGCTCAAGCCAAATATCATCTGTTTCTTGCAAAATTATAATATCAGGATTTTCTTGAGAAACGCTGACAAGGAAATCGTCATAACTTTTGTTTGATGTCAAAACATTATATAGCGCAAGTTTGATTGTATTACCTGGATTAAAATGTTCATATCTTCCAATATATGGAAATATCTCAAACAAATTAGATAAAATCAAAACACAACATATTACACAATAAACTATGTATTTTTTGCTTAAACAAGATAAATATATAAATAAAACTAAAAATAAAAAACTAAATATCAAATATTGCAATCTAAAATGAGAGAATATATCAACAATAATATTATTAACAGGCAAAACTGCAATAATATTTACACAAATAAAAATTACAAAAAATAATAATCCTCTAGTCTTTAAATAATTATATATTTTGTTTTTCATAATTTTTATATATTTAACCATTTATGCTATAAAACATATCTATACGATAAAAAAATTTTTAATACACAATACTATATAGCCCAAATATTGTCAAGCAAACTTTGCATATACTTACACAAAAATTTTTCCATATATCACCTGTCATGCTGAACTTGTTTCAGCATCTCTTTATAATTAACCATTAAAAAAGCTGGTGCATAGTTATAATTCAGATGCTATTTTCTAAAAATTTGCAATATCTTTTTAAATATATTGTGAGATTTTTTTGGTTCTTTCAAGTTAACAAGATTATTCTTTGCAAGAATTCCATACAATTTTCCAACTGATTTTTCAGCTGATTCAAACAAATTTTTAGAAACTACGTTTTTAGGAGTATCTTTTTGAGTTATATAACAATCTGTTGCAAAATAATAAAACTCATCTACCTTTTTTGTAGATGTTGTTAAATACATATCATGATTTGGCAAATATTTACTATCCTTGCATTTAAAGGATTTATTCAATCATGCCTTTTGGCATATCTTGAGATAGAATCAAATTGCGAGTAAGTTGTTCTGAATTAAGCTTATCAGAGCAAACTAACATATTCTTTAATTCTTATAAAAGATCACTTGGTTTAATTTCTTAGTTCACTTGGTTTTATTATTTTAGGCAAACTATGTATAAGAAATAACTATTGTTTTAAAAGTTGGGGTAGAACCCCCTACCCACAAACTTGTAATTTTTCACAGTTATTTTAATATGATATTAAATTATTTTCTACTTGTTCTTTTGTAACTGTTCCATCTTCACTAAAATTGTATCGAATTCCTTTCCCATTTAAATAATTGCCCTCAGATAATAATTTACCTGATTTATTATCTACTACATATTCTTTAACACTTGTAGTTTGATTATCACTATTCTTTTGAGGATTATTTGATATTATTTTTATACTTGTAGTATCTTTTCCTTTCCAAACAGTTACACTGCCTTGTTTTTTATTTATGTTAATTTCGCCGGAATTTCCAACAGATGTTACTTCAGATGTAAGATTAAAAGTTGTTATACTACGATTCCTTTTTATATTATCTATATTTGTACCATTTTCTGGGCTTGTAAATTGACCATACATCCAGTCCCACATATAATCATCAACATCAGGTCGTTTGTCATTAGGATTTATTTGACGTTTTGGAACATCATTTGTGCTTTTTTCAAATCCCATGATTTCTGACAAAGATTTTTCTTCTAAAGTTTTTTCCATAAAATTAAAATTTATATTAATATTCTTTTCTGTTTTTGGGCTTGATTTATTTCCATTTACATTAAAATATTCCAATTGGTAATTACCATTAATCTTGTCCGTCATACTGCATCTCCTTTCATAATTACAATCTCGATTTATTTAACAAATATATATATATATAATAAGTGATTTAATTTAAAAAAAATGCCGTTTTCTTAACATTATTTTACAAAATCTTAATTCTATAGGTTGTAAATTAAATTATCAAATCTGACAATAATAACATAACATTTGCTTTAGAAAAATAGTCTGGGAAAGTTTTCCATATATCACCTGTCATGCTGAACTTGTTTCAGCATCTCTTTATAATTAACCATTAAAAAAGCTGGTGCATAGTTATAATTCAGATGCTATTTTCTAAAAATTTGCAATATCTTTTTAAATATATTGTGAGATTTTTTTGGTTCTTTCAAGTTAACAAGATTATTCTTTGCAAGAATTCCATACAATTTTCCAACTGATTTTTCAGCTGATTCAAACAAATTTTTAGAAACTACGTTTTTAGGAGTATCTTTTTGAGTTATATAACAATCTGTTGCAAAATAATAAAACTCATCTACCTTTTTTGTAGATGTCGTTAAATACATATCATGATTTGGCAAATATTTACTATCCGGACATTTAGAGGATTTAATATCAACTTTTGCTGCATCTGCAAGAGCTTTAAACTCATTCTCATTATCAAGTTGACCTTTTAACAAATCATTTACTTCCCAGCCTCGAAAAGCTAAAGATGAACTATTAAACGTTACATTCATAAATTTTCCTTTTATCATATATATCAAACTTAGTCTGATATACAAACTTTTTTACAATTATGATAACTTATTAGACCAATTTAGATCATTACCAATTACTTTTTGGGTAATCTGTCTAATGGTAGCCATAAAATTTTTATCAGAATCACATTTAGGCAATACATCACCACCTGATAAAGTTTCACGATCCATTACAACTACAGGCAAACCGTCATCACCATCAACAATTTTTACACCTTTTTTATAAACATCCATTTTAATCTTATTTTCAAAAGAATCTTCTACAGGCGAAAAACTTAATTTACAATAATGCCTTTTCGCATATCTTGAGATAGAATCCAAATTACGATTAAGTTGTTCTGAATTAAGCTTATCTGAGCAACTAACATATTCTTGAATTCTCTTTGCGGTTCTTTTGTTAATCTGTCTTTGTATCCTGTTTGCCTTAGAAAAATAGTCCGAAAAAATTTTCATCATTACCCCTTTCAATGTTGAGATTTTAAACCAAAAATATTTAAAATCAGAGGGGATGGGATTCGAACCCACGGTGGAATTGCTCCCACACAACCTTTCCAAGATTGCACCTTAAACCGCTCGGACACCCCTCTTTAGCGATTGTTTAATCTTAGTATGCTTATACTATCACAAACATTTCTTTTATGCTAAAATTATTTTATGCAAAAAATTATAAATAGCGCAAATAAAGGGCTTAAAGGAACTGTAACAATTCCTTCTGACAAATCAATTTCACATAGAGCAATTATGTTTACCTCACTTGCTAAGGGTAAATCTGTAATTAAAAATTTTTCAAACGGGCAAGACCCACATTCATCTCTTAATGTTTGTAAAGCCTTAGGAATTGATGCTGAATTTATAAATGATGACTTAATTGTAAAATCAAAAGGCATATTATCAGCCCCGCAACTTCCACTTGATTGCGGAAACTCAGGCACTACAATGCGCCTTATGTCAGGCATTCTTGCAGGACAGAATTTTAATTCTACATTAATCGGAGATGAAAGTCTTTCAAAACGACCAATGAAAAGAGTAATTGAACCACTATCACTTATGGGAGCTAAAATAGAATCTAATGAATTCAAAGCCCCGTTAAAAATTTATGGACAAGAATTAAAACCGATTAATTATATTTCAAAACTTGCTTCTGCTCAGGTAAAATCTTGCATATTATTGGCAGGGCTTAATATTGACGGACAAACAACCTTTACAGAACCTTATGTGTCAAGAAACCATACAGAAATAATGCTTAAATACATGGGGGCAAATATAACCGTTAATAATACAACTGTTACAATAGAAGAATCAGAGCTTGAACCAAAAACTATTGAAATTTGCGGAGATATATCATCCGCAGCATATTTTATTGTTGCAGGATTAATCGTTCCAAATTCTAAAATAATATTGAAAAATGTAGGACTTAACCCGACAAGAACAGGGATTTTAGAAGTCGCTGAAAAAATGGGTGGAAATATAGAAATTCTTGATAAAAAGAATATTTCAGGCGAAGATGTCGGAGATATTCAAATTTCTTATTCCGAATTACATTCCTGCACTATTGAAGGCGAAATAATCCCAAGACTTATAGACGAACTTCCTGTAATAGCAGTTTTAGCAACACAGGCGAATGGAACAACAATTGTTAAAGATGCTCAGGATTTAAGAAACAAGGAATCTGACAGGATTAAAGCTGTCGTTACAGAATTGAAAAAAATCGGAGCAGATATTGAAGAAACTCCTGACGGATTTATTATTAACGGCAAAAAATCTCTCAATGGCGGTGTAGAAGTTGAAACATATCATGATCACAGACTTGCTATGAGCTTGTATGTAGCAGGTTTGATTTGTTCAAAACCTTTATCAATTAATAGTTTTGAATGGGTTGGAATATCATTCCCCGAATTTGAAAAATTATTTACGTCCATAACTTTGTAACGAATTGTTAACCGACTTTTTCTATAAAAAGCAATTTTTTCTAACAAAAATTTTTTATATATACAAGGTTAGGTTATTTAAAATTTATTGAAAGGTTAGGTTATGACTGGGGAAATTTCAAATTTATACGGTGCTAATTTATATGGTACTAATTTATATGGTTCAAATATGTATAGCAACAATTTGAATGCTACAGCAAACAACGATGATTTTTTAGCTCAACAATACTTTGCACAAATGCCAACTCTAGGACAACCTGTATTTCAAGGTTATCAACAACCGCAAATTGATACTTTCGAAAAAAGTAACGGCTCCGGACTTGGTTCTGCTGTAAAACTTGGAACAATAGCAGGTCTAGGCACAGGCGCAGGTGTTTATTTCTTTGGAACAAACCCGATAAAAGACGGTAAAGTTGATGAAAATCTTATTAAAAGTATGAATAAAACATTGGTTAAAAAAGGGAAATTAGAAATAGCTAAAGAATTATATGAACAAAAAGCAAAAGCAACTTTTGATACTTTAGGCATTAAAGATGGAAAGCAATACAATGCAATCAAAAAACTTGCAAATGTAGAAAAACTTGAAGACTTACCGGAAGATGTAAGAAAATTACTTCCTGATAATATAAAAACACCAGCAGATGCAAAAGCAGCAGTAGAACTTGCTAAACCTGAATTAGATAAAATCGATATCAAAAAGATTGCAGAACAAAGTAACAAAGCTGTAAATAATACATTCTCTATTGAACATAATGCAAATCAATTAAAAAGATTTGAAGCTATCAAAACAAAAATTGAGGCATTACCAAAAGATGCAAAAGTAGAAGATTTGAAAAAATTCTTTATTGATAACGCAGAAACTTTTAAACTAAAAGGTTCCAAAGAAGAAATCGCAGCAAAAGCTGAAAAATTAGCTGCAAAACATGGAACAAAAGAACATCTTCTCAACCTATACCAAGGACGTATTGATACTAAAAAAGAATATATAGATTCTCTTAAATCCGGATGTTCTGATGCCATAAAAGAAAACTTGGATGAATCTAAAAAAGCCTTGAAGGAAGGCGCATCTAAAGAAATAAAAGAAGCTTTTAAATCCTTCAAATGGAATAAGGCATTAAAATACGGTGGAATTGCAGCTGCAGCAGGCCTTGTAATCAGCTTACTAACCGGAAGTTCATCTAAATCATAAAAAGAAACAATATACAACCCCAAATATAAAAAACGGTCAAGATTAATAAATTTTGGCCGTTTCGTTTTGTTTTTTAATTTTTACAAACTTGAAAATGTATTGACAAATTCAAATATATATTCTACAATCAACCTATGGAAAAATTTTGTAAATTTGATGGAGAATTTAATTGTCCAAAAAATCAATGGGGCGGCAAACGACTTAATGCAGGCAGAAAAAGAACTTGCTTAAAAAAAGTTCCATTTAACAGAAGAATTAATGAAAACATCTTAAACATTTTACGAGAATATGCAAATTTACATAATATAACAGAAACAGAAGCACTCGAAAGTGCCATACTGCTTCAAACAAATATAGAAAAATTAAAAGGAGGACAAATTATGAAAATTGCAATACCAACAGCAGACGGAAAATTATGCGCACATTTCGGGCACTGTGAATCTTTCACATTTGTAGATGTAAATCCTGATACAAAAGAGATTTTGAATATAGAAAACAAAGTTCCTGAAGAAGGAGTTAGCTGCCAAAGTGCAAGCTGGATTTCGGAACAAGGCGCAAATATTGTACTTGCAGGCGGAATGGGAGCAAGACCAATTGCAATATTTAACCAAAACGGGGTTAAAGTTGTTGCAGGCTGCCCTGAACTTGAGATTAAAGATGTTGTTAATTCATTTTTAAATTCAACACTTGTAACAGGCGAAAATTCATGTGGCGGTGAACATAGCCATTGCCACGGCCACCATCATTGCCATAACCATGGGGTATAAATTATTAAAGAATTTTGAGGGAAATATTTTTATTTTCCTCATTTTTTACAAAAATTATTTTTTACAAGACAAAAGATAACTTTCATCAATCAATTCCATCAATTTTGAATCAGGAATTTTGCTATCCAAAACAACTGTAATCCAACTTTTTTTATTCATGTGATATGCAGGATAAAACCCATCAAAATTTTGATATTCAATAACTTTATCTTTATCAAGTTTTATATTCAAAATTTCTATTTTACCTTTTTTATTTTTGTCCAATTTTGAAAAATCAACTTGAGATATCAAGCCATACCATTTTTCACTTTTGGAATTTCTAAAGACTCCAAAACCCGGAAATTTTTCCCATAAAAATTCAGGCGTATTATCATATTTTTCCTTAATCAAATAACTTAGCCTATTTGCCTGCTCAGACATAAAATATGTGTCATTACAACATTTAAAAGCTATATTATTTAAAACATATTCATAAGCTTTTCTAACTTCTCCGACAAAAGTTCCTGCGGCATCTTCTATCAAATGCAATGTATATAAATCATTTGATAAAACATCAGTAAGTTTTGTTTCTATACTTTTTAAATCTTTAACAAATAAATTTAGCTCAAACTGCCCATCAAGAATTTTGGTAACATATTCAAACCCACTACTACAAGGTTTAAATCCGAATTCCAACATTTTTGCTTTATCAAAAGTTTTATTTCTAAAAATTTTATCTATAAAACTATCCATAATAAGATATTAATTTCCTTTTTGTAATGACTCTGATAATTTATCCAAAAACAACTTTGCAGCAGGCGAAAATACCTGATACTTTTTCCACACGATATCTAATCCTGATTCTAATTTAGGCTTCAGCGGTCTAAAACATAAATCACTGTCACCTGTCGTATTAACAAGTTTATCAAGAGTAACGGCATATCCGATACCTGCTTTAACCATTATTGCAGCATTATAAACAAGATTATAAGTAACTGCGATATTCAAATGTTCAAAAGCATCACCAAACCAATCTAAAAAACCGCTTTCTGCAGAATATTTTTTCGACATTTGCCTTGATGCAAGAATAGGAACTGATGCCAAATCTTCAAGAGTTACAAATTCTTTTTTTGCTAAAGGACTGCTTTTTAACATCAAAACGCCCCACAAATCTTTTTCAGGTAAAGTTATATTATCATACTTTGACAAATCAATCGGTTGAATTAAAACCCCAAAATCCAAAAGTCCTTTATCAAGTTTTTCAATTACATCTTCTGCATTGCCGCTATATACGTGGAATTTTACATTCGGATATTCCTGTTGAATATCTTTCATAACACGAGCAATATATTTCATAGAATCGGTTTCCCCGCTTCCAATATAAATATCACCCCCGATTACATCACTTATTGAGTTAAATTCAGCCTCCGTTTTTTCAACCATATCAACAATTTCTTCAGCACGCTTTCTCAAAATCATTCCCTCAGGAGTAAGAGTTATTTTATGTTTTCCTCTTATCAACAAAGTTTGACCTAGCTCTTTTTCCAAATCCTGAAGCTGACGAGACAATGTAGGCTGAGTTAAATGGAGGGAATTAGCAGCACCTGTAATTGAACCTTCTCTTGCAACAGTTAAAAAATATCTTAATACACGAAATTCCATATTTTAAACCTTATTTTTTCATTCCATAATACAATCTTTTAGCTATGCCTGTCAAGTATAATTAAGTATGTATTATAAGTATTTGCTATTTTAAAATAATCGTAAATAATATAAAAAGGAGGCTGATAATATGGAAATAATAAGAGTAAACACCCCAAGAGGACTAGAATTGAAAGGTGCTATGTGGGGCGATAATACAATGAATACCGTTGTTATAATAATGAGTGGGATATGCAGTAACGTATTTCAAAACGATTTACTTCCCGCGACAGGAGAATTGCTAAGCGCAAACAATATTGCCTGTATAGCGGGTCATGCAATGGATGCTTTTTCAATGATTGCATATTCTGATTTAAAAAATCACACTCAATTATACACAGGAGTTGTATTTGATGACTTCAGTCTGGTTTTCGAAGATGTGGAAAGCTACGTAAAATACGCAAAAGAACTTGGATTTAAAAATATAATACTTGCAGGACATTCACTTGGTTCAAACAAAATTATAAATTATCTTGGCAATACTTCTGACAATTTAGTTGATAATTTTATAGTAAGCGCACCAGTTGATTTGAGTTACTGGTGGAATCTTATTGAAGAAAAAGATATGTATTTAAAAACAGCACAAAAATTTGTTGAAGAAGGTAGAGGAAAAGATATATTACCTTTTGTATTTGGCGGATTTTCACCAATGTGCGCCGAAACACTTTTGTCATTTTATAACGCATATAACCTTAAGAATTGTCCTGTGCTAAGTAATGATGGGGAAACAAATTCTCTTTCTCAAATAAAAATTCCGGGAGCCTTTGTAATAGGAGAAAAAGACAGTATGGCTGGTGGAGATGCAAAACTATTTATGGAAAAAATTAATTCATACTGCAAGTTCGCAAAAGAAAACAAAGTGATTGTAATTCCACAAGCTTCGCACATATTCTTTAACAAACACAAAGAATATGCTACAACAATATTGGAATGTGTTGAAAGTTTTGCAAAAAATAAAACTGTGAATAACGTAATTTAATTTAAAAAAAATTATATAGATTAAAGAGATTATTATAAAAATAATCTCTTTTTTTATACTCATATAGAATGATTGACAGTTGCTTTAAATAGCAGGTATAATATTTTCGTAAGCCGATGTAGCTCAGTTGGTAGAGCAACTCATTCGTAATGAGTAGGTCAAGGGTTCAAGTCCCTTTATCGGCTTATTTTTTTTTGCGGGGAATTTTTTTATTAATTTATTATACTTATTTCCGTCTAAAGCCGTAATCTTTTGCCACTGTTCTGCCAATTGTTTTCAATTTATCCTCAACGATTTTTCGAGAATGCAAAATATCATCATCTAAATGCGCTTTGTTAGGATAAATGTCATATTTTTCACAATAATTTACATCCGTAACATTTGGCATTATAACATTTGCACCACTCTGAAGAGCTATTAATCTTCCATCAGGGTTTAAAGTTTCCATTGCTGTTGTTGCAGGAATATTTATGTTTTTCAACATAATCCTTGTCAATGCCATAACCTTAAGAGAAAGAGTTAAATCTCCATTAGCACAATTTTTCAAAGGGGTTTGAGGATGAGCAATAAAAGGTCCTATTCCAATCATATCAGCATTAATTTCTTTAAAAAATAAAATATCACCTGCTAAAGATTCAATTGTTTGAGAAGGCAATCCGACAAGACAACCTGTTCCGACCTCATATCCTAATGTTTTCAAATCCTTTAAACAACGCACACGATTTTCAAAACTCATATTTGGGTGCATTTCTTTATACAAATTTTTATCAGTAGTTTCAATTCTAATAAGATACCTGTCAGCTCCGCTTTCTTTAAAGGCTTTATAATCATCAAAGCTTCTTTCTCCGATACTTAATGTTAGAGCTACATCAAGTTTTTTTATCTCCTCAATTATTTCACACATAACCTTTTGAGAGAAAAATCTATCTTCGCCAGATTGAAGCACTATCGTTTTATACCCTGCAGCACAAGCCTTTTTAGCAGTAGAAAGTATAGAAGGTGTTGAAATTCTATATCTTTCAACTTCGCTATTTTCATAACGCAGTCCGCAATATTTGCAAGTACATTTGCAAATATTTGAAAATTCAATAAGCCCTCTCAAATGAACTTCATCACCGACATATTCCTTACGAATTTTATCTGCAAGTGAAAACAACCATTCATTTTGGCTGTCATCTTTTAACAAATCAATAATTTCTTTTTTAGAAAAATCTTCCAATCCACACCTGCAAAAATTTCGTTATTATATTGCCGTATTTTCTAAATCCAATTTATTCATAGGATTCCAAGTATCTTTAAGATTATTTTTTATAAGGTTTTGATAAAAACCCTCTTTAAACTCCAAAACATCAATTTGCTTTTTGCATTCCTCCATCTGTTTTAGAGCCTTTAATTTTGTTTTGTGAATAATATCGTAACGCTCTTTTACAGTAGAATCTCCGACTATGCAAAGATCTATATATTTTTTTATAGCTTTATTTTCCGTTCCGACAGAACGCAAACATTTTACGATTTTTACCCATTCCAAATCGTTATCCGAAAACATCCTTATATTGTTTTTATCTCTTTTAACAAAAGGAAAAAATCCGCATTTTGCCCAAAAACGCAAAGTGTGTTCAGATACATCCATTTTTTCAGCAACTTCTTTTACAGTGTACATAAACCCTCCAAATACATTTTACCATAAATAATCATTAGTTGATAGCAGCTCCAAAGGAATAAATAAAGCCCTCACATATTTTATGCAAAGGGCTTTTATTTATTTCAAATTGAAGATAACAAACTATTTTAAAAGACTTTTGATATCATCTAAAATCAATTCTTTTTTCAATCTATAACGGTCATATAAAGAATTCATCGGTTCTCTGTCTGTAAATTCCTTGATTGCACCGTAATTCAATACTTTCATATCAGAATTTCCATAGAATCGAGAAATTTTTTCACCAAAGCCGCCGTCTAAAATTCCATCTTCCAAAGTTACAACAATTTGGTGATTAGATTTTAAACTTTCCAAAAGTTCTTTATCAATACCTGAAATAAATTTTGGATTAATCAAAGTAGCATTTATATTAAGCTTGCTTTGAATTTCTTTTTTAACATCTTTTGCAAGATTAAAGAAATTGCCAAGTCCTAACAATGCTATTTTTTCACCATTTTCAACAACTTTAAATTTGTTTGAAATTGAATAATCAGTTTTATCTTCGCATCCGCAAGATTCTAACTGGCAAGCAGGGACTCTAATAACAACAGGCCCTTCGTTTTGCGCATAAGCATACTCTAACATCGCAAGATATTCTTCCTTATTAACAGGGCAAAGATATGTAAGATTTGGAATATTACCCATCATTGACATATCAAAAGAACAAAGGTGAGTTGCATCAGCATCAGAAATTCCGCCCCAATAAACAAGAATTACAAGCGGAGATTTATTCAAGCACAAATCCTGAGAAAGCTGATCATAAGTTCTTTGAACAAATGAACTCATAATTGTCAAAATAGGTTTTGCGCCAGCTTTTGCAAGAGCTGAGGAATAAGCAACCGCATGTTCTTCCGCAATACCGACATCTGTATAATGAACGCCCAATTTCTTTCTAAATTCAGGGTCAAATCCAAATACACCAGGAGTTGCAGCATTTACAACAACAGTTGTTTTATCTTCTTTAATTTTTTGCATTATAAAATCTTTTGTTAATGAACAATAATCTTCAACTACTGTATTTTGAGCATTTTCAGGTTTTTCGTCTAAAACCCCAGGCATAATCCAGTGGAAAGCTTCTTTATTTTCTTCTGCAACTGCCAAACCATGACCTTTCAAAGTTTTTATATGCAATACAGTCGGATGAGAAACATCTTTTACTTTTTTGAAGGCTTCAATCATTTTTTCAATATTATTACCTTCATCTACATACAAATAGTCAAATCCCATAGCCTTAAACAAATTGCATTCAGCTTGACCTTTTGTATCTCTTAAGAGTTTCAAGTTTTGATAAATACCGCCATGGTTTTCTGCAATAGACATATCATTATCATTAATAACAATAATAATATTGCTACCAAGAGCCGCAGCATTATCCAAGCCTTCAAGAGCTTCACCACCGCTTAAAGATCCATCACCAACAATAGCTATTACATTAGACTTTTCGCCTTTTAAATCTCTTGCTTTTGCAAGCCCTGTTGCCAAACTTGCTGCAGTTGATGTGTGACCGACTTTAAATAAATCATGTTCACTTTCTTCAGGCGCAGTATAACCTGTATATTTTAAATATTTGTCAGGATCAGTAAAACCTTCTTTTCTTCCTGTCAAAATTTTATGCGGATAACATTGATGAGATACATCAAAAACGATTTTATCAACAGGAGAATTAAAAACATAATGCATTGCAATAGTAGCTTCTATAATACCTAAATTAGGCGCCATGTGCCCACCTGTTGCATTTACTTTTTTTATAATTAATTCTCTGATTTCATCAGCTAAATAATTCATTTCGTCTAATGACAATTTTTTCAAATCATCAGGGGTATTAACTTTGTCTAAAATCATCTTTATAAAGCCTCCTTTTTATATATTTACAATTATATTGTATATTTGAGAGTACACTCTCAGTCAAGATTAAAAACTTCAAAATCTTAATATGTATTTACAATTATTATATTTAAAATATAACATTTCGGCTAATGAAAATCTAATCTCATAGACAAATAATAAAAATATGGATCTCACTTGGTACAACGAATTAAATAAACCATTACTTAACCCGCCATCATATATCTTTGCGCCGGTATGGGGAGTTATGTATTTTCTAATATTTTTATCATTTTTTATCTTTATGTTTGCAAAAACTGATAAAAATAAAAAAGCAGGAATAGGATTTTTCCTAATCCAACTTTTATTAAATTTCAGTTGGAGTCCTGCATTTTTCTATCTTCAAAATATCAAATTAAGCCTCATTATAATAATATTGCTTTTAATATTTATTATTTTGACAATATATTCATTTTATAAAATTTCAAAACCTGCGAGCTACCTTCTTATCCCATATCTTTTATGGGTAGGTTTTGCAACATACTTGAACTTTGGAATTATGTTGTTGAATTAACTTTTAAAATATCCTATTTAATTTTCTTCAAAGAAGAAATAAAGTTATTATGTTCAACATCACCGTCAACCTTTGTCAAGAAGATTTGACAATCCTTTTCATCAGCATCAATCGGAGGAAGCTGTGATAATTCTGCAGCATAATAATTACTGTCATTACTGCTGCTCAATGGCATTCTGTTTGCCAAACTGTTAAGCGAAATATTTCTCAAGAATCCGCCAAATCCCTTATTTCTATTACTGAATTTTGTATAAATTCTCAATGTTGCATCTCTTGTTTCCAAATCATATCGTCCGACAATAAACGAACTCAACTGAGGTGCTGAAGATTTTATCATCATATTTTCAATAACATTGTTTTTAATTTTCAAATCTCCGTTTATCAAATCGAAATTCCCTTCAGGGATATTAATAAGATCTGATAAAGTCGAAGGACTAATCATTGCAAGCGGATTTCTGAATAAAGCGGCGAATTTCAAAATATATTCAACTAAACCAACTTTTTGAATTGTACCGTTTTTCACCATAAACTTGATAGAACCGTTTAACTTCAATGAATCGTCAGTATTTAAAGCAATAATACCGCTTGCTTTACCTGTAATTTCTTTTTTCAAAGCCAACAAAGTTGTTGCCATCAAATCAGAATTTACATCTTTTATACCCAATACAATATTATATTTATGTTTCTTCAAGTCACAATTAATCTTTGCAGAAGAATGTCCTTCAGCAATTGAAAATCTGTTTGAATATATATTTAATATACTGTGCTTATCAAGCGAAAGAGTTGCTTTTACATCTTCAAATTTTATATCTTTATAAGCACCTTTAATTACATGCAATACGCAATTTTCAACAATAAAGTTTCCGATATCAAATGTCGGAGTATCATCGTCATCATCTTTTGCTTCACCAGATGCTGTCACATCAAATTTTTCTGATTGTATAGCCTGTGAATTTTGTTTGTTAGCAGATGCAATAAATTTCTCAATATCAACATCATCTACACTCAAATTAATATTTTTTACTACAATCGGGAATTTAATTTCGTTTACAAGACTTCCGTCAAAATCATAAGCAGAACGTCTGTATCTTCCATCTGCAGCAAGATTTAAAAGTCCGTTTGCAGTATTCATTTCACCATGTTTTAAATAAACTCTTTGAGACGGGATTCTAACATCATCCATAGTAAGTTTCCCATTTAATGAAGGATACTTCCCGGTGTTAAGATATTCCATATTACCAGCGATTTTACCGTTTTTAAAGAATTTTTGACCTAGCAAAACATTCAAAAACTCACTTGGTAAAGGATTAGGAATTTTAAATCCTAAATTTTTAACAGTCGGAATTGGTGTAGATACATCAATATTACCTGCTAAAGTAACAACAGGTTTGACATTTTTTCTTTGTTCAAGTGAAAAGCTGTCAGGAACTATATAATAATCAATTGATTTTATACTAAATAATGTTCCCTCATAATGCATATCAGCCATTAAGCCTCTAATAAACTTATTAGGAGTTAAAGAGGTTCCATCAATCAATATATCTTGACCTGGTTTCAAACCAAATAGCCATACCAAATCAATTTTATTATTAATAGATTTTATGTCTAATCTTGTCTTTGTAGAACCACCTATCATAGTGATTGGAATACCAACCAATTTTGAAAAATAATTCTTTGCAAAATCATTTGTAACAACTGCACGAGATACAATATTTGTATCCATTGTTTTCAAATAATCCTTTACAGTACCTTCCATTTCAATACTGTTTGCTTTTTTGTTGTTGTAATAACCTTTAAAATCTTTTAAGACAATGTCATTTTTAGTCATTACAATCTTACCCTTTTCCAACATTACAGGCAGATTTGCAACTGGTATCAATTTACAAGAAATTTTATTTAAATTAACAACACCGTTTACATCTTTTTTGGTTAATCTTATTTTAAAATTAAAATCACCCTTTAAATCTTTAAAGAATACTAAAGGTTCATTCAAATTATTTTCAATAATTTGTGAATTAACAAGTTCTAATAAATCCCCAACAAGAATTTTATCTGTGAAAACTTCTAAATATGAATTTTTCTTTCTTGCTGCATAAGCGTTAAAATATATTTTGGATTTATTAAGGGTTAACATACATTTATCAATATACAAAGCCTTGTTTTTAATATAAATAGAATTTCTGTCAGCAATATTTATATACATTTTTTTGCCGGCTTTTTTAATATACGATGTAATATTAAAATGAATATATCTCATAGCTTTTTGAGTATTATCAATTTCAATATCATCAGCCCTCAAAGCCACATAAGTTTCAGGTTCAACTTTGTACAAAAATAAAGATTTTTTTACATATAAAAGAGAATCAAAAAAGTCTAAATTCCACTCACTTTTTTGTTGTTCCTTTTTCTTTTCTGACTTCGGAGCCAGTGCCATAAGTTTATTTATATCTGCAAAAATATAATCAGCACCAAGTTTTTTAATAATAATATTTTTATCAAAGATTTCTTTAAATGAAATTATTGTATCGAAATTATCAACAGCTAAAAGATTAGCCCCCTTGTTAGCTAAAGTTAATTCATCAACTTTAAACTCAATTTCAGGCTCCATAGAAGTTTTCAAAATCGGATTTTTTATATCCAATTTAAGAGCGCAATTATCATACAAAAATTTTTCTACATAATTTATAACATGCTCATTGGAAACCGCAGCCGGCAAAACTTTCAAATATATTACAAAAGGCAATGCCGCTAATACTACCAACAAAGCAGCTGCCGAAACAATAATCTTTGATTTCTTTGATAAATTCCACATATATTCAAACCCTCACAAAAAAATTATAACATAAATCATATTTTATGCTATTATGTGTCTATGAAGAAAACTTTAATAATATTATTACTATGTTTAATTTTAAATGGTTGTGCTTATTCTAATGCTGCGGTTAATGAACCTTTAAAGCCTGCTTTGACGATGTCAGATTTAACTGTTTTCAGTAACGAAAAAAATCTTTTCGGACTTCAAGACAAATCAGGAAATGTTATTGTAGAACCGCAATACAAAAAGCTTATAAGACTTGGCAATTCTTCTTGGATTGTTTTGAAAAAGAATAAATACGGACTTATAGATAACAACGGCAACTATCTTATAGAGCCTAAATACAGACATGTAGACAGAATTTTAGGCAAATATTTAAAAATCGGCAACAGTAACAATTTTGCAATATACAACGAAAAAGGAGAGGTCTTAATTCCTCCTGAATATACATCTATTGATATCCTTTTCGGAGGAATGTTCCTTACTAAAAAGAATTATAAATACGGCGTCTGTGACAAAAACGGAAAAGTAATTCTTGATAATATATTTGATGATATTTATATGCCAAAGCCAAATATTATGAGAATACAATATAACGGTCAATGGTACGAAATCGAACAAATAGCAGGTGGTGAACTTCAACTGCCTGATGATGTCAAAAATATACAAGGGAATGACAATTTTAAAGTAACCGAATTTATTACAAATCCGATTACGGCATCAGGATATTCAGCAGTTACATTTACGGATTATCTCTTAAAAGTATTCTCATCAATCTCACCGGCTCATGAACAAACTATTGATGAATTGATGCTATCTCAAGGTGCTGATACTGTAAACATATTTATTAAATTTACTTGGTTACCAAAATATCCGTTTACATATATCAAAAATTACTATCATACACTAAGAACGCCAAATAACGGACCACTTAGCGATATCAAAAATGAGCTTAAGCAAAAAATGTAAGCGGAACGCTTAACCAATGACTCAGGTTTTGTATAAAATAACCTAAAGATAAGCGTGACGCTTAACCCATAACCTAGGGGTTGTATAAAACTTATTCAAAATAGCCTAAAGATAAGCGGAACACTTAACCCGTAACTCAGGGTTTGCATAAATTTACCAAAAATATCCTAAAAGCGTACAATTATTCTTTTATATGATTTAACGCCATATCAAGTACAACTTGTACATGCTCATCAGCCAAGGAATAATAAACATTTTTCCCGCGTTTTTCGGCTTTTACAAGTTTTGCAGTCCTCAATATCTTTAATTGATGAGAAACGGCAGACTTTGTCATATCAAGCAATACTGCCAAATCATTTACACACATGCCTGCCTGCTCCAATGCCCACAAAAGTCGTATTCTCGTACTATCTCCCATTACCTTGAAAAAATCCGACAAATCATATAAAATACTAAAATCAGGCATATCAGGCAATACTTTATTTACAATATCAGGATTTACCGCTTCGCAATCTGTTCTTTTTATTTCCATATAATTATTATAGTTTAACAATTGTTCAATTGTCAAATTTTTGTAACAAATTGTTATTATACACTTGACAATTGAATAGTTATTCAATTATAATATTAATAGACAGTTGAATATTTATTCAATTATAACAAAGGAGAAATATTATGTGCGAACACCAACATAATGATGAATGCGAAGAAAATGACAAATTAAAGCTTGTTAAAATAGGAATTGCAGTTATTTTATTTGCAATAGCTATGTTTTCAGGAATATCCGGAATTATTAAATTTCTGATATTTTTTGCCGCATACATTATTTCAGGCGGAGATATTGTTCTAAAAGCTATTAAAAATATTCTAAAAGGAGAAATCTTTGATGAAAATTTCTTAATGGTTATAGCAACTGTCGGTGCTTTCGCAATAAAAGAATATCCTGAAGCCGTAATGGTTATGGTATTGTATCAAATCGGAGAATTTTTGCAGGATAAAGCTGTTGAAAAATCAAGAAAATCAATTTCACAACTTATGGATATCAGACCTGATTACGCAAACATTGAAGTTGACGGCAAATTAGTAAAAGTTAATCCAAGTGATGTAAAAATCGGAGATATTATTACCGTAAAAACAGGTGAAAAAATTCCTCTTGACGGTACAGTAACAGATGGTCACGCATACGTTGATACATCAGCTCTAACAGGAGAATCTGTTCCTAGAGAATTGAATGCAGGTTCTCAAGCTATTAGCGGCTGCATTAATACAAACGGACTTTTGAAAATAAAAGTAGAAAAAGAGTTTAAAGAATCAACTGTATCAAAAATTCTTGAACTTGTAGAACATGCAAGTTCTAAAAAAGCTAAAACCGAAAATTTCATAACAAAATTTGCAAGATATTACACTCCTGCAGTAGTATTTGGTGCACTTTTACTTGCAATAGTTCCTCCAATTTTGTTGCATGCTGAATTTGGAATATGGCTTCAAAGAGCATTAACATTTCTTGTAATATCTTGTCCTTGTGCACTTGTAATATCTGTTCCATTAGGATTTTTTGCAGGTATCGGCGGTGCATCAAAAGCCGGAATTTTAATAAAAGGTGCATGTTATCTTGAAGGACTTGCAAAACCTGATTCAGTTGTATTTGACAAAACAGGAACCTTAACAAAAGGGACATTTAAGGTAACAGAGCTTCACCCAATAGATACAACCGATGAAAAACTTCTTGAAGTTTGTGCAAAAGCTGAAAATTATTCAAGCCACCCGATTGCAATGTCTTTGAAACAAGCTTATTCAAAAGAAATTGATGAAACATCCGTAAAAAATATTGAAGAAATTGCAGGCAAAGGCGTAAAAGCAGAGATAGACGGAGAAGAAATTCTTGCAGGGAATGCAAGCCTTATGGATATGTTTAACATCGAATACAAAAAAGCACAAACATCAGGCACAATAGTTTACGCTGCAAGAAACAAAAAATTTATCGGCTATATAGTAATTTCTGATGAGATAAAAGAAGATTCAAAATCAGCAATTACCGAATTAAATAAAATTGCAAAACAAACAGTAATGCTAACAGGAGATTCCAAATCAACAGCAGAACATGTTGCCCAAGAACTTGGTGTAAAAAAAGTATTTTCAGAACTTTTACCTGCACAAAAAGTTGAAGAATTAGAAAAACTTATAGAAAACAAAGACAAAAACAAAAGCATAATATTTGTAGGTGACGGAATAAACGATGCACCTGTCTTAACAAGAGCCGATATCGGTATTGCTATGGGCGGTTTAGGTTCAGATGCGGCAATTGAAGCTGCTGATGCAGTTATTATGGATGACAAACCTTCTAAAATTACAAAAGCAATACTCATCGCCCAAAAGACAATGAGTATTGTAAAACAAAATATAATTTTTGCACTCGGCATCAAAGCATTATTCTTAATTCTCGGTGCATTTGGAATTATCACAATGTGGGGAGCTGTATTTGCTGACACCGGAGTTGCACTACTTGCAGTATTAAATTCTTTAAGAGCCTTAAAAGCTTAGCGGATAAAATTTGTATAAATTCTATCTTCCCCTGTCGGACGGTTAATTCCTGCATTTTTACCGGCTTCAATACATTTTAAAATCCAAGCCATATTATTCCCTAAAGTACGCATTATCTGCATTCCTTCTAAATCTTGCTTAGCCTGCTCAGCAGAATTTTGAGCACCATGAACCATTGGCCAATAACAAGAAGATACAACAGGCATATTGCAGATTGTAAAATGTTTTGTAATCACATCTAAAGAAGCAGTAGTTCCGGCACGTCTTGCAGAAACAACTGCAGCAGCAGGTTTAAATGCAAAATTTGAATTCCCTGCATAAAAAACTCTGTCCATAAATGATAATAATCTTCCGCTTGGGTGAGCATAATATACAGGAGAGCCGAAAACAAATCCGTCAGCATCTTTCGCTTTTTCAATAACTTCATTTACAATATCGTCTTTAAAAACACATTTTCCGCCAAGTTTTCGACAACCGCCACATCCGATACAATCTCTTATCGGATTTTTTCCAACTTGTATAATTTCTGTTTCAATACCGTTTTTTTGCAATGTTGATGCAACTTCATTCAATGCTGTATAAGTACAGCCATGTTCATTTGAGCTTCCGTTAAACAATAAAACTTTCATAATAAATTCCCCTTATTTATATTTGTTTAAATCTAATTATATATTTTATGGTAACATAAAATATATAATTAATAACAACATTATTTATTTACGTTTTTTGCATAAATATACCATAGTAACAGGAGTTTTAAATATTCATGCAGGTCAGAAAAATAAGTTCCAATCTAGCATTTGGGCGTTCTCTCAGAGAAAATGAAATAGATGAATACACAAAAACATTAAAAGAAGCAAAACAAATTACGGGACAAACAGGCAAATCAGCTTTTATAATTCCGTTAACAAGCCTTCCTGTATCAGAAGCAAACGACACTGGCATAGGACATCTAACATCAAAAGAAGGTATCAATTTTATAGATTACATGCACACATACCTTGGCTTTAACATTGTAAAAGATCTTCCATCAGGTCAAATTCATAAATACAAAGATTTTTTCTGCAGCTATGAAGCATCAGCACTTGCACTCGGAGATCAAAATATTGACCCGTCACTTTTGACTCAGGACAGATACAATAACCTCCTAACCAAAGATGAATTTCAAGAAATAGTAAAAGCAAACACCAAAAGCGATAAAAAAGATTTTATAAACTGCGAAAACACAATGGAAAGCGGAAGTACACAAGACAATATATTGAAAAAAGCGCACGAAAGATTTAAAAATCTTGATGAAAACACACCACTTAAACAAAAATACAACAAGTTTATAAAAGATAATGAATTCTGGCTAAATTTTCCAAGGGAAAAAGAACCTGATCAGGAATTTTTTAAATTTAAACAATTCATTGCAGAAGAACATCTGTCAGAAGGCAAAAAACTACTTAATGACAGGGGCATAAAATTGTGTGGAGATTGTCCTATCAATTTTACAACCGATGAGGTTAATGCTTTCCCAAAAGCGTTTAAAAAAGGTTACAACACAGGACTTCCGTCCTGGGGGATTCCAACACTGGATTACGATACAATTTTAGATGAATCAAGCGATGCCTACAAACTTTTCAAAACTAAAGTTCAACTTATGGCAAGACGCTATGATGTAATAAGATTTGATGTCGGTTGGAACTACATCACCCCTATAATGACTCCACATGGAGAAAACAAAGTTTTTCAACATAATAAAAAACACCTTGAGAATCAACTTGCAGATAATATTGACAAATGGGTAAAAGAAGTAAAAGGCGAAAATTTTGATCTCAAAAATCTTATTTATGAAACAGAAGCAGGTCCTGAAGAATTTTCTCCGTTTAAGCCATATTCAAATGAGCTTATTGAACCTTTAAAAAACAGAGTAAAATCCTATTCAACAGTTTATATGAATAATAATTGGGGGAGCAATGATGCGTTTAGCAATCACTTCAAATGGGATAGAGATACATTCTCAATAGGCCCCGGCAACCACGATCATCAACCGCTAAAACAAATTGCTAAAGGAATACCTGATTATGCAGCAAACAATCAAAATCACAAACCTGGTTCAATTGATGCGCTATCAAGAATTCTAAAAATTTCGCCTAAAGATTTAGATGATCCTGCAACCTATTCAAAAGCAAAATTTGCAGAAATTATGAGTGCCAAAAACATTCATTATTTCTTTATGGATGTACTCGGAAAAGAAGAAAGATATAACGAACACAAACCAAATTCTAAAACAAATTTCAGAAGACGTGTAAGCACAGATTACAAAACAATATATCAAAATTCACTCCATGATGGTTTCGGATTTAATATAATGGATGCATTGGAAAAAGTTTTTAAAGCCAAAGGTTACGATAAATCAAACCCTGATTTATATTCAAGAATTGTTAAATTTAGAGATATCCTTGTTGAAAAAGAACCTGAAGCTATAAAAACAACCGACAATATTAATAATAAAGTTGCAAGTATCACAAAAGCAGAAAAAAATTCTTCAAAATCTTCAAAAATTCTATGGTTTGGCACAACCTTAACTACTCTTGCAGGAGCAATTTACGGAATAATAAAAACATCTGATAACAAAAATAAAAAACAACAAAAAATCTCTAAATAATATTATGATATAAAAAATGACATTGATAACTTTAAAAATTATCAATGTCATTTAATTTTAGGAAAAGCCGGCAAAAGATTTATTATTTTATTTGTCAAGAAGCAATTTATGTGCCGGCAGAAAAATCTTTGTAAGTTATACCATTTAATTTACAGTATTTTGAAATATCCTCAGATAAATCAGTAAAGTATTTCGAATCTTTTTTATTATAAATATCGTCATATAATGTTTTATATATTGGGAATTCTTCTCCAATAAAATTAAACATATTTGTTTTAAAACTATTTCTAAGATTTAATTTATCGAACCAGTATTCATCCGTATAATCTTTTGTTTCTTCTATTATCTTTTTATAATCTGTTATTTCTGGAATTATAGGAGAAATAAAGACTATCGTCTTTATATTATTTTGCTTTAATTCTTTTAAAGTTTCAAGTCTTTCTTTTATTGATGAAGAATAAGGCTCTAATTTTAACTTTAAATTTTCATCTAATAAACAAATAGATATTACAACTTCAACATGTTTCATCTGTTTTAACAAATCAATATCTCTAAGAACTAATTTTGACTTTGTAACAACAGAAATAAAAGCTTCTGACTTGACCAACTGATCCATAATCATCCTTGTAATTTCATATTTTTCCTCACAAGAATTATACGGATCCGTAACAGTACTAATCATTACTTTTTTATTTTTAATTTTAAACGTATTAATTTTTTTGCTTGTACGTTTTACGTCAATAAATTCCCCCCAAGCCTCTGAATGTTTACTGAAACTTGACATATAAGACGCATAACAATACAAACATTTATTAGGACAACCAACATAAGGATTTATTACATAATCCAAATACGGAAGTTTTGTCTTATTCAAATAATCTTTTACTCTGGTTGAATCTTCTACTACCATAATAAAATAATAAAGTTTGGCAATAAAGATGTCAATAAGATTGACTTCTTATTCACGAATAAGAACATCTTTCTCAACAAGTAGCGGAATTGCACTTGTAATAATAGTTTCCAGATATTTATCATTATTTTTTTTAATATTTTCTGCAATTTTTTTTATCTCAGTGTCATTAGTGAAGTAGTGCTTCACAGCATACTTTAAGACCATCATGCCTTTATTAGGATTTTTTTCAAATCTATATATATCATATTCGAAATATTTCTTAGCATTTTCACAACCGTTGACTAAAAAACTTATTGCTGCTTTATCAGCCTTTTTATTTTCTATCAATTTTAAAAGCACACTGTTTTCTGTATTTTCAACAGTTTTATCAAAATCCTCAGCATATTTTATAGGGTTAGAAACATCCGGATAATAATATACTCCAATCATTTTTACCCAGTTACCAACATTTTCGGAATTCCTAAAATATTCATTCCCGTAACCGTTTGTTTGAGGAGCAATAGCACTGTATTTTAACTTATAAACTTCATTATCAAAATGAATTTCTTCAGAATAACAAGTAATTTGAGTAAATAATATTGTTAATAATATAAAAAAAATTCTTTTCATATAAAAATTTAAACATTTTTTTATACAAAAAGAATTATACTTATGTGTTATATATCAGGTTAATTTATAAATTATCGTTGATTGTTGTGAAATCTTTTCCGCCAACTGCTTTATAAATATCCAATGTTGATAATAAGTAATTTACTTGGCAGCTAACTTTATCTTTGTCAGCAACTAACAACCTTTCAGTATCTTTCATTAAATCAAGATTAGATTTAGCACCAATATTAAACTTCTTATCAGCTAAAGCATATTTTTCATTTTCAAGATTATAACGTTTTACACTTTCCTTATAATTTGCTTCTCTAGTTTTTGCACCACCAAGAGAATCATTAACTTCTTGAATTGATGTTAAAATAGTTTTTTCATACATTTGTTGAGCTTTTTCTAACTCAAGTTTTGTCCATCTCAAACGAGCCATTTTAGCACCACCTGTAAACAAGTCTAATGAAGGCATAACCCCTGCTAATGACTTGAATGTGTGACTACCAAATACGTTATTTAAATTATAAGAACTGAAACCAACCTGACCGTATAAAACAAATTTTGGTAAGAAATCACGTCTTGCAACTTTTGCATCAATACCGATTTTTTCAATATAATCTTCAGCTTTTAAATAATCAGGTCTGTATTGAATAACCTCAGCATTAATAGCATCAGGCAATGGTAACAAAGCTATTTTTGAGTAATCTGATCTTGCCATTTCTGACAAATCTTTTTCTCTCAAACCTGTCAAAACACCTAATTCTCTTGCAATAATTAATCTTTTATCAACATAAACATTTAATTCAGATTTTAACTGAGTTAAAAGTTGTTTTTCATCCATTAATTCAGTAACCGGACACAAACCGTTTTTATATTTTATTTCTTCAAGATGAACAATTTCACTTTGAAGTTTTACAAGAGCTTGCTGATCCTTAATCAACTGGTCAAATTTAATAAGATTAAAATATTGAGCAGCAACTGCAGATGTCAATGAAATATAAGAAGCTCTTTCATTTTGTTTAACAATTTCAAGTTGCTTTTTAATAGCCTTGGTCTTCAAATAATTTTCACCCCAGATATCAATTTCGTAACTCATTGTCAAAGGTAAGAAGAAATTGCTCTGTTTGTAATCAGGGATTACAACATCACCGAACTTGACAGTTGAAGATGTAAAATCACGGAATAAATCTCCTTGAAAACCTAATTGAGGTAACTGACCTGCAAAAGCCATTTTAACAACTTGTTCGGATTGTTTAACATTAAGTGTTGCAATTTTTAAATCCTGATTATTTTTGAAAGCAGTTGTAATATAATCTGTCAAAACAGGATCTTTATATTTTTCCCACCAATTAATATTTAAATATTCCATTCTATAATCCGGGGTATTTTTCTTTGTTCTTGCTTCTGCTGCAACGTTGAAAGTACACAGCAAAATAAACAGGGTTAATAATATTTTAAAATTTTTCATATTTTATATTTCCTTTTGAATTTCTTTGTGTTATCATAATAACACAAAGAAAAATCATGGACAAGATTAATTTATTAAAAAGTAGAATCGGAATGAAATTAGTACGTGTAGGGAAAATGGTACGCGCTATTGCTAACCAAAAATTCAGCAAAGCAGAATTTCCTATCACACCTGAACAATTTACAGTTTTAACAGCAATCTTAGACCATGACGGTTTATATCAAAGACAAATTGGAGCTCTTACTCTTAAAGACAGACCGAACATTACAAGAATTATAAAAATACTTGAGGAAAAAGAATTAATAACTAAAACTCCTGACTCAAATAAAAGAAAAATTTTCAAAATTAATATTACAGAAAAAGGCAAACAAGCTTATGAAATGGTTTTACCAACTGTTTTAGAACATTGGCAAAACACGGTTGAAGGAGTAACTGACGAAGAATTAATAAGTTGCTTAAATGTATTAAACAAAATTAAAACTAATTTAGAAGAAAAATTAAATATGCAAATATAAATAAGAGGTGAAATATGACAAACAAACCCCAAAACAAAATTCACGATGAACAATTTGAAGAAAAAGCAAAAGAAAGATTAAAAGAAAGAAAAGAAAACGCAAAGAAAAGACGCCCGGAATATAAGAAAAAAAGAGTTTTTGTACCTGTAATAACTGCAACAATTCTTTTATTAATGGGTATTTTCCTTGCAATTCACGCAACATTTTATCAATCAACAGATGATGCCTTTGTTGAAGGCAGATTGATATCGGTTGCACCTCGTGTATCAGGTCCGGTAATCAATCTGCTTGTAGATGATAATGATAACGTAAAAGCAGGACAATTATTAGTAGAAATCGATCCTGCTGATTATGAAGTAAAATTACATCAAGCAGAAGCAAAACTTGCAGAAGCTAAAGCTCAATTAGAAGTAACTAAAAAACAAATTGATGAAGGCGGATCAAACGTTCAACAATCATTTGAAGATGTAAATTCAGCAGAATCAAAATTAAGTTTTGCAACAAAAGACCACAAAAGATACACAGATATGTACAAAGCAGGTATTGTTTCAAAACAAGATTACGATAACAGCGAAACACATTACACAGTAGCTCAAGCTAACCATAAAGCTGCAACAGAAAAATCTAAAGCAATGCAATCAGCATTAGAATCAAATAAAGCAAAAGCTGAAGCTGTTCAAGCTGAAATTCAAAAATTGGAAGCAGAAGTTGAACAAGCAAAACTTGACCTTTCATATACAAAAATATACGCACCTCAATCAGGAATGGTATCAGCAAGAAGTGTTGAAAAAGGTAATTACTTACAAGTAGGTCAACCTTTAATGAACATTGTTCCTGAACATGTATGGGTAATTGCAAACTTTAAAGAAATTCAATTAACTCACATGAAAAAAGGTCAACCAGTATCTATCAAAGTTGATACATATCCTGGGAAACGTTTCAAAGGACATGTTGACAGTATTCAACGTTCAACAGGTGCAAAATCTAGTCTATTCCCACCTGAAAACGCCGTAGGTAGTTATGTAAAAATTGTACAACGTGTACCTGTAAAAATTATGTTTGATGAAGACATTAGAAATTACAACATAGTACCTGGCATGTCAGTAGTACCAAAGGTTAAAATCAGATAATGGAAGAATCAAAAAAACAAATAAACCCCTACATAGTTGCAATATCCGTATTGCTTCCTGCTTTTTTGGCTCTTGCAGCATCTTCTGCAACAAACGTAAGCCAACCACATATTGCAGGATTTTACGGAGCAACCCAATATGAAACAAATACAGTAATTACCTGTTATATCATTTCTGGAGGACTAATGCTTCCAATTACAGGTTATCTTGTCAGACTAATAGGCAAAAAATTATTGTTATTTTATAGCATTTGGATATTTGCTCTTGGATGCTTACTTTGTATACTTGCTCCAAACCTGCAAGCATTAATTGTCGCAAGACTTGTTCAAGGGATTGGAAGTGGTGCAATTTTACCGCTTTGTCAAGCTGTTTTATTGGAGATATTCCCACCGGAGCAAAGAGGTATTGCAATGGGTTTATTTGGTGTAGCAGCGATGTTTTCACCACTTGCAGGACCATTTTTCGGAGGATATTTAACAGATAACTGGTCTTGGCAATGGATTTTTATTATGAATATCCCTTTATGCATGATTTCATTTGCACTTGTAAAAATGTTTGTTCCAAATGACAAGCCGCAAAAACAAAAATATAATAAAAAATTTGATATAATAGGATATAGTGCAATTGTCATTGCAATGAGTTGTATGCAAATTGTACTCGATAAAGGACAACAATATAATTGGTTTGATACAACTTGGATTTGTTGGACAACAGGAGTTTGCGTTTTTTCATTTGTGTTCTTTTATGTATGGGAATTAGAATACAAATATCCTGTAATCGACATCAGAGTATTTAAAGATAGAAACTTCATGTTTGGAACATTGATGAGCTCATTCATTAACGTTACAATTTATTCTACATTACTTCTTGTTCCGATGTTTGTTCAAAGTCTTTTGGGATACAGCCCTTCAAAATCAGGGTTATCAATGTTCCCGAGATCTCTTGTATGTCTTGTTTGCTTGCTTTTATTTGGGGAAGTTTCAAGATTTATCAAGCCAAAAATTATGGCAACAGCAGGATTTTTAACAATATCAGTTTCTTTATTGATGCTTACACAATTAAATACAACATCTTCAATAGAAAGCGTTGTATTACCAAACTTATTGTTATGTATTGGAGTTCCAATGGCGTTTGTACCGATTACGGCATTGTCATTCCAAACTCTTCCTGCTTCTAAAAACGCAGATGCAGCATCTTTGCACGCATTATTCAAAAACCTTATAACAGCTATTGCAACTTCTGCTTCAGCTACATTTATTGCAAGAGTTTCTCAGGTAAGACAAACTTATCTTGTTGAAAATTTAACTCCGCATAATCCAATGTTTCAATACAAACTTGCCGCTGTAAAATCAAAATTTTTAATTCATTACCCTGAAGTTGTTGCAGCGAAAAAAGCCGGCGGAACATTATATAATCAAATGTTACAACAAGCAAAGCTTGCATCATTCTTCGACGCATTTACAGTACTTGCATTTATGGCAGTTGCTGTACTTCCTTTGTTATTCCTCATTAAATATAAAAAACCAAAACCTGTTACTGAAAATGTTACTGAAAAAAATCAATAATTTATAAACGACAATTAAATTATTTGATTAAAAATCTTACATAAACATATACAGAGCTTATAATTAATGAGATTAACATAGTCACAACGCCGTATTTCAAGAATTTCATAAATTCTATTTTGTGACCTTTATGTGCTGAAGTTTCAGATACAATAACATTTGCGGCAGCACCGATAATTGTCATATTACCGCCTAAGCAAGCGCCCAATGACAAGCACCACCACAATGGATAAGTATAATCAGCTCCCATTGTTTTTTGAATTTCTGAAAGCATCGGGGCCATTGTTGCTGTATATGGGATATTATCAATTACACCTGAAATTAAACCTGATGCCCATAAAATAAGCATAGATGCCGCAGTTTCAGAGCCTTGAGTAACCTTTAAAATCCATTGAGCCATCAGATAAATTCCGCCAGATGCCTCTAATCCGCCAATAATTATAAACAAACCGATAAAGAAAAATATCGTATTCCATTCAACATCGCACAATATATCTTTTGGTTTTTCAAACAAAAGCAAAACACTTGCCCCTAACATTGCAGTAATACAAGTTTCAATATGAGTAACATCATGTAAAACAAAACCTAATATTACACAAACAAGAACTATTGCGCTTCTTATCATTAAAGGAATATCAGTAATTGTTTTAGAATTATCTAAATTTGCAACAGCTTTCATTTTATCAGGATTTGCAACAAGTGATTTTCTAAAAATAAACATCATCAATAAAACAATTGCAAATAAAATTACAGCAACAACACCTGTCAATTCATTCAAAAAATCCATAAATGAAAAACCTGCAGCACTACCGATTATAATATTTGGAGGATCACCGATAAGGGTAGCTGTTCCTCCGATATTTGATGAAAAAATTTCCGTAATCAAAAACGGTAAAGGATTTATATCAAGCTGTTCAGCAATAAAAAATGTAACAGGCATAACAAGAATTACAGTTGTCACATTATCTAAAAATGCAGAAGTTACTGCCGTAAAAATTCCCAAAGTTAAAAGAACAAGTTTCGGATGTCCTTTTGTTAATTTTAAAAGCTCATTTGCGACCCAGTTAAACATTCCGCTTCTTGTTGCAATACTAACTATTATCATCATTGAAACAAGCAAAAATATTACATTAAAATCAACATAATTTATAAAATAATTAGGATTAATCACATCACCTAAAGACTTTGTCTGGCTAACAAGTCCAAGTAAAATTGTGATTACAGCTCCCAATAATGCGATTGTAACTTTTGAAATTTTTTCGGTTGCAATAAATATATACGCAATAATAAGTATTGAACCGGAAATCAAAACCGCATGATTTTGAACAATATTATGCAAATGTTCAATCATTATAAATAATCTCCTTAATTAATAATTCAAAACAAAGGAATTATAACACAAATTTTTAAACATTAATTAAGAATTTGGCAAAATGTAATCGCAAGACAATATTTTTCTCGGAGCATCATAAGCTCTTATTTTAAATTCCGAACCAGGAGGTAATATGTAAGTAGCATTAACTCCTCTATCAGAATCCATCATTGAACAACGTCTGCAATCCAAACCTTTTGTTCCTTTTAGCAAACGTATTCTCATAATAAGTCCGTAATTTTGCAATCTTTCATCCCAATTTTTAGGATCTCCACCTGCGATATCAACATCATAAGAACGAGAAGTTGCGACAAATGCTCTGTCTTTTAGAGTATCACCAATTTCCATATCTTTTGAAAATTCGTATTCATTATGATTACCCCATAATTCATGAGTTCTTATTGCACGATAAACATAAGTTTCTTCTTCTAATGGTTCTGCCTCATCAATAAGTCTTTTTAAACGTTTAACTTCATCAACATCAGAGACATCAATACCTGCACGCATTTTTGCATTATACTGATAATTCTCAACAAACGACATGACTGCATCAAAATCTTCATCCTCAAGTTCTCTTAAATCAGGTTTTATCGGAGGAGAAACATGTTCAGGGAAAATAACATTTTCCGGACGATATTTGTTAAATTCAGGAGCGGATTCTTTATCATCTCTAAATCGTGCAAAAATTTCCTTAACCTTGTCCATTATAGGAGCTTCTTTTTCTCTCCTTAATTTTTCATAATTTTCATCATACGAAACAATTTTATCAATCAATTTTGGAACCGGAGGTGTATAAACATTATCATCCAAAATGTCATCATCATTGTTATATATTACTTCATTAGAATCATCAAAATTAAACCCTTTATCTGCTTCATCAACTTCAGTTGAATTTAATTCCGATTTTTTATTATCCGGATTTACATTTGAATTTTCAGGTGATTTGATCGGTTCCTCAGGTGTTTTTGCAGGCTCTTCTGCTTTTTGAGCAGGAGTTTCTACATTCTGAGTTTGAGGTTTACCCTCTGTTTTTGGAACAGGAGTATCAGGCTGTGGTGTATCTACTTTAGGTAGCTTGTTTTCTTTTCCAATCGCTTTTGAAGTATCATCTGCAATTGATGAAGCTTTTTCACTATTACGTCCTGCCCCTTTAAATAAATTTCCGATTCTGTTTCTATTTGCTATCAAAATTCCGGCAATAGCAATACTTGCAACAGCAGCAGCCGCAACTTTGTAGTTTTTACTTTTATCAGAGACACTCTCTTTTTTCTCTGTTTCCTCTATATTTTTAGGCACATCTGCTTGATTAGTTTTAGTTTGAACAGATTGTGCAATTATTTTTTGATTTATCGCATCTATCTTAGCCATGCCTATACAAAACTCCTGAAAAAAATTTTTTGCGCTAATTTACACAAATTCTAAATTTTTCATTAACAAATCATCTGTAAACAGGCTTATATCACTGTTTAAGCCCGAACATTTTAATTTCCCCGACGGATATTTCTGAAAATGATATGCAGATAACAAAACTAAATATTTTAAAGCTTCAAATATATTTAATGAAGAAAAATCAACAGTTACATTTGAACAATCATGCTTCTCTACAAATTTTTTAAATTTATCAATCTGATTTTTAGAATTTTTAAATTTAAAATAATAATTTTGTCTCATATTAAAAAAAAAACGATAATTTTTTTACAAAAATTAAATATTTTTCACTAAAATAATACTTTTATAGGATATTTATTATATAATTTCAATTGTTGGGGGATAAATAAATGGAAATAACTATGAATAAACGCGAAATAAATGATTTAGCAAAAGAAGTTCTCGATATAGAAGCGAATTCAATTCTTAGACTTAAAAATAATATAGGAGAAGAATTTGATAAAGCAATAGATATCCTTTTTAATTGCAAAGGTCGAGTAATTGTAACAGGAATGGGAAAATCAGGACTTATCGGACGAAAAATCGCAGCTACTTTGACATCAACAGGTACTCCTGCATATTTTCTTCATCCTGCAGAAAGCACCCACGGAGATTCCGGTATAATTACAAGAAATGATGTTGTCATAGCAATTTCTAACAGTGGGGAAACTCAAGAATTACTAAATCTTTTGCCATTAATAAAAAGATTTGGAGTAACAATGATTGGAATGACAGGGAAAATGGATTCTACACTGGCTCATTCATCAGACGTAACTCTTGATATTTCAGTTGAAAAAGAAGCTTGCCCTCTCAATAAAGCCCCAACAGCAAGTACAACTGCAACCCTTGCGATGGGCGATGCTCTTGCAGTATGTTTACTTGAAAAAAGAGGATTTTCGGAACAAGATTTCTTAATTTTCCATCCGTCAGGAGCTTTAGGTAAAGGCTTTACTTATAAAGTTGCAGATTTGATGCTTACAGAACCTGAAAAACTTCCGATAGCAAAAGAAAACGACACATTTGCTGACGTTATACAACTGATTTCAGAAAAGAAACTCGGTATGGCAATGATTGTAAATTCTGAAGGAATTTTAACAGGTGTATTAACAGACGGAGATATCAGAAGAACACTTATTAAATATCAAAATATAAGACCTCTGCTTGCAAAAGACGTTATGTCAGTTAATCCTAAACATATTTCTAAAACAGATTACGGTGCAAGCGCTCTTAATCTTATGGAAAAATATTCAATCACCGCACTCGCTGTTGTTGATGAAAATAACAAACCGATAGGTGTTATTCATATTCACGATTTGTTGAAAGCCGGGGTGGCGTAAAATGACAATTAAACTTGTAGCTTTTGACGTCGATGGAGTATTAACAGACGGAAGTCTGACATTTGATGAAAACGGTCATGAATACAAAACTTTTAATGCCAAAGACGGGCAAGGAATTGTCAATCTTAATAAAGCAGGTATCATAACTGCAATAATTACGGCGAGAGAAAACGGAACTGTTTATTACCGTGCTAAAAATTTGAATATTAAAGAACTCCATCAGGGTTCTAAAAATAAAATTGCAACTCTTGAAGAAATTATGCAAAAATATAATATTTCTTTTGATGAAATTGCATATATGGGAGATGATCTTCCGGATATTTGCATTCTTGAAAAAGTTGCACTAAAAGGATGCCCAAATGACGCAGTTGATGAAGTTAAAGCGATTGCAAACTTTAAATCTTCAAAAAACGGCGGACGAGGTGCAGTTAGAGAATTTTGTGATTACATATTAAAAAAGGGGATATAAATGTTTGAAATAAAAACACAGGCATTTTTTGCCGCAGCTCATCATCTTTTAAACTACGAAGGAGAATGCGAAAACCAACACGGACACAACTGGATGGTTGAAGTTTATGTAAAAGGTGACACTTTAGATAAAAGTAATATTTTAATGGATTACAAAGTTTTGAAAAAAGAATTAAAATCCGTTTTAGACATGCTTGATCATAAAGACTTGAACGCATTACCAGAATTTAAAGGCGAAAGCCCTTCAAGCGAAATGATTTCAATGTTCATCTACAACAAATTAAAAGAAAGAGTAGTTCAATTAAGCAAAGTAACAGTTTGGGAAACTCAAACATCTTGCTGCAGCTACTTTGAAGAATAATAAAATAGCATATTTTTTAGATTAATTATAAATAACACAATGCCAGATATAATTGGGAGAAAGGATTGAGAAAGTGAACTTTATACAGGCAATTTTAATGGGGATAGTACAAGGTTTGAGCGAATTTTTACCGATATCAAGCTCTGCTCATTTAGTTTTTACATCAAATTTTTATAAAGTATTAAAAGGAATAGAAATAGTACAAAGCTCAAATGAAGAAGTATTCTTCGATATAATGGTACACCTTGGGACACTTATTGCCGTAATAATATTTTTCAGAAAAGACATTATGCAAATCTTAAAAGCTATGTGGCATGCTCTTAAGACAAAAGATTGGTCTGATAAAGAAGCAAAATTAGGATTATATATTATTGCAGGCACAATTATCACCATTATACTTGCCTTACCGATTAATGAAATTGCGGAAAAACTTGTTTACGCACCTTCAATTGTCGGAATTTTACTTTTCATAACAGGATTTACGCTTTTATACAGCGAATACAAATCTAAAAAAATTGAAGAAAAAAAAGATGAAGTAAATTTAAAAAGTTCAATTCTAATCGGTCTTGCTCAAGGTTTGGCAGCACTACCAGGCTTTTCTCGCTCCGGCTGGACAATTGCGACAGGACTTTTTTGCGGATTGGATAGAGTTACAGCAGCCAGATATTCATTCCTTTTAAGTATTCCAATTATTCTTGGAGCTTCAATGGTTTATCCGCTAATTAAAATTGATGTCCATGAAGCCATGCTCTACAACTGGAAAGCCATAATTGCAGGAACTGTTGTATCAGCAATAGTCGGTTATTTATGTATTAAATATTTTATGAAATTTATTTCAAAATTTTCACTTGCAATATTTGGCTATTATTGCCTTATAGCAGGGATTTTCACTGCCGTATTTTTTGCAATTTTTTCTTAAAAATTGAATGTTAAAAAATGTAAAATTGACTAAATTATACTGTCAAAAAAAAAAATTTACGCATCTTATATAAAGTGCATTGATGTGTGGAGTAAAAATGATTTTACCTGTAAATAATAATACTGATAGAAAAAATAACATCATAAATTTTTCTGCAAAGAGCAAAGATGAGCATAAAAAGGGTCTTGAATATAATCACGACACACTTTTGAAAAACAATCTTGCTACACGCACAGATATTGGCATTGATAAATTATTAAATGCCTTTACTGTATATCCGGCAAAGGGTCTTAAGGGGAGCAGAAATGCGAATTTTTATGAATTTTTAACAATGGGCAACGTCCCATATTTAATAGGCAGTTTGATGTTGATGAATGTATTTATAGGACCTGCAAATTCCTATTCTCATTTCCAACAAACAATTGCCAAACCTCTTGGGAAAAAACTTGCTCTTGGTGTAGTATTTTACGGTCTTGCAAAAAATTTATCAAAATCTCTTATCAGTAAACCTATTCAAATGATGACAGGAATTGATATAGAAAGACCTTATGCAAAAGTTAACTATGAACTTCCTGATAACATTAATGATACAGATATTATAAGTATCGAACACCATAAAGTATTTGAAAGTGTTGAATTTCCTCGTTGGGATTTGCTCTATGGTGATGTAGGCAAGGGAGAACCAAGAAACTTCAGATATGACAGAATTGCAAAAAAATTAGGCATGGGCGAAAACCTTAACGATTCAGATCAAGAAGTAAAATCAAGAATTAAAGAAATAATAATAAAATCAAATCTTGCTAAAAATATATCTTCATATCTATGGGCAGCAACAGGTGTTGCTTTGGCATTCCAACAACCTTGGGAAAATTTCTTTAATGTAATGACTTTCAAATTCTGGAAAGGCCCTGAATTTCTAAAAACAATACAATCATTTGGAAAGAATTTTGTAAAAAGTGCCAAAGATCTTTATAAAGGCGAAGGACACGGAATTACAAAACATGCCGGCAAAATTTTAATCGGAGCATCGATTTTATCATCAATTGTAGGAGTTATAAACACAATGCACAGCTCTCACAAACCTTCGAAAGTGGATGCTGCAGATGTAATTAAAAAAGACGAAAAGTACGTGGTAAACTAATATGACAACAAATTTGATACACAATTACATAGCATCCGGTTCATTACACAAACCGACATCAGGGAATCAAAAAAGAAAAGAAGCCCCTAAAAAACCTATGCCGGATTTTGATATTGAACGCGAACTTAATAACAGAACATTTATCAAACCATTAGAAGGTAAAGGTCATTTAATTAACGGTAGTGTTTTTAATATTCCTGCATTGGTTGTTAAAGATTCAATATATAATGCAAAAGCTTTTAAACATGCAGTTAAAGGGGAAGCCAATGACCACGAACTCGGGAAACTTAATGATGTTGGTTTAAAAGTTGGCGGACTTGCAATTGCAGGTTATCTATTTACAAGAAAACAAACTCCAATGACTAAAGGTATGGAATTTATAGGTTTAGGTTCATTCTTAGCTTCAATGGCTATTTGGCCAAAACTTGCAATCCAACTACCTGCATATCTTATCCACGGTATAAATGTACAAAAGCAATATGAAGACAGCTTCGGAAGGAAAAAGCCTTTCTATCAAGACCCGCAATTTATCCCTTGGGACTTGTATTCAGATAAAGAAATTCAAAAAATAGGTGACAGATTAAATGTACCTAAAGATATTCCAAACAGACGTGATGCAATTCAAAATAAAATGAAAAAAATTGCAATCCAAAATAATACTTTATGGATGCTTACAGCAGGCTTTGCAACTCCTATTATGAGTGCTCTTATATGCAACAGAACAGAACCTTATCTTGCTAATTGGTTAAATGACAGAAAGAATAAAAAAGCCGATAAAATTTTAACTAATTTGGATAAATATTCTGAGAAATACCAATCTCACACAATTAGTAAAAAATTGGAAGAAGTTATTTCTTTATATGGCAACAAACCTGTTGATGAAAAATTATTAGAAACAATTACAGATGCTTTCAGAAGTAGAATGGATATGGTTACAGCAGAAAGTATTAAAGAAGATTTAAAAAATCTTATGATGTCTAAAAAATCATATTCTATCAACGATAACACTGCAAAAAATATCAGTATAAATCTTCAAAAATTATTAAAAGCTAAAAATTATACTGATGAAGAAATTAAAGCTGCTATTCCAAATGAAGCCGAAATGCTTCAATTGTTTACAGATAACAATTTTATAAATCCATCAAAAGAAACAAAAGAATTTCAAAGCATTAAAAACAAAATTGCAAAAGCTATTAAAAATAATATATTAAAATACAATAACAACCAAGGAAAAGATGATCCTCTTGATTGGCACTTTATACAACAAATAATTTCAAATAATGAAAGAGAAACACACCCTATAGACAAAGAATTATACAAAGTTCCAGGTACTAAATTTGATACTACAATACAAGCGAGATTACGTGATCTTGCAAATATTTCAGATGATTTTAGTGCTAAAAACTACGCTCTTGATGAATATGCCGTTCTTAAAATCGGTTCAGCTCCTGAAACTGTAATTGCAAATTATTGGAACAATATTTCAAAAGAAGCATTAAATATTTTTGGCATTTCATTCAATGATATCAAAAATGTGAAACACGATAGAACTCTTATTGGAAATTTACTAAGAGATAAAATCGAAACAATTGTTTCAAATGATGATCTTTATAAAAAAGTAATGAAAGAATTGGTAGAAAAAATTGCCTCAATAAACAATGAAATCAAATCCAGTGATTTGGCAACTCCTCTATTAAAGAAAGAAGAAGGATTGAATGATGCTCAAAAATTGGCTAACAGATCCGCATACGAAAAAATTGTTGATAAAGAATTTAATGCTTATGCAAACACTGTAAAAGAAAAAGGATTCACAAATCTTTCTCATGCAATAGCAGGATTTAATGCTGACGATACTGTAGGAACTGCACAAAACATACAAAAAGCTTTCGTATCAGACAGATTATTAGGGGTAAAAAGTTCATTCTACAGACTTATTAACACACTTGATTTTTACAGACGAATTGCAAAAAATGCAAATGAAATGAATTCTATCGGACAATATCCTAGAGAAATAAAAGAAGAAATCATTGAATTATGTAAGATTATAACTTTACAAGGACATTCATCAGATAATGCAACTAAATTCTATATGCTTAGAAACCCACACCCTTCAAATGACAGAAGTCCTTTGGAAGTTAAAAACGGTAAAGTAGTTAATAAATACTTTGGACATTGTAAAGAACCACAAGATATTTCAGGTGATAAGTATTTCTATCAAAGAGCAATGCAATTAATGTTTGAAGAAAAAATGGATGATGAAACTTCAAAAATTCTTGAAAGCAGCGCAATAAAAGACGAAGTTTCAACATATAGAGAATTAGTTCTTGATAAAATCGGCGGTGAAAATTACATTATGAAACCTCGCCACAGAATAAGACCTCAAAGCGATGCAGGTTCAAATCTTAAATTCTTATTAACAGGTATTGCGCCTGATGAATTTGTATTCAAATCAAGTCAGCAAGTCTTTAACTCTAAAAAATGGTTCAAAATATTTGGAACATTTGGTGCGGCATTGTTAGGCGTAACAGTTCTGGCACAATTCTTCTTTGGAAAAACAAATAATCAAAAACAAGGTAGTACAAAATGATAAGCTCAACAAATTTACTTACATCATTAAAACTTCAACAAGTAAATAATAATCAAACCACAGCCGCATCCTCAAATAATGCGACAATGCCTGTGGCTGCAGAAAAGCCAAAATCAGGGCTTATCGGAGCATATTTAAATAATCTTGCAATGATTAATATTCCGGCAGTAAAAAAAGTAGAAAGTACAGCCCCTGTTGATTATCATAACGATTTAAGAACATTATTTAAAAATAATGGTGCAAAAATTCTTGCAATGGTTCCAAGAACATTCAACGCAAAAGATCTTAACGGTAATGAATATATTGACGGCGACGAACAATGCGGAACATTTTTAAACGCAATAGACAGATTAGATGAAGTAAAAGCTGATGGATTTAACACATTACACGTACTTCCAATAAGCACTCCTGGGAAAATTAAAGCAATGGGCACAGCAGGTTCTGTTTACGCACCTAAAGATATGTTAGAAATTGACCCTAACCTTATCGATAAAAATGATCCGAGAAGTGACAAAGAACAATTTAAAGCATTTGTAGATGAATGCCACAAACGTGGAATAAGAGTAATGGTTGATATTCCAAGTTGCGCATCTTATGAAATGTTTTTGAATATGCCTGAATTAATGGCAAAAGAAAAAGACGGACTTGCCAAAACTCCACAAGGTTGGAACGATATCAGAATGCTTGAACCTTGGGAAGATGAAGGCAAAAGAACTTTAAATCCAAAATTACTTGCATATCATAAAAAGTTAATCGATATGTTAATAGATGTAGGTGTAGATGGTGTAAGAGTCGATGTAGCAAGAACAAAACCCGCAGAATTCTGGGATGTATTAATTCCGTATTCACACATGCGCGATCCTGAATTTGGTTGGCTTGCAGAAACTTATACATACGAAGATGCTTCACCTCAAGCAAATATGCCTTATGACAGACCTGAAGATTCACTAAGAGCAGGATTTGACCTTATATACGGACAATACCACATATTCCATGAATGGCCAAATGCAACAACTTTTATGGATTATGTAAAAGAACAACTTGATATGTCATACAGACTTCCGAAAGGCAAATCTTTAATCGGATCATTCGCTACACACGATGACATCTCTCCAATGTTCCATGGCGGTAGAGATTACTGCAACTTGACAATGGGCTTACAAGCGACTTTACCAATGCTTAACCCATATATTCTTGACGGTTATCAATCAGGTGATAATTATTCTTACCCTTATGAAAATAAATATAATCCAGTAACTCAAACTGATAACCACGAAATGACTGTTCATACAGGCAGACTCGATATATTTAATCTTTCAAGAAAACCTGGAGGCAAAGAACCTGAAATCGGCCAATTTATGAAAAGTGCCTTCAAAATGAGAGATAAATATAACGATGTAATTACTAAAGGTACATTTATTCAGTTAGATAAAACAAACGATAAAAATGATCAAATTATCGCTTATGCAAGACATTTGAACGGCAAAACACTTCTTGTTGTAGCAAACAAAAACGTAAATCGTTCTGTTGCAGCAAAGATTAAAGTACCAACATTAAAAGCAACTCAAGAACTTAACAATCTATTGCCATCATATGGTAAAGAAAGTATTTTGCAGGCAAGAGACAATGAACTTAACGTTGATTTAGGACCTGCAAGAGTTCACGTATTTGAAATAGATACTCCAAATATTGAAAATTATTGCGATAAAATTTATAAGCAAAACCTGTAAATAAGAAGGCACATTAAATAAACCGCAAAAAACAACTGTTAAAAAATTAACAGTTGTTTTATTCATTTTTGATTTTTTTTATTGTTTGATATAAAATATTTTGGCGGAAATAAGAAATATAAATAAGCAAAAATAAGACGAGGTATAAATATGTTACAAGAATTTATAAGTTCGAAAATACACAGAGCAACAGTAACAGATGCAAATCTTAATTATGTAGGATCAATTACAATTGATGAAACATTAATGAAAGCATCTAAAATCAAAGAATGGCAGAAAGTTGACATTTTAGATATTAACAATGGCGAAAGATTCCACACATACGTAATCAAAGGTGAACCTGATTCCGGAATGATTTGTCTAAACGGAGCAGCTGCAAGAAAAGTTCAACCCGGAGACAAAGTTATAATAATTGCCTACGGACTTTATAATCCGGAAGAAATGGGAAATTACAAACCTACAATTATTATAGTTGATGACAAAAATAAAATTGTTAATAACTGATTGATTTATAAAAATAATAAAGTATTTTCAAAAGCTTTGGATAATTATCCAAAGCTTTTTTACTCCTTCTTTTGATATCATCTGATATTTTTTCAAGTTCCTATGTTTCGTTTATTAATATTAATAAAGAACCTCAATATAATACCATATATTTTTATTGACAATTTATATAATATACGGTATAATGTTAATAAATACTTTAATTTTACTGGATAATTTTATGGGAGTATATTAATGTTTAAGAGTAAATCCGGATTCACGTTGGCTGAAATGATGGTTGTCATGCTGATTTTAAGCATTGTTTTAGCTGCAATGGCACCTGTTATGACAACCAGAAATAAGACCGACTATTCATCTCCTTGGCGATATGCTTCAAATGGATCAGATGCATATTTTGCAGGGAACTCAAATTCCAACCAAGTTGCAATGATAGGACAACATGAAGTTGGGACTGGTGAAGATAACGCACGTTTAATTTTAAGAACATCCTCCGGAAGCGGTTGGAGTCATTTAATGTTTAAAACTGGCGACACAATTGTTGGCAGATTATATTTAGATGAAAGTAATCTCTATTTAAGCAATGTTACAAACCCATCTGGAAGTGAAAGCACTTCAGTTGGAGTCGGAGCTTTAACCCAAAATACTGGAGAAAATAATACAGCAATAGGTAATGAGGCATTGCATAATAATACTTCAGGGATAATGAACACAGCCATTGGATCATTCTCATTAAGAGATACAAATACCGGATCAAATAATATCGGAGTTGGAACATTTTCTCTAACTGAGAATACAACAGGAAGCGGTAATGTAGCTATAGGGACAAATGCATTACAGCATAATACAACAGGGACTGATAATATTGCGATAGGCACAAATGCAGCCAGTGACGAATTACCAGAAGCATACGCTAAAACAATCTCATTAGGATATCAATCTTTGGCATTAGGTAATGGTTCTATTTCCATTGGAAGCTCTATGACATCTGGAGAGCAGCATGGTTCAAATGCCTTAAATGGCGCCTATACTGTAGGTTTACGTTCAATTGCAATAGGGGTGGGCTCACAAGCCGGTAGAATTGCGGGCAGTGCCAGCTTAGGGGATTCAATTGCCATAGGTACAAACGCAATAGCAAATGTGAATAGTGCAATAGCTATAGGTAATACAACTAGTAATACAGGTAGTAATTCAGTAACAATTGGCCGTGATGTAACAAATACTGGTTTCGGAAGTAATTCTATTGCAATCGGCAATACTGTAACTGTGGAAAATAGTGATGTAGTAGCATTGGGGCATAATGTATCCAGTACAGCAAGTGGTTCAGTTGTAATTGGTAATGAGGCTCAATCAGATGGTTTAAATGGTATAGCTATCGGTAATGGTGCAAAATCGGTTTCATACCAATATGGTGGAAGTAGAGGTAATAATATAGCTATAGGTACAGATGCAATGGGTAATGCAACTAGAGGAGAGTATTCAATTGCTATTGGAGCTGAGGCACTTAATAAGATGAATGGCACCGCTGCTGCTGCTCCTAATATAGGTATTGGTTATAAGGCATTAATGAATTTAGGTACCGGTGCGGACAATTTAGCAGTTGGTTTTATGGCACTTTCTAATTTGGTAAGCGGCACTGGTAATGTTGCTATAGGTCCTAGAGCCTGTGGATATGTAACCGGAAGTAACAAGACTTGTATCGGATCGAACTCCGGTCCAAAAAGTGGCTCTGATTGGGCTTCTGCTGATGATTCTGAAGAACGCATATTTATAGGAAGCAAATCAAAATTTGATGGCGGTACAGCTGTTTTAGAAGTCCACAATACAAATGAACTCGAAGGTACATTAAATGATTACGGAAACATAAATAAAACGGCAGTTGTCGTTCATGGTGCATTAGTTGTAACAGGTCCAATTTATAATCTTGCAAAAGACAAAGGTTCTGGCGATAAAAAGAAGATGTGGGGTCTGATAGAATTTGATGGTACTGCTTTACATCAAGGAGATCAACGTGATTTTAATGATAATGCCAACCATTATGTCGATTATGCAAGGAGTGACGTTAGTAAAACATACGCTTCATTTGCAGGGAAGTGGTCAGACCGTCGTTTGAAATATGTTGGCAACGAAAACAAAGCAGGATTAGATAAAATTCGTCAATTGAAAGTCTTTAATTACACCTTCAAAAAGGATGAAAAGAAAACACCTCATGTCGGCGTAATTGCTCAGGATTTACAAAAAGTATTCCCTGATGCTGTAAAAAAAGGTGTTGACGGCTTCTTAACTATTCGTATGGAAGATATGTTCTACGCTGTTATTAATGCGATAAAAGAACTCGATAGCAGAGTTACAAGACTTGAAAAAGAAAATCAAGAATTAAAAGTTCGTATCGAAAGATTAGAAGCAAAAGTTAAATAAATTTCATATTAAAATACTAAAAAATAAGCCTACATTTTAATAACAGTAGGCTTATTTTTTTATACTTTCTTCTGCTTAATTACAGTTTTTAACTATCTGTAATTGGTAAATTGAAGCGGATAATCATATTTTTCTTCATTTGAACGAAGAAGTTTTATAATCTCTTGCAAATCATCTTTATCTTTACCTGAAACTCTTACCTGATCACCTTGAATTGATGCTTGAACTTTCTTCTTTGAATCTTTTATATCAGCAACAATTTTTTTAGCAAGCTCTTGAGTCAATCCTTTTCTCAACTTATAAACCTGTCTTACTTTTCCGCCAAGAGCGTTTTCAATAGGTTGAGCATCCAAAATTCTTATACTCAAATTTCTTTTTACAAGCTTTGATTGAAGAATGTCATTTATATTTTTCAATTTCATTTCATCACTTGTAGTAATTATAATAGTCTTATCTGCTTCTAATTCAACAGAAGATCCAGAATCTTTTAAATCGAAACGAGATGCAACATCACGTTTTACCTGATCTACAGCATTAACAAGTTCTTGTCTGTCAAATTCTGATACTACATCAAAACTGCAATCTTTAGCCATTTTAGCTCTCCTTATATTTTTTACAAACGTTTTTATTATTATAACATGAGAAAAGTGCAGAACAAAATATTCTGCACTTATTAATTAAAAGGGATAAATTTATTTTTGACTAAGAACTCTTTTTAAATTTATTTTTTATCTTTTGCCAAAAACTAACTTTAGTATTGTTGCCTTTTACATAATCTACAATACCATCCCATTTATTTTTCAAATATTTACTGATACCACCAGCCTTTTTAATACTTTTTCTTAATGAAGGAATACAAGCAATACCAACAGCTAAAGCCAACACGCCCATAGCTTTTTTAAATGTATTTTTATCTTCGTTTTCCTTCTTATGTTTTATTTCAAGTTTATCCCTATCAGGCTGCTGTTGCATCCTTACACCACCAAGATAGGAAGAACTCCCAATTGGCATACCAACACCAGGCATACCACCCAATGACATATTCAAAGGACCCATTGTACTATTTGCTAAATCCTGATACATTATCGGTACATTAAAATTATCGCCGATCATAACTATTTCTCCAAAATTTTTAACCTACCTATTTATATAAAGTATTTTTGAAGTAAAAAATTTACTTTTTTATTAAGAAAAGTTAACAAAAAAAAAGAAGCTTCGCAATACGAAACTTCTTTTTTATAATTTAAATTTAATAAATTAACTATTTAGCAGCTTTAGCAGCTTCAAAAACAACTGAAAATGCTTCAGGATCTTTAACTGCCATATCAGCCAACATTTTTCTGTTTACAGTAATATTAGCTTTTTTGCAAGCATTTACAAATCTTGAATAGCTCATTCCGCGTTCTCTAACTGCTGCGTTAATTCTTACAATCCACAAACGACGCATATTACGTTTTGTAGCACGTCTGTCTCTATAAGCATATTTTAAAGCTTTCATAACAGCAATATTAGCAACTTTGAAAATTCTGCTTCTTGCGCCAATAAAACCTTTAGCTAATTTTAATATTTTTTTATGTCTTTTGCGTAATACATTACCACGTTTTACTCTCATTTACCTGCCTCCTATCTTGCATACTTTCTGTAAGGTAACTCTTTTGAAATCAATTTGAAATGTGATTCAGAAATTGAAATCATTTTGAAAATTCTGCGTTTTCTTGAAGCAGATTTATGTTGAAGTAAGTGGCCAATACCAGCTTGTCTTCTAACAATTTTGCCTGTTGCTGTAACTTTATAACGTTTAGCAGCAGACTTGTGTGTTTTCATTTTTGGCATTTTGTCCTCCTTTTCATACCGTTTAATCTGACAAATTTACTAATTTAGTCATACCAAAACGGCGGTTAGTGTACTTAAAAAAGCTTTTGGCATACCAAAGCCATAAAACTTTTGCGTAACAATTATATTACACTCATATTTTATTTGCAAGCACATTGTAAATTTTAATTAATTAACAGTTATTCTCAATCCGGAATAAACATCTTTCATTTTTACATATTCAGAAAGAATAATTTTAGAATTCAAATCACAGCAATGACAAGGATAGAAATTTTTTATATTCAAATCCCTTAAATAAATTCCCAATTCTCTTATTTTATATTCAGTCTTATTATTCAGGAAAATTCCACCAATAAATGTCTTAATTCTTGGTTCGCCTGTGACTTTTTTTGCATATTCAACAATATTAGGAATTCCGATATGAGAACAACCCACAACTAAAGTTAAACCGTTTTCACCTTTATAAGCTAAAGCCGTTTCATCTTTATATTTATAATCAGTATTAAAATATTTTGGAATTTCACCAAGGTACAATAATTTTGGAGTAATCCAACGAGGTTCTCTCGTATATTCAACATCAAAAATATCACAAAGTTTACCTGCTTCACCAGGGAAACCTATATTTTCAGCTTTATCACTCAATTTGGGTTCAAACGTATCAGGATGTGTAATAATTGTTTTAAGATTCAGGCTTATTCCAGCCATTAACATTTTACGATACAAAGATTCTAATCGTAATAAGCCTCCAGTATGATCTTTATGACCATGAGAAAGAATAATCTCATTAACATCTGCAAGATCAAGCCCCAATTTGTATGCATTTTTTATAAATGCGTCGCTATAACCACAATCAAACAAAACTTTGTGATAATTGTTTTCTAGCAACACAGAAAATCCGGGCTCGCCGAGTAAAAAGTAATTTGTCTTACAATTATTGTCAACAAGTACAGTTAGATCCATTAATTCCTCGTGTACATACATTATAACAAATATTACATCAAATTGCAATATTTGCATCGAACAAAATACTGCTATTAATAAAATCTTTGAACTACAGGCAAATCAACCCCATTACAAAAAGAGCGTTCCGTAAGTCTTACACCCAAACAGCCTTGATGACGTTTAAACTGCATTCTGTATATCTTTTTAATTGTTTCATCAACTAAAGATTTGTCATACTTCGCATAAATTTCATCAAGTGGTTTGTTCTCTTCAACATACATTTCAATAATATCGTCTAAAACTGCATATTCAGGGAGTCTGTCCTGATCTTTTTGTCCCGGATGAAGTTCTGCAGACGGAGCTTTGTCAATAATTGCCTGAGGAATTGTTTCCTTTTCTTTATTTAGATAATTTGCGACCTTATAAACATTAGTTTTTGTCAAATCGCAAATCAAATTATAACCGCCTGCCAAATCACCGTAAAGTGTACCAAATCCCATTGCACTTTCAGACTTGTTACCTGTTGATAAAAGGAGTCTGTTTTCGCGGTTTGAATAGAACATTAAAATCAAAGCTCTCAATCTTGCCTGCAAATTTTCTTCAGCCAAATCATGTAATCTTTCACGATTTTTCATAAATTCATCAAACATTGGGGTAATAGGTTCCTTAACGGTTTTTATACCCAAGTTTTCAGCAAGTTTCAAACTGTCAGTTACACTCCCTTCAGATGAAAACATACTTGGCATAAGAATTCCAAGAACATTATCAGCGCCCAAAGCTTTAACGGCAAGAGTAGCTGTCAAGGCACTGTCTATACCTCCTGACAAGCCTAAAACAACTTTATTAAACCCTGTATTTTCGCAATATTCTTTCAGTGCAAATGTTGTAACATCAACAACTTGAGATTCAACAGGTTCTTCCTTAAATTCTATAACACGTAAAAAATCAACAGTATCAATATCTTCTTCACATAAAGGCATTTGCATTACAACTTTGTTATCAGAATTCTTTGCAAAACTTCCACCTGCAAATACATTTTCATCTGCAATTCCTAGTGCATTTACATAAATAAAATCACAATGTGCATCAATACTTTCAACAAATTCACTATAAGTATTCATTGCATAATATCTGTTTTTTGCAAGAATGTATAAATCACATTCAACGTCTTCTTCAAACGTATCAGAAACATAAACTTTCTTTCCGCAAATATCAAAAATACCATAATCAGAAACTTCAACTTCACCGTTTCTAATCAAAATATCTCCGATTATAATATTTTGTTTATAATTTTTTTCAGCAATATCTTTATACAATTTTGCTTGAGCAGACATACAATTTTCATCAAAAACCAAATCTTTTCCGCCTAATTCTTCAATATCAATTTGCGGAAATACAATTAAATCACAATCTGAATTTATATTTTTTATAATATTATCTAAATTAAATTTAAAATCTGCTGTTTTTAATCTGATTTGTGCAACTGTAATTTTCATATTTTTATCCTCTTTACTTTTAACATTAAAATCTTTTAAATTATAACAAACGCATCATTCCAATTTCAAATAATTTACCTTTTCCCAGCTCAAATCCAAATATTTAACCTTTGAATCAACAAGCTTTACCTGAGGCAATATTGAAGGAATTCTTTCTATACGTTTATAAACATTTTCATCAATACGACCAATTCTTATATTAACCGTTTTAATCTTTACATATACATCATTCGGATTTCTTAAATCAACATATTCTACAGGTTCTTTTGAATAAGTTTCAACATATTTGCTTATTTTTTCTATTTCATGAAGTTTTTTCAAATCCCATTTACGATAATCATCACCTTTATTACCGTAAGACAAAACTTTTATTGTTTTATATTCAGGACTCAAAGGCATATATTCATGTCCGATAAGCTTGCCATCTGTTGTAAAAAATGCAACAGGTGAAACTTTTTCATCAGGCGCGATAGTAATAACAGGAATTCTCTCCTTCACAATTATTTGAATTCTTGCAGGGAAAGCATAACGTCTTATATAAACATCTTCAATAGGTGTCAATTTCAACAATTCTTTTTTTATCGCATCAGTTTTTGCCATATACATAGGAACATTTGGCACATTACTGTTTTTCAAAAGCACAAGAATTTTATGAGAAGGCACAATTTTGTTATTGATAATTTCAACAGCATCATTGCCAACATAAGTAAAGGCATTTTTATCCATATACCAGCCTTTACATTTCAAACCGTAAACTAAAAACATAATAAAGAATATAGACAAGAAAAATCTTACAAATGCTCTAAAACGTTCTTGTTTCATTCTTCCTTTACGAACAAGACGTTCACGGCGTTTTTTCTTAACAAGATGTTTCCCGTCAGGAATAGCATCATCTTCAGAAATTTCAATACTTTCCGAAAATTCATGATATTCTATATGTTCATTTTCATTATTATGATTTAATTCATCTTCCTGCATTATTTATTCAATCCTGCACTGTTTAAAATTAATTGTACTAAATTATCGTAATCAATTCCCATAGCAGCAGCTTGTGCCGGCAAATCACTTACAGTTGTCATTCCTGGACTTGTATTTATTTCTAAAAGATAAGGAATATCATCCTTCATCATAAAATCAATTCTTGAAACGCTTCTGCAACCTGCTGTTACAAAAGCATCAACTGCAGCTTTTTTAACTACTTTAGTAACTTCTTTTGAAAGGTTTGCAGGGCAAATAAATTCAGACATACCTTGTGTATATTTTGCCTCAAAATCATACCATTCTGTTTTTGGTCTGATTTCCAAAACTTCTGTAGCAAAAGGTTCTCCGCTACATTCCAAAACACCTACCGTAACAAAAAAGCCGTCAATAAATTCTTCAATCAAAACATCGTCATTATATTTTAATGCAACTTCATAAGCAGCTTTTAAATCTTCCTTTTTATCAACTTTAGTCATCCCAAAACTTGAGCCTTCACAAACAGGTTTTACAAAAAGAGGATAAGTCAAGTTTTTAGTCTTTTCAAATAAATCATCACCTTTTCTCACAAAAGCTGATTTTGCCATAACAATTTCAGGATTTGTTGACAAAATTCTCTTTGTATATTCTTTATTCATACACAAAGAGCTGGACATAACACCACAGCCGGTATAAGGAATTTGTAATATTTCTAAAATACCTTGAATACAACCGTCTTCGCCATATTTCCCGTGCAATGCGTTGAAAGCATAATCATATTTGCCATCTTTTAATTTGATTGCTATGTCTTTATCAACAACAACCATTTCAGCATTTTTGTACCCAAGTCTTTGCAAAGCATCATAACATCCTTTTCCTGAGCGCATTGAAACTTCTGCTTCAGAAGACATTCCTCCGCACAAAACTGCAATTTTCGCATCTTTACTTATATCAGCTTTAATTTCTTGCATATTTTAACCTCTTCTTCATTATTTCCGCCCAAATATCTGACTTCAGGCTTCAATTCTATATCAAACTTATTCTTTACACGAGAATACATCTCATCCATTAATTTTAAAATATCTAAAGATGTAGCCTCTCCATCATTTATAATAAAATTGGCGTGATTTTCCCAAACATGGGCACCACCTATTTTTAACCCCTTAACACCTGCTTCATCCAAAAGACGACCTGCAGAATCACCTTGAGGATTTCTGAATGTACTTCCACAATTTGGCAAAGTTAAAGAAGGCTGTTTATTTTGTCTGAACGACAAATTTTCATTCATTTTTTCTTGAATTTTTTCTTTTGTAGAAGGTGTCAAAATAAATTCAGCCTCTAAAACAGAATAAGGTTTCTTTTGACAAATTGAAGTTCTGTAACTGAATTCCATATCAGAATTTGATAAGGAAATAATACCTTTTTCAGGGCAATAAACTTTTGCAGAATTTAAAACATCAGCAATCATTTGTCCATGGGCACCGGCATTCATAAATACTTCTCCACCGACAGAGCCAGGGAAAGCTATCATAAATTCCAATCCGCTCAAATCTTCAGCCAAAGCCATTTTTGATAACTTTGTACCTCTAACACCTGCACCTGCAATAACTTTATTTCCATCAAAGCTGATAGAGGCAATTTTCTTTGTACAAATTACAGCACCGTCATATCCGTCAGATGACACCAAGATATTTGAAAAATTACCACCTACAAATGCGTTTGGTTCTTTTTTTATTATTTCAACAAATTCCTCAACAGATTCGGGGAAATACATTCTTGCAATTTTCCCGCCAACTTTAAAGGATGTCATTTTTTTTATTTCATAATCAGTTTCCAGCACCGACAGCCTCTTTCTCTACATTCAAAAGTTCTTTTGACAAATTCGTAATTGTTCCTGCTCCCAAACCTATTACAACATCGTTTTTTCTAAGTTCAGGATATAATTTTTTTGCCACATCTGCAATTGAACCTTTTATATATTCACAAGGAATATCAATGTGATTAGCTAAATCTTTTGCAAATCTTTCAGAATTTACACCTTCAATAACATCTTCTGATGCGGCATAAACATCTGTTACAACAACTTTATCAACATTTGAAAAAGCATCCAAAAATTCATTCCATAAATTCTTCAATCTTGTGTATCTGTGAGGTTGGAAAACTGCAATAATATGTTTATCCTTCATACCTTCAGCAGATGATAAAGTTGCTTTTATTTCTGTCGGGTGATGAGCATAATCATCATAAACAGTTACGCCGTTAAATTCTGCAACCTTTTGAAATCTTCTGCCCATTCCTGCAAAAGTTGCAAAATGAGGTTTAACTGCATTTATATCAACACCTGCCTGATGCAAGCTTGCAAGAACTGATAACGCATTATAAACATTATGTTTACCTCGAAGAATTATAGTTAAATCAGTTAAAAATTCTCCTTTGTAATAAATATCAAATGTTGTGCAATCAGGCTTAAAACAAATATTACAAGCCGTATAATCAGCATCTGAAAGTCCAAAAGTTAATGTTTTGTGACTGTGAAGGCCCATAGTAGCCTTGCAATCTTTATTAACTAAAACGATAGAAGTTTCAGGCATATTTGAAATAAATTTTTCAAAAGTATCAAGAATAGATTTCAAACCATCTTTATAAAAGTCCAAATGATCAGCTTCCAAATTGTTGATAACGCAAACATTAGGACAATATTTAACGATAGTTCCGTCACTTTCATCTAATTCTGCACAGAAAAATTTACCGTCTTGGGAATGAGCATTTATTCCAAGTTCAGGAATAATTCCACCGACAACAAAAGACGGTTTCAAACCTGCTTTTTCAAGAACATAAGATGAAAGTCCGCTTGTCGTCGTTTTTCCGTGAGTTCCGGAATATCCAAGGAAAAATTTGCCCCATCGTGAAATTTTTGCCAAAATATCAGAACGGTGATAAACAGTTAAGCCCAATTCTCTAGCCCTAACCATTTCCGGATTATTTTCTCTTATTGCCGTACTTGCAACCACAGTTGCATCATTAGGCACGTTTTCAGCCTTTTGACCTATGTAAACTTTGGCACCTAAATCTCTTAATTTCTGAATATATTTACTGTCAACTATATCAGATCCTGAAACATCGCATCCGTTTTCCAACAAATACTTTGCCAAACCACTCATTCCAACACCGCCAATTGCAATGAAATAATATTTATCTTTTTTCAAAACTCTATCCCTTATCTGTATCTATGTATTACTTATTCTATTATAATACATAAATTCTGATACGGGCGGAATTTTACTATTTGTAAAGAGATATATCGGAATATTAATATAAAAAAATTTGGCTAGAATATAAAGCATTCTAACCAAATTTTTATTAAATAGAAAATACTTATTTTACAACAATATTAACTAATTTTTTAGGAACAACAATAGTTTTTACAATTGTCTTTCCAGCTGTAAGTTCTTTTACCTTAGCACTTGATAAAGCAAGAGCCTTTAATTCATCTCCTGACAAAGCTTCATCAGCTTCGATTTTATCTTTTACTTTACCGTTTATTTGAACAACCAAGGTAATTGAACTTGCTTTAGCCAAATTTTCATCCCACGTTGGCCATTCCTGTTCATGAACAGAACCTTCACCGCCTAACTCATGCCAAGCTTCTTCTGTCAAGTGAACAGCAACAGGTGACATCAACTTAATTAATGTTACAATTGCGAAACTCAAAATATTTCTATCTTCTTCATCTAAATCAGATTTTTTGCCTCGCCAATCATAAATTGCATTAACAAGTTCTCTGTATTTTGAAATTACAGTATTAAACTGGAAGTCATTAGAAATATCATTTGTAATTCCTTTAATTGCAATATGAACAAGTCTTAAAAGGTTGTCATTATCTTTCTTTTTCAAATCTCCTGCAGCAAATTTCGGATAATTAAAGTTAATATTTTCTGCATCAGAAGATATTAATCTCCAAACTCTGTTCAAGAATTTGTAACAGCCTTCAACTCCTGCATCAGACCAGTCAAAATCTCTTGCCGGTGGTGAATCTGAAAGAATAAACAATCTTGCGGTATCAGCTCCGTAATTTTCAAATATTTCATCCGGATCAACCGTATTTCCTTTTGACTTAGACATTTTAGAACCGTCTTTTAAAACCATTCCTTGAGTTAAAAGATTTTTAAACGGTTCGTCAAAATCAAGAAGACCTAAATCTCTCAATGCTTTTGTGAAAAATCTTGAATACAACAAGTGCAAAATAGCATGTTCAATACCGCCGACATATTGATCAACAGGCAACCATTTATTTACCTTATCTTTTGCAAACGGCATTTTGTCATTTTTTGCATCTGAATATCTTAAATAATACCAGCTAGAGCATACGAATGTATCCATTGTATCTGTTTCACGCTTAGCAGGACCGCCGCAACATGGGCAAGTTGTATTCACAAAAGTTTTTGATGTAGTAATCGGAGATTTTCCAACTACTGAGAAATCAACATCTTTTGGTAACAATACAGGAAGTTGATCTTCAGGAACAGGTTGAATACCGCATTTTTCGCAATATACAACAGGGATTGGAGCTCCCCAATATCTTTGTCTTGAAACCAACCAATCACGAAGTCTGTATTGAGTTTTAAATTCACCAAAGCCTTCATCAACAGATTTTTGAGTAATAGCTTTTTTAGCTTCTTCATTACTCATACCGTTAAATTCATTTGAATTTATCAAAACACCAGGTTCTGTATAAGCTGCATCCTTGCAATCTGAAGGATTTTTAGGATCTTGAATAACAACCTTTAACGGCAAATTATATTTTTTAGCGAAATCAAAATCTCTTGTATCATGTGCAGGAACAGCCATAACAGCACCTGTACCGTATTCGGCAAGTGCATAATCTGCTGTCCATAGAGGGAATTTTTCGCCTGTAAACGGATTTATACAATGAGTACCAAGAGGAACACCAGTTTTAACTCTATCAGTTGACAATCTTTCAATTTCTGTCATCTTACGAGCATTAGCACGATATGCTTCAACTGACTCTTTATTTTCAGGAGTTGTTAATTTTTCAATATCCTTATATTCAGGTGCAACAACAAGATAAGTTATACCGTGAACTGTATCAGGACGAGTTGTATATACAGGAACTTCCAAATCATTTTCAACAACTTTAAATCTGAAAATTGCACCCTGAGATTTTCCAATCCAGTTTGCCTGCATAGTTTTAACGTTATCGCCCCAGCCTGTTAATTTATCCAAATCTTCAAGCAAAACTTCCGCATAATCGGTAATTTTCAAAAACCATTGTGACAAATATTTTTTCTCAACAACATGGTCACATCTCCAGCATTTACCGTCGATTACCTGCTCATTTGCAAGAACAGTTCCACATTCATCACACCAGTTAACGGCTGCTTCTTTTTTATAAGCCAAACCTTTTTTATAAAGTTGAAGAAACAACCATTGAGTCCATTTATAATAATCAGGTTTGCAAGTTGTAACTTCTCTGTCCCAGTCATAAGAAAGGCCAAGCATCTTTAACTGTTTAGTCATATATGCAATATTTTCATCAGTCCAAGTTTCAGGGTTAGCCCCATGTTTCATTGCAGCATTTTCAGCCGGAAGTCCAAAGCTATCCCAGCCCATCGGGTGAAGGACATTATAACCGTTCATTCTTTTAAAACGAGCAATTACATCAGTAATTGTATAGTTTCTGACATGCCCCATGTGAAGCTTGCCTGAAGGATATGGGAACATTGACAACGCATAATATTTTGGTTTATCGCTATCATCAGGGGTTTTGAATACACCTTTTTCTTCCCAGATTTTCTGCCATTTTTTTTCTATTTCCTGCGGAAAATATGCCTCTTTCATTTTTTTATCCTCTTTGATGATTTTGCATCTTATATATAGTCTCTTCGTTTTTTTATGAAAATTCAGGGGTTATTAATTATTTAAACAAACACTCCCGTATTCTTTTCTGTCCACCAAGATGTTAGCATGAATAAAAAATATAATCAAATCAAGAATATTGACAAATAACGAAAAATCGTAAATAATAAATACGGATATTTAATTTAGGAGGATGAAAAATGTTTTATAGAGATGCTTTCAGTTGCCCCCCCCCGACAGGATTTAGGTATAACACAGGTTTTCAGGAAGTTAATCAGAAATTCCAATGGGAATAGAAGACATAATGCAGCCTTTAAAATTTATGCTTTTACTCTTGCCGAAGTTTTAATAACTTTAGGCATCATCGGTGTTGTTGCCGCAATGACGATGCCCTCATTAATTCAAAATTACCAGAAAAAACAAACAGCAGTAAAACTTGAAAGATTTTACTCTATTATGAGTCAGGCCGTTTTAAGATGGCAGCAAGATGAAGGGCTTGTCCCAGAAGATATTAGATTCAGCTCCGATATGATAAGAAACGGAGCAAATACTCAAAAATGGTTTAATGAAACCATAGGTCAATATATACAAACGGTATCACAAAAAAGTAGTAATACGGCGTTTACGGTAGCATTTAATGACGGTTCAGGATTTGACACATACGTATCAGATACAAATCTAATGCATATATTTTACTGCGTAGATTACAAATATTGTACAGGAGCTAAGAATTCAAATTTCACAGAAGGAAACTTTAACGGAAAAACAGGTTTTCTTTTCGGGATTAGCAATGGTAAATTTATAACATCAAATCCCAGTTCAGAAAACAAAACAAGAGAAGAATTATTAGAATCATGCAAATACGGGAATTATGATGATCCCTCTGTAAGCTCTGCAGGGCGTCGGCATAACTGCACAAGACTCATTCAAGTAGACGGCTGGGAAATAAAAAAAGACTACCCGTGGAATCAAATTATGATTGAAAATTAGGGAGTCATATCGCAGGAGCTAACTATTGAGAGATGCTGAAACAAGTTCAGCATGACGTTTTACATTATATTTAGTGTAAAATTATATATAACTCCCGAAAATTATTATTTTACAATATTTGATTTTTAAAGTATAATAAAAATTATGAAAAAGTTATCCGTTTTATTAATTTCGGCTTTATTATTTTGTGCTGCAACGCAACAACCGTCAAATGCTGCGGGATTTTTTGCTACTCAAAAAGCAAAAATTGAACAAAATAGAGTTTACAAATCTACTCTCAATGATATTAAAAATGTTATTGAGCAGCAAAATGTATTTGCGAACAAATATGATGCAAAAGGCTTGTCAAATCTTTATGCAGATGATTTTGTCAATTCTGACGGCTTTAATAAAGACATTTATTTCAAGCTTATCGAAGAAACTTGGGAAACTTATCCTGATATTTCTTATATAACTGAAATTAAAAATATCGAATTCACAGACAATTACGCAACAGTGTTTGTAAATGAAATTGCAGTTGCAACATCTAAAGAAGAAATCGGAGAATTAACAGCAATCGGAGAACTTTATTCCACTTCTCAATGCGTTTATTATCTCGAGAAACGCGGAACTAAATGGCTTATTAATTCCGAAAAAATTATTGAAGAAACTTCAACTCTAAAATTTGGTGATGCCAGATACACAGATATTCAACTTAATGCACCAAAACAAATCGGAGCAGACAAGGAATATACTGCAACTTTAAAAGTAGATGCACCAAAAGACAGCGTTGTAATTGCATCTATAAATAAAGAAAATATTGTTTATCCGCAATCAAAATCAGATGATGCATTTAGAAAAATGCCTGATGATAACATATTAGAACGAGTATTTAAATCAAACAAAGATAACGTAAATGAGTATGCTGTTGCATCAATCGGAATTACGAGAGCAGAAAATTATACAGATGATCAAATCCGCGTTTATATGGGTGGACTTGCATTTATTATGACAAGAGTTAACATTATTCCTGAAAACAAATATATAAAACTCGATACAAAATCTGAAAAGGATACAGCAAAGTAGGAGAATCTTGAATCATGAAAAAAGCAAGTAAATTCATTTATTTCGTAGTTTGTTATGTATTTTTTGTTTTTACGGATTTGTATCTTTCAAACATTGTAGTTGAAAATTTGTCAAAAGGTTTAAAATATTCAAATGCATTATTCTATTTAAACTATACAAAAAATACAGGAGCAGCCTTCAGTATTCTCAACAATTCAAGAGAACTTCTTATAATCCTTTCAATGATTGCTCTTGTACTTCTTGCTCTGTATGTAATCAAGCATCTGAAAGCAATATCATTAAAAGCCTGCTTTTTTATCGCACTTTTATCAGCAGGTATTGCAGGTAATCTTCATGAAAGAATTATTTACGGCTATGTAAGAGATTATTTTCAATTGAATTTTATAAACTTCCCTGTTTTTAATATTTCAGATATATTCATAAACATCGGGGTTATAGCACTAATAATTCTAATACTTATTAAAAAGACAAAATGATTATTTTTATAGATGAAAATGATGAAAACAAAAGATTAGACAGCTACTTGTCAGAAATGACACCTGATTTATCGCGTTCTAAAATCCAAAATCTGATAAAATCAGGAGCAGTTAAAGTCAATGATACTCTAAAAAAATCATCATATTCTCTAAAAGAAAATGACAAAATCGATTTTGAAATCCCTGAAACAGAAATTATAAAAATTGAGCCCCAAAATATTCCGCTTGAAATTGTTTGGGAAGATGAAAATATGCTTGTTGTAAACAAACCTTCCGGAATGCTTACACATCCGACATCAATTGAAAGAGAAAACACTCTTGTTAACGCCCTATTATACAAATATGGCGACAATTTATCTGATATAAACGGAGAATTCAGACGCGGAATTTTGCACAGGCTTGACAGAAACACATCAGGACTTTTAATGGTTGCAAAAAATAATAAAGCTCACGAATTTCTTGCAAATCAAATTAAAAATCATACAATTACAAAAAAATACCGTGCGATTGTCAAAGGGGTTATTAACGAAGATGAATTTGAAATAAATTCACCAATAGGCAGAAACCCAAATCAACCGCACAAAATGATGATAAGAGAAGATGGCAAACCGAGCAAAACTATTGTTAAAGTACTTGAGAGATTTAAAGATGCAACCTATGTTGAATTAACTCTAATCACAGGCAGAACTCATCAAATAAGAGTCCACATGAAAAGTATTAACCACCCTGTGTATAATGACACTTTATACGGCGCCGGACAAGGAAAAGTAAAAACAGATGAGCAAGTTTTACAGTCATACTTTTTGAGGTTTACAAAACCATTTAAAGATGAGATAATAGAACTCGAAATTGAGCCTGATGAAAAAATATCCAAAGTATTAAAATTCTTAAGGGCAAATAAATAACAATTTAATAAAATTAAGAGGATAAAAAAATGCAAATTATATCAATAATTTCAACATTAATTCTGGTATTTTTAATTGTAATGAATTATCAAGACACTGCAGGTGTAACAATTTTGAGCAGCAAAATTGCCCAAATTTTAAATATCACCCCGCAAACACTAACCCTCAATATGGCTCTCTATACTCTTATAATATTTATACTCGGAGAACTTTCTGCCATATTTTTCTTTGCACCGATTTATACATCTTTAAAAGAAAAATTTAAAGCATATAAAAGAGAACTTGAAAAAGGTTCTATCTCAAATACATCAGCAGAAGCAAAAATTCAGGTATTAGAAAATAAAATTACAGTATTAGAAAAAGCTCTTGACGATGCACTAAAAAATAACAATAACGACAACCAATAAAAAAATACCCGATAATTAAATCGGGTATTTTTTTATTTAAACTGACATCTTAAGCTTCTTGTTTTGCTTCTTTTTGCTGATTAATAAGGTTTTGAAGTTTTTCTTTAATTTCATCACCTTTTCTTTGCATATCAGAAACAACATCATCAGCTTTTGATTGAATTTCTTTAACTGTTTCATCGGCTCTTTTCATTGCCTCTTTAGCGCCATCTGCTAACATTGCTCGAGTTTCTTCACCTGATTTTGGTGCTAGTAAAACACCTGCAATAGCGCCAATTGCACCGCCAACTATGAAACCTGCTAAAAATTTAGTTGCTGACATAATTTATATCTCCTTTACTGTTTCTTATACATTTTAACAATTGTGATTTTATAAATAATCACCGGAAATGGCTATTTTCTAAACATCTTATAGGCAGTTGTAAAACCTTTAATCAATCCGCCAAACAAAGTTCCTGAGACAATTTTAGTCTTATCTATAAAATTACCTACTGCAGATTTGAAATCTCCGACTCCCTTATCCGTATTTTTTACAATTTCATTAATTGAACTCAAAGTTTGATTTAATTCTTTAAGTGTCGGTTTCAATTCTGTATTAACAATGTTAGATGTTTCTTTCAAGTTCTTTGCAAGAGCTGAAAGGTCAATCAATAGTTTAACCAAAAAACCTGCAACAACTATAAAGACAACCCCTGTTGCCCAAGCTAAAAAAGTTAAGCCTTGATTTAACGCGATTTGAGACATTTCCATTTTTAATTTTCCTTTAACTGACTAAATAAGTTATAACAATTTTGATATTAATAACTAATTTTCATAGTTATATTCATCATCCATTTCTTCAAGCTCTTTTGCTTTAAGAAGTTTCTTTGATTTTATCATATTATTAAATTTTCTAAATTGCCTTTCCAGCTTATATTTCATAAGATCAATATTTTCAAGGGCTTGTTTTTTAGCTTCCTTAATTGCCGGAGAATTTTTTTCATACAATTCGCAAGCTGCATCTTTAATCTTGCGTCTTGATTCTTCGCCTGATTTCGGGGCGTATAAAACACCTGCAATAAGTCCGCCGACAACGCCTGCAAGCAAACCCATTCCGAACATTAATGATTTGTTTTTACTCATAACATAACCTCATCTTTCATATATAATCTTAACATATTTTTCAGATTATTACAAGTCAAACGGCGAAATCAACCACTACATCTCTGATTGCGCCGACCAACCTGTAAATTTTTGATGCTTTATCGGCTTTCATCTTAAATAAAAATAAAAAAGCATATATAGCTATAACGATTATAGTCTTATATACTACCTGCTCCTGTTTTTTCTTTATAAACACTATGAATTTTTCAAATGATTTATTAAAACTGGAAACCAAACACCTTGCATATTGCATACAAGTCAATACCAAAGGGTTTAATACTTTTACACATTCATTATATTTGAGAACAGCTCTATCTGCCTTTACGATATAATTGATTACCGTAATAGCAATTATCAATTCTGCTATAAAAATTATTGCAACAAATAAATACATTTTTTTATTATTTCTTACTTTTGTATTATTATAATAGAGAAGTATAGAATAATATTAAGGGAATGAGAATACGTCTAAAGGACTATTTATGATAGGGAAACTAAAATTCTATCCGGCATTAATAACAGCAAAAAGCGCATATCTTGCAATTAAACTATTAAGCAAATCATCTGGCACATCATTTGCAGGAATGCTTGCACTAAAGATTTGCCCTGACTTTTTAAAATATTGCTCCAAATATGTAAAGAAACAAATAGTTACAATTACCGGAACTAACGGCAAATCAACAACTTCAGGGCTTATCGCACACATTCTTGAAGTTGCAAACCAAAAAGTTATTCATAACCTCAAAGGTGCAAATATGCTCACAGGAGTTGCGAATGTTTTTGCGCTTGAAATTGAACCGTTTAAAAATTTTGATTATGCCGTAATTGAATCTGATGAAGCATATCTAACAAAGTTATACGATTATTTAAAATCAGATTACCTTGTAGTTACAAACCTTTTCCGTGACCAACTTGACAGATACGGAGAATTAAACACTACTGCAGGATTTATAAAAAATGCAATTGACAAAAATCCTGATTTAAAGCTTATTTTGAACGCCGATGATCCGATAGTTGCAACATTTAACAGAACAAAATACGCTGTCTATTACGGATTTGAAAACGTTGAATATCATTGCACTTATGAGCACAAATCAAATGCCCCGTCAGAGGTATTTAATTGCTCTTGCAACGAAGAACTTAAATATACAAAACAATTCTTTGCACAACAAGGGCACTACTATTGTCCAAAATGCGGTTATAAACGTCCTCAATGCAATTACCCCGCAAATGTTGAAATTTATGATGATTATTCAAAAATTACAGTAGAACACAAAGGGATTCCGTTTGAATTTAAAATAAATTTGACAGGTCTTTATAATGCATACAATTCTCTTGCAGCTATTGCATTTGGATTTGAGGTTGGTTTAAACCAACAGGAAATTCAAAAAGCGCTTGAAACCTACAAAGCAATCTTTGGACGAACAGAAAAATGTACAATTAACGGCAATCCTGCAATAATTCAATTAATCAAAAATCCGACAGGTGCAAGTGAAGTTCTCAAAACAGTTGATTTACAATCAAATATAGTAATTGCAATTAATGACAATTACGCAGACGGACGAGATATTTCTTGGCTATGGGACAGTGATTTTGAACAATTGAAAAATGCGGAAAAACTTGTTATAACATCAGGAACAAGAGCAAATGATATGGCAGTAAGACTCAAATATGCAGGAATTCCGCAAGAAAAAATTATAGTAGAACCAAACATAAAAAAAGCAATAAATAAAGCTACAACAGCAGGTAAAACAACAATTTTGCCTTCCTATACAGCACTTTTAAAGCTTACAGCAGAAAGAGGTAAATAAAATGTTATTAGGTGTAAACATAGATCATATAGCAACATTGAGAAACGCAAGAGGCGGAGTAGAACCAAGCGTTGAAAAAGCAGCAGAAATAGCTGAAGAAAACGGCGCTTCATCAATTACAACACACTTAAGAGAAGACAGACGACACATAAAAGATGAAGATGTTTACTCATTAATTAATCAACTTAAAACACGCTTAAACCTTGAAATGGCAATGGCAGATGATATTCAAAAAATCGCATTAGAAATCAAGCCTTATTCTATATGCCTTGTACCTGAAAAACGTCAAGAAATAACAACAGAAGGCGGACTTGATGTTGCAGGACAATTAGACAGGATAACAGAATTTATAAAACCGTTACTTGATGCAGGTATTATCGTAAGCTTGTTCATCGATCCTGATGAAGAACAGGTTAAAGCATCTGCTAAAACAGGCGCACAATTCATTGAACTTCATACAGGTACATATTCTGAATGCTTTGGCTATGAAGAGGAAGAAGCAGAATTCCAAAAATTGAAAAAATCTGCAGAATTAGCTCAAAGTTTAGGCTTAAAAGTTAATGCAGGGCACGGACTAAATTACGAAAACGTTTACAGAATGCACGAAATAGAAGGCTTGCACGAACTTAATATCGGACATAGCATTATTTCACGTGCAGTATTTACAGGCCTTGCAGAAGCCGTAACCAAAATGAGAGATTTAATAAAATAAAAACTTGGAGTAAATTTTATGAAAACCGAAAAAGAAATAGCACAAGAAATGGCTCAAGTTGTAGAGCAAATGCGACTTGACGACATAGAAGACAACCCTGATATCGTAGATGAATACTTTGACTGCGACTGTTGCGGACAAAACAAATGTCTTGCAGGTTCAATAGAATATGAGGGTTACAGACTATGCAACGATTGCGTTCTTCTTGCAGAAACAGGTTTTGCTCTTGGGAAAATTAAAACTGTAAAAGATTTGATTGATGCTATTGAAGATAAGCATCTTGAAGCCCTCTCAAACTTTGTAAAAGAAGAGGAAAAACGTATAAATAATTGAGTTAATTCAACCTCATAAAATTAAGCCTTAAGAATGTTTTTGTTTTTCTAAACTAACCCAAAAGAATTAGTAATATATCTTTACATATAGTTATAAAGTATTAGTTATGTGGTATATATATAATATAAGAGAGAGCTTGATGATAAGATAGCTAACACAACAATACATATATAATTCATAAGCATGACGAGTATGTAAATCGCAACCTCGTCATTTTTTTTGCTTTTATTTAAATTTATAAATCTCGTTTTATGATATAATAATTTTATGGAAAAGAAAATTTCAGATAAAGTAATTAACAGACTAACACTTTATCATTGCATATTATCAGATTACATAGACAAAAAAATCGAATTTATTTCAAGTAAACAAATTGCCCAATTATTAAATATTGATGATTCTCAAGTCAGAAAAGATATCAGCATTTTAAATAATTCAGGGAAAAACAGAGTAGGATATATTGTTAAAGAATTAAAAATCTCGATTGAAAAAACTCTTGGGTTTAAAAAGACCAAAAAGGCTTTTATTATAGGAGCAGGAAATCTTGGAACAGCTATCGCAAATTACGGGAATTTCCAAGATTACGGTTTGAACATTCTATCTTTATTTGACAATTCCCCTGAAAAAATCGGGAAAATTATAAACGGAATGGAAATTCAAGATATAAAAAATCTTCCAAACATCGCGGAAAAAGAAGATGCAGATATTGCAATTCTAACAGTTCCTGCACGTTTTGCGCAATCCACAGCAGACTTTCTTGTAAAATCAAACATTAAATATATTTGGAACTTTGCTCCTGTTGTACTTACAGTTCCCCAAAACGTTCAAGTTTGGAATGAAAACTTAATGGGCAACTTCCTTCAATTCACTTACGACATCTAATTTATTTATCTGATAAAGGTATCTCAAACCTTCAAGAGTTAATGTCGGATTTATAAAATCAAAATGTCTTTTCAAGTAATTTGCGATTAAGCCTGAATATCCGCCTGTTGCAACAATAACAGCTTTTCCGCCCAATTCTTTTTCACATTGTTCGATAAGCCCGTCAATCATAGCAGCAGAGCCTCTTAAAACACCTGAAAGAATTGCATCAGTTGTATTATGTCCAATTGCGAAATTTGACAGAGCGACCTCAATTCTTGGCAATTTTGATGTAAATTTATTCAATGCTTTTAGTTGCAAATTTAACCCCGGAGCAATAATACCTCCGACAAATTCACCGTTTCCATTAACAATATCAAAAGTTGTAGCTGTTCCAAAATCAACAACTATAACAGGATGTTTATACAAAACATAAGCACCTGCAGCGTTTGCAATTCTATCAGCTCCTGCTTCATTTGGAACATCAAGAGCAATCTTAACACCTGTATTTATATCAGTAGATAAAATAATCGCATCTAATTTGAAAACATTATCCACTGCTGTTTTAAACTTTTTAGTCAATTCTTCAACAACAGAAGATATAATTGCGCCATCTACATTAAATTCTTTAAACAAAGTTTTCAAAAGAACTTCATATTCTTCTAAAGACAAATCTTTATCAGAAGCTAATCTATATTCTTCAACAAGGGCATCTTCTTCAAAAAGCCCTAGGGTAATGCTGGTATTTCCAATATCGGCTGTTAATAACATAATACACTAATCCTCTTTCAAAGATTAGTGTATTACAAATACAAACTTTTTGCAAAGGATTAGCCTAAGAAAGCACCTTTGCCTTCAGCTCCTGATTTACCAACAGTAAATGCACTGTTAAAATTATCCGGCAAGTTGTTTATATAAGAACCAAATCCATTCATTAAATATCCGATATTTTCCCAAGGATTTTTCTTTTTAACTTGAGAAGAATACGATGCTTTATTTGATTTATCTTCAAATCCAATAGCTTCAATACGTCCAGTTGCCATACCTATATCTCCTTAATATAATACTCATATCTCTTATATATATACTAAGGATATAAATTCCACAAAATTGCCTTTTTTCAACAAAATCGTTACATAAGTTAACAATTATTTTAATATATTCTTTTCAAGAGCAATCGCAGTCTTAGTTTTAGCCAAACCACCCTGAGAACTTTCTTTTAAAAGCGGTGACATAAGTTGACCTGTCTGCTCCATAGCATCAACAACTTCATCAGGCGGAATTTTTGAGATAATTCCTGCCATAGCAAGTTCTGATGAAGTTACGGCATGAATTGCCAAAAACGGATTACGTTTTACACAAGGAATTTCAACCAAACCACAAACAGGATCACAGGTAAGCCCCATTACATTTTTTAGAGCAAGAGCTACGGCATTTATAATTTGTTTTACACTTCCGCCTCGCATTTGAGTCAAGGCAGCTGATGCCATAGCAGATGCAACTCCGCATTCAGCTTGACAGCCACCGACTGCACCTGCCAAAGCCATTTTCAAAGAAACAATTCTTCCGACTTCACCTGCTGTAATAAGCGCATTTATCTGGTCATTTTCACTAATTTTATTATCTTCTGCGTAAGCTATTATAACAGATGGCACAATCCCGCAAGAACCTGCTGTCGGGCAAGCTGCAATTATCCCCATTCTCAAATTTTGTTCACTTGTTGCAAGGGCATAAGTCATTATTTTTTGTGCTGTTTTACCAAGGATTGCATCTTCTTTTGCAAATCTTTTTTGAAGCTTGTCGCAATCATCACCGCTCATTCCGCTTGGAGAAGGCTCAGTGGATTTTAAGCCGATTTTTATAGCTTCTTTCATCGCATTCAAACTTTTTGCAGCCTGCATTCTAACTTGATATTCAGAATGCTCTCCTTTTGATACTTCATAATCTAATGCTGCATCATAAATTGTTTTATTCTGTTCTTTGCAGGCGTAATATAATTGCCTAAAAGATGTAATTGCATGTTCCATAAATTAACTTTCCAATTTTTTAATATATCTTACAATATACATGTGCTTCAATTCACTAACCTCACGAAGACAATGTTTTGAAAGTTCTCCATCTAAGCAAATGCACATAGAAGCATCTTTTCCTTTTCCGCTTCTGTCACAATGAAGTGAAGCAATATTTACATTATCCTCTTGAATTATACTTGTAACAGCAGATATAACTCCTGGCATATCTTCATAAACAAGAAGTAACGTATTATATTTTCCATCCAGATTAACCGAAAATTTGTTTATCTGGGTAAGCACAATTTCACCGGCACCGATTGAAGCACCTGAAAGAGTCATATTCAAACCACCTTCAAAAACAAAATCAACAGCGTTTGGATGACGGTTGAAATCTTCATAATACTCATATTCATAATTAATTTGTTTTGCTTCTTCAGTATCAAAAACATGTTTTATTCTCGGATCATCAACAGAGAATCCTAACAATCCAGCCAAAAGACCTTTATCAGTACCATGTCCTTTCCCTGTCAAAGCATAGGAATTATATAATTTAAAAATTATTTTATCAGGCTTTGCATTATAAACATTCCGAGCAAGCAACCCTAACCTTACGGCACCTGCAGTGTGAGAACTTGAAGGGCCTGCCATAACCGGGGAAATTATATCAATAATTGAAGATTGACGCATATCTAAAATCCTTATATATCTATAATTATAACATCTCATTAACTATTGTAAATAATTTATAAAATAATAACAATAAATTCTGATTTTATGTTTTTATATATATACGAAGTGTGTATTAAAATTTTAGTGTAGAAAAGGAGTAAAATGTTTAGTCCTGAATTCATGCGATATTTAATTAATTACCAGAAATCTGAGTTTACCCCACAAGATACAAAAAAAGAAATCAAATTTAAAAATAATAAATCAGGGAAACTTGCAGAAGTGTTGGCTATGGTTACAAAATAGTGCTGCTATGTAGCATTTCATAATAACAAAGGCCCCCTTATTTTTGTAGAAAAATTCTTACAAAAAAAACGCCGTTCTCTTTCGAAATCGGCGTCGGAATTCTTTGAATAATTCCTCGTAATAGTGTGAAGTGTAGTGTGCAATAAAACGTTTTTTTGATTCCTCGTTTTATGCTTTTCCTCGTGTTCATGTATATAAACAAATTTCTGTATATATAATTGCTATATTCTAAATATCATGTTTATATTTTGTTACAAAAGTTAATATTTACCAATTAAAACAGGTTATAGTATTATATAAACATAGGATTTATAACAATATAAAAAGGAGAGATATGAAAATATTAGTATCAAATGACGACGGTATAGCAGCAAACGGAATAAGATGCTTAACAGAGACTCTTGCTCAAGAACATGAAGTTTATGTTATTGCACCTGATAGAGAAAGAAGTGCTGCAGGGCATTCTTTAACATTACATACCCCGCTTAGAGTTGAAGAAGTAGACGCTTACCACGGAGTAAAAAGAGCCTGGGTTACAACAGGAACTCCCGGAGATTGCGTAAAAATAGGGATTAATGCAATTTTATCCCCTGAAGAGCAACCTGATATTGTGATTTCAGGGATTAATCACGGTCCAAATCTTGGAGCAGATATTCTTTATTCAGGAACAGTAAGCTGCGCTATGGAAGGTGCAATGCTTGGAGTTCCCAGTATTGCAGTATCTCTTGCAAGTATGAATTATGAATACGAAAATTTTAAATACCCTGCAAGATTTGTAAATCTCTTACTTAAAAAATTAAAAGAATTCAGTTTTCCTAAAAAAAGCATCTTAAATGTAAATGTTCCGGCTCTTGACGAAGATGATATTGCAGGTGTTGCAATTACAGAACTTGGAAGAAAGATGTTTACAGATAACTATGAAAAAAGAATAGACCCGAGAGGGAAAGTATACTACTGGATGGCAGGGGAACTAATAACAGAAGCGGAAGATTCAAATACAGATATCGCTGCAGTAAAAAACAATAAAATTTCTATCACCCCAGTAACTTATGAGATGACTAAAGAAGACGTCATGGCAAACCTTGAAAACGTTTTATGCAAAGACAATACCTGTAACTGGTTTTAAATAAAAAGGGACTTTTTATTATAAGTCCCTTTTTTATTATCGTATACTTTATATTTTTAATTATTCTGTAATAATTCTAGCAGGATAATTATTTCTTAATAAATCATTTACAACACTCTGTGCCTTTTCACGAGTAGTATATGAACCAACCTGAATCGTATATGCTCCACCTATATTTCTAACAAACGGCGAAATATTCAAACCGGATTCTGCGATAATTCCTTTTGCGACTTCAGCCTGCTCTTTTGTTGAATAATAACCGACAACAACCTTTGCATTCGCAGAAGCCTGAGGTCTTGGCGTTACTTGTTTTGGAGCAGGAGAAGAAGTTTCTGCAGGTTTTGGATTTGCAGCCTGATCTGCTAAAGTAACAGGCGTTTCTGAAACATTATTATTATTTATAGCTTGATTTTCTGCTTTTTTATCAGGGAGAACAACTTTTTCATCCAACTCATCAGCGAATGTATTATCAGCTTTATTGGCAGTTTGAGAATCTTCATCTTGCAACAATTTTAATCTGCCATCAACTGCGGTTTTATCAACTTCTTCAGTTTGCGTATCAGAGTTTTCATCTCCAATAGAAACATCAACTTCCGGAGAAATTTGTTTTGCAATACCTAAGAATAGCAAAAGCAATATAAAAAATGTTGAAACGAAAATTATAATTCCTTCATTAGGATTTTTCGTTACTTTTTTTTGATAATCTTTATAACTAATATGAGAAGGTTTTCTTGAATCTTCTTCCATTATACACCTCTTACTTTTGTTGATGCCAATATTATATCACTAATTTCTTCAGAATACTTTGTCAGGATTTCATTTGCCAACTCTTTAATATCTGTAATCCCTAATTCGCTTGTCAAACCGCTTGCCTTTACAGGTGCTTCTGTTGAATCAATATTAATTCCTGTATGAATTAATATTGAATTGACTGATTTTGTTGCAATTGAGACTGTCAACTTTTTACCGTCAAAAAATAAATCATCGCCATCTCTTCTTATCACAAATCCGCGTTTTTCAAGAGCTTCTTTTATAATACACATTAAAAGTCTTTGTCTGAAAACACCTTCAACCAATCCGACATTAAATTGCTCTGAAATAAAGCTCAACATTGATTTGCTATATATTGGCTCATTATTGATTACATCTTCAATGTCAACCATTTCAGTCAACTTAACATCACATTCGCCAATAAATGCAACAGTTGCATCTCCTTGAATTTTAAAGTTTTTATAAATCCAATGAGGAGATAACTGCCATCCCTCGTATTTAATTTCCTTATCTAAAAATTGTGTTTTCAAAAAAGTTTCCTTATATAATATGTGTCATGGTTATAAATCAAAGCATTTTTTAATCTCGTACAAGATTCACATATTCCGCAATGTTTTTCGCCTCGGGCATAACAGCTTCTCACGTATTCAAGCGGAATTTTATTATCTAATGCCAGCTTTACTATATCATTTTTATTATAATTTATCAAGGGTGCAATAACTTTTGGGTGTTTTTGTGTTGAATATTCAAACTCCTCATTAATTTTATCGATAAATTGCTGAGTATTATCTGGGAAAGTCTGACCTTCCTCCTTGTTTGCGCCTATCAAGATATAATCATAATCTTCACCGTCTGCGAATGCTCCTGCAATATTCAAAAATAATCCGTTTCTATTAGGGACCCAAACACTTTTGGCAGATTGTTCAGGAGTGTCAAGTTCTTTGCCGTGCGGGATTTCCTTATCACTCACAAGAGATGTATGAGTAACATTTTTTAGCCAATCCAATTTAATTACTCTATGTTCAATTTTATAATAATCGCAAATATTTTTTGACGCGTTTATTTCATATTCGCAAGATTTTTGACCATAATCAAATGTTAATGCTAATGATACGCCGTATTTCTCAATTCCGACACCAAGGCTCACAAGAGAATCCAACCCGCCTGATAAAAGAACAATACCTTTACTCATCTTCTTTTTCCTCATCTTCATCTTCGTATTCGGAAATCATTGAAACAGCTTCCATTTTTAAGAAATCAGGATAATCCGCGCTATTTGCGACTTCATCCAATATTTCGCGTCCTATCATATTATAAAGAGCTATTAATGCGTTTTTCTTAACTTCTTCATTATCATCCTCAACAAGACAATTTTTAATGGTATCAACAGCTTGCGGATTGTCACTTTCCATAATAGCTTCGATTGCATTAATCCTTATTTGCGGAGATTCATCAAGCAAAGAATTTTTCAAAGCATTAAAAACTCTTTCATCATTATCAAGCCTTAATTTTCCAAGAGCTTCTATTACTCTTTCTTTCAAGAAAGTAAATTTATTCCAAATTCCTTTTTGCGCCTCCAAAATACTTACAAGCGGATCAACTGCTCTTAAATCTCCTAACATTCCAAGAGCAGAAGCAGCAGTTTCTCGCAAATATACGGATTTTTCATCTTCATCTTTCACAACTTCAATCAAAGGCGCAACCGCATATCTATCACCAATTCTCCCTAAAGCATCAGCACAAGCAAGTCTTACCTTATAATTTTCATCCTTGTTATTTAAACAATACAAAAGCGGAGTAACAGCAGATGTATCTTTAAGGTTAGCAATCGCTTTTGCACACATTGCCCGAACATTAATAAAAGCATCTTTTTCATCCCCAATATTTTTCATCAACAACAAATCCAAAAGAGGACTCAAAGAAGACTTATCTCTCAATCTGTCAGAGCATTGAATAACGTGCATTAAAATTTCGGGATTTTTAGAAACAGATAAAAAGTGATTATAAATTTTAACTAAATTATCCCTTTCATAAACTTCATCAAGGGCAAGAATATTCCGAACAACAGAATCGATATCGGACGTATCAAACAGGTTACATTTTTTAGCTATTGAGTCTAAATCCAGGTAATCTTTTTCCACTTATTCACCCCGTATCTACCTGAAAATATACTATAAAACCGTTTTTTTTTCAAGTAAAATTAAAGGATTTACTACACATTTAGTAATAAATCCTTTAATTTTTTATTCTTCTACATTTTTATATTTTAATTTTCCCCCGGCCAAAATACTAAATAAACTGTCTGCGCCATAAACATTCCAATAGCCTTTACCAATTTTATCAGCCCATACAGTCAGACCAAATGCATCATACCCAAACTTGTTAGGACGTCTTGCGCCATTAACATCAATATAAATATCTCCGCAAGTATTACGAATATCATTCCACATAACAGGAGATCCATCAGGATTATATAAAATATTACCATCACCATCAAGTGATACTCCACTAACAGCGGTATCAACACATTTTTGTGAACTCAAAGTTAAAAATAAAACCCCGTTATCCGGTAAAATTATTGCAGGAGCAGATAATGTACTATATTTATTTTTATAACTTGACATTAACACTTGATATTTCAAATCTTTACATAATTTGTCTTTTGAGGTTGAAAGACAAAGATGCCCGTTAGGAATATATTTTGCAAGATTTTTAGCTACATCATTAGAAGATTCTGCACCTGTATACAATACCGAATTATCTCCAGGAACTCCTTCATCAGCTTGTGCAAGTTTTAAAGCCTGCAAAAATATTGAATAATCTTTTTTTGCCTTTGTTATAATTTCTTTTTCTTTATAATTTGCTATTAATGAAGGCAACGTCAAAGCAGCAACAACACCAATTATACCCAAAGTAACCAACACCTCGGCGAGTGTAAAACCTTTATAGGAGCTTAGATTCGCCCCCCCCCCGACTTAACAGTTCTTAACAATCTTTCCATACTTTGCTCCTTTCTTATTAAAAAAAACAGGTTATATATATTATAACCTGTTTTTCATCATTTTCAAGTTTTTAAATTTTTAAACATATTATTTTTTTGCGACTTGTGATTGATTTTCTGTCTTTGCTTTTTTATGAGCGAGATATTTTTCACAAAGTAAATTAGCAGGTTTTGTTACAACTACAGGTACAAAGTAACGATATACAAAACCAAATACAAGCATTGATCTCAAAAGTCCCATACCTGTAATTTTCTTACTTAATTCAGTTGATATTGCAGGTATTTTCTTTTCTTTTACAAGCTTATCAATAAATTTGTTAAGCGGAATTTTAGGGATTGATTTAACAGGTCCGTCACTACCTTTAATTGCTTTTAGAATATTTCTGTCAAAGAGAAGTTTTGCAGTATCAGACATTTTTATGTCATTTTTTGCAACTTCTGCCAATTTATTAACATCAGCTTTTGAATTATTTTTCAAAGCTTTATTTACATGTTCAATTCCGGCTCTTATGTCTTTGAAATCTTTTTCAAAGTTTTTATCCTGTAATTGAAGTCCTACAAATTTTGCAGTAACACCTTCCCACCAAGTTTTTAAATACTTATCCAAGGAATATGCACCTGCTGTTGACAATAAAAATGTCAAACCTTGGTTTACTGCAAGAGTATTTTTTCTATCTTTATCAAGTTTATCATTTGTCAATGTCTTTTGCATATACAAACCACTTGTAATCATAGAACCAACTGTCAAACAATGTTGGAATAAATTGTTACTGTCTTTTAATTTGTCAGCTACATAACCAAGAGGCTTACTGTCAACCATTTTTGCAGTAAAATATTTTGCTATTTTATCCGTAAAAGAATCATAAAAGTTTGAAAATGGTTTAAAAAACCCTGATTTATCTTTTGCGGCCTGTTCTACAACCTGTTCTGCAGCATCTGCTACTTGAGCTGATAGGTTAGCTGTAAAACTTTGAGGTTTTATATTTTTTACATTTGACTGATTATTAATGTTGTAAGAATTTCTACGATAATTATTTAAAGGATTTGTGTTTAATGTTAAATTCATTAGTTAACACCTCCTTTAATTTGAAAATCTTTGAATATTGGTTTGTCAATCATATTCATATCCATTTGAGGTTGCATATTGTTATCCTTCTGTGGTTGTGCTGCTTTTTTCTTTTCTACACCAAATACATATTTCAAAATCGGAGGTATTAAAGCAATTGTTAAAATAGATCTCGGAACTGCAATAATCCAATCAGGAATATTTTTAGCAAGAATATCTAAGCTGTTTCTATGTTTACCCATTGCTTTAAACAATTCCCTTGATTTTCTGTTAACTATTTCGCCTGCTGAATTTCTTAAATCTGCTCTTTTTTCAAGATCAGAATAAATTCTGTTCATTTTTGTCAACTTTTTACTTCCAAATTTTTCAGGATCTTTAAACAATTTTTGAATTGCTGTATCAAGAGGGCTTGTAATAATTGTTGATGCTACAAATCCTAAAATTGCGGAAGCTAAAGAGTGACCTGAAGCATAAATTTTATCTTCTTTATCTTTTTTCCCGGGTAATGCCATAATAGTTGCTGGTCTCATTACTCCGGCCAAACCTAATGCTACAAGAGCACTTGTTGCAATATTATGATTAAAGGTTTGTTCCAAAAATTTATTAAACCAATTTTTGGTTAATATGCCACCTTTATTTAAAGCATTTGTGGCAGCTTCACTCTTTCCCGTAAAACTGCCACAATAATTTGCACTATATCCTGTGTTATCATACATGCCCTCAATATTTTTATCTCTAAACTGTCGAGAATGCGAAGAGAGCTTAGAATTACCCTGCTTTAGGGTCATATCATATTGTACTGAGTTTATTTTCATTTTTTCACCAAATAAATTAAATGTCTTCTACATTCATTTTAAAACAAAGGAAAAAATTTTTTGCTATATATTTTAAGAAACTTTACATATTTTTTTTAAAATTTTTATATTACAAAACAAGTCCAAATAATTTGCTTATTTAGACCTGTTTTCAAAAGCTTAACATTATGTAATTTATATTATTACTAAATATCCAAACCTAAATCTAAAGTTGGGGCTTTTGCAACTATTGCGCTTGAAGATATAATATCAACACCTGTCGATGCAATTGCATTAACTGTTTCTAAATTAACATTCCCGCTTGCTTCCACAATAGCTCGATGATTGATTAATTCAACACCTTTTTTCATAACATCAACAGACATGTTATCAAGCATTATGATATCAACATTCAAGCCAACTGCCTCTTTCACCTGTTCTAACGTGTCACATTCAACCTCAATTTTATGAGCATGCGAAAGATTTTTACGCAACTTTGTAACAGCATTTGTAATTGAACCTGCAAGTCTTATATGATTATCTTTAATCATTGCGCAATCTGCGAGATTAAATCTATGTAAAGCACCACCGCCGACTTTTACTGAATATTTTTCAAACGGTCTAAAATTCGGGGTAGTTTTTCTTGTATCAACAATTTTTGCAGAATAAGGTTTTATCGCATTTTGATACTTATGAGTTTCTGTTGCAATACCTGACATGCGCTGAATATAGTTCAAGGCAACACGTTCCCCCATAAGAAGCTCTTTTGCAGGACCTGAAATATCAGCGATTTTGTCACCTTTTTTTATTTCATCACCATCTTTAAAATAAAATTTTATCTCAATTTTATCGGATAATGATTCAAAAACGGTTTTAAAAACATCACAACCGCACAAAATACCGTCACTGCGAGTATCTAAAGAACCTTTTAAAAAGTCTGATTCTTCAGCAAGATTTTCGGTTGTAATATCTCCATATCCTATATCTTCCAACAAAGCATTTTTAACATGCTCTTTTACATAAAGCTTATTTAACATATTCAGGAACCTTATATCCTTTTGCTATTATACTGTGAACACAATTTTCATTAGTCTGCGGGTAATCCGTACGATAATGAGCACCTCTTGATTCTTTTCTCATCAAGGCAGAATTGATAATTAATTCAGAAGTAATAAGCATGTTTCTGAATTCATATTCTTCCCTGCTTGTGCACTTGAATGTACGAGGGAATTCTGCTTTCAACTGTCTTAATTCACTTTCTGCCGTAAGCAAAGAATGTTCATCTCTGAATATTCCAACATTATTCCACATAATATTTTGCAATTTTTTCTTCATCGACGGAATATCTAATTCATCAAGCACAATTTCTTCATCAGTATATTTATCAATTGCAGATTTAATATTTTCATCAATCTGTTTTGGAGTTTTCAACTCGATAGATTTCAAATAATCAGCAACTGAATAAGCACAAACAACACATTCCAATAATGAGTTACTTGCTAACCTGTTACCGCCGTGTAATCCTGTTGAAGCAACCTCACCGATTGCATACAATCCGCTAACAGATGTTTCGCCTTTAAGATTAGTCTTAACACCGCCCATATAATAATGTGCAGCCGGAGCAACTGGAATAAAATCGTGTGCAATATCAATACCGTTTTCCAAACATTTTTGAGATATATTCGGGAATCGTTTTGCAAGTTTTTTAGCATCAATACACGTAGCATTCAAATAAACATTATCCGTATTGTTTTTCTTCATTTCGTTAAAAATTGCACGTGTAACAATATCTCTAGGCGCAAGTTCTTTTCTTTCATCATATTTAGCCATAAATTCAACACCGTCAGCATCGCAAAGTTTTGCACCTTCACCTCTTACGGCTTCTGAAATTAAAAATCTGTTTTCTCCGCAATCTATTGCCAAAGCTGTCGGGTGAAACTGTACAAATTCCATATCCTGCATAATAGCACCGGCATTATAAGCGATTGCTAAACCGTCACCTGTCGCGCCTACAGGGTTTGTCGTATATTTGTATAATTGTCCGATACCACCTGTTGCAATGATTACAGCAGGAGAATAAATTGTTTCATATTCTTGAGTATCGTCGTTATAAACTAAAACACCCTTACATTCATTTCCGCTTACAAGAAGTTCTACAGCATCAGTCTGTTCATAAACTTCAATATTTTCATTTTCTTGAACTTTACGGCACAATGCTTTTTCAATCATTTTGCCTGTTGCATCTCCGCCTGAGTGTAAAATTCTTCTTACACTGTGTGCAGCTTCTTTTGTAAAGCATAAATTATTATTTTCATCACGGTCAAATTCAACACCGAATTTTAACAAATCCTTGATAACCGCATCTGAATGTTCTGATATATATTTTACTGTATTAAATTCACTTAAACCTGCACCGGCCTTGATTGTATCAGAGATATGAGAAGCAGTTGAATCTGCTTTATTTTCTTTCATAACTCCAACCATACCACCTTGTGCATATCTGGAATTACTTTCACCTAATTTTGATTTAGTAATCAAAAGCAAACCGTCAGGCAAATTTACTTGTTGATCAATTTTTAAAGCGGCATAGAGCCCTGCAATACCACTCCCTACAATTATTGTTGAATACTTTGAATATTTCATATTAATACACCTTATGTATATTTACCAATTATATAATAATGCAAAAGAATTTATTTTGCTATAAAAAAATATTAAGATTTAATTAAACTTTTAAAATAATAAAAAACAAATAAAATACAGATTTTATAAATTATATATTATAAAATTTTATTCATATTAATTATAAATATTATAATGAATATTTCTAATATAAGTCAATTAAACATAATATTAGCACAAATTATTCATAAAAAAGGGATTAATTAGAACTGTTAAAATTTTATAAGTAATATAGGGAGAAATATTATGACAATAAAAATATTACTTGTAGAAGATCAAAAACTTATACGTGTAGGTTTGAAATCACTTTTTGAAGGTCAAGATGAAATAATAGTTTCAGCAGAAGCCCAAAGCGGGAAAGAAGCAGTTGAACAATTTAAAATTACACATCCTGATGTTGTAGTAATGGATATAGGTTTGCCTGATATTTCAGGGATAGAAGCGACTAAAAGAATTCTTGAACATGATTCCAAGGCAAAAGTTATCATTTTGACATCACACCTCAGTGAACAAGAAATAATTGACGCGCTTCATGCCGGTGCTTGTGCATACGTAATGAAGGATATAAGTACAGATGCTTTAAAAATGATTATAAAAACAGTAAAAGACGGCGCGATGTGGCTTGATCCACAAGTAGTACCAATATTACGAGAAAAGAATTGCGGAGTAATTCCTCCTCGTCAAATGTCAAGAGCGATGTTTAAAGAGCAGCACGCAAACCTTACTCAAAGAGAATACGAAGTTTTAAAACTTGTAGTTGAAGGACTTTCAAACCATGAAATTGCAGAAGAACTGACAATATCTGAGCACACTGCAAAAGCTCACGTATGCAATATTATACAAAAACTTGTTGTAGATGACAGAACTCAAGCCGCAGTAAAAGCTTTAAAAGAAGGACTTGTGTAACAAATACCCAAACTTCCCCTTGTAAAATATAAAATATTCTGTTATAAAATATTTTATACAATGAAACGGGGAATTACATTATGAAAACAGGGATATTTGCTAACTTTAAAGGAGATTTACTCGGAGGAATTACAGCAGGCATAATAGCACTACCTTTAGCTATTGCCTTTGGGGTATCAAGCGGACTTGGTGCAACTGCAGGCATATACGGTTCAATAATTGTCGGGATGCTTGCATCTTTGTTTGGCGGAACACCGACACAAATCACAGGCCCGACAGGACCTTTAACTGTTGTTATAGCATCAGTAATTGCACTACATTCAAATAATCCGAACCTTATATTCGCTGCAATATTCTTATCCGGACTTTTTCAAATTATACTTGGAATTTTTAAAGTCGGAAAACTCGTAAACTTCATTCCATATCCTGTAATTTCAGGTTTTATGAGCGGGATTGGAGCTATCATATTACTTTTGCAAATCAATCCTTTTTTAGGGATTGAATTTAGCGGAACTCCGGTTGAAGGATTGATTAATGCGATTAAATCCTTAGGAAGTGCAGATTTACACAGCATTATTTTAGGTGCAATAACACTTTTGATAGTATTTTTTACTCCTAAAAAAATTGCTAAATTCTTACCTCCACCTTTAATTGCTTTAATTCTTGGAACAGTAATCGCAATTGTATATAATTTTGACGTTAAAACAATAGGTGAAATTCCAAGAAACTTCCCTGCTTTTGTATTGCCGACATTCAAATTATCAGAAATTGAAATAATCATACCGATTGCATTAACACTTGCGGTAGTCGGTTCAATAGACACTCTTTTAACATCACTTGTTGCAGATTCATTAACTAAAACCAAGCATAAATCAGACAAAGAATTAATCGGACAAGGGATAGGAAATATTGTAGCATCGGTATTTGGGGGGTTGGTATCTTGCGGTGCTATGATGAGAACTGCCGTAAATATTAAAAGCGGTGGGAGAACAAAGCTTTCAGGAATAATTCATGCAATCTTTCTTATTATGGTAATAATTTTTCTTGCTCCTGCAGCTGCAAAAATTCCGCTTGCTGTTTTAGCAGGAATTTTAATTAAAGTCGGATTTGGAATTATTGATTACAAATTTATAAGACTTCTAAAAGTAGCTCCAAGAAATGATTTACTTGTAATGCTTCTTGTATTTTTAATAACTATTTTTGACGATTTAATTCTAGCAGTAGGCGTTGGCGTAATTTTATCTTCAATTCTTTTTGCTGCAAATATCGCCAGACAAACAGATATCAAACTTGTAGGACTTTCTGATTTGAAAGACGAAAATTATATAGATGAAGATTTGAAAAGTCATACAATGATAATGCACATTGACGGAACGCTGTTTTTCGGCTCAGCATCTTTAATCGCATCAAGAATTGATGACGTTTTGGATAATAAAACAGTTATTGTAGATTGTTCTAATATCAAAAGTATGGATATTTCTGCCGTATTTGCTCTTGAAGATTTGGTTTTAACACTAAAAAGCAAAAACGTAAGAGTTATTATAATATTTAATAACAGAACAGTTGCGGCATCGACACTTAAACTCGGATTACGCAAACTTATCGGACAAAAAGATATAACTTTTTCAACTGATGAAGCACTAAATAATGTACAAAATTAAAAAATAATGTTATTATAAATATAACAAAATAGGAGGAGAGGTTTATGAAAAAGATAATTATTCTTGCATTAATGTTACTTTCAGTACAAACAGCAGTTTTTGCAGATGCGGAAACTGACATGCACCAAGCTTATATTGCAAAAATTCAAGCTCAAGATATAAAATATAATACTTATAACTTTTTTAAAGCAATCAGTGACGGAAACGTACAACTTGTTGATTTATTCCTAAAATCAGGAATGAGCGCAGAATCAACATTTATGAAAACACCTGCTATATATATGGCAATTGCAAGCAACCAAAACGAAATTGTAAAATTATTGCTTGATAACAAAGTAGATCCAAACAAACCGACAGCAGGAATAACTCCGTTAATTATGGCAATAAGACAAAAAGACAGCAAAATTGTTGAAACTTTAATTTCATACGGTGCAGACGTTAATCAAGTTTCAGGTAATATAAAACCGCTATCTTATGCAATCAAGAAAAAAGAACCAAAAATTGTTGAATTACTAATAAATGCAGGAGCAAAACCTGACAATGAAGTTCTTTTAAATGCATTAAAATCTGATGATAATTATATAAAAGATACTGTTTTAAGACGCTACAAAACAATGGAATAAATGAGCAAAGTAAATCATTTGAAGTATCAATCTAAAAAATTATTGACAACATAAAAAAAGAATAATTTACTATAAATATAGAAAAAGAAAATTTTAACCAGAGAATAAGCGGAGAGAAGAATGAAATACAGTTTAACCAGAAAACAATGGGGAATACTAATCCTTTTAGTAATTATTGTTCCGATAATTTACAATAAAACATCAGGATTTATAACAGGCATGATACAAAAACAGGCAATGAAAATGCCTAAAGAAGTAGAAGTCGGGACTCCGCATATCGAAGCGGTTAACGTATCTGCAGAATCAACAGGTCGTGTAGAAGCGAAATATTCAGTAGATGTAATCGCACGTGTTCCGGGTTTTCTTTTGAAAAAATACTTTAAAGAAGGACAATTCGTAAAAAAAGGACAACTTCTTTTCCAAATAGACCCGAGAGAATATCAAATTGAAGTTAATAATTCAATTGCAAATGTTAACCAATACAGTGCATTACTAAAGAATGCACAACAAGAATTAAACAGAGCGAATGCTCTTATTAAAGAAGATTTGATAAGTCGTTCTGATGTTGACCAAAGCTTGGCATCAAGAAACCAGAATAAAGCATTATATGATGCTGCTCGTCAACAACTTGAACTTGCAAAAGTAAATCTTGGATACACTTCAATAAAATCGCCAATTGACGGAAGAATTGGTAAAGTGAATATTACTGAAGGAAACTACGTAACCGCAACTTCAGGATCTCTGGTTAATATTTCAAGTGTTAATCCTGTTTATGTAAGTTTTAGCTTAAAAAGTGATGATTTTGTAAAATTACTCCGCGGAAGTAATCGTTTTAAGGATGCTCAAGTAAGAGTTCAATTTAATGACGGAACTTGGTATGACAAAGTCGGAACAGTTAACTTTGTAGATAACAAAATTGATAAGGATTCAGGCTCTGTTAGCATGCGTGCAACATTTAACAATTCAAAAATGTGGCTGGTACCGGGTGATTATATGAAAGTAAAAATCACAGCACCAAAACTTGTTAAATACATGACAGTTCCACAATCTTGCACAAAAGGTGATGCTATGAGCGGCTATTATGTATGGGGTGTAGAAAATAATAAAGCTGTTAGAAAAAATATAACAGTCTCAGATGTAATCGATAACAATTGGATAGTTGAAAAAGGTCTTAATCTTAATGATGTAATTGTACTTTCAGGAATTCAGAATATTTCAACAGAAGGTCAAAATTTAAAACCGATACAAAAATCAAATGATACAAATAAATAATAGATAATAGGGAAGTTTAATGAAAAAAATATTAGATAAAGATCAGCTTTTCTTTTTCATAAGAAAACCGAGATTTGCTTTAGTAATATCAGTATGTATAGTCATTTTAGGTTTAATATCTTTACTAAGTTTGAAACAAGAAAGTTACCCCGATGTAACTCCACCTCAGGTAAGAGTTTCAGCTTCATATCAAGGTGCAAGTGCAGAGGTTATTGAATCTTCTGTTGCAACCGTATTAGAAAACAAGTTAAACGGTGTTGAAAATATGTCTTACATGACATCAACTTCAACCGACGGAAGTTACAGTTTAACAATTTATTTTAAAGTCGGGACTGATAAAAATATCAACCTTATGAATGTACAAAACTTAATTCAAAGGGTTCAATCACAACTTCCCGAAGAAGTACAAAGAACTGGTGTAACAGCGATAAGCAGAACTTCAGGTTCTGGTGCTATCATCCTGACTTTGTATCCTGAATCAGGTAACTGGTCTCAATTAGATTTGACAAACTACGGTTCTATATATATTAAAGACGAGCTAAAACGTGTTGAGGGAGTTGCGGATGTAAGCGTATTCGGTGGCGGTAATTACTCAATGAGAATATGGCTTGATCCTCAAAAAATGGCAGGGTTACACGTTTCAACAAGCGAAGTAAAAAATGCAATTACAAGTCAAAACACTCAAGTTGCAACAGGTGCTCTTGGCGCATTACCGACAGATGATCCGCAAGCTTTGCAAATCACATTGAAAACACCGGGCAGACTTGATCAGGTTGAACAGTTTGAAAATATCATCATACGTTCAAATTCTGATGGTTCAAACGTAAAAATTAAAGATATCGCAAGAGTAGAACTAGGTGCTGAATCTTATTCAAACCTTGGTCTTGTTAACGGTAAACCTTCTGCAGTTGTAGTTATTTCACAATTACCTGATGCGAATATTCTTAACCTTTCAAAGGCTGTAAAAGCTAAGGTTAATGAAATTAACGGACGTTTAAATAACGGAATTAAAATTCTTTATGTAAAAGATGATGCAGACTTCATTCACGAATCAATGAAAGAAGTTGAATTTACAATCCTTATGACAGGCTTAATCGTTGTCATAATAATATTCTTATTCCTTGGTGACGGTATGGCAACACTTGTTCCTTGTGCAACAATTCCTGTTTCATTAATCGGAACATTCTTTGCTCTGAATGTTATGGGAATGACGATTAACCTGTTATCACTGTTTGCATTAGTATTAGCAGTAGGTGTTGTAGTTGATGATGCGATTGTTGTAATCGAAAACGTTAAACGTCATATTGAAGAAGGGAAATCAGCAATTATTGCAACACAACTTACAATGCAGGAAGTAGGTTTTGCACTTGTTGCAATGGCTTTGGTATTAATGGCAGTATTTGTACCGATTATATTTATGACAGGTATGACAGGTGTTATGTACAAACAATTTGCCGTATGTATTGCAGTTTCTATTGCAATATCAGCAATATGTGCGTTAACTCTTTCTCCTGCAATGTGTTCTCACTTCTTGGGACAACAAAAGAAAGAACATGATTTCAGCAAACACCCTTTACTTGAACATATTGACAATATTAAAGAAAGAATTAATAAGAAAACTTCAGTATTAGTTGTAAAATTTAACGAACTATTCAGTAAAGTTGAAGATTTCTATCTTGAATACGTAAAAAAATTCGTTTATAACAAAAAACTTGTTGCAATGATTTATGCAGGCATTGTTCTTTTAACATTAATCTCCTTCAAAACAATATCAACAGGCTTCATTCCTGATGAAGACCAAGGGGTATTAATTGCAAGTATAACACTTCCTGATGGAGCTTCTTTATCAAGAACAGAAACGGTTGCAAGAAAATTTGTTGACGAAATAAAAGATATTCCTGGTGTAAACCCTGAAAAATTAACAGTATTTGGCGGTGAAGGTGCCGTAAACTCAGCTAACGTAATTATACAGTTAAAGGATTACAGCGAAAGAAAAATGAATCCGATAAAATGGGTTGTAAAAAAATGCAAAGGTGAAGAAACAAACCTTACACACACAGCCATACTAAATAAAATAAGAGTAGTTGCCGCAAATACCAAAGAAGCTCAAATTCAAGCTTTTTCACCTCCGGCAATTAACGGTATGAGTATGATGGGTGGTTTTGAATTCCAAATGTTATCTCAAGGAGAATACACTCCTCAAGAAATGGAAACTTGGGCAAACAAACTTATTGCCGCAGCAAACCAAAACCCAACATTATCAAGTGTTAATACAACATTCCAAGCCAATGTCCCTCAATACATTGTAGAAATCGATTATGAAAAAGCGCTTGCTCAAAATGTTGATTTGCAAGAACTATATTCTACACTGTCATCAATGCTCGGAACATATTATGTTAACGACTTCAACAAATATGACAGGGTATTTAAGGTTCAAATGCAGGCTGAAAGCCATTTCAGAGATAAAGCGACAGACCTGTCAGGCATTTATGTAAAAAATAACAATGGTGTAATGGTACCGATAATGTCAATTGTAAAATTGAAACAAACAGTAGGTACAGCATCAATTACAAGATACAACCAATACAAATCCGTACAAATTCAAGGTCAACAAGCTTCAGGAAAAAGCTCAGGTGATGCGATGAATGCTATGGAACAAGTTGCAAAACAAACATTACCTGATGATATGACCTTCGACTGGTCAGGAACTTCAGCTCAAGAAAGAGAAGCTTCAGGACAAACATTAATGATTGTCGGAATGGCTTTAATCTTTGTTTATCTGTTTCTTGTCGCATTGTACGAAAGCTATACAATTCCGATTGCTGTTCTTTTGATATCACCTATTGCAGCTTTGGGAGCTTTAATATTCCAAATGATGATTAACCAATCATTTGATATTTATTCTCAAGTAGGTATGATTACATTAATCGGTCTTGCAGCAAAACAATCTATTCTTATTGTAGAATTTGCAAAAGAAGAACACGAAAAATACGGACTTCCTGTAAAAGAAGCTGCCGTCAAAGCCGCTAAACTAAGATTCAGAGCTATTATGATGACAGAACTTGCATTTATTATCGGTGTTTTACCAATGTTATTTGCAACAGGTGCCGGTGCAAATTCAAGAATTTCTGTTGGTTCAACAGTATTTGGCGGAATGATTGCAGCAGCAACACTAGGTGCAGCACTAACTCCTGCCTTTTACGTTATAGTTCAAGAATTTGTAGATTTGTTCCCTAAAAAAGAAATTACAGAAAAAGATTTGGAGATGTAATTAGAATGAAAAAGATTTTAAATCTGTTTTTAATATGTTCAATAATCACCTTAAATGCCACACCCTCAATGGCAATAAGCTTTTTTGGCAAAAATAAAACTCAAACAACAGACAAAGAACAAGTTGAAAAAGTTAACAATGTAAGCAAAGTCGATAAAGTTGAGAAAGTTGAAAAAGTCAAAAAGGCTAAGAAATCAGACAAAGTTGCAAAAGAAGATGAAGTTGAAAAGGTTGAAATTGTCAAACCGGATAATGAAAAGCCAAACCCTAAACGTGAATTAAAAAAGAATAGGGAGAATTTAAAACACAGAGAAAAATCTTCTAAAGAAGCAGAAGGCATGTATGAAACGAAATTCCCTGTAATTAACAGCCAAATAGAATATGCTGATATGAACGGAGAAGTTTCATTAGTTGATTGTATAAAACTTGCAATTACGCACCATCCGACAATTATGTCAGCTATCAGTAACGCTGAAATTTACAAAACAATGATTGGTCAAGCATGGTCAAATTATTTCCCGACATTAAGTGCAGGCGTAAGTTATTCCAGAAACGATATGATGATGACGATGTCAAGCTCTTACGCAAGAATGATGTCTCAAAAATATAATATGTATTATATGCCAACAATTTCAGCTAACTTGCTGTTATTCGATTTTGGAAAAACAAAATCTAATGCTGATATGGCAACAAGGACTTATGAATCTTCTAGATATGATGCAGAAACAAGTATTGAGCTTGTAATTTATAATGTAAAAGTAGCTTATTATAATCTGGTATTTGCAGAAATTCAAAAAAGAGTATATGAAGATACCGTAAAAGATTTTGAACTTCAATATAAACAGGCAAAAGCTCAATATGATATCGGAAGAAAAGCAAAAATTGATGTTACAACTGCAGAATACAACTTAGGTAACGCTAAAGTAAACTTAATCAAAGCTAAAAATACACTTGAACTTGCAGCAGCAGAGCTTGCAAATGCAGTAGGTATCCCTGAATTGGAAAACGTAGTTTTAAAAGACCAATTAAATTCAAAAGCCTATGATGTTAATTTTACAGACCTTTTAAAAACTGCACAAGCATCAAGACCTGCTCTATTATCAGCTAAAAAACTTATGGACGCTGCAGAATTAAATATCAGAAGTGCAAAACGAGCATTCACACCTGATTTATCTGCATTTGGTTCATACAATCAGGGGGGACGTCAAATAGACAGCGATTACGGGTATCAATTTGGGGTTCAATTAAACTACAATGCAATAAACTTAATGTTATTGAAAAAACAAGTTGATCAAGCAAAAGCTGAATATAAAAAAGCAGTTGCAGATTATGAACAACAAAGACAAAATGTTTATTTAGAAGTAAAAAGCGCTTATATAAATCTTTTAAATTCACATGACAGCATATCAGTTTCCAAACTTGCTCTTCAACAGGCAAAAGAACGTCAATATCAAGCTTTCAGAAGATATCAGGTCGGACTTGGAGATGCTATCGAATTTAAAGATGCAGAAAACAGCTACCTAAATGCCCAACTTGATTACTACTCAAACCTTCTAAGCTACAACATAAACGCTGCAGAACTTGAAAGAGTAATAGGCGCACCGATTAAAGAATCAGAACAAGACTTATAATAAATAATACAAAACAAATAATAATAAAAATCCCTTCTTGTAAAATAGAAGGGATTTTTGTTAATTTAAACTTTTTCTTTTTTTTCTTTATGATGTTCAACTTTTTCTGCAACTTTTTCCTTTATTTCACATGCTTTTTCTTTCACATCATCTTTAATTTCTTGCGCTTTTTCTTTTACTTTTTCAGCACCTTCTTTTATGTTATCTTTTAAATCTTCGGCTTTCTCTTTGGCCTTTTCTGCAGCATCGTGCATTTTTTCTTTCACTGTTTCTCTATCTTTTTCCATTATTAAACTTCCTTTCTTTTTAGTTACATAAATATTATGAACAATTTTCAAGGAATATTTATGCGAAAAAAGGATAATTTTTGTTTAAATACATTTGCCATTAAAGCTTGTTTCGGTATAATAAAATATGTGAAATAAGAAGTAAAAAGGGATAATATGGTAAAAAATATATATTTAAATAATTTAATTGATAAAATTCTAAAATTAAGATTTGTCGTAAATTATCGTAGAATGTGGCCTTATGTTAAACCATATTGGTTTAGAGCTTTATGTTCAATGCTAATATGTATTCCAATAGGTTCATTAGATGCGGTAATTGCACTTGCTCTTAAACCATATATGGACCTTGTCATGGTTGAAAAAAGTATTTCATCCCCTTGGTACATTCCTCTTGGAATTGTAGCTTTTACATCAATTCAAGGCGGGCTAAAATACTTATCATCATATTTATCAACATGGGTTGGAGGGAAAATTACAAACGGATTAAAGTTCGATTTGTTTAAAAAACTTTTAACTCTGCCAACATCTTTTTATGATAAAAGAAACTCTGGAGATATTGTATTTCAATTTAATAACCAAGCAGATCTTGCGTGTGCCGGATTACTAGATAATTTAAGTGTGTTTACGCAAAGGATTTTTTCTTCAATATCTTTAGTATGTGTATTATTTTATAATTCTTGGCAACTTGCATTAATTGCAGTTGCAGTTCTTGGGTGTGCGTTTGCTCCTGTTGCAAAATTACAAAAAAGAATTAAAAACGTAATGAATAAAACAGTTGTTGCTGATGCATCTATTATTACAGCTTATAATGAAGCCTTTGCCGGTAATAAAACTATTACATCATACAATTTGGGACAACATGAAGCAGGTAAATTCTCTTGGATATTAAAAAATGTATTTAACCTAAGAATAAAAATGGTTCAAAAAACACAGTGGCTTTCTCCAATGATGCACGTAATCGTTTCAGTCGGTATTGCTGCTGCTATTGGTTATGGTAGCCATTTGATTATGACAAATAAAATTACAAGCGGTAATTTCGTATCATTTATTACTGCATTAATTCTGCTTTACACACCTGTTAAAAATATTGGAAACAACTTAAATGCAGTACAATTCTCATTCTTTTCAATAGAACAAATTTTTGGGATTTTGGATTCTGTTCCGGAAATTAGAAATAAAGAAAACGCAATAACTCTTCAACGTGACCATTCAAGAATTCAATTTGTTAATGTCAACTTTGAATATGTGCCAAATGTTCCGGTACTTAAAAATATTAATCTTGATATTAGAGCTGGAGAAACTATTGCACTTGTTGGAAATTCCGGTGGTGGTAAAACAACTATTGTAAATTTGTTACCTCGATTTTATGACGTTAAATCAGGTGCTATTTTAATTGATGGAACTGATATTCGAGATTATACATTAGAATCGCTAAGACAAAATATTGCAGTTGTGTTCCAAGATAACTTTTTATTTTCAGGAACTATTAGAGAAAACATTCTTCTCGGGAATGAAAATGCAACAGATGATCAAATTCAAAAAGCCGTTGAAATGGCATACCTTGATGACTTTATAGCTACATTAAAAGACGGTCTAAACACTCAAATCGGAGAAAGAGGTATATTACTTTCCGGCGGTCAAAAGCAAAGAGTTGCAATTGCAAGAGCATTTTTGAAAAACGCTCCTATCTTAATTCTTGATGAAGCAACAAGTGCATTGGATAATAAAGCAGAAGCCATTGTACAAAAAGCCATAGATAATTTAATGCAAGATAAAACCGTATTTGTTATCGCACACAGACTTTCAACTGTTCAAAATGCAGATAAAATTGTTGTTATCAATCAAGGTCAAGTAGTTGAAATAGGAAACCATGAAGAACTTATGAAAATTGAGAACGGACAATACAAATCTCTTTATGAAATGCAATTCAAAAAACAAGAAACTGCTAATGTATAAAAACTTGTTATGATTGCAATGATAAAGTTATATTTTTAATTTTTAGCAACGTTTTAGTAAATGCTAAAAGTTCGCTTTCTGATATAAATTTTAATAAAATTCTCAAAGATTCTGTACTTGCGTAAATTGAATCTTCATAAACTTTTTCACCGTTTCTTGTCAACTCATAATATCTTACTTGAATATCGCGAGTAGAACCTTTAACCTCATTTATAAATTTTTTCTTTTTTAGTTTTTCTAAAAATTTTTCTACATAATCCTCATCTCTTAATAATACTTTTGCAAGAGTTCCTTTATTTAAATGTGGGTAAAATACAAGCGTATCTAATATAATAAATTCATCTAACGTTATTTTATTTTTCATATTTTCTGAAAATGACTTTTTGGCGTAACCATAAAAAATTCTAACAGATGTCTCTAACTGAAATATCAAACTGTTTACAAAATTAACTTTTGAATACATATAAAATCTCCATTATAAAAATACACTAATAATTTGATGTATTATTCATAATATAATTATAAAATAGTTTTGAAACAATAAAGAAATGAGGGGTAAATATGTTAAAATGGATTATTGTAATTTTATTAATTGCAGCAGGCGTTTGGGCTTATCTTAATCTTGATGTAAGCGGAATGAAAAATGAAGCCCAAGATAGTACAATGAATGCTATTAAAAACGAAAAAACAATAAAGGTTTTCTTCGACGCTGACAAACAAAACAAAGACCAAACAAAGCAAACAATAAAAGATAATTTCTAAAAAAGAAAAGACCGGCAAATTAAAAAAAGCCGGTCTTTTTTATTCCATCCTATCCTAAAAATTTATTTCCTATTTCTTCCTATTGATTTTCCAACAACTTTATTTACAGTTGGCAAACTAAGCAATAAAATTAGTGCCAAACCTGCTTGCTCCGTGGAAAAATGATTGACGCATCATCTCTACAAGAGTTTTCTTTACAATATATTTTTTATTCAAATCAATTGAATTAACTGCTTCAGATGTTTCTTTATATGTATCAGTTACTGTATTAGCAAATAAAAGCATATTTGACATAGCTTTAAAACCTCTCTTTTTCTTTATTTCGCTCTCGTACTTATATAAAAAAATTTTCTAAAAAAATATTGACTTTTTATATTCAATTTATATAATTTTTGTTACAAAACTTAATAAACACCAAAGTTTTTTAATCCTAATGCCGTTATACAAATACGTATATAAGAAAGGAGAAAACTTAATGGCAGATATGAGCGTAACAGGTGTTAATACCGGGATAGATATTAATAAGTTAAAGAAATTAACAGCTGAAGAAATCTTAAAAGAAGAAGGCAAAGGCACTGAGGTTCCTAGCGAATTGGTTGCCTGGGCAGAACAGATGGCTGCTTTTGCAAAAATCCCTGACAACGTAACTTATGAACAAGTAGATGGAGATGTCGGAATTGATGCATTAGACAAACTTGGAATTACACCTGAAGAAGCAGGACTTGCAGAACCACAGGCAGAAAATGCAGTTGCACCGGAAGAAACAGTAGAACCCGGAGCCGTACAAGACCCTGCAAGAGCACAAGATGCAGCAATACCTCCTGAACAAGATCAAAATATATTTATGAATGCAACTCCAGGACAAGCTGCAATTGAACCGCCTCCAACAACACAACAAACAGAGGAAGAAGCCGCTCAAGATGAAGCAACAACTTTAGCTGATCCTGCACTTACAACAGATCCTGAAGAAATCAGAAAACGTAAACGTAAATTAGGATTAGAGTAAAGAATTTATAGCTGATTCAATATCTGCAGATTTATAAATATAATTTCCGGCTACTAAAGAATTTGCACCGTAAGAAGTGCAAATTCTTGCTGTTTCAGCATTTATTCCACCATCAACCTGAATTATCATATCTTTATGCGCAAATTTTTTTATAAACGGGATTTTTTCCGCACACAAAGGCATAAATTTTTGCCCGCCAAAACCAGGCTCTACTGTCATTACAAGAACTAAATCCAAATCATTTATATAAGGAATTAAAACATCAGCTGGGGTATTTGGCTTTATTGATAAACCAACCTTTACATTAAATGATTTTATTAAATCTATTGTAGATTTCACATCCGCGCCACATTCTATATGAAAAGTCAAAATATCAGCACCTGCCTTTGCAAACGCTTCAACATATTTTTGCGGATTTTCAATCATTAAATGAACATCCAAAGGCATGTCTGTAACTTTGTCTATTGAAGCTACAACAGGGACTCCAATCGTAATATTCGGGACAAAATGCCCGTCCATAACATCAATATGCAACCAATCAGCCCCAGCGTTTTCCACACGTTTTATATCACGCTCTAAATTTGCAAAATCCGCAGATAATATTGATGGAGATATAAATACCTTACCCATTGTTGACAACTCCTAATATTTTACAAGCCTGATAAGCTGCATTTTGTTCAGCTTCTTTCTTTGTTTTTCCGGAACCTTCAGAAATTTTCTTTCCTGAATAAGAAACCTCAATAGTGAAAGTCTTGTTATGATCAGGTCCCGTTTCAGACACTAACGTATAAACAGGTGTCTCTTTTGTTAAAGACTGAGTGTATTCCTGAAGCAAAGCTTTTGCATTAAATTTTTCAAAATTTTTATCAACATCTATAATATAAGGCATTAAAACCTCAGTTAAAAAAGAAATTAATTTCTTAAACTTCCCATCAAGATAATAAGCACCCAAAACTGCCTCAAACGAACAAGCACAAACAGATTCAATGTGAGCAAGCCCCTGTTTTGCCTCATGGTGGGCTACAATTATTAAATCACACAACCCTATACTGCTTGCAATCTTAAACAAAGTATTATCAGAAACAACAATTGATCTTATCTTTGACAAGTCACCTTCCTGATAATCAGGAAACTTTTTGTACAAAATATCAGAAGCAGCCAACTTTAAAACGGCATCTCCCAAAAATTCTAATCTCTCATAATTTTCCAAATATGATAAATTATTCTCTTTTGTATAAGAAGGATGAGTTAAAGCACGTCTGAAATACTCAAAATTATCAATTTTTATATTAAAAATATCTTCCAACTCTTTCATCTAAAACAAACCCTTTATGGAATTTATAATGTCATGAGAGAATACAAAGTATTTGCAAACATAATACATAACAGGAATTGTAAATATAAAGCTGTCAGATCTGTCTAAAAATCCGCCATGCCCCGGCAATGAATTACCGGAATCTTTAACTCCTGCATCACGTTTTAATAAAGATTCACACAAATCACCGATTTGAGCAAATATAGTACAAATCAAGCCGAGAAGAGCAGATACATACCAATGAACTTCTACAAAGCAATAATTAATAAAAACACCAACAATCACTGCACCAATAACAGCACTTATTGCCCCACCGATAGAACCTTCAATTGTTTTATTCGGACTAACAACAGGAGCAAGTTTATGTTTTCCAAATCTTGTTCCAGCATAATAGCAACCGACATCAGTCAACAATATAGCCGTAAACATCATAACAACAAATCCAAGTCCGTCATGGTAAACACTTGAATTCATATCACGCAAAAGTTGCAAATGTAGCGGGAAATATCCGCAATAAACAAATCCTAAAATAGTTGTTGCGACATTTGCGGTATAAGGTTGACGTCCTCTGAACAATACCCATAAAAATGCGATAAAGGTGCAAAGGGTTAAAGCAAAAGCAACATAATCAAATCTGTCAAAATATGTTATAACAGCTAATATAGCTTCTGAAAACAGAATAATTTTAAGGCTTGGGTAAAACCCCTTATGCTCTAAAATTTTAACATATTCTTTTGATGCGAAATATATTACAACCGCCAATAGCAGGAACAATGCTATACCGCCGAGAATTATACATCCCATTGCAATTGTTCCCATTATAAAGCCGGTCAACATTCTTGTTGCATTTTTATTCAACCCTTTTGCTGCATCCATTATACTGTCATAACCTCTTTTTCTTTATCTGAAACTGTTTTATCAATAATACCAGTATATTTATCTGTTAATTTTTGAATTTTATCCTGATTATCTTTTACAGCATCTTCAGGAAGATTTTCACTTTTTTCGATTTTCTTCAAATCGTCAGTCATATCACGGCGAATATTTCTTATTGCAACTTTCGCATCTTCACCTATTTTTTTAACGTCTTTAACGATATCACGTCTTCTTTCTTCAGTTAACGGAGGGAAAGGAAGTCTTATACAAATACCGTCACTGTTTGGAGTAATACCGATTTCTGCCTTGATAATACCTTTTTCAATTTCTTTAATAATTGATTTATCATACGGAGTAATAACAAGAGTAGTTCCGTCTTGAACAGAAACTTGAGACATTTGGCGCAAAGGCGTAGGTGCACCGTAATAATCAACAACAACCTTATCCAAAATCAAAGGATTTGCTCTGCCAGTACGAACAGAACCAAACTCCTTATGTAGCTGGTGGATTGTCTTCTCCATTTTTTCTTCTCCGAATAAAAACAGTTCATCTAACGCTTCCGTCATATTTACATCCTTTCTTATATAATTATATTTAAACCTTTATTTTAATTAAGTTATACTCTCAAATTAGCTTATATATGTGCCGATTTCTTTTCCTTCAAGAATATCAACAAGTCCGTTTTCAGCATCAAAATCGAATACTACAATCGGAATATTATTTTGCTTACACAAAGCACAAGCAGAAGTGTCCATAACCTTCAAACCATTTACAATAATATCATCATAAGTTATTTTGTCTAATTTTTTAGCATTAGGATTAGTTTTCGGATCGTCAGTATAAACTCCGTCAACTCCATTTTTAGCCATAAGCATAGCCTCTGCATTAATTTCAGAAGCTCTTAAAGCAGCAGCAGTATCAGTTGTAAAGAACGGATTTCCTGTTCCTGCAGCAAAAATAACAACACGACCTTTCTCAAGGTGTCTTATAGCACGGTGTCTTATATAAGGTTCGGCTATTTGATTTATAGCAAGAGCACTTTGAACTCTGCAAGGAATTTTCATTTGATTTAAAGCACTCTGCAAAGCAATAGCATTCATAACAGTCGCAAGCATACCGACATAATCACCTGATGCCTGATCCATTCCTAATTTTGCGCTGTTTCTCATTCCGCGAAAGATATTTCCGCCACCTACAACAACTGCAATTTCAGCACCAAGCTCACGAGCTTTTTGAATTTCTGTTGCAATTTTTTTTACAGGTTTTTGATCAATCCCGAATTGTTGATCTCCGAGTAATGCCTCCCCGCTTATTTTTAATAATATACGTTTATATTTCATGTCCATCGGATACCTCATCTTTCACTTATATTAAACTAAATAAACTATATTGTAAAGAGATTGGCACGGATATTTACTTATTCTTTGTTAAGTTTTATTAAATCAAAATAAATACTCAAAACCCTTATATAATCATAGTTTTTAAAATTAGTATATATTTTTTAGATAAAAAATAGCACTTTTTTAAATCAAATTGTTTTTATTTAAATATAGAGCAGATATTACACTTAAAGAAAAGGAGAATATATGGCACGAGTATTAATTTCTATGCCCAAAGAGTTTTTAGACAGAATTGATCAGGTTGCAGACGGAGAAAACAGATCTAGAAGCGAACTTATCCGAGAAGCTTTAAGAACTTACATTTACAAACAAAAAATTCGACAGTCGACAACATCTGCTCAAAACGCAGAACTTTTGGAATCATTACTTGAATGAAAAAGGCCGCAATTGCGGTCTTTTTTGTATTTATAATTATTTTTACAACTTGTATTGTAAATTTGTCTTCATAAACTAGCAAAAAAATATTTGATGTTTTTTTACAAATAGTGTATTATTAGCAATGAGGTATGTGTGTATGAATAATGTAAAATATGTCCTTCCGCAAAAATCTAATTTGCAGCAGATTAAGGTAAGTGACATAACTGTTTCTCTCCCTGATTTAAAAAATATTAATGAATCCAAGGCTATTGCTATCGGCAAATGGCTTATATATTTAATAGAAAATGACAAATGTGTAAAACCAAATTATCTTTTGCCATCAAAACCTGAGCTTGCATACCTTTTAGGGGTGAGTATCGGAACAATACAAAATGCCTTAAGATATATTGAAGATCTTGGATACGTTGAATCAAAACAATGTATCGGAACAATTGTACGCAATAGAGATAACCAAGATTGTTGTATCAGAAAATTAACTTCAAAACGAGAAATTGCTATTAATGCAATAAAAAAATATATTCTAGACAAAAAATTTACGGTAGGACAAAATTTACCATCATCAAGAAACATTGCCTCATACATCGGCTGTTCATCAAATACAACAAGACTTGCCCTCGAATATTTAGGGACTCTTGGGATTATAGAGCACAAATTCAAAACGACAAATGAAACAGGATGGGTAATCAAATCCTTAGATTTCAATGTTGATGAAAACTTTGATGAAAATTTAACACTTGTAAAAAAAGTAGAAAATGATTTAAAAGACTTTATATCAAAAAATTTAAAAATAGGTGATAAAATTCCTGCACACGCTGACCTTTCTAAAAAATTATCAGTAAGTATTAAAACAATTCACGATGCTTTAAAATTTTTAATTGATGAAGGCATACTTATGGCACGCAGAGGCAGATACGGAACAACAGTTATCAAAATGCCGAACGAAGCAAATACTTACGAAAAGAAAGAAACATCAATATTTGCACCTGCACCTGATACCGCATTTTATTACTATGAAAAAACTCAAAATCACATAAAAAGAATGATTGCGGAAAAATATGAAATTGGGTCAAAACTTCCATCCATAATAGAGCTTTCAAAAGAGTTGGATTTAAGCCCAAATACAATCAGGAAAGCATTTCATAACTTAGCAAAAGAAGGCTATCTTGCATTTTCTCGCGGGCGCTATGGCGGAACATTTGTAATTGATATTCCTGAAACTGATGAACAAACCTTCAAATGGCTTGCTGTTAACCCTAAATATGCAGAAATTTACAAAAATTAAGGGCACAAATTTTCCCAATCAGGTTCATCATCTTCTTCACCCGGTTCAACAATATGCTCACCATGTTCAAGCATAACCTGAAGAGTCCATTTTAACTGCTGTTTATACCTTTCTCTGGCACGTTCAGGAGTTTTGGCACAAAACAGAAAACTTGGAATTTCTTTTATTTCAATGAAATGGTAAGGATTTCCGTCAAAATCCAAATCCTCTCCTTCAATCAATGTCCAATTCAAATTCAAATAGTAATCCAAGTTTTTTTCAGTCATTATTTATTAGCCGTCCAAAGAATTATCATTAAGCGGTTGAGTTATCATAATTCCTTCACCGCCAATTACATCTGCTTTATTACCTTCTATATAAAGATAAACAGGTTTATTTGTATTTAATTTTGCTGTTTTTATAAGCTGATACAATCTTTTATAAAGGCTATCAGTTCCACCGCCGTTTTCAAAGGCTGAATTCAAATTAATAATAACCTTATCAGAAGATTCGTTAATCGATATAATATGAGTTCCTGCAGGAATTTCTGAATATACACCCTTTGATTTTTCATAAGCAGTAGGGCCTGCAATTAAAGATTGTATTGCAAATTTAATTTTTGAGCCGTCAACATTTTTATCATACTCACGATTTACTGCTCTGTATATTTCTTCTTTTCCAGAATTTTGACCGATAAAGAAAACATGCACATAAACTTTTTCAACAGGTTTTGGTTTTGTAGTTACAACTTCTTCATCTGTCGGAATATCATCTTCTTCAATAGGAGTCAGCGGGCCTGACACATCCTCGTTATGATAAAACATTCTCAATCCGAGAAAACAACATACTACAACCATTAATACAGCAGTTACACCTAAAAATACTTTTTCGTTTTTACGCATGACTATTCCTCATCTTTTAAAACAGTAATTGTTCCGTCAATTAGGATCTTGCCATCACTAATATTGACATTTTTTACACTAAAATTCGCATCTTTATTTTCTAATATCTTAGCAGAAAAATCAAGCGGATTGATATAATTTAAGATTTTAGAAAATGTATCAATATCTGTTATTGAGTTATGTCCTTCATAAGCGGTGTTATTAAGCATAATTTTACCGTCTTCTACTTTTAAATTAGCACTCAACACAACCTTTTTAGACTGACGAACAAAAGGCAGAGCATATTTTACAATGTAATACATTTTACCGTTTTCTAATTTTACACTTGTTGAAACGATTTTAAATAGATTACAAACACCGCCGATTGTATTAAAATCATTTATCAAACGTTTGTAATCAGAAGAATTCATTGTATTGTTCAAATCTTCTTCGGTTATCACACTTGAAAAAGACAAAGGAATATCTTCTTTTACAATATATTTGTTATCACTAACAGGCGCAATATAGTTAAAATCGCATAAAGTCTTAGCATTAAAAGAAGAAATATAAATTCCGTCCATATTAACATTTTTGCCTGTAACTTCAAAAGATTTGAACTTTCCTGCCTTCAAATCTCTTGTGCTGAAAGAATCAACTTTTACATTGATATCGCCTGCCTGAAGATTTTTTGTAATTGATTTTTTTATAATATTTTCAGCAACTTTTTCAGCCAAGAAATTTTGCCCTGTTGCAGAGCTTACAAATCTTGAAAAGCCTGATGTCAAATCATAAGGTGCAGGACAATTCAAAGTTTGACATTCCTGAGCAAAGCTCATCTGTCCACAAGTTAATAAAACCAACGCTAATAATATCTTTTTCATTATAAAAACACTTTCTTCAATTTAATTTTATCATTCTCTTTCATGCCAATAGCACAAATTTCATTTTGATTATAAATCAAAATCACATATTCGGATTCAATAATTTTCTTACCGTTCCATAAATCTTTACAATTTTCACTCATTTCAAAATCGTTTTTGTAAAGCGGCATACCGTTTTTAACTTTTTCCAAACTGTTATCTAAAACTTTTATAACAGGCAAATCAAGCATTTTAAGAGGATTTATAAGATTTTTTTCAACATCAACCTTATCTAACTCAACACTATCCTCAACCCTAAAATTTCCTGCCTGAGTTCTTATTAATTTTATCAAATAAGCTCCGCACCCTAACAATTCTCCCATATCATGAGCAATAGATCTTATATAAGTACCTTTTGAGCATTTTATCAGAATTTCTGCCTGCTGCAATTCTTCATCAAAATTCTTCAATTCAATATGTTCAATCGTAACTTTTCTTGGAGCAACTTCAACCGTTTCACCTTTTCTTGCGTATTCATAGAGTTTTTTGCCCTTTACTTTAATCGCCGAATACATAGGCGGAAGCTGAGAAATTTCTCCTCTAAAATTTTCTAACGCATTTTCAACATCAGATTTGCAAACCTTTTTATCAGATTGAGATACAAATTCACCGTCTTTGTCATAAGTTGTTGTAGAAGCCCCGAATTGAACAGTAGCAAGATACTCCTTATCATCAGCCAAAAATTCAATTAAACGTGTAGCTTTTCCGATACAAACAGGCAAAACTCCTTGTGCAAAAGGATCCAAAGTTCCTGTATGCCCGATTTGTTTCACCCCCGTAAGCTTTCTCAACCTTGCAACAACATCATGAGATGTTAAGCCTATAGGTTTATAAATATTCAAAAAACCGAAGTACACTAAAGTTCTCCACGAGAAATTTTGTCAATAATTTCACTAACCTTTGAACCTTTTTCCAAAGAATCAGTGTAAACAAATTTCAATTCAGGAGTAAGACGTAGACGAATACGTTTTCCAACTTCATATCTAATTTTTGGGGTACTTTTTTCAATAATATCTTTTGTTTTTTCAACCTGTTCATCAGAACCGAGAACACTATATATAACTTTTGCAAAAGAATTATCATGAGAAACTTCAACATCCAAAACAGATATAACACCTGCCAACCCTCTGATTTCTTTTCTCAAGATTTCAGAGATATCTCTCATTAATTCTTTTCTAACACGTTCATTTCTTAAAGTCATAATTATCTCCTTGGTAAAATAAGTATAACATGAAATAATAAAATTTAACGCCCCAATCGTATTTCATCAATATCAATATAAATTCTATAACCTAAAATTTTACAAATCATCTTCATTTCAGTATATTTTAAAGACTCATTTGCAATTTTATGAGAAATTAAACTTTGCGAATATTTTTTTCCGCTTAATTCGGTCATTCGCCTAGCAAGTTCTGTTATAGTCATACATTTAGACCCAAGCATTATTTTAACTTCTTCACGAACATTCATAATAACATTATACATTTCCCTTGACAGGTTATGAAAATATATATATAATCATGAATATATTTCATAATTATTAATTATATTCACGTTTTGTTAAGAAGGAGGATTTATGAAACAAGCATTTACACTTGCAGAAGTATTGATAACTTTAGGAATTATTGGCGTTGTTGCAGCTTTGACAATTCCAACACTTATAAGTAATCACAAAAAAATTGAAACATCCTCAAGACTAAAGAAATTTTATTCCTCCATGGAACAAGCAATAAGGCTGAGTGAAATTGATAACGGAGAATCAACAGAATGGATAAAAGCATCAACTCAAAAAGATGAAAATGGCAACGCTGATTTTGAAGCCAATGGGAAAGTGTCAAAAGAATTTTTTATGACATATTTAGCCCCATATTTTAAATATACTAAAATTGTTGACGGAGTTAACGAAATAGATAAAGACGGAAATAAAACAGGTAACGGCACACAAACTACTGTTTACTTAGCAGACGGCTCATATTTCTTCTTCAATAATGGTAGCTGTATGGATATAATTTTTGATAGTAATGGCAATAAATTACCAAATACTTTGGCAAAAGACCAATTTACTTTTTATATGTGCTTTACAGAAGCGAGCAGAAAATCTGTCTGCGGGAAAAGCAATAAAGCCTTTTGTACAAAAAGGAATTACTACAATAGCAGAACAGAACTTCTTAATGCTTGCAAAACAACTCCGTACTATTGTTCTGGGCTTCTTGAATATGAAAGTTGGGAATTCCCTTCTGACTACCCTTACAAATTATAAACTTGATCTTTCAACTTCTTCTTTAGTTGAAACTTCGATTATATCACCGACTTCAATGTCATTCCATTTAGCAAATGAAATACCGCATTCAAAACCTTGTGCAACTTCTTTAACGTCATCTTTGAAACGTTTCAACTGATCAATTGCACCACGGAAGATTTCTTTACCGTTTCTGTAAATAACGGCATCTTTACTTCTTACAATCTTACCTTCTGTTACATAACAACCTGCAATTTTTGTTGTCTTACCAATTGTAAATACCTGACGAACTTCAGCTTTACCAAGTTCAACCTCTTTAATTTCAGGTTCAAGAAGTGAAAGCATTGTCTTTTCAATATCTTCCAAAATCTGATAAATAATATCATATTTTTTAATTGTTACGCCTTCTCTTTCAGCTGCAGCAAGTGCATTTGCATCCTCTTTTACGGTAAATCCTAAAATCAATGCGTTAGATGCAGAAGCAAGCATTACATCGGCTTCTGAAATATCACCTACACCAACGTGAATAATTTTTGTCTTAATTTCATCTGATTCAAGTTGAGCAATTGCTTGAGAAACAGCTTCAGCCGCACCATTTGTATTAGCCTTGATAATTAAATTCAATTGCGGAATATCATCTTCACCCGCAGCAGCCTCACGGCGAACGTGAGCAGGAAGCATTGTTTCTAAACGTTTGTTACGTTCTTTTTCTTTTCTTTGTTCAACAATTGCCTTCATTTCTTTTTCGTTTTTAACAACTTCAAAATAATCGCCTGCCTGAGGAACTTCTGTCAAACCTAAAATTTCAACAGGAGTAGAAGGTTCTGCCTTTTGAATTCTTTCACCTGAATCTGATAACAAAGCTCTTACACGACCGCAAGCTGTACCAACTACGATACAATTGCCGACACGTAATGTTCCGTTTTGAACCAACAATGTTGCAACAGGGCCTTTACCTTTATCCAAGTTTGCTTCGATTACAACACCTGAAGCTTCTGCCTTTGGATTTGCTTTCAAATCTTTGATATCAGCAACTAAAAGTATGTATTCCAAAAGTTCATCAATACCTGTACCTTGCAAAGCTGAAACTTTTACAACAATCGTATCACCGCCCCATTCTTCCGGAACCAAACCGTGTTCTGTCAACTGTTGCAATACTCTGTCAGGATTTGCATCAGGTTTATCAATTTTGTTTACTGCAACGATAATTGGAACATCTGCAGCTTTTGCGTGGTTAATAGCTTCAATTGTTTGAGGCATTATACCATCATCAGCTGCAACAACCAAAATTGCAATATCAGTTGCCTTTGCGCCACGAGCTCTCATTTCAGTAAATGCTTCGTGACCAGGAGTATCTACAAACACGATTTTTTTATCTTTATTGTTATCCAAATAAACCGTATAAGCACCGATAGACTGAGTAATACCACCGACTTCAGTTGCTACAATTTTGTGTTTTGAAGCTCTGATACTGTCTAACAATGTTGTTTTACCATGGTCAACGTGTCCCATAATACTTACAACAGGAGCACGGCGTTTCAATAATTTTTTATCAACTTCTGTTAGTTTTTTAACTTTTTCTTCTTTCTCGAGTTCTTCTTCCATATAAGCGTCTATATCTTCATCAAGAACTTCAAGATTGTATTCTGCACAAACTTTCTTGATAACATCAATATCAATAAGCTGGTTTACAGTAGCCATAATTCCGTGAAGCATCAAGAATTTAACAATTTCAGCAGGTGTTTTTTGAATTTTTTCTGACAATTCGCCAATTGTCATCGCTCTGTTTACAACAATTTGAGTAACCTGTTTTGCTTCTTCTTCCTTATGTGTACGTTTTTTATGTTTTTGAGCAGCAGCTTTTTCTAAAGAAATTCTTTCCTGCTCTTCTTTTTTAGAATTAAAATCTTTTCCTTTTTTCTTGCCGTCACTACGTCTGCGGCCTGAACCTTTATTTTCATAAATATCTTGAGAAATAATTGTTCTTTGAATTGGTTTTCTTTCACCTGACGGTTTTTCAAACGGTTTTTTCGGTGCACCATCTTTTTTAGGAGGAAATGTTTTTTCACCTCTTGCTGGTCTTTCAGAACGTGGCGGGAATTTTTTAGTTTCAGAAGACGGTTTTTCAACTTTTTCAACTTTTTCAACAGTCGTTTTTTTAGGAGCACGTCTTACAATTTCCAAACGGCTCTGAGTTTTTGGTCTTACAACTTCCACTTTTGGGATATGAACCTTTTTTATAGCAGGTTTTGGAGCTTCTTCCTCTTTTTTAACTTCAGGTTCTTTTGCCTGAACAGGTTCTGCAATTTTAGCTTTTTTAACAACAAAAGCTTTCGGTTTTTTAGGTTCTTTCACGCCGCCTGATGCGATAAATTCCTTCAAACGTCTGACCTGATCAACCGTTACTGTACTTGAATGAGTTTTGCCTGTAATTGAAATCTGCGCAAATTTTTCAATAACTTCTTTGCTTGTAAGTCCGAGTTCTTTTGCTAACTCATTTATTCTAATTGTATCAAAACTCATTTATTAATCTTCCTTTCAAATCTTCGGGTATCGAAGCTTTTAGCGCTTTTGAAATTTTATTTTTTTTAAAAGCTGCTTCTATACACGAATTATTATAGCAGAGATATACAGATCTGCCAAATATTTTATTGCTGTGGTTTATAACAACGTCGCCGTGCAGGTTTTCCTTTGTAATCTTTATTAATTCATCTCTATTTTTTAACTTACCGCAACCTACACATTTTCGTTCTACCACTAATTTACCTCAGCCAATTTTTCTAATTTTAATTTTTGATCGTGCTCTATCAAGAGATTTATCAATTCATCCAAATCACCATCAATTACGGTATTTACGTTCAAATTGTGATTGATACGGTGATCTGTCAAACGACCTTGAGGGAAATTGTATGTTCTGATTCTTTCGCTTCTGTCACCTGTTCCGACTTGAGAACGGCGTAAATCAGTAATTTCCTTCATCTGTTTTTGAACTTCCATATCGTAAAGTTTAGCTTTCAAAATTTGCAAAGCACGTTCTTTGTTTTGTAATTGAGAGCGTTCTTCTGTACAGAAGATCATAATTCCTGTTGGTTTGTGGAATACTCTTGCGGCTGTTTCTACTTTGTTTACATTCTGACCGCCAGCACCGCCTGAACGAGCTGTAGTAATTTCAACATCATTCATATTAAGGTTTACTTCAACATCATCAACTTCAGGCATAACGGCAACTGTTGCTGTTGATGTATGAACACGGCCTTGAGATTCTGTTGCTGGAACTCTTTGAACTCTGTGAACTCCTGATTCATATTTCAATTGAGAATATACACCATCACCTTTTATTGAGATGATAATTTCAGATACACCGCCGGCTTCGCATTCTGTTTTACTCAAGACTTGAGTTTGCCAGCCTTTTTTATCTGCATATCTCATATACATTCTTGCAAGATCTCCCGCAAAAATATTGGCTTCATCTCCGCCTGCTCCGCCACGGATTTCTAACATAATATCTTTATCATCCATTGGATCGCGAGGCAATAATAAAACCTTCATTTTTTGTTCATATTCAGGAAGTTTTGCTTCATTGCTTTCAATTTCGGCTTTAAGGAAATTTTTCATTTCCTCATCTTTTTCTTCGTGCATCATTTGTTTGGCTTCTTCAATCGCATCAACAGCCTTTTTCCACGCATAATAAAGTTCAACAGTTTCTTCCATTGATTTTCTTTGTTTTGAAAGGTCTCTGAATTTATTATAATCGTGAATTACGGCAGGATCCGAAAGGGTTTCGCCAAGTTCATTATATTTTTTCTCTATCTGGAGAATTTTATCTAACATATCTTTCATACCTCGATTATAACAGGAACAAAAATTTTTTCAAATTATACAAATAATGAATGATTGCACAAATAGGATTTTTACATATAATTATGATGTAAAATAAGGAGAAATATTGATGTTAGAATACTTTTTAGGCTCATATATAGTAACAATAGTAGGTTTAATCGGTGCTTACTTCTGGGGTGAGCACGTTCATGGCGGCACAGGACTAACTTGTGTTTTTATCGCAATTGTTTTAGGAATTTTGGAAATCAGCTTATCCTTTGACAACGCAGTTGTAAATGCTATGAAACTTGAAAAAATGAGCCACAAATGGCGCCATAGATTTTTAACTTGGGGTATTGTAATCGCAGTTTTTGGTATGAGATTTTTATTCCCGATTTTAGTTGTTTCTATTTTTGCAAAATTAAGAATGATTGAAGTCGCAAATATTGCTCTTACAAACGCAGACAAATACGCATATTATCTACATCAAACCCATGCTCCGATTGTTACTTTCGGCGGAATGTTTTTGATTATGCTTTTCTTGAATTACTTTTTCGATCATCAAAAAGAAGTTCATTGGATTAAACCTATTGAATACTGGCTTTCGCACTTTGACCACATAAAAGGTATCGAAGTTATTATTTCTCTTTTAATGCTTCTTGCGACACAAAATGTTGTTCCGACTGAACAAAAAATTCATGTTATGATTGCCGGTATTTCAGGTATTATTACATATCTTGCAATTGACGGATTTACTCATTATCTTGAAAAACACGAACAAATGCGACTTGCAAGTTGTGCCGTTAAAGGGGCTGGATGTACAGGTTTGATAAGTTTTCTATATCTTGAATTGATTGATGCGTCATTCTCTTTAGACGGTGTATTAGGTGCTTTTGCATTAAGTAAAGATATTATCATTATTTCAATCGGTCTTGCAATCGGTGCAATGTTTGTCAGATCTTTAACAATTATGCTTGTTGAAAAGAAAACTCTAAAACAATTTTTATACTTAGAACACGGTGCTCATTGGGCAATAGGCGCGTTAGCTTGCCTTATGCTTGCATCAACAGTAAAAGAAATTCCTGAAGTAGTAACAGGCGGAATAGGATTAGGCTTTATTATCGCAGCACTTATATCTTCAATTATGCATAACAAAAAAATGGAAAGATTATTAGCAGAACAGGATTCTAAAAATGTTTAAATTACCAATGATTTCATTTGTCGTAACATCATTTAACTATGGCAAATTTATTTTAACGACACTTGAAAGTATTAAAGCTCAAACTTATAAAAATTTTGAAATTATTATTGTTGATGATTGTTCCTCTGACAATTCCTGTGAAATTATTGAAGATTTTATATCATACAATCAAGATTTAAAAATCACGCTTATTAAACACGAAAAAAATATGGGTCAATTTGCTTCAATGATAACAGGACTAAAAGCTGCTCAAGGAGAATTTATAAGTTTTATTGACAGCGATGATATTTTAATGCCACAGTATGCTCAAAACCATATCAGAGTCCATTTGGAAACATCAGTAGCCTTCACCTCCTGCCAAATTATTGAAATCGGAGAAGATAATGAAATCCACACAATGTATTCAAATGCCTCCCCGCATTGTGAAAAACTTGAAGAACTTTTTGCTGGAGAAAAAGTAAATTACAAAGTTCTAAAACACAAACGCTTTGGAGGCTGGTACTGGTCACCAAACAGTACTGCCATGTTTAGAAAAGCATCCATTGAATTGATTAAAGATTTTAAAGATACAGAAAATTGGAAAATATGTCCTGACAAATTTTTATTTAACTTTGCAAACTTAATTGGCGGCTCTGCAATAATTTATACACCTCTTATCGGGTACAGACGGCATAAAAACAACGCAGGTAATAGTTCTCTTGTAACAGGAGATAAAAGATTACACAGCGATTATATTACCAAAATCAATATTAAAAATAACCTAAAAATTCGACCTGAAACTATCAAATTTCTATGGCAGGAAAAAGAAAAATTAGGTAAAAGAAATACCGTCAAGCTAATCTCAACGGTACTTCTTTCTTTTTTATTTTAAATTAATTGATTAATTAATATTCCAGCTATGTAAATATTCTTCTTGTTCAGGAGTTAATGTATCAATTTCAATACCCATTGATTTAAGTTTCAACTCAGCAATTTTTACATCAACTTCATGAGGAAGAGTGTATAATTTATTTTCTAATTTTCCTTTATTTTTAACCAAGAATTCAATACCTAAAGCCTGATTTGCAAAACTCATATCCATAACACTTGCAGGATGCCCTTCAGCATTAACAAGGTTAACAAGACGACCTTCTGCATATACATAAACTGATTTTCCGTTATCAAGTTTAAATTCTTCAAAATTAGGTCTGATTTCTTTAATCTCAACAGTATGTTCTTTCAAGCCAGCAATATTAATTTCCCAATCAAAGTGACCTGAATTTGCTAAGAAAGCACCATCTTTCATAGATAAAATATGTTGAACATCGATTACATGTTTATCACCAGTAACTGTTAAGAAAATATCGCCTTCTTTTGCAGCTTGAGCTATAGGCATAACTCTATAACCTTCCATAGCAGCTTCGAGAGCTTTCAACGGATCAACTTCGCACACAATAACATTTGCGCCCAACGCTTTAGCACGTAATGCACAGCCTCTGCCACACCATCCGTAACCTGAAATAACAACAGTTTTACCTGCTATTAATATATTTGCACCTCTTATAATACCGTCCATAGAGCTTTGCCCTGTACCATAACGGTTATCATACAAATGTTTTGTCAAACTTGTATTAACACCAACTGCAGGGAATTTTAAAACACCTTGAGCTTCTAAAGCTTGTAATCTAATAATACCGGTTGTAGTTTCTTCTGTTGAACCAATAATTTTAGAAGCCATTTCAGGGCGTTCAGCATGTATTGTTGAAACGATATCACATCCATCATCAATAATAATATCAGGATTATGATCTAAAGCATGTTGAATATGCTCTTTATATTCTTTAACAGATTCACCGGCAACGGCAAATGTCGGGATTCCATAATATTTTACAAGAGCTGCAGCTACATCATCTTGAGTTGATAAAGGATTTGATGCAACTAAAACCGCATCAGCACCGCCTGATTTCATAACAACGCATAATGCTGCTGTTTCTTTTGTAACGTGTACACAAGCTGATAGTTTTAACCCTTTAAAAGGTTGTTCTTTTATAAATCTTTCTTGAATTTGTTTTAAAACAGGCATATCTTTAAAAGCCCATTCAATTTGATTCTTACCTTGTTCCGCAAGATTTATATCTTTAATATCGTATTTTATATCCATAACTTGCATGTATTTTCTCCTTTTCCTGTGAAATTATATCAAAGAATTAATTTTTAATCTTTTTTTGTAAAAATTTGTTAATAATATATTATACAATGTCAAAAAAAAATCTTCACTTGAGTTATAAATTAAGTAGTAAGGAGTTGTGAAAGTGAAAGTTAATTTAAATTTAAATCAGCCTAATAACGTTATAAATAGTAAACAGATCAACTTTAAAGGTTACAAGCCGGTTAAAGATAATGGAGGGAACAGAATATACGAATTCAACTATGCTTATGATGACAGTAAATATGACTGTTACCTTGAATTATATTCTGTTGAGCAAGATAACAACAAGAATTATTACGTAACAAATATCTTAGAATCAATGAATTCTTCGGATGATGATTTAGACAACAAAGAATACGGCATAAAACTTGAAAGCGGAAAACCAACCAAAGTAGATTTACAAGCCGATTACAACTTATCACTAAACGAACCATTCGCTTATCACTACAAACTTTATCCGAAAAACAATCACAATTCTCCAATTTACCAAATAGATGCAGGAAACGTTATAAATGAAACAGGTATAACTAATAAAGGTTATGACATATATAATATTGTTCCTGGCAAAGCTCCTTTAGTTCGCAAAGGTGGAGCTATGAAACTTATCATTCCTGATAACTACAATGTTGCCTGGAAATATGATAAAAATAACAATATCGTAATGAGAGATCCCGATGAAATTACAGATATGCTTAAATCTTCTAAAAATTTCGCAAACAAAATCGGAGGATCTCTTGCAGGTGTAGAAAAAGATCTTGATGACGGTAAACTTGATATATTCTCAAGAATAATCACACTTCCTCTATTCACAGATGACAGCTTAACCGCACATGGTTACTGGAACAAAAACTGCTTCCAAATGGCAAATGCTATTGGGAATATTAATAATTACAGCTCATTACAGAAAAAATTATTTGCAAAAGGTATTAATTTAGTATCTGATGGTGCTTATGTCAACGAGGGTCTTGAAGGTGTTCACTTCCAACATATTTTAAAATGGGGAAATAAATCACCTTATTTTAACTGGTTTAACATTTCAGGGCTTCAAGATAGCCCTCTAAGCCTTGGCGTTTTCGGTAAAAAGACAGAACATGTTACCCACAGACTTGTAAACTCTCCTTATAAATTTGTTCAAAACGAAAACGGAACAATAGATATAATTTCTCAAAAATATGACAGACATAAACCAACATATTTACAAATTTATGATAACAGATTAGCAAATGCAGCATCATATTCTAACAAAGAATTAATTGAAGCATATAAAAAATTCGACAAAAACTATCTTGATATTAACAATCACAATGATACCGTAATTCCATACAGCTTCAGAATTAACCCTGAAACTTACAAAAAGAATGTTGAAAGACTTATTAAATACAACAAAACAGACGGGAAAAATCATCCTATTTCTCTATATAGCGGTTTTGGAACAAGATTTGTATCTCAATTTGAATACTTTGGACTTGATGGTAAACATGAAAGCGGTTTCTACACTTGGGATGCAAACCCTGATATTGCAAAATTGAATTATGTTCAATCCAACTCAAATACTCAAGAATTAAAAAATATTATTGATCCGGATAAACGTGCAGATAATAATCAATTACTTAGTCGTAACAATATAGAAGTTCAAGACTATGCAGTAATGTCCGGTCAATATTGGACTAAAAAGACAAATCAAATATTAAGTCTTAATATTGCACAGCATTTGAAAAATATCCAAAATAGTACACCGGAAGAAATTTATGACGTAATAAAAAAACAATCCGATGGTAAAGTATTCCCTAAAGATCTTGACGTAAATAAACAAATGATAAAAAATGTTCTAAAAGGTCGTTACAAACTTCACGGAACAGATTCAGTAGATTCTTATGAAAATACAATTTTGAAAGGCTTGATGGATGTACCTCTAGATTCAATTGAAGTTGGAGACGATATTGTCGGAGTATTAGCATCTCCACTAGTTTCAAAAAGAGCAAACGAAGAAGATCAAATCGGAGTTTCAAGATACGAACTATTTAATAATCCGTATAGACACTATAATGCAGATAATTATGAAACTTACGAATTAACTAATAAAATGTACACAAAAGAAATGCAAAACTTGGCTAACGAGATTTTACTTGCAGTAGAAAAAAATCTGCCAAAAGAACAAGCTCTTCATGATCAATACGGAAATGCTACCCCTTACGGTAAATATGTAATTCCATTATTAACATCAGAAATTGCGAGATTTGCAATTATTAAAGGTGTTTCTCCAAAAGCCGAATTTAATTATGATAAAGAAACAGGCGAAATTTCATACGACTATAAAGCTTTAAAACAAACTTCTCTTAGAGAAATGGGCATTATTGCAGATTCTCCTGAAGACGAAGCTGAATTACTTATCAATAAATTAAGACACAGAATCAATAATATTCATCATGAAGATAAAGAGAAATTAGTAAGTGCTCTTATTAAATCAATTAAAGGAACAGATTTAAACAGCTTCCGTCTTGCAGAAATGATTATCGACAGAACAGATGCAGGTTTGGACTGGAGAATTGATGCGACAAAAGATATTGCAGATATAGAATCCTTAAAAGATACAAAAACAAGTTTCAAATTTACTTGGAATAACATCATAAATTTTTGGTCACACTTCGGAAAAGGAGTTAGAGAATACCACCCTTCAGCATATATTGCTGCAGAAGTTACAGATTTAGATTCATTATTTAACCTTGACAAATATGTTGATAAAAAGAATGAATATGGACAACCAATAAGCATCAAACAAAAATCTGAAGAACGATTTGCAAACAAAACTGAAGCTATGAGAAAATTATTGAATGAAACCGGTTTTACAACATTTGCAAATTATGATTATTTCTCATCAGATATAACAAAAATCTTTGGCAAATTGTTTGACTTTGACGGACAAAATAGCCCTGATAAAGGATTGCATCACGAAACAACAATTCTTGAGAAATTAGTTGGTAATGACAATTACTTAAATTCAGGCTCATTAGAATCTTTAATTTATTCATACACATTTGCAGGCAACCACGATAAATGCCGTGCATTAGACGGTTTTGCAATGGATATGGACCTTGTATATACAGATTTAACTGATCCTGCAAACAAACAATACCGCGACAGAGCATACAGAATTCTTAATGGCGTAAAATATGGTGAACATATTGATGAAAATGCTGTTGCAAATTATGATTTCGATAGAGTAAGCACTATTACAATTGCAAAATGTGAATCTATTGCAAGCGGTATGGGAAAAGCTAAAGAAAAAGCAGGTTTTTCAGAAAAAAGAAAGAATTATATTTATAACAAAATGATAGAAGCTTTAAAGAATCTTTCTAACGGCTATCATGAAGGTAAAATGTTTGAAGCAGAAGGCTTCGGAACAAAAGACTACAATATTGCTTTAGATATTGTCTTAGATGAAATGGATTATCTCTGGAAGAAAGATAACAGCGTTTACGAAGACAGAGTAAATCAACCTCCATTAACTAAAGATGAACGCAAAAAATTAAAAGATTTATCATTAGAAAGAATCATAGATCCGGCAATGTCAAAACTTTTAGGACAAACAAAATTCTTAGTAGCCCTAACAGGCAACCCAACTTTATTTGCCGGAGACGAACTCGGTTCAACAGGTTACGAAACAACAACAAAAAATATTTATCTGCAAAACCGTAATGTAATTCATAACGAATGGGCAGATCCTTCAAGTCCTGATTACAAACCGTTTGTAGAAAACTTTAAAAATAACATGTTAGATGCTTTTGAACTTAGAAACAGACCGGAACTTGAGCCTCTAAATGATGGGGCACCTTTTGCACTTAAGGAACAAAACGCACATTACAGACATGATGTTTATAAAGATGACACAAACAAAATACCTGAAAATCTTGAAAGAACAGACGAAGGCAATACAAAAGTATCAGCACTCCTAAGACAAAGCCCTGACGGGAAAATGACAGTATCTGTATTCAATACAGCAGGTCTTGAACATACATTTGACAAATACTACGATCCTGCAGAACTTACAATGCCATGCATAGACCTTAACGAAGCTCGTGGAGGCAAAGTCGGTTTAAGATGCGGTTTACGTCCGGGATTAAAATTCAGAAATGCTGATAAAAACGATCAAACAACATATTACGTAAACGGCAATAACCAAATTACAGGTCCAAATAACCAACCTATCAAATTTAAAGACAGTACATTAATTCTTTATCATGACCCAAGCTTTACAGGCAGAAATACAATGTATAACAATCAACAATATACATTTGCATCAAACCCATACTCTGCAATAAATAAAGAAAATAAAGATATTGGTGAAAAACTTTCATTACTGTGTAAATAATTAGAAAATCCCGTTTTTCAATAAACGGGATTTTTATTATGAAAAGAATTTTTTAATTGTTTTAATCGTATCATCAGAATACGGTGGATACATCAAACTTATATCAATATCTGGGTTTCTGACTAAAATACTTTTCAAATGCGTAAAAGTATCAAAAGTATACTTACCATGATATCTTCCAACACCAGAATACCCAACTCCGCCAAACGGCATATCAATACAAAAAATATGCTGAATTGTATCGTTTACCGCACCACCGCCAAATGAAACACTATTTATTATATTCCAATAAACCTCTTTATCTTTTGAAAATACGTATAAAGCAAGAGGATTAGGCAATTTTTGAAGGTTCGATATAACATCATTAATATCTGAATAAGTCATAATCGGCAAAATCGGTCCAAAAATTTCTTCCTTCATCGAAGGATTATCATAAGACTCAACAGATATAATTGTAGGTTCTATATAAAGTCCGCATTCATGACTATCTCCGCCATAAACAATATTTTTAGCTTCATTTTGTATAATTTCTTTTAAACGTCTGAAAGCAGAAGTATCAATTATACGCCCGTAATCCTTACATTCTTGCGGAAAAACTCCGTAAAAATATTTGATTGACTTTATCAAATTTTCAATAAGCTGCTGCTTTAAATCTTCAGGCACAAGAACATAATCAGGGGCAATACAAGTTTGCCCTGCATTTAAAAATTTTCCCCAAGCAATTTTTCTGGCAGCCTGTTCAAGATTTGCGCTTTTTTCAATAATAACCGGACTTTTTCCACCAAGTTCCAAAGTGTAAGGAATGAGTTTGGAAGCCGCAGTCTGAGCAATAATTTTACCAGTATGTGTACTGCCCGTAAAAAATATATAATCAAAATCACCCTCTAAAACTTCTGAAGGTTCAATTTCAGATGGCATAATACATTTCACATAATTTTCACTGAAAGTTTTTTCAATGATTTTACGTATTAAATTTGCACATGCCGGTGTTTTTTCAGACGGTTTTATAACAACACAATTTCCTGCAGCAATAGCACCGATTAGAGGTACAAAGCCCAATTGAAAAGGATAATTAAAAGGAACAATAATTAGTGCAACCCCATAAGGTTCTTTTAAAACATATCCTTCTGAAGGTTTTAAATATATGGGTGTCGAAACTTTTTCAGGTTTTGCCCATTTTTTTAAATATTTTATTGCATAATCAATTTCCTTTAAAATAATACCAATTTCAGATGTATAAATTTCAAAATCAGGTTTTCTCAAATCATTTTTCAATGCTTGAAACATCTCAGGTTCATAAAGCTTTATTGCATCTTTTAATGCTTTAAGCTGTTTCAACCTAAAATTTACATCTTTTGTGCTATTAGTATTAAAAAAGTTTTTTAAACTTGAAGTAATATCTTTTATAATCATAAATCAATTTAAAATAAAAACTTTAAAAACATAAATTCCCATATCAGGCAATATGTTTTTTACACTGAAAATCTAAAGTGAACCAAGTCACCGTCTTGAACAACATAATCCTTACCTTCCAAACGGGTAACCCCTTTTTCTTTGCAAGCGTTATAAGAACCGTTTTTAACAAATTCCTCATACGGAGTAATTTCGGCTCTGATAAAACCTTTTTCAAAATCTGTATGGATAACACCTGCAGCTTGAGGAGCTTTAGCACCTGCTGGAATTGTCCAAGCGTGAACTTCTTTTTCACCTGCAGTAATAAATGTTCTTAAATTTAAAAGCTTATAAACAGATTTAATCATTCTATTTATACCGCTATCTTCAACACCTAAATCGTGCAAATATTCTGTTGCTTCCTCAGGTGACAAATCAGCAAGTTCTTCTTCAATTTTTGCAGAAATAATAACCATTTCAGCACCATGAGCTGATGCGTATTCTTGAACTTTTTTAGTATAGTCATTTCCGTCTTTTAAATCAAATTCAGAAACATTAGCTGCATAAATCACAGGTTTTGTAGACATCAAGTTTAACCCTTTGGCAACAGGAATTTCGTCTTCGTTAAAATGCTCATTAATATTAATAAAAGAAGCATCTTCAAGCAATTTTTGCATTCTTTCAAGAACAGAAAGAGTTAATACAGCATCCTTATCACCTGATTTTGCGACCTTTGAAACTTTAGCAATTTGTTTTTCAACAGAAGCCATATCAGCAAGAGCAAGTTCCGTATTAATTACTTCGATATCATCTAAAGGACTAACCTTCCCTGCAACGTGAATTGTATTCGGATCATCAAAGCATCTTACAACCTGAATAATAGCATCGACTTCTCTAATATTGTGCAAGAACTGGTTTCCCAACCCTTCCCCTTTACTTGCGCCTTTAACAAGTCCTGCGATATCAACAAATTCAATTGCAGTCGGAATAATAACATCAGTTTTGCAAAGTTTTGCAAGAATTTCCAACCTTTCATCAGGGACATTAACAACCCCTACATTCGGTTCAATAGTACAAAACGGATAATTTGCACTCTGTGCATTTTTTGCGCTTGTCAAAGCATTAAATAAAGTTGATTTTCCGACATTCGGAAGTCCTACAATTCCAGTTCTAAGCATTTATAAATCCCTTATATATAATAATCTCTTAACTTAAAAGATTATACCACGAACAAAAAACAGGTTATAACAAATATAACCTGTTTTTATTACATTTTCTACAAATTTTATTATGCAACATCTTCGTTATCAGGGCCGATTACTTGAATTCCAAATTTTGTTCTGAATAAGTGTTTTACGGTATCTCCCTGAATTTCATACATCATTTTATTAAACAAGTCATAAGCTTCTCGTTTATATTCAATCAACGGATCTTTTTGACCATAAGCACGTAGCCCGATACCGTCTCTTAACATATCGATATTATGAAGGTGATCAATCCATTTGTTATCTACAACACGCAACAGAATATCTTTTTCAAGATTTCTTATAACATTATTATCGCTAAATGGTTCTTGAGGTTCAGCATTAGGATCATATTGAGAAATTACCTGATTGTAGAAATTGATAACTTCTTCTTCATGTTGTCTGTATGCATCTATTGCAAGAGTTTTCAACTTGTCATAAATAGGTTCAAACCGTAAATTTTGGATATCCGAAACTTGAACCCCTGAAAGTTGAGGAATTATTGAGTGAAGCTCTTTTATCATTGTCTGTAAATCTTCATAAACATATTCTTCAGGATGAAGATCAGGTGCAATATAGCTTCTCAACAACCTGTCAATTTCTTTTTCTATCATATAATAAATATCTTCTGACAAATTCTTACCTGCAAGAACTTTTCTGCGTTGAGCGTAGAATTTTTCACGTTGAATATTCATTACATCGTCATATTCAAGAACTGATTTTCTTATATCAAAGTGATAAGTTTCAACTTTTTTCTGAGCTGATTGAATTTGTTTTGTAATAAGAGTATTTTCAATAGCCAAATCTTCTTCTACATTCAACATATTCATCAATGCAGTAATCTTATCACCGCCGAAAATTCTCATCAAATTATCTTCCAAAGATAAGAAAAATCTTGTAGAACCGGGATCGCCCTGACGAGCTGCACGACCTCTCAACTGGTTATCAATACGACGAGATTCGTGACGCTCTGTACCTATTACGTGCAAACCGCCAACTTCAACAACCTTGGCATGTTCAGCTTCTGTAATTGCTCTTGCTTCTTTAAGAGCGGCTTCTTTTTCTTCCTCGTAATTTGGACTTTCAGGAGTAATCCCTTTACTGTCAAGCATATCTTTTGCCAAGAATTCAGCATTACCACCAAGCAGAATATCAGTACCACGACCAGCCATATTGGTAGCAATTGTAACAGCTCCTACACGACCTGCCTGTGCAATAATGTAAGCTTCTTTCTCGTGATGTTTTGCGTTCAATACGTGATGAGGAATTCCTTTTTGTTTCAACAAATGAGAAACATATTCAGATTTTTCAATACTAATTGTACCAACTAACACAGGACGACCGATTTCGTGCATTTTTATAATATCATCGACAACGGCATTAAATTTTGCTCGTTCTGTTTTATAAATTACATCAGGATAATTAATTCTGATATCAGGTTTGTTAGTCGGAATTGTTGTAACTTCTAGATTATAAATTTTACCAAATTCAGCTTCCTCAGTCATTGCAGTACCTGTCATACCTGATAATTTCGGATATAATCTGAAAAGGTTTTGGAATGTAATACTTGCAAGAGTTTGAGTTTCATCTTGAATTTTTACGCCTTCTTTAGCTTCAATAGCCTGGTGCAAACCGTCAGACCAACGTCTGCCCTCCATTAGACGGCCAGTAAATTCATCAATAATTATAACTTCACCATTTTTAACAACATAATCCGTATCTTTTACAAACAATTCTTTAGCCTTCAAAGCTTGCAAAAGATGATGAGCATATTGAGTATTGATATCAAACAAATCTTTTACCCCAATAATTTCTTGAGCTCTATCAATACCGTCTTCTGTCAAAATTATGTTTTTATTTTTTTCATCAACTTCGTAATCTTTAATTTTTTCTAATTGAGGCGCAACTTTTGCCATTAATTGATAAGTCTCAGCAGATTTTTCAAGACGACCGCTTATGATTAAAGGAGTTCTCGCTTCATCAATCAAGATACTGTCAACTTCATCGATAATTGCGTAATTGTAAGGCCTTTGAACTAACATATCAAGGCTTGAAGCCATATTGTCACGCAAATAATCAAAACCAAATTCATTATTTGTACCGTAAGTAATATCGCAATCATAAGCAGCTTTTTTAGCGGCAAAGTCTTCAGCAGATCTTCCGCCTGACAAAATTACACCAACCGAAAGTCCTAGGAATTTATAAATTTTTCCCATCCATTCGCTGTCACGTTTTGCCAAGTAATCGTTTACCGTAATAACGTGAACACCTTTTCCTGTTAAAGCGTTCAAATATGCAGGTAATGTTGCAACAAGAGTTTTACCTTCACCTGTTCTCATCTCTGCGATATGTCCGTTATGCAAGAAATATCCGCCGATTAGCTGAACATCAAAGTGACGCATATTCAATACACGTTTACCTGCTTCTCTGACAGTTGCAAAAGCTTCCGGCAAAATTTTATCCAAAGCTTCTTTTTCAAGTTTTCTATCAGTTTTAAAATCACTTGATGTCGGACGTTTTGCAAGAATTGCCTTAAATTCATCAGTTTTTGCTCTTAATTCTTCATCTGACAATTGTTCAAATTGAGGTTCCAAAGCATTGATATGGTCTATAATTCCCATTATACTTTTAACCTTTTTTTCGTTAGGATCACCCAACATCTTCAATAAAAAACTTATCATTATAAAATTTTCCTCTCCATTCTGGTATTTCTTATAATTAATAGTACCATAGACAAAATAAAATTGGTACTTCTTAAGGAAATATTTATATTTCAGATAAATATTTTAAGTTCTAAAACAAGCATAGCATAGCACTAAAAATATTATGATTTGTTAATCTATACTTGATTAAGTAAAATATTTGTGGTTACATAAAAGAGGAATAAGGCAATTCCTCTTAGCCTTGTTCAAGGATTTGTCAGCCAAAGCTGCGGCTGCGTTGGATTTCAAATCCGCAAGTTACATAAAAAAAAATAAGGGAAAATTGAAATGTTAAAAATCAGATTAAAAAGATTGGGTGCAAAAAAGAACCCTACATACAGAATTATCGTAATCAATTCAACAACAAAACGTGAAGGAAGACCGGTTCAAGAATTAGGTCACTACAACCCAAAAACTAAAGTTATGAAATTGGACAAAACATCAGCTTTAGAATGGGTTAAAAAAGGTGCTCAACCAACTGAAACTGTTGCTTACTTAATCAAAAACTGCAACGATGACGGTTCTTTAAATTACGTTAAAAAAGAAACTGTAAAACTTTCTAAAAAAGCTCAAGCTAAGGCTCAAGCAGAAGCTGAAGCAAAAGCAGCTGCAGAAGCAGAAGCTAAAACTGAAGAAGCTGCTACTGAAGCGTAAGAAACATATTCATATTGAAAAAGGGCGGATTTTAAAAATCCGTCCTTTTTTATTTGTTTAATTACATCAAACTAATCATTTTATAAGCAATAATAATTAATCACTATATTTACTAATTTCCATAAAATAGTTTTCTAAAGCAAGATATCCTTTATAAATTTCATTTGAAATACTTGCATAACTTGTTGCAACAATAAATTTCAATTCTTTTGTACGAATTTCCAATATCGCATCAGAATCCTGTTTTAATTTTTCATCAGAAGATACAGCCCATTTTTGCAACAGCGCAAGCTCTTCATACATTTGTTTTACTGTTGTAAATTCCAATGTATTAAAATCATATTTGGCAAGAAGTGCCTTTTCGGCATTTGAAATTCTCGGCATAACAGCCTGAAATTTAAAAACTTTTTTAATGATTACATAGTTATTAGCACATTTTCTATGTGAATACGGAATTATATTTTTTGCAAGAAGCGCAGCATAAGATTTTGATGTAAATACTTCCTCATCCCTTGAAAAAGCACTTCTTGAAGTTAAATCAAAATTAGATTTCTTTTCTATTAAATCTTCCGGCATTTCTACCCCCTATTAAGAAAATCATATATAAAAACATTTGCGCTGTCATGATGTAAAGTCAAATTTTTTACATGATTTAACATAAAAAAAGACTACATAAAAATTTATGTAGCCTTTTTTGATTTTTTTTAATTATCTTAATCAGCAAATTGCTGCATAATTTCAAAAGGTTTTTCTGCAACTTTTAGAGTTTCTTCATCAATAATTCCTCTTTTTAATTCAGAGAAAGTTGCTTTTTTAGAGTTAAATTTTTTCTTCAAAAATTCATAAGAAACTTTTGGATCACATTTATCACCACAAGTGAATAAATCTACCGCTGCATAACCAAGTTCAGGCCAAGTATGAATTGCCAAGTGGCTTTCTGAGATAATAACCACACCTGAAACTCCATAAGGGTTAAACATATGGAAACATTTTTGGACAATAGTAGCACCACATTCAAGGGCGGCATCCACCATGTACTTTTCGACCTTATCTAAACTGTTCAATGTGTTTGGATCACATTCAAAAAATTCTGCTAATACGTGTTGTCCTAAGTGGATTTCTTTTTTACCGTTTTCCTTAAACGCTGTAAATGGTGAAGTTACTGCCAATTCATGTGCCTCCTATCTAATAAATGTATACTTATTTCTACTACAATTGTATTTACACAATTACCATATTACAATAAAAATTCAAAAATTTGTAATATTTACACTTTTTAAATATTTTTTTACAAATCTTTTCATACAAATATGCCCAAAAATAAGTTATAATGTATCATTCAAACAGGCTATTTTTTTTAATATATTTTAACAAATATTGTTGTATTTTTTTTTTGTTAAATATAAAATTCAAGTATGAATAAAATTCTTGTAATTGATGATGATTCAGCAATTAATGAACTTATTAAAGTTAATCTTGAGTTATGCGGTTATAAAGTTATTCAGGCTTTTGACGGGGTTAAGGGATTTGCATTGTGCAAGCAGGAATTGCCTTCTCTTGTTATTTTAGACGTTATGATGCCTGAGGTTGACGGGTTTACGGTTGCTCAAAGAATTAGAAAAAACGAAGATACTAAAGATATACCAATCTTAATGTTGACCGCTCTTTCTCAAATTAATGATAAAGTCAACGGGTTTAATATCGGAGTTGATGATTATCTTGTAAAACCTTTTGAGATGGAAGAATTACAAGTCAGAGTAAGAGCTCTTTTAAAAAGAACCCGCCAAATTCCTGAAAGTGCTTCAACCAGGGAACTTTTGACCCTTGGGAATATTACTTTATTACCTGAATTATACAGTGTAAAAATTGGCGATAAACAAACAAAATTAACCCCGATTGAATTTGAAATATTTAATTTGCTTTTCCAAAATCACGGGAATATGGTGTCATCAGCAAGACTTTTAAAAGATGTTTGGGGATACTCTCCTGACGATGATATTGAAACAATCAGAGTTCATATCAGGCACTTAAGAAGCAAAATTGATAAAATTGCAGACGGCAAAAAATACATCGAAACAATATACGGCGGAGGCTATAAACTTAATATATAAGGATATTAAAATATATGCTTCAACGTATTATAAACTTGCTTGATTGGATATATAAGAAAAAATGCTACTTCTGCAAAAGTTCAAAAGAAGCTGTAAAAATGTGCTCTAAATGCTATGAAGAAATGGATTTTTTACCGGTTCAAGTAAACAGAGTTCTCGAAGGTAAAAATATCTACTGTGCAGGAGTGTATTCAAAAAATTTGCAAAAACTTATAAGAGGTCTAAAATACCATAACCAAAAAGATTTGGCATATTATCTTGCTAAATTTATGGCAGAATATTTCTCAAAAATAACTGACAAGAATGATTTTGAAGTTGTACCTGTTCCAATCTTCAAAAAACGAGAAAAAAAAAGAAAATACAATCACATGAACCTTGTTGGAGAAGAATTTTGCAGAATAACATCAAACACACTTAACAAAGATTTGATAAAAAGAATAAAAGATACAAAGCCACAATATAAACTAAAACGTAATGAACGTGTAAAAAATCTTTCCAATGCTTTTCAAGTTGATTTGTCGCAATATCATGGAAAAACTATTCTTTTAATTGATGATATATGCACAACAGGTTCAACCTTTGAAGAAATGATTAAAGAGTTGAAAAGAAACGGTATAAATGATATTATATGCTTTGCAGCAACAACCCCATTTGAATAACAAATATGATACTTAACGAATTTTCAAAATACATACAATCAAGAAATAATGACATAACTTCAGGCACAACAACTGGAACAAAAATCCTATGTGACTGGATAAAACTTGTTATCTACAAAAATCCGAAAAACAACGTCGATAAAATAGTTCACAAAGAAATAATGCTTGCCGAAAATAAATCAGGAGATTTTTTTATTATAGGGAAATCAGAAAGCGGAAGAATTCTTGTGAATGCTTTATATAATTACGCCCTAAGCTATGAGCACTACATTATGAGTAAATGGCTGGAAGATAAAAAACCGCAAGATTTCACAAATTAATTATACTTATTTTATTACAATTACCCTGTCGGAGAATTCCTTTTTAATATTTAAGAAAATACAATTATTTTAAATTAAAAAAGGAGTTAAAATTATATGACAAATGCAATTTTTCAAACACCGGTCTGCAAACTAAAGGAATTAAACAATCTTTTTATCGAATTAACAGAAAAAAACTGCAATCAACACTGCAAACACTGTTACATAGATTTCCCGCTAAGTAAAAATATCAAAGATTTTATTTCCTTAGAAACTATTAAAAATGCTCTTTCAGACACAAAAAATGAAAATATAGAATGTATATATTTAACAGGTGCAGAGCCAATGACCCACCCTGATTTTAACTCTATTCTAAGAACCTGCCTAAAACGCTCAAACGTTTGCATTTTTACAAACGCAACTTTTATTAACGAAAAAAAAGTTAGATTTTTAAAACGGGTAGAAGACGAAAGTTCTTTTGAAATTATTTTTAAATTAAGCATTGATCATTACAACGAAGTTAAAAATGACGATATAAGAGGTAGAGGTTCATACAGGCAAACTGTTCATGCTATAAAAAGTCTTGCTAAATACGGGTTTAATCCGATTTTATGTATTACAAATTATTATAATGAAGATAAAAATGTCTTGATAGAAGAATTAAAAAAAATTTGCCTAAAAAACGGTTTTGAAGCAGGAGAAAATAATTTAACAATAAATTTGTATCACGACAAGAATAAACCAAACCAAGATATAGAAAAATTTGAATGGAACAGCCTTGATTGTGAATACGGTCGTATTTTAACATCAAAAGGGATTTACACCTGCCCGTTTCTTGCAAACGATCATAGAGGTCGCTGCGGATCAAATTTTAAAGATTTTGCAAGGCATAACACTCTTGAAACATCATTTTGCGCAACATGCATTGCAAACAAAGATAAGTTGTTTGGAATAAATTATAAATTATTTGAATAAAACCTTTATTCGGTAGCTTCAGGAGAAACACCGCCATCAGCAGGTTGAGGGGACGGAACAGAGCCGTTTGCAGCACTTCCATCAGTGCTTTGAGTAGCAGCTGCAGCAGCTTCAGCAGCTTCACGTTCTCTTTGAGCAGTTGCCTCATCTTTTTGTGCATAAAGTTTTATAACTACATTTACAAGTAAAATTCTTTTATTTTTATTATATGGAACAATTTCAATTCTTTCTAAATCCAAAAAATGCTCATGTTTATAAACTTCACGCAAGAAATTTGCCAAACTTGAATAATTAGCAATCATTTCAGCAGATATTCGACAAACATGATATTTGAAAGGAATAAATTTTACAAAATTATCGTCCTTTGGATCATATTCATAGTTAACTGAACGAACTTTTATTCTGTTATCACGCATTATCTGCAAAATTTCAGTGAATTCATCAGAAATAGCTGCCTCAGAATCTAATCCTTCAGTTATTGGTTTGAAAAACAATTTAGCGACATTTGCATCTTCAGCTTCTTGTTTTAATGCTTCTGATTTCAAATCAGCAAGTTTTCTTTCTGCATCAGCTAATGCAGAAGATTGAGTTTTCTGATCTTCTTGAATTTGAATAATTTTCTGAACTTCAGGGACTGTTTTTACAATCATTGCGATTACTGCAACAACAGTAACTACAATAATAATTATAGCTAGTTGAAATTTTTTTATATATATATTATATTTTTCCACAATTTTTCTCCTGACAGTTTACCTGCTTAAACTAAATTGTTTTACTACTTTATTTCTTTTCTTCTTTTTTATCAGTTTTTTTACCGTTCGCCTCAGTCGCCTCTTTAATTTTATCAGCAAGAGCTTTTTCTAAATTCTTTAATTCTGTATCTGACATATTAGTAATTTCAAACTCGTAATCACTAGGAGCATTTACATCTATCGTAACTGCATCATCAACAGAATCAGATTTCATTTGAAGCTTTTGAAGTCTTAATTGAGTGCTTATTAAAGAATCTTTCATATTTTTGAAAAATACATACACATTCTCAACATTTTCAGATTCTCCTTTTATGTCAAATTTTCCATCATCTTTCGCTGCAAAATATGTTAACCATAAATTTTTAGGAACAGATTCTCCTAAAGCTGTATAGCCCATTAATTTTGCACGATTACTTGACATAACTTTTTCAATTTCTTTATTGACATCAAAGTCATTAGCTTTATTTTGTTCATCTTGAATTCTTTTAATTTCAGCATTTGTCTGATCAAGTCTTGAATTTATATCATCAAGCTGTGCTTGTTTTTGTTGAGCAATCATTGGAACTCCGATAAATGCTCCACCAAAAGGCAATAAAAGAATAATTGCAATTAATACAGCTAAATTTCTCGCAGCATTAGGAGAAATATCAAATTCTTGACTTCCCAAAACAACATGCACAGGTTCATTAGAATCATTTTGAACGCCGTCACCACCTGAACCGGATACCATAAAATTAAATTTAACAGGTAAAGAAACTGCATTACCGGTTGCAATACCAATAGCTTCTAAAGATATTTTATGTGCAACATCTTCTAAAACTTCTAAACTAACAGGGATAACATCTTGTTTTTTGAAGCTGTTATTTTCAAGATAATTTATAACACTTTCAGTTTGCAATCTTTTTGATAACAATTCTGCACTAACCATATCAGTTTCAGAAATTATATACAAATAGCTTGCAGGATAACTCATAAGAGTAATCTGAGCAGAAGCATTTATTGCATTATATATTTCATCACCTTCAAAAGATTTGATTGCTAACGGTTCATCATAATAATCAACAATATTTTTCCCTATCATAGAACATATTGAATAACCGCTTGGGGTAATAAGCATCAAATTCCAAGAAACATTATCTTTCATCTGATCTTGAGCTAATCCTGCAAAAGCAAGAGCTTTCAATACAGACGTCAATGATATTTCAACACCTGCCAGAGTAATTCCTAATTCATTAAGAGCATTTTTTATATCTTCAATAACATTTTTTTGAACAGCTGAATAAAAAAGTTTTCTGGAATCACCTGATTGAATATTATTTGAATCACACCAACTAACAACAGGTTCAAATCTTTTAAAAATATATGATTGTTCAACTTCTGAAGTTAATGCTTCCTGTACCGCATCATCACCTAACAATAAAGGCAACTCTTTACTGCCTAAAAGTACCATAGGCAAATTTAAAACTACATTACTTTTCAAATTAATTTTCAATTCTTCAAAAAGCTCTGTAACGGCGTTTTTAAACTCATTCATATCTGAAATTTCTCTTAAAGATTCGTTATATTCAAGAGGACGATATGAATAATTCTTAACAGTACGACTTTGAACATCAAGCTGAATAAGCTCTAAACCTACTCCGGGAGTTACAGAAAGATATACAGATTCTTTGCCTCCGACTCCCAACTGTGATAAAATGCTGTTTAAATCCATAATAATATCTTTTTCTTATACTTATTTACTCACTTACATTTTTATTATACAATATTTTTATAAAGTTCGCAAATTTAACATAAATTTACACTAAATGTAGGAGACACTACCCTGATGAAAGAGCTTATTAAAAAAATTAATAAACTAAAAGAAGAAAAAAAAGCTGTAATACTGGCTCATTGCTACCAAAATGTTGAAATAGATGAAGTTGCAGATTATATTGGAGATTCTTTATATTTAAGCCAAATGGCAGCTAAAACAGATGCAGATATTATAATTTTTGCAGGAGTATATTTTATGGCTCAAACTGCCAAAATACTTAATCCAAATAAAAAAGTTATCCTCCCAAATATTAATGCAGGTTGCGCTATGGCTGATATGGTAAATTTGCAACAATTAAGAGAGTTTAAGAGTAAATATCCAAATATTCCGACAGTTTGTTACATAAATTCAACAGCGGAAGTAAAATCAGAATGCGACATTTGTTGCACAAGTTCAAATGCTGTAAAAATTGTAAAAAGCTTAAATGCTCCAAAAGTTTTATTTTTACCGGACAAAAACCTAGGCAGATGGGTTGAAAAAGAATTACAAAATGTAGAAGTAATAACCTATGACGGATATTGCCCAATACATAACAAAATGAAAACAGCAAGCATTGCAGAAACTAAAAAACAATACCCTAACGCCCTTGTTCTTGCACACCCTGAATGCCCTGAAGAATTTTCATCTCAAGCAGATTATGTCGGTAGCACATCAGGAATTATGAATTTTGTTAAAAACAGTGATAAAAAAGAATTTATTATTGCAACAGAAAAAGGAGTTCTCGATAGACTAAAACGTGATTATCCTGACAAAAAATTCTATGATATTGATAACAAACCTTCAATTTGTCAGAGCATGAAATTGAATACATTAGAAGACATATATAATACTTTAACAAATGAAACTCCAGAAATCGAGGTAGATAAAGAAATTTCTAAAAAAGCTCTAAAATGTATTGAAAGAATGCTTGAAGTATCAAAATAAAAAAGGTGAAAAATGGATGATATAATTTTTGGCAAAAATGCTATAACAGAAGCTTTAATTAGTGGAGAAAGAGAAATCAATAAAATTTTAATTTCCAAAAATATCCACTCTGATGCTAAACTTAACAAAATAAAAGAACTTGCCAAAGAACGTGGAATTGTATTCCAATTTGTCGCAAAAGAGAAATTTTTACCATACGCACAATACAATCATCAGGGAATTATCGCCCAAATCTCACCTATCAGATATAAAGATTTAGATGAATTTTTGGAAGAAAAACATGAAAACGATTCCGTTGTAATTTTAGATGGAGTTGAAGATTCACATAATTTAGGAGCAATTATAAGAACATGTGTTTGTGCAGGGGTTTCAGGAATTATTATCCCCTCAAGACGCAACGTTCAAGTTAACGCAACTGTTGAAAAAACAAGTGCCGGAGCAATTAATCATATTCCTATTATTAAAGTTAACAGCCTTGTAAATGCAGTGCAAAAATTAAAAAATTCCGACTGGTGGGTAGTTGCAACTGACGCTAGTGCAAAAGATAATTATTATGATATCAAATATAATGACATGAATTTTGCACTCATTATGGGAGCAGAACATGCAGGAGTTTCAAAATCTCTTTTGAAAGCTTCTGATTTTATAGTAAAAATTCCAATGCTAAAGGAATTTAATTCCTTAAATGTTTCAAATGCTCTAAGCGCAATAATTTTTGAAACAGTTAGACAAAAATTAAAAAATTAATTATAATACATATATAAAATAGAATTATAAAACAATATTCGGCATTACAGGAGAGAGCAATGAAAAAAGAACTTGAAAAATATGGTATCTTGACTGACGACATTTCAGATGAAGATGTAAATTTTCACGAATTAGAAATTCCGGAAGACGATGATGACGTTTTGGAATCAGTTGAAGACCCAAAAGTTCAAGAAAGTCTGTCAACAGTAAACTCAGATGACAGTGTAAGAATTTATCTCCAACAAATCGGGAAAATTCCTCTTTTATCAGCAGAACAAGAACATGATTTAGCAAAAAAAATATATGAAGATCATGATGATTTCTCAAAAAATTTATTAGTAAATGCAAATTTAAGACTTGTTGTCAGCATTGCAAAAAAATATATAGGCAGAGGTCTTTCATTTCTTGATTTAATCCAAGAAGGAAACATGGGCTTAATGAAAGCTGCAGGAAGATTTGATTACACAAAAGGTTATAAATTTTCTACATACGCAACTTGGTGGATTCAACAATCAATAAGCCGCGCAATTGCTGATAAAGCAAGAATCATAAGACTTCCGATACACATGATTGAATCCTTAGGCAAAATTCGCCGTGCGACAATTGATTTAACAACAGAACTCGGACACACTCCAACAAAACAAGAAATTGCATACAGACTTGGAGTTCCGGTTAATAAATTAACTCAAATTATAAAATCGGCTCAATCAACTATAAGCATGGAAACTCCTGCAAATTCATCCGAAGATTCATCAAAAATTGCGGATTTTATAGTTGATGAAACCTCAATAACTCCTGACAGCAGAGTTTCTCAAGAAAACCTGTTTGAAGATATTAGAAAAATGCTTAACCAACTAAGCCCAAAAGAACGAGATGTCTTAATCTTACGCTACGGTCTTGACAGTAACGGGAATAAAAAGACTCTTGACGAAATCGGTTCACAATACGGTGTTTCAAGAGAACGTATCAGACAAATTGAAAACAGAGCTATTGCAAAACTCAAAAAACTTTGTAAAAACAAAAAACTTGCAGTCGGTTTAAAAAATTATTTTGGATAACAAAAAAAGGAGATTTTCAAAAATCTCCTTTTTTATTATTTTTATAAATTTTAATTTACATCAGCTGATAAGCAATTTTTCTCATAATGCAAGCTTTCAGTAAACCTGTTAATTCTGTCCATAACCTCTTTAAACATTGGGATAGGCAAACTTTGTTTACCATCAGATAAAGCATTTTCAGGATCATGGTGTACTTCCATCATAACACCATCTGCACCTACTACCAAACCTGCCTTTGCCATAGGCTCAATCAAATATCTCTGACCTGTTCCATGACTTGGGTCAACAATTATTGGAAGATGTGAATACTTTTTAATAACAGGAATTGATGCAATATCCATCACATTACGAGTGAATGCACTGTCAAAACTTCTTATACCTCTTTCACAAAGGATTACATTCGGATTTCCGTTGTACATAATATGCTCTGCAGCCAACAAAAATTCTCTGATTGTACTTGCTAATCCGCGTTTCAAAATTACAGGTTTTTGACATCTTCCAACAGCATGAAGCAATTTAAAGTTCTGAACATTTCTAGCCCCGATTTGCAATACATCAACGTATTCACACATCATATCCAAATCAGCAGCATCCATAACCTCTGAAACTGTTAGCAAACCTGTTTCTTCACTTGCTCTTTTCAAATATTTTAATGCTTTTTCGCCATAACCTTGAAAATCATAAGGAGAAGTTCTCGGTTTAAATGCACCGCCTCTTAAAAACTCACAGCCCATTTCTTTTGCAGCTACTGCAACCTTTATAAGTCCGTCATAATCTTCTTCAACGGAACAAGGACCAACCATAAATACAGGTTTGTTATTACCTCCGATTTTAACACCGTTGGCAAATTCAATAACAGTATCTTCAGGCTTTCTATCTCTTGAAGCAAGTCTAAAAGGTTCTCTTATAATTTTAACCTCTTTTACACCTTCAAATGCTGAAACACGTCCTGGGGTAACTGTTGTTTTATCACCGATTGCATCTATTACACTATGAATTTGACCTTGATTAAATCGTATGTCAAAGCCGTTATCTTTTAAAAAATCTATAACTCTTTGAATTTGAACTTTGGTAGCGTTACGCTCCATTATTATAATCATAGCCTTTTCTCCTATATGTATATATTCCGGCAAAAACAAGTGTAACATGAACGATTTATAATAACAAACTATTTTATTTTATTATTAAATTTTTTAAGTAAATTTACTGCAGGGAAATACCCCGGTAAAATATATAAACATTCATTCAATGCTTTTTCCGCTTTTCTAAAATCACCGCCATGATAATAAATATCAGCTAATAAATAATGCAATTCAGGATCGTGATAAAAATAATTTTTAGCTTTTTCTAAGAAAAACATACACTGCTCGGGATAACCGTTATTATGAAAGACACGACCGATAAATTTATGAACCTCCGGATTTATAGTAAATAAGAAATCCGAATAACCTATAATATTTTGAACATAGTCACCTTTAAAATAATGTAATAAAATATTCAAATCAATTTCAAGAAAATTCCTTATCTCAAAATAAGAAGGATATTCTCGGATATCAGAATTTATCATTGAAATCATAAAAGATGCCCAATGAGCCCTTATATCGTAATCTTTTATCGCATCAAAAAGAATTTTTGCTTTATTTATATTATCAGACAAAAGCTCATAATATGCGTTTTCAAGCATATAACCTTTTTTTATAAAAAATTGCTGACAGTCTTTATCTAAATCCGTCAACAATTTTTGTTTAGCATTTTTATAATTCAAATCCATAAATTATTAATTAATATCTATTATTATCATTATTAAAACTAAAATCAGACATCATTGAATTCATCATCATAGCCTGCATTACTCTTGGATCAATATTTTGACCTTTTTGAGCTTGTGACATTAACATAGGAAGCATATTCATCATATTTCCACTGTTATTATTGTTATTATTTCCAAGCAGCATGCTTAATTCTGCCATTTTAGGATCTTGATATTGCATCATTTGAGCAACTTGTGAATATTGATTTTGTTGATTTTCTGATTGAACAGTTAAGTTTAAACCTGCATTTTTCAAAGTTTTGATAGCTTGCAAAATTTCTTCATCACTCACTTGAGCAATTTTTTCTCCTGTTTCAACTTCTGATTTATTGTTATCAAAGTCTTTAATTTTTTGAATTTCAGGTTGTTCAAGATTTTCTTTTTGGTTAATTGTTTCTTTTATGTTGGTAAGTTGTTTTTGTTTAACTTCTTTATTTAATTCAGGAGATAAACCGTTTCCGTAAGGTGCTCTGATAAACTTATCAAGATCAGACAATTCTTCTTTTGGAGCAGTTGCTTCAGGCGGTTTACATGCCGGACCGTCTGTCAAACAATCTCTACCTTTTGTTGCATAATCTACAAGATATTGATTTGGATGTAAAGCTAATACTTTTTCATAAGCAGCCACAGCCTCATTTTTCATATTTATATGAGTATAAGCCATTGCCATATAATAATAAGCAAGAGCATTAGACGGATCTTTTTTTACTAATGAAAATAATTCTTGTAAACAACCTGTATAATTTCCTGCTTTGTATTTCGCAGAAGCACTTTTTATATTTGCATTTGGATAATAAACCTTATTTGGGTTAAGAGAATCTGATTGAGGAGATGCTGCTGACGTTTGAGAAGTTCCGCTATCAGGAGCATTTATCGGTTGTAATTGAGTTACACTCTTTGCATAAGCACAAGTTGAAGCAAACATAGCTAATACAGATAATGTTAAAATTATTTTCTTATTCATAGATATATCCTTTTTTCTCTTCTTAATTATTTTTTTATATAAATCAAGCTTTTTATCTTATTATATAACATTTTTTTTATTAATCATAATGTAAATATATGATTTATCTCAAACTAAATTTGCAACCGCAATAATTTTGACGATACAAGCCCAATTCTCTTGACAATTTATTGGTCTTCAAAAAACCGTCCTTCTTTTTAAAATCTATTGCCAGATAATTCAAATTATATTTTTGAGCGATTTCATTTCCGATAGAAGTTAATTTCGCAAAACTTTTATGAGGGCTTATTACTATTGAAGTTGTAAAATTTTCGATATTATTAGCTTTTGCAAATTCTGCAGTTTTAATCAAACGCATTTCAAAACATTTATCACAACGTTTTCCTTTTTCCGGTTCATTTTCAAGCCCTTTTACATAATCGAAATATTTATCCGGTTCATATTCTTCTACAATCAATTCACAACCCAGATGCTTACACAAAATCTTTTCAGCTTCCAAGCGTTTTTGATACTCCAAATCTGGATAAATATTCGGATTATAAAAATATGAATAAACCTGATATCCCATATCTTGTAAATAAGATATAGGATATCCTGAACAAATTGCACAACATGTGTGAATAACTATTTTATCTTTTTTCTGCTCCAAGTTTTTCCACCATTTCTTTAAATTCTTTATAAGGTTTAACTCCGATATAAATATCTTTTCCTATCATCATACTAGGAGTTCCGTTTATACCGTGTTTGTAAGCAAAGTCAATATCTTGTCTTAATTTTTCATTTGTTGCAACACTATTTGCATCCTGTTGAAGCTTTTGAATATCAAAGTCCATCTTCTTAGCCAATTTCAAGATTTCAGCTTCAGTTTGCGGTTTATGTTCAAATAGAATATTATTCATATCCCAAAGTTTGCCTTGTTCTTCTGCAGCAATTGAATATCTTGCATCTACACAAGAACCATAATGGAATGGGGCTTGCAAATATGGATTACAATCTGTGTCTAAAGGAAGGTTTCTGTGAATAATCTGAATACCTTTCATTTCTTTTGCAAGTTTGTGCATCATAACATTGTGCACAGGACAAATCGGACATTGATAATCTGAAAAAACATATATCTGTATTGGCGCACCTGCATCGCCTAAAATATTTCCTTTAACTGCATATTGATTTTTCTTATGAGAAAATTCTTTATATTCCATTTGATTTTTAACTTGAGGTGCAAATTTAAAAGTTACACGGCTATATGTCAAAAATCCTGCGGCACAAAGCATTACAATAACAAATGCAATTAAATATGCTCTATTTTTTATCGCATCTAGAAAATCCAGAACACTTTGTTTTATAGAATGAATAAAACCACCATTTTTAAAATCTGTTGCAATACAAGCAATTAGAAGATTTAAGCAGTATGTAAATGCACATAAAACACACAATTTTTTGATTTCAAACAAACTTATACATAATAAAGTTATTGAAATTATAAATGATAACAAACCTAAAGAAGCAATATAATCTAAAGGATTTTTAAATACTTCCAAAAATTTTAATAGTTTGAAATTCTTTAATTTTGGAGATGCAAGAAAAATTAAAACAAAAGAATAGAAGAACAATCCCCAATAAGCAAGAGGAATACCTAAAAATTGCGACTCAGTAGTTCTTGCAATTCCGTCACAATCTATAAATTCATTAATCGAACAAAAACTTGATAATGCGTAAGGATTAAAATTTGCATTAAAATAAATAATAGCAAGCTTTATTGTAGTAATTATACCGATTATAGCAATAACTATTATAGAAATCTTTTTCTTCATCTCTTTTTCCATAAAACAATCTCCTGTTAAATTAAAATATATTTTAATAATACAATTTTTAATTTGAGAAATCAATAGCATAAAGCAGAAGAAATAAATTCCACGTTAGGGCAATCTTTTATAATATAACCGTCTTGAATAAATATAAAATATATGTTATAATAATAAACACAAAGGAAGTTATATATTTTTGAGAGGTTGATTTGAAAGTAAATATTTTTGACTTATTTATCGAAAAAATTCTAAACGTACCCCTTTGGATTAAACAAGTAATATACCTTAAGCTTGCAAAAATTATGCAAGAATATGAGTGTGAGGAATTTTTAAGAAACAATCTTGATGATACCTACTCAACCTTCGTTCCAACCCTTACTTTTAAAGGGAAAACAGAATTAATGGAAAGAAAGTGCGGTTTGGATAGTAATATTTACAACTTTCTTCAATGTTGCGCAAACGGCTACAACATGATAGAAATTTCCGTAAATACATTCCTTTCTATGGAAGAAGTTTCAAAATATTATGAGCTTTGCCTTGAACAAAATTTTATTAAAGTTCCTGAATCAAAGGAAATACACGCAATGGCAGGTTTTATTGCCGGTAAATTCAGAATAGGTGAATACTTTAAACAAAAAGGAGAACTTACTGTTGATCAACTTCAACAAGCAATCCTTGCAAATAGAGATGCCGCTCAAAATGGACAACCTAAAAAATTCGGAGAAATCCTGCTTGAACTAGGCTATGTCAAAGAAAGTGACTTAAAAGCTGTATTAACTTTAAAAGATGAAGCTAAAAAACGTTTCATTCTTGATTATAATACTCTTCCAAAACCTGAAACGACATATACAAATGAAAACCAAAAATATGAAGAAGAAATTGCTAATCTTAAAGAAGAAAATAAAAAATTAAAACAGAAACTTCTTCAGCTTTTGGAACTGGTTAAAAGAAATGCCAATCAATAAGAAAACAAATCCAGAATTATTAGTTGAATGTGTAAGAGATGGACTTATAGACGAAGAACACTTCGGTTTCATTGTATTATCAGATAAAAAAAGAGCTTTTGATTTTACGGGAGAAACCAATAATTATCCATATTATCTTCGCTCTTGCGCCAAGCCTTTGCAAGCAAGCCTTGTTATTGATTATGAGATGGACAAATTCTACGATATGACAGATGAAGAAGTGGCAATTTGTTGTGCCTCTCATGCCGGTGAAGAAATTCACGTTAATACGGCAAGAAAACTTTTAAATAAAATAGGGCTTGATGAGAGTTGTTTAAAATGCGGACTACATAAACCTTTATCAAAAACAGAGCAGGCAAAAATGCTTTTAAACGGCACACCTGTAAATGTATTACAAAACAACTGTTCCGGAAAACATATAATGATGCTCGGTTTATGTAAGATGAAAAATTGGGATATTGAAACATATTATATGCCGGATCATCCGCTCCAAAAAGCTATAAAAGCAAAAATTTATGATTTATGCAAACTCTCAAAAGAATACCCAATAACAACTGACGGCTGCGGAGTTCCCATTGTATCAATGCCATTAACTAATATGCTTCACGGATACTTAAATTTACTCGGAAACCCAAAATATGAAAGAATTAAAGATGCCTTTTTAAAACATCCTTACATCATAGGCGGAGAAGACAGAACTGATACAAAAATTATAGAAAATTCCGAAGGAATAATTGCAAAAGTCGGCGCAGGCGGACTTTGTATAGTTGTAAACACAAAAACAGAAGAAGCTTTTGTCGTAAAAATTTGCGACTGCGATATGAAAGCTCGAGAACTTGTTGTAATTCAAATTTTGAAAAATCTTCATTGGGCAGACATTGAAGCTGATACTGATATTAAAACTATCAGCGGGAAAGTTGTCGGAGAAATAAAAGTATTACCATTTTCTTAAAAAATATACTTTATACTACAATAAAAAATACTAATAACATAAAAAAGCGGACTTTATAAAAAATCCGCTTTTTTGTTTAATCAATTTAAGCTTTAGAATTATTCAGCATCTTTTTTGATGTCTTTAATGCTCAATGCAATTCTGTGTTCTTGAGGTGTGAATTTTTTGATTAAAACTTCAACACTGTCACCAACTTTGAATGTATTGAACGGATTAACATTTTCTTCAGCCATTTCAGAAACAGGCAATAAAGCTTCTACGCCAGGGAAAATATTAATAAATGCGCCGAAACCTGTAACTTTATTTACAGTACCTGTAATAATTTGACCTTCTTCAAATTGACCTTCAATTTGTTGCCATGGATCTTCGCCCATTCTCTTTAATGATAAAGAAATTCTCTTTAATTCGTTATCAATTTTGATAATTTTTACTTCAATAGTTTCACCAAGAGAAATTACATCTGAAGGATGTTTAATTCTTGACCAAGAAATTTCTGAAATTGGGAGAAGACCATCAATTCCGTTGATATCAACAAAAGCGCCGAAATCAGCAATTCTTACAACTTCACCTTTTACAACTTGACCTTCTTCAAGTTCAGCCAAAATGTTATCAACTACTTGATCTCTTTGTTCAGCTACTGCCAATCTTTGAGATAAGATAAGTTTGTTTTTCTTAGGATCAGCTTCTAATACTTTAACTTCAATTTTTGTATCGATTAAGCCATCAAAAGGAGTTCCTGTTCTCAATTGAGAAGATGGAATAAAACCTTTCAAATCAGCAACGTCAACTAATACACCGCCTTTAACGATAGAAACAACTTTTGCAAGAATTGTATCGCCTTGAACTTTTGCATCATTAAGTTGAGCCCAAGCTTGAGCATAAGCAAGTCTTTTCAATGAAAGAACCATTCCTTCTTCATCATTTTCTTCTTTTAGAACATAAAATTCTCTTTCATCGCCAACTTCTAAATTATCAGCACCTTCTGATGCTGAGATTTCTTTTAATGGCAAAAATGCTTCTGTTTTAGCACCTTTTACGCTTATTAAATAACCGTCACTTTCTTTTTTCATAACTGTACCTTCTACAATATCAGCTACAGAATATGATTTCGCAAAAGATTCTTCTAACAATCTTTCAAATTCATCTAAATTTGATTTTTCTAATGTTGTTGTCATTATTTTATTTTTCCTTTCTTTAATTTTTATTTTTATTTTGAATTTTTATAATAATTTTAATTTGCTTATAACTTTTTCAATAATATCTTGCGGAGTAGAAGCTCCTGCTGTTATAGAAATTTTTTGAGAATTTTCAATCAAATCTTTATACAAATCCAATTCTTCAGCATTTTCAATATGAACAGTATTTGTAATATCTTTCAAAATTTCAGCCAAATGAGTTGTATTTGCGCTTTTTTTAGACCCTACAACAATTACCAAATCACTTTCATCTGCAAGTTCTCTTGCTTCTTTTTGTCGCATCGAAGTGCTTTGGCAAATTGTATTTGCGATATGAATTTCTTTAGCAATCGATGTCAAATATTCTACTATGGAATTTAGAGTTGCCAATCTTTGAGTTGTCTGCACAACGACACCTACACGTTTATGCGATTTGATTTGAGATTCATATTCTTTTAACTGTTCAACAGATGCTGCAACAACTACATTATCACTCCACAGCTTGGCATTTGCTCTGATTGCAATAACTTCAGGGTGTTCTGATTTCCCGACAATTACGACGAAATACCCGTCTTTTGCAAGTTCAACAGCCTTTTGCTGAACTTTTTTAACGTCAGGACAAGTCAAATCAACAGGTTCAAACCCTGCTTGTTTAATTTTTTCAATTACCTGAGGGCTTTCGCCATGGCTTCTGATAACACAAATTCCATCACCGTGTTCAGGAATTTCTGTTAAAGTTTTTATTCCTAATTTTTCAAGAGCATGAATAACATGGTTGTTATGGATAAGCTCTCCAAGAACAAAAACATTTTTATCAGGATTTTCAGCCTTTAATTTTTTAACGGTTTCAACGGCTCTTTTTACACCGTAACAAAAACCGGCATATTTGGCTAATTTTATTTCTTTTGCTTTTTTTTCGGGCAAATTAAAATTGTCTTCTTTCTATTGAACTCGCGATATAATAATTTATCGCTGTAAGACAATTAAAATATAAAAAAGACAAAAAATCAAGCTTAAAAAAGCCTCTTTAGAAAGAGGCTTTTTATTTCACAAACTACATAATTCAACCTATTTTTATGAAAGGAAATATCCTGATTTATCTTTTTTGTAAATTTCTGTAGTATCAAATTCTTTAGGGACAGTATGATAAGGTTTATTTTTAACTTTTTGAGAGCCGTTATCGTATTCTATATCATACTTTGCAGCAATATCTTGAAAACCTACATCAGATACTGCAAGAAAACTTACAACACCTTTAATCTTATTATTAACATCTTCCGGCAAACCCATTGATAACAATTGATCAGATCTATCTTTATCTTTTACGATTTCATTAAATAAAGTAGGATTTGTTCTTGCAATCAATGTATAAACTGTTTTTTTCTGAGAATCAGGCATTGATGCAAGTATTTTGATCTTTTTATCAACAGGAAGTTTCTTAAAGAAATTAGAGAAATATTCTCTTTTTTCAGTCATTGAAAGAGTTGAAAGTTCATCATCTGATAAAAGTTGTCCGCTTGCAATTTTTGATTTAATTGATTCTGCAAAAGAGGAACTGATTTCAACTAATGATGAAACGATTATATTATCATTTTGAGTAGTAATATCATTTTGAAGAGTATTATCATTTTGAATTGCTTTTTCTGTTACATAAGCATCAACAACTTCGTTCATTTCAGATTTTACACATTCCGGAGCATATTTAACATTTTCAACAGCACTTTCAATTGCTTTTTCGTTTCCTGATGCTAATACTGTTTCAAGAGCATCTGCCTGAACTGTCGGATCATAATATTTAATATTTCCTGCAGCATGTTCTTGAACTTCTGTATACTTAGATTGCATAATATCATTATGCATAGCTAATTGTATATTGCCATCTTTAACTTTCGTAATATTATCAGCCAAAATATTTAACTGGCTTATTGATTCATCTTTTGAAAAATCCTCTTGTTCAAAACGAACCCTTAACATGTGAGAAGCGGATGCAATATTATCCTTATGGTACCGAGTAATAGTACCACTTTCGTTCATTGCTTTAGCTATATCTTTATTTTGGCTATATATACCTGTTAATGGAAGTTGAATAGATTTATGTGTGTAACATATCCTTTTAGCTGCATCTGTACAGACTTCAAGTGTAGAGTTATTATATGTATCTACTAATGTTGATTCTTGAATTTTAACACCTTCTGGGGTACTGGTATCAACATTATATGCTCTATCTACCTGTGATTTCTCTATTTTTATAGATGCTGAAGCTGCATATAATGGAGAAACAACAGAAAATTTTTCATCAGATATATTTTTCATTGTTGCCCCTGCTAACATTTCAGCACGCTGACTATCGGAATTTAACAGTTCTTCTTGTGTTTTTGCTAAATTAGTTAATCCAGGCGTATTGTACTGATTTGCATTCATTGCATTTAATTCTGCAAGACCAACTTCTGAGTTTTTAGCTAAAATTGATTGGGTTTCATCATCAGAATTTTTTACAGCATCTTCATGAACATCTGTAATCAATTCTGCATTGTTCTTATTGTACATTAATTCAATTAATAACTCGTTAACTACTTTAGCTTTTTCTTCAGGAGAAAGATTTTCTGATTTTTTGTTTATGTAAGCTTTTACAACAAATGCCTTATCTTCATTATTAACTGCTGTTTTAAAATCTTCACCAAACTCTGACTTCATCAATTCATCAATACGACCAAAATTAACTTGTTCATTTGGATGTGATGATCTATATTTTACAGCCTGTAAGAAAGCTTGCCCTTCTTCTGTATTAACTAATTTATTAATACGATTATACACATTTTTTTCAGTTTCATCTAACTGAATACCTTTATTTACTTTGTCTTGCAAATACTTCATTTGCACTTCAAGTCTTGTTGTATCACTAAGAAGTCCGTTTTTATCAAACTTTTTAGCAATTTCATCTTCAGCTAAATTATAACTATCAACATCAGTAATAGAAGTATCACCTTTATCTTTACAAGCTTTAAGTACAGCTTTTGATAAAACATACTGATTTTCAATATAGGCTTTTTGTTTTTTTGATAAATTTTCCTCATCCTGACTAAACAAGTAATCATGAATTGATGTAGCTATATATCTACTGTCTTTTTTATCAAAATCATCAATATTTTGTTCAAGATAGTTAGCAGTCTGAAGCTTTGTCATTTTGTTATCAAAATAACTATTAATAGATTTTTCATCATACAAGTTTTTTGAATTATCTTTGATTAATACATCTAACTCATTTTTAACAAGCTTATTTTTCTCTGCTTCAGATAATGAATCCCAATCCTTAATAGATTTTGTTGTATTGCCTTCTTGATATAAAAATTTATTTTTAGCAACTTCTAATGCATAAACATTTACTTTCTCTTTCATTGAATAATTAGAAAATTCTTTATGATTAAATAATGTTGTTTCTGCATTTTCTGTATTATTCGTAGTTTCTGTATTTTGAGTATCTCCAGAAGAAATTGCATTATTTTGATTAACATTTTCAGCAACATCAACCCCATTGTTCAAATTTGAAATAGTTGCATTATTTTTAACAATTTCTGCCTGTTTTGCAGGGTCAAAACTATAAAAATCCGGGTATAACTCTAATAAAACATTAAGCTGTTCTTTTTTTATTTGCAAGCGCTGACAGAGCTGATTAATGAATTCGTCATTATTTTGAAAAACACTAACATTTTCAGAAGAAGAGCTCAAATTAGTATGAATACTACTTTGAGAATCTTTTGAATTTATCTTATTTATATTGTTAGCATCTATATTTAAACTCATGTTAAGCTCTCAATTTTAGTGACTATAAACATGTAAAAACATGTAAATTAATGATATTTCACAAAGCTTTTAACATGTTACAAATCTTTACATCTAGTAATTTTCTTCCGGTACAATCGGCATTATAGCGCCAACATTTGGAGTAATAAGATAATTAACATCAACAGAGCTTCCTATAATACTATATTTAAATTTTTCAGGTTCTTTCGCTTTCATACCAGCTAAACCATAAACCAAACCAGGTTCTTCAATATAATATGATTTTTGATTACCATCTACCAAGTTTATAATACCGGTATTGAAATAACTTGGGTCTTCAGAATACGGTTCAAATATATGTTTATTAGCAAACAACTGAAATACTCTTAATTCAGGATATCCATTTTTTTGATATGTAATTTGATCTATTTTTTCATCACTTCCGCTTACTGAATAGAATCGCAATACACCTACTTTTTGTCCATTTTTCTCTAAATCTTCTGCACCTACTAATTTCGCATTAATTTTACACGGAACAGCATTTTTTAAAACATTGCTTGCGGAAATATTTTGGAAAAATCCATCCTGATCTGGTTTGATTTTCCTATTATTAACAACTTTTTTTATAGCCTTATTATTTCTTGGATCAGTAATTAGACCTTCAATATAATTTAACAAATCAGTTTGGTTATACATCAAAGGTGTAGAATCCATTCCAGAATCAACCAAAACATCTTTTAACGAAAAAGTCGTTCCCTTACTGCCATCATCAGAAATTACTTGATAATTATAAACAGAAAGATTTTTTACATCACTGGAAACAGTCTTATTTAATAATTTATTATATTTTGACATACTAACTTTTTCAAAAGTAGCATCATTTCCGTCAGTACTAATTAAATTTATTTTATAATTTCCATATTTTTTAGAAACAAAATCTTTAGATTCTATAACTTTTCCGTCTGTTTCCATTGCATCATTTACATCATTTACATATTCAATTTTATTATTATTATCAATATCAAAGTTATTATTATTTGTTTTAGCATCCATAATATTTAATGGTATAAACGTAATTGCAGCTGCTAAAGGTACTGCAAGGCGATGCGGTACTGTTACATTTGAATTTTCACTATTTTTTCTTTTCCCACCAAAATTTACTTTATTATAACCACTTGCAAAATTTACAGATGATACCGGTCTAATTGTCATAGTCTTAACTCCATTTTTAACTTTTTACCATTTATTATTCTTAAAGCAGCTAAAATTTTTTTTTGCTATTCTTTTTTTTCATTAATCCCTTATAAGCGTATTATAACAAGTCATTTAGGGTTTTGTAAAATTGTATATACAATATTAATATTTCTTTACACTTGCACCGTTTTTTTGTTTGTTGTACTTTACATGTGTATATAAACTAGCTTTTTGCTATGGACAACTAAAAAAAATATCTGACAAGTGTCAGTAATTAGTATAAAAGAAGGAGAACTCAAATGAGTGAAAGAAAATTAGTTGGAACAGGAGAAATGTTCAAAAAAGCACTTGCTGGCAAATATGCTATTGGTGCTTACAATGTTAACAACATGGAAATCTTGCAAGGTATTGCAGAAGCTGCTGAAGAAACTCAATCACCTATCATTTTACAAGTTTCTGCAGGTGCAAGAAAATATGCTAACCAAACTTACTTGGTAAAATTGGTTGAAGCTGCTTTGGCTACAACTACAGTTCCTATCGCTTTACACTTGGATCACGGTGCTGATTTCGAAATTTGTAAAGCTTGTATCGATGGCGGATTTTCTTCAGTTATGATCGACGGTTCAAGATTCCCATTAGAAGAAAACATTAAAGTTACTAAACAAGTTGTTGACTATGCTCACCAACGCGGTATTTCAGTTGAAGCTGAACTTGGTAAATTAGCTGGTGTTGAAGATGACGTTAAAGTTCATGCAAAAGATTCTACTTACACTGACCCTGAAGAAGCTGCAAGATTTGTTAGAGAAACAGGATGTGATTCTTTAGCTGTTGCTATCGGTACATCTCACGGTGCTTACAAATTCACTGGAACTCCAAAATTAGACTTCGACAGACTTGCTGAAATCAAGAAAGCTGTTAATGAAGTTGTTGGTTACGATTATCCGTTAGTATTACACGGATCTTCATCTGTTCCTGCTGAATTCGTTGCTAAATGTAATAAATTCGGTGGTCAATTACCAAACGCTCAAGGTGTTCCTGAAGAAATGTTAAATTACGCTTCTAAACACGGTGTTGCTAAAATTAATATCGATACAGACTTGAGATTAGCAATGACTTCAACAATCAGAGAATTCTTTGTTGAACACCCTGAAAAATTCGACCCAAGAGAATATATGGGACCAGGCAGAACTGCTGTTAAAGAAATGGTTATGCACAAAATGCGTGACGTTCTTGGTACTGCTGGACACGCTAAAGACTAATTTTTTAACATATAGTCAAATCAAAAAAGACCGCCTTTTATTAAAGACGGTCTTTTTCATATTTTATTTTTTGTTTTATTACATTGCCAAATTTAATTTAACACCCGGATGAAGCATTGGTTCTGGATAGTAATTATTTTCATCTAATTTGTAACCATTATCTTCCATGAATTTCATTGCCAATTCTAAAATTTCAGCATTTGTTGGTTTATAACCAGATTCATCCTTATGTTTTTCAATTAAATGTTCTTTAGCCAAGTTCCAGAAACTGTCACCTTTTTTCACAATAACATATTCTTCATCTGCGACTTTTCCTTCTGCGGATTCTGACTCTGTTTCTGCTGCTGTTTCTGTTTTTGGAACATTCACTAGAGCTTTTTCAGGAGTTGTTTCTTCTTGTTGATTAACTTTAGCTTGATGTTCTTCCTGATTTTGAGGATTTGTTACTACTTGAGTCTCTTTTTCCTGATTTAAATTTTCAGGAGTTTCTGTTTTTGATTCCGGTTTTTGAGGTTGAGTTTTTTCAGGTTGTTGCGGTTCTGCTTTCATAGCTGCTTGTTCAACATTTTTATCACCTTTTCCACTCAACAATGCAGCACCTGTACCAATAGCGGCAACTGCAAGTGCACCAATCGCAGCATATTTACCTTTTTTACCTTTAAAGGCATTTTTTATCGTATTCAAAAATCCTTTTGATTCTTTTGAAGCAGCTTCTGCTTCTGGTTTTAATTTTGCTGCATCATCCACAACATCGTCAACCGCACTTGCTTGAGGTTTTAATTTTGCGGCATCATCCAAGACATCATCAACAGCACTTGCTTGAGGTTTTAAATTTGGTTCACTTTGTAGTTTTATTTCAGGAGCTTTTACTTCAACCTTTGGCTTTAAATTTTCAGATTGAACTTTAACAGCTTCGCTAAATAATTTTTGATCATTACCGCCTTTAAACTTCGCTACTCGCTTTTGAAGTTCTGCGATTTCTTCATCTGTTTTAGCCAATTTACCTAATTTTTCAATTTCTTCCAATATTTGTTTTTGTTTTCTTTTTCCTAACTTATCAACCGAATTACCACCTGTTGATTTATATAACTGAGATTTTTCTAATGCTTTTTGAAAATCTGATTCAATCTTACCTAAAGGAGCTGCCCCTTTCAATTGTTCAGGAGTTCCATAATATGTTGTAGAAGTTGCTCCTTTACCTAAATCTTTTTGCAATGTTTCTAATTGTTTTTGAGTTTTTTCTAATTCAGCTGTTACGTTATTTGGATTTGAAACACCCCAAGCTGAAGGATTTTTCATAACCTCTCTAGCAACTTGTTTATTTTGAGGTTCATAATTAATTTTTTGTTGTAATCCTTCTGCATAACGTCCAAGTTGTTGTTCAACTTGAGATTGTGATAAACCCAAATTTTGAGCATTTGCTCTTAAATAATTTTCGTATGCTCTATATCTTGCATAAAAATCCCCTGTACCTTGTAGTTGCCATCTAGACATAATCTTAATTTCCCCTTTCTGATTTTTCCTCGTACAAAAACTTTAACAATTACCAAATGAAATTGCCTTTTAGAGTAAATATTTCTTTTATTTAAATATCCCCTATGCTAATAATAAAAATTTTTGTTTTTTAAAATTGCTAAATATGATAAAAAAAAATATATCAATAGAATAAAAAAGAGCGCAAACGTACAGATTAAGCTTTAAAAAGACTTTTAATATTTCGTTACAAATTAATTTACAATTAAAAAAGAGAACTGATAAAAATCAGTTCTCTTTCATCTTTTTCATATTCCATCTGAGTTTGTGTGATATTTAACTTACAACCAAGCATCTAAATATCTCAGAAAAACAAACTTTACACTTATTTTTTCAAGAAATCAGGGATTTCAATATTTGTAAAGCTTGGAGCTACGTCCGGCATAGATGTTTTTCTAACATTTTGCTGTGGTTGAGAAGATGTTTTTGGAGTTGAATTAAATGTTCCTGCAAAGAAATCAGAAGCACTTAATTGTTTAACATCTTTCTTTTCTTCCGGTTTATCAGATTTCATTTCAAAGCCTGTTGCAATAACAGTGATTTGAATTTCACCTTGAATATTTTCGTTCACAGCAGTACCGATAATAACAGTAGCATCATCATTTACAGCATCATGGATAATATTTGCGGCATCTGAGATTTCATGTAATGTCATATCAGGACCACCTGTAATATTAACGATAACGCCTGTTGCACCATTAATTGATGATTCAAGAAGTTGTGAATTGATAGCGATTTCTGCAGCTTTAACAGCTCTGCCTTCACCTTGTCCACGGCCGATACCCATAAGAGCTGAGCCAGATGCTTGCATAACACATTTAACATCTGCAAAGTCAACGTTAATAAGTCCAGGAACAGTGATAATATCAGAAATACCTTGAACACCTCTTAAAAGAACTTCATCAACAATGATGAATGATTCTGTTAAAGAAACTTGTCTATCAACAACTTGAAGCAATTTATCATTTGGAACAACAATAACAGCATCAACAGCTTCTCTAAGTTTTTCCAAACCTTGATTAGCTTGATTTTGTCTTTTACGACCTTCCCAAGTGAAAGGTTTTGTTACTACTGCAATAGTTAAGATTCCTAATTCTTTAGCAATTTTTGCAACAACAGGAGCAGCACCAGTACCAGTTCCGCCACCCATACCTGCAGTAATAAATACCATATCTGCACCATCAAGTGCTTCAGTTATTTCCTGTTGAGCTTCTTCAGCAGCTTTTTCCCCTACTGAAGGATCTCCGCCAGCACCTAAACCGTTTGTTGATTTAGCGCCAAGCTGAATTCTATTTTTAGTTTGACCATATTCTAAAACTTGCAAATCTGTGTTCATTAACCAGAACTCAACACCTGAGAGCCCTGCTTTTATCATTCGGTTAACAGCATTGCCGCCACCGCCGCCAACGCCGATAACTTTAATATTTGTAGGGTTAATTGGAGACCTTTGAGTTTGATCATTGCTTGTTGTTTCATCTTTTTTAGCAAAGATATCTGATACGAAATTTTCCACTTTTTTACCTCTTTTATATAATTGTATAGTTGTCTATCTACACCAGTATAATAACATACTATTTTAAATAGAAAAAAAGTACAATAATTTATACAATAAATATGAACAAATTTTAATATAAAAAAACAATTTAACAATATTCAATGAAAAACTATAACTATATGACAAAAAAATTTATTTTATATAAGCAGGTGGCATTGCCCAATGCAGCTTGTTAGTCAACACTGAATAAAATTCTGAATCTTCCAAGAGAGCCAACTTAGCTGAAAATCTTGATTTTACAATATTAATTTCTGATGCAAATTCATAAAATTCCTGTCCATCGGCCGTCAACACATATTTATTTTTAACATCAGTACATATCGTAATTTTTTCGCAATCAGGGATTACAACTGGTCTTGCAGTCAAAGTATGAGGACAAATCGGAACAATTACAAATGCCTTTAAAGAAGGTGCTAAAACTGGTCCGCCAGCTGACAAACCATAAGCTGTTGAACCTGTCGGAGTAGATACAATAATTCCGTCTGCTAAATAGTCACATACATATTTATCATTAATTTTCAGTAAAAAGCGTGATGTTCTTCCCATATCACAACCTTTAACAACAAAATCGTTCAATGCAGTATAATCACCACTTTCTAACATAATTCTATCTTGAACAATAAATTTTCCTTTTAAAATTTCATCAACAGATTTTTCAATATCCTCTTTTGAAGACTGTGATAAAAAACCTAAACGTCCAAGATTAATTCCAAAAACAGGAGACTGATATTTTGCATAGAATCTAGCAGTTTTTAAAATTGTACCATCACCACCGATAACAAATACGAAATCAAACCCATCCTTCAAATTATCAATATTCAATGTTTGAGCATAAATTCCTTTATCAGACAAAATTGATAAAAGCTTGTCTTTTACATCAACAGAATGCGATATTTCTTGATTATAACAAATTGCAAATTTTTTCATTTCCATAACGAACAAAATATAACATATTTAACTACAATTTACAAATTTAAATATTTATAAAAAAAAAGAGGCAAAAAATGCCTCCTATTCAACTATCTCTCTCTTTCTCATAGTAAATAACCGCATTGTGAAGTACAGTTTCTACTGCAAAGGAGCTCTCCACAATGAGTCATTAAATTTATTTTGGTTGGCATTAACGTCAACAGACAAAGTAACGTTGCTTGGTGTAAATACAAATACCAAATCACCAACTTTTTGTGGTTTTCCGTCAAGAGCATGAGCAGCACCGCAAACAAAATCTATTGTTCTTTGAGATTGTTCTTTATCTAAAAGATGAAGGTTTAAAACGATAGTTTTTCTATTTCTTAAATGTTGAACTATTGTAGCAGCATCTTCAAAAGAACGAGGTTCCATAACTTTTACTTCATAACCTTTGAAGTTAGGATGATTAACAACTTTTAATTCGCTAGGTTTTTCAACTGTTGGTTGATATGAATATGCAGGATCAATTGCCAAGTTATCTTGAACCGGATAATCATCATCAACTTCTTGAGCCATTTCATCGAAAATAGTTTCTCTAGGTTCAAATCCTTTTACTAAAAAATCTACTACTGATTTAATTTTATCTGTTACTGCTGCCACCGTTTTTCCTCCATTTATCTTACTTTATAAATAATTTTCTACCTATCCTCAACATTGTTGCACCATGTTTTACTGCAATTTTGTAATCCTGACTCATCCCCATCGAAAGTTCTTTTAAAGGATAATTAAATTCTTTTTCCAATTTTTGCTTAATCTGAAAGACTTCCTCAAACAATCTGTTTAATTCATCTTCAGAAGCACCGAGAGGCGCCATATTCATCAACCCTGCAATTTTTATATTAGGAAGCTCTTTTATTGAGATAAAAACTTCGAAAATTTCTTTTGTAGAAAACCCAAATTTTTGTTCTTCATTTGCATTATTTACTTGAAGAAGTATATTTTGAATTTTTCCTATACTATGAGCATCGTCAGATATAGTTTTTGCAAGTTTGAATGAATCAACAGAATGAATATAATCAAAAGTTCCAACAGCCTTTTTAACTTTATTTGTTTGAAGATGACCGATAAAATGGAATTTTGAATTATTTCGTACTTCCGACGGAAGATTATTAATCTTCGAGATTGCCTCTATTACTCTTGATTCTGCAAAATTTCTTAATCCTGCGTTATATGCCTCGATTATAGCTGATTCATCAAAATACTTTGTAACTGCAATAATATTCGGTTTATAAGGTGCGATATCTTCCTGTATCTGTAAAAGATTGTTTTTAACCGTGTTTTGCATAAATAATCATCCTACCTCTACAAGAAGTTGAATATAATATTAATTGTACTCTATACATCACCAGTGGACAACTTTTTTATTTTCAACCTTACCTCCGCCTCTAAAATTTCCCCGAAAACCATGATGTCATCATGATTTCGGCATATTTTACATTTCTTCAAGTTTGGTTAATATTTTGTAATATTGTCTCTTTTTTAGCATGCCTTTTGATATTTTTTACATGCTCTCGATGTACATTGTTAGAATAAACCATTTTTCAATGAATTTTATCCTATAAATGCATGAGATTTTTTGATTTTTTTAAAGAAATTTGTATATAATAATTTATGACCAATTCGGAAAAAGAAAAATTTGATTTTGCCTTCAAGCTTCACTCTCAGGGAAAAACTGATGAAGCTTTAAAACTTTACGAACAAATACTTAAACAAAATCCCAATAATGCAGAAGTATTAAATCTTGCAGGAATCGTAAAACTTTCTAAAAATCTGCCTGAAGAAGCTGAAAAACTTATAACAAAAGCAATTTCTATAAAAAAAGATGCCTATTTTTACGAAACTCTTGCAAGAATTTACGCATCAAAAGGGGATTATAAAAAAGAAATACAAGTTCTTACAGAAGCTACAAATAATACAAACTGCGGATTTGAAATATATTTTCTTTTAGGACTTGCCTTTAAAAACAATATAGAATATGAAAATTCTGAAAAGGCATACCTGAAAGCTCTTGAATTAAACCCAAAATCAGAAAAAACATGTTATAACCTTGCAAGTTTATATTTATTTTTAAACAACCCGAAAAAAGCGATTGAATATTTCAAAAAATGCCTTGAAATTAACCCTGATGACAAAGAAGTTTTGTACTTTCTTGCACTTGGATATTTTAGGATAAAAGATTATGAAACAGGTGTAAAATATTTTGAAAACAGGCTTTGTCGTGGAACTGCAATAACTTCACAAGAAATAACTTATCCAAAATTAATTAAACAAGCACCACTTTGGAAGGGTGAAGATATATCGAACAAAACTCTTTATACATACTATGAAGCAGGTTTTGGGGATATGATAATGTTTGCAAGATACATTCCTGAGCTTCAAAAAAGATGTAAAAAATTATTAATAAAGCCTCAAAAAGAGCTTTCTCAATTATTTAGAGATAATTTTCCAAACACTGAGGTTATGGATTTGTTCTACGATGAAGATAAAACTCATTTTGATGCACACCTTCCTTTTTTAAGTATTCCTTACGTTTTGGGGCTAAAAAATGACGAAATATTTATGCACCATGAAGGATATTTAAAAGCCATGCCTGACAAAATCCAATATTTTAAAGAAAAATTTTTCAACAATGACAAATTTAAAATTGCGATAAAATGGCAGGGAAATACATACTATGAAACCGATAGAGTTATAAATGTAGAAGCATTTGCACCTCTTTTTAAATTAAAAAATGTGAAAATTTATTCCGCACAAACCTTTGAAGGTTCAGAAGAATTTGAAAAACTTTCATCAAAATACGACATAACAGATTTGAGTAAAAGTTTTAAAGATTTTTCATACACAGCAGGCGCATTAGCAAATATTGATCTTGTAATATGCAGTGACACATCTTTAGCTCATCTTGCAGGGGCTATGGGAAAACCTTGTATTGTAATGCTTCCATATAACTACAACTGGCGTTGGCACATGGATTTGACGCACTGTGACTGGTACGACAGCGTAAAGCTTTTCAGGTTAGGAAAAACAGAAACCTGGAACGAGCTTATGTTGAGAATTATAAAAAATATAAAATTTAATTAACAAAAAAATTTTGTTGGTATTTTTAACCACGTATGCAAATAAATTTTTATGAACTTAAGCCAACTCAAAATAATATAAATTTTACAAGTAACAGCAAGGAATTTCGACAAAAATATTCTACAAAACTTGAAAATAATAATATTTCAGGTACAAGTATGTCAAATTTAAAAAGAACATCTGAAATATTTTCTGAAGAAGGTTTAACATACCAAAAACTTCTTAAAGCTTCTGAAAAGAATCCTTTTCTACTCTTTCACAAACCGGAAACCATTGAAAAGAATGTCAAAGGGACAGTACAAAGGTTAGAAAAATATGGACTTACAACAGAAAAATACTTAAATTGTTTATTAAATTACCCGAATTTATTTTCGATTTCTCCTGAAAAAATAGAACAAAATATAAAAAACACTGTCAAAAATTTTAAATCTACAGGATTAACAGAAGAAAAATATCTTGAAGCAGCTATTAAAAATGCTCGTATTTTTGTTTTAAGGCCACAATCTTTAAAAAAGAAGGTTAATAAAATAATAGAAAACATCAACTTAAGCAGAAAAGACCTTATAGAAATGTTTTTAAAACAACCGACTCAATTCACAGTTGATGAAAAAGAGATTATAAAAAAATATAAATTGCTTAAATACATAGAAGAAAACAAATATTTTGACAAAGGTTTGCCAATTCCTAAGGAAGATGAATTAAAAGGCAGTATATTAAGAAAAAGCTTTACATATTCTCTTGAACACGATTACTTAATTTTGTTAAGAAATAAATTATCTAACACACTTTCTTACGGCAAAAAAATCAATTTAATTAATGTTAAAGGCAATATTACAAATTACATACTTGAGAACAAACAAAAATTACACGAAATAACAATTCCAAATAGTGAAATTGCAAAAGATTTCATTAGATTTTCAAAAAAATTTTCAAAATCAATTGTTGGAAAAAATATTTTTAAATTTACTGTAATTTAAAATTTATAAAACAAAAGGCTCAAACGAGCCTTTCACTAAACTTTTTGAAATACCATTACATATTCATGCTTAAAGATAAAGAAGCCGCCTGCTAAAGCTCTGTATCTCCAAAGGTTTGCAGTCTTTCCTTTAGCTCTTTCATTACCTTGAATATCTTTTACAATAATTCCTTTAAGCCTGAAGCCAAGCTTCATCATTCTTGCCATACATTCAAACCCTAACGGTTGAACTTCGGAATTTTTATAACTATCACCGATAATCAATGCTGCAAAACGGCCTTTTTCAAGCATATCATAACCGTTTTTAGCCACTTTTTCAAATAAATCATAAAATTCTTCTGTTGTATCACAGTTTGATAAATCTTCTTTTTTGTCAGAAAACTTGATTATATCATCATAAGGCGGATGAAGAATTAAGAATTGAGCTTTTTCTTCTCTCATAATATCCAAGCTAGCCTGAACTTTATCTCTAACCTTTTCAGATGCTGAATCTGCACAAATTATTCTTACATCTGTTACAAGCTGTTTCGGTGTAAATTTTTCAGAAACGCTTTCAGCCAATTCATCTTTCAATTCAACACCAATACAACGTCTGCCCATATTAACAGCTTCAATTCCTGATGTTCCCGAGCCGAAGAAAAGATCAAGAACAACATCATTTTTCTTTGTAAATCTTTCATAAAGCTGTTGAGCAATCTGAGGAATATAATTCCCGTGATATTCGTTTGAATGTCCGCCTTCTTTTAAACGTGTCGGGAATTCCCATAAAGTATCGGTTTTCACGTGATCATAAGCTTTCCAATTATTCAAATCAATATCACTGTATTTTGTTGTTTTGACAGGTTTTACTACCTGCAAATCAGCTTTTTTTGAAGGTTTTAATTTTGTATTAGTTCTTACTCTTCCCAACTCTTTTCTCCCCTGTTTAAACGGCATAAAACTCACGTCTTATACACTCTCGATTTTATCTTATAGAAATGTTTCAAATTTGTAATCAAACATTTAGATGAATTTGTGTTTGATGTAGATTGAGATAAAGATTGAGGGAAGAGTGTATGGCAAGAATTAAACAGCTTTCAAAACATTTGATAAATCAAATTGCAGCTGGTGAAGTTATTGAACGTCCAGCATCTGTCGTAAAAGAACTTGTTGAAAATTCCGTTGACGCAGGCGCAACAAAAATAAGCATAGAAATCAATAACGATTGTCGAGATATTAGAGTAGCCGACAACGGTTCAGGAATTCATCCCGATGATATTATGCTTGCATTCTCAAAACACGCTACAAGCAAAATTGCAACAGATGAAGATTTGTTTGATATTCACACTCTCGGATTTAGAGGAGAAGCTCTCTCAAGTATTATTTCAATTTCAAAATTAACCTGTACAACAAGAACTGCAGATTTTGATACAGGAACAAGAGTAAAATGCGAAAATTCCGAAGTAAAACAAACAGAAACAGGATGCGCTATCGGAACAATTATGGATATAAAAGATTTGTTCTATAATATTCCGGCTCGTCTAAAATTTTTAAAAAGCTCAAATACAGAATTTTCATATATTCAAGAACTTGTTCAATCAATTGCACTTGCCCATCCCGAATGCTCTTTTGAATTAAAAAAATTCGGAAAAACCGTTTTAAAAACCTCTGGTCAAAACAATTTACTTCAAACAATAAAAGAAGTATATTCATCAGATGTAATCTCAAATTTAAAAGAAATTTTGAAAACCGATCAACTTTCACACCTAAAAATAAGCGGCTATGTTAGCACACCTGATTACACCCGTTCAAGCAAAAAAAGTTATCACATATATATAAATTCAAGAACCGTAAAATGCCCAATCTTTCAAAAAGCAATAGATACAGCATACAAAAACTTGATAGCAAGCGGCAAATATCCTTTTGTGGTTCTTAACTTGGAAATTCCACCATCAGATGTTGATGTAAACGTTCACCCGACTAAAAAAGAAGTTCGCTACAAAAATACAAACCAAATATTCAACTTTATCTATACATCAATCCAAGCGGGACTTTCAAATTATACAGAAAGACAAAACTATTCATACACAGCACCAACACAACAACCTTCAACGACCTCTAATTTAGTTGACTTTGTCCAACCAAAATTGGAAAAAGAAGGTGAAGTATATTTTGACAAACAAGATGACACAATATACGTTTCTGATAGCGCAATAGAAAAGCAAGAAAAAGAATTTGAAACCTCAAATACTCAAAATATTCAAACACCTGAACAGCGACAATTTTTTGTTCCGATTGAAAAAAATCCCGAACCCGAAGAAAACATAATCGGTCAATATAAAAATACATACATTCTTGTTGAAAAAGAAGACGGTATGGAGATTATCGATCAACACATCGCAGAAGAACGCTATATCTATGAAAAACTTATGTCTGAAAAGAATATAGTATCTCAAATGCTTTTTCTTTCCGATGTAATCGAAGTTTCAAGCACTGAAGCGGAACTTATTAAAGAAAATATCGAAAAGTTTGAAAAATTCGGATACGGTATAGAATTTTTAAAGGATAATGAATTAATATTCAAAAAAGTTCCGCAAATGATTGCTAAAGTGAACCCTAAAGAAATTCTTGCAGACATCTTAGAAAATATAGACGGTAATCTCGACAGACTTGAAGAAAAAATTCTTATAACAACCTCTTGCAAAGCCTCTGTAAAAGCAGGACAAAAGCTTTCGACCTGGCAAATGCAAGAAATCGTAAAAAAATGGCGAACAACAAAAATGCCTTATACATGCCCGCACGGACGTCCTATTGTTAAGTTTTTCCCTCATAAAGAAATTGCAGGATTTTTCCAGAGAAATGCTTAGAATTTAGTATATTCAAGCTTATCTTTTCCCGTCAAAATATTTTTCAGACTTGCAGCTCCCTCCGGTGCCCAGCCACTGCCCTTTATAGAGTTTGTATAAACCTTTAAAAGATAATTATCACGCCCGAACTGATTTGGCAATTTTGTGCCGTTTACATCAAAATATATGTACGCACAATCAGTATGAGTTGATGTTTGGGGAGTAGTATTGCCATCTGCATCGGTAACACAATTACCGTTAGAATCCTGCACACAATCATTACTAACCCTATAACAAGAAGACATTTGCTGAATACTCAAAACAGTGCCGTCATTGAGAATAATTTTTGATATATTACTTCCCATTGACCTTACTCCTTCTTTTGTCGCAAATTTCACATCATAGTAATATTCTTTACATCCGTTTGTATTTTTGCTTAAACACAATTTTGCTCCGCTGAAATATTGTGCAAAATCTTGCGTTACCTGAGCGCTTGTTTTTGACGGATCAAACAAAAATGTATTGTCTCCGTCAACTATCTCATTCCGGCTTTTTGCGAGTAATACAGCATTTTGAATAACAGAATAAGCTTTTTTAGTTTTTGTTATAAACTCTTTGTCTTTGTAATTCTGTATTAAAGACGGCATTGTCAAAGCTACAACAACACCGATAATGCCTAAGGTTATTAAAACCTCAGCCAAGGTAAACGCTGCTTTTTTGTGAAGTAAATAAGAGAATAGGTTAATAAGTGAATAAGTTCGTTTCGGCAGCGTAGCCACTGCACCCGCAACTTGAGTTTTGCATGAACTTTCTATGTCATAACGAGACTCTTTTGAGTCCTTAAACAAGGACATCCTTCTTTGTAACAAGCCACTCTCCTGTCCTTCGGACACACTCTCCCAAAGGAGCGACGGAAGAATATTAAGACCTGTCATCGCACACATAGTGCGCGATCTTTTTATGACATATTCCAGATTGCGCAATAAATGCGCAATAACATTACCATATAAGACTTGACTTACAGCCTTCTCGCCACAAGTCAGCTGAGAATGCCCCCCCCCCGATTAATACTTCTTAACAAATCTCTCATAAAGCACTCCTTTCATATATTACTTATATTCTTATTATAATATATCTTTTAATATTTTTCAAGGCAAATTACTTGTAAAAAATTTTTGCCCGTGCGATAATAAAATTATCGAAAGGCTAGTCATGGCAAATACTTTAGTATATTTACTCGATGGAAAAATTTATATAAATCTGACAAACAGATGTACAAATGATTGCATCTTTTGCCTTAGAAGAGATAAAAGCGATGTTAAAGGTCAAGAGCTTTGGCTTGATGATGAAAATTCAACAGCTCAAGACGTTATTAAACAATTTGAAACATTTGAACCGACCAAAGAAGTAATTTTCTGTGGCTACGGTGAACCAATGTTAAAATTGGAAGAATTGAAACAAGTCGCTAAATATATTAAAGACAAATACCCCGAAATTAAAATCAGAATTAACACAAACGGCCATGCAAATTTTGTATACAAAAGAAATGTTGTTCCGGAATTAAAAGGTCTTATTGATGAATTTTCCGTAAGCTTAAACGGCGCAACAAAAGAAGAATATGACGAACTTTCTCAACCAAAATTTGAAAACGCCTATGATGAAGTAAAAAAATTCATCAAAGCTTGTGCCGATGAAAAAATTTCAGTTGTCGCAAGCGTTGTAGAAGGATACAAAGGCAGACATCTTGACCTTGAAAAATGTGAAAAAATTGCAACCGATTTAGGCGCAAAATTCCGCGTCAGAGAATGGATTGTCAACGGATATTAATAGTAATACAGATGTTTATCAAAAAGTTTTATACTAATAACCAAAAATAAAAAATAAAAAAAGAAAGGATGAAAAAATGAATCTTTTAGACAAAATTATGAAACCGAAATCAATTGCGGTTATCGGTGCTTCAACAAAAGAACATACTATCGGTTCTGATATTATGAAAAGATTACAGGAATACAAATTCAACGGTAAAATTTATCCTGTAAACCCAAAAGGCGGTATCATTGAAGGTCTTCAAGCTTACACTTCTGTATTGGAAGTTCCTGGCGAAATCGATCTTGCAATTATCGTTGTAAACGCAAAATTTGTTTTATCAACAATTGACCAATGCCACGAAAAGGGCATCAAAGGTTTATGTATCATCACAGCAGGCTTCAAAGAAACTGGTAAAGATGGTGCTGAATTAGAAAAACAATTAGTTGAAAAAATTAAAGAATATGGTATGAGATGTGTAGGTCCAAACTGCTTGGGTGTTGTAAACACTAACCCAGAAATCAGAATGGACGGATGTTTCGCAGAATCACTTCCTGAACGTGGAAACATCGGTTTCGTATCTCAATCAGGTGCATTAGGCGGCGGTATTTTAAATATTTTGAAAGACTTAAACCTAGGTTTTGCACAATTCATTTCAATTGGTAACCAAGCTGATGTTAACGCTGAAACAGCTATCGAATATTGGGAAAACGATGACGATGTAGAACAAATCTTGTTATACATGGAATCAATTCAAAATCCAGCAAACTTCAGAAAATTAGCTTCAAGAGTAACTAAGAAAAAACCAATCTTAGCTCTTAAATCAGGTCGTTCAGCAGCAGGTGCTTCAGCAGCATCATCTCACACAGGTTCATTAGCAGGTGCTGATAAAGCTGCAGCAGCATTGTTACATCAATCAGGTGTAATCAGAGAATTTTCTTTGAAAAACTTATTTGCAACAGCTAAAGTATTTGCAAACTGCCCAATTCCAAAAGGCGACAGAGTAGCTATTATCACAAACTCAGGTGGTCCTGGTATTATGGCAACAGATGCTGTATGCGAATACGGTATGCAAATGGCTAAAATTTCTGATGCTACAAAAGATAAATTAAGAAGCTTCTTACCATCAGCAGCATCAGTTAAAAACCCAATCGATATGATTGCATCAGCTCCTATCGAACACTACAAACAAACTCTTGAAACAGTTATCGCTGATGAAAATGTTGATATGATTATCACAATTTATCTTCCATTCTTAGGATTGAAAGATATCGATGTTGCTAAAGCTTTAATGGAAATCAAAGCAGAACATCCTGAAAAACCAATTATCGGTGTATTCATGACTAAGAGCGAATTCTTCTCTAAACTTTCAGATATGGATGTTAATATGCCTTTCTTTATGTATGCAGAAGAAGCTGCTGACGGTTTGAACAGATTAAATCAACAAAGATTATGGATGGAAAGACCTGAAGGCAAAATTCCTTGCTACGATGTAGATAGAGCAAAAGTTGAAAAAATCATTAAAAAATCTATCTCTGAAGGCAGAGCTCAACTTACAACTCTTGAATCAATCGATGTATTACAAGCATACGGTATCAGAGCTTGCAAATACGGTTTAGCAACAAACGAAGAAGAAGTTGTTGAACTTGGAAATTCAATCGGATACCCAGTTGTAATGAAAATGACTTCAAAAACAACTTCACACAAAACAGATGTAGGCGGTGTTGTTGTTAACATCAAATCAGAAGAACAATTGAGAAGAGAATACAAAGGATTACTAGAAAGACTTGAAGCAAAAGGTTTGTTAGAAGGTCTTGAAGGTGTAATCATTCAAGAAATGGTTAAAGGTAATCGTGAAATGGTTTGCGGTATCGCAACAGATCCACAATACGGTCCTATGATGATGTTCGGTCTTGGTGGTGTATTCGTTGAAGTTATGAAAGACGTAACATTCAGAATTGCTCCTTTAACAGATATCGATGCTATGGATATGATTAAATCAGTAAAAGCATACAAATTGTTAGAAGGTGCAAGAGGTACAAAACCAGCACAAATCGATCAAATTCAAGAAACATTATTGAGATTGTCTCAACTTGTAAACGATTACAAATTCATCGATGAATTAGATATTAACCCATTGTTAATTTCTGAAACAACTGGTGAAGGAATCGCAGTTGACGGACGTATCAAGGTAAGACTTGAAGAAGCTAAAGAAGCTTTAGGATGCACTTGCGCTTCATCTTGCTGTTGTGGTTAATAAAAGTTAATAAAATTAATAATAATAGCAATAAAAAAAATTACCGGTCTTTTATTAAACATAGAAGGCCGGTTTTTACCCCCCCCGTAGGAAACAATACATTTACACAAGAAAGGCAAAAAATGAGAATTAACAAAATGATAAATGCTGCAATAACTGCAACAAGAGACAGAAGATATATTACTCGTGCTTCAAAAAAAGAATTAACAGGATTAGATTTAAGATTTTACACAAGTTTAAAAGAACATACAGGAGAATCTGTACATAATCCAATACAAGTTATTAAAAATTGGAAAAGGGCTTATAATAAGAATTTACAAACAATTAACCTTGTTGAGGATTTAAATAAACCATTCAAAAAACCTTCTATAATTAAACAAATATTCCACAGATTAACAAATAAGTAATTGTAAATTTTTCTTAAAAAATAAACAAATCACCCCTTTATTTTATATCATTATTTTATGGTCTAAAATGAGGGGTATTTATTTATGAGAATTTCGGCTATACAAAATTATCAAAGCAACAAGTCTTTTTTGGGCGAGAAAAAAAATAAACTTAAAAATGCTGCAGGAGCTGCAGCAATAGCACTCGCAACAACTGCTCCTATAACAGATGCAAAAGCTCAATATTATTACATTCCGCCAATAACACCAATTACTACAACTTATATTCCAGGAACAGTACCTGATTGCTTCGTTATTGGAGATTTAAAAAATTTTAATGGAGAAAAATCTCAAAAACAAATCTTTAATGAAATCGATGATAATGGAAATTCTAACGGTACAATTTCAGTAAATGAAGTCCTCAGAACAGATCAAAACAACAAAATAAGATTTAATACTCCATACAATCAATATGATATACAACGTATCAAAAATCAGTTTAAAGTATTATCAGAGACATACAATGAAGAGGATTCAAATCCCAATACTATAAATTACAATGAGTATAAAGAAATAATGAAAGACTACTACGAAGCAAATAAAGTTAATATATTGTACCCACCAGAAGTTGGATATCCACTACCTCCACTTTATTATAATCCTTTTTGGTATAATATGCCTCACCATCATTATGACAGGCATCCAAGACATCACAGAAGATAAAAATTTAACAAATTAATAAAAATTGACCTCAATTCATATTAATGATTTAATAAGTCTATGAATTACATTTTCTATTTTTTAATAGTAATTTCTATTATTGTTGGTGCAATCAACGGAAGGTTAAATGAGGTAGTTAATTCAATCCTTTCAGGAGCAGAACTTTCTGTAAAGGTTGCATTTTCCCTTATCGGGATAATGGCATTTTGGCTTGGAATGATGAACATCGCAGACAAATGCGGACTTATTAATATTATTTCAAAGCTTATAAAGCCTATTACAAAGAAGCTCTTTAACGAAATTCCCGAAGATTCACCGGCCATAGGAGATATTGCAATGAGTTTTTCTGCCAATGCTTTCGGCTTAACAAATGCAGCAACTCCAATAGGAATCAAAGCAATGGAAGAATTGCAAAAGCATAATAAAGATAAAAATTCAGCATCAAATGCGATGTGTATGTTTCTTGCAATGAACACAGCAGGCTTTCAATTAATTCCTGCAACAGTAATTGCAATATTAATCAGTATAGGATACAAAAATCCAACAGAAATAATTGCCCCAACACTTCTTGTAACAGGGATATCTTTTATTTGTGCAATTGGGCTTGCAAAAATATTCCAGAATTTTTGGAAACCGCAAAGCAGTTCTATGGAGGATAAATAAAGATGTTTCAAACATTAATGAACATAATTTCTCTATGGGCACTACCTGCAATACTCATTTTAATTTTAACAATGGGCTTATTCAAAAAAGTTCCGCTTTATGAAACTTTTACAGAAGGCGCAAAAGACGGATTTAAAGTCGCAATAAATATAATCCCGTATCTTGTTGCAATAATTGTCGGGATTTCAATGTTTAGAGCCTCTGGAATTATTGATTTAATACAACATATTTTTGCCCCGTTACTTACATATTTTCATATTCCTGCAGACACAATCCCTATAATGCTTGTAAGACCACTTTCAGGCTCAGCAGCACTTGGCGTATTTTCAGATATAGCACATACACTTGGACCTGATGATTATGCAACAAAACTGTCTGCAGTTATGATTGGTTCAAGCGAAACCACTTTTTATGTATTAGCCGTGTACTTTGGAGCCGTTGGAATTTCAAAATTACGCTATGCTTTAGTAGTTGGCTTACTTGCAGATGCTATAAGTATTCTTGCAGCAATCGCGGTTTGTAGTTTGATGTTCTAAAATCTCTTTCAACCCAGCTTTGCGTAAATTTAAAATCATTATTTTTTACAACAGCCTTGACAAGCACAGCGTAACTTATATCTATAAAATTAATTTTGTTTATTCTCTCAACAACAAAATCCTCACAACCGCAATTGTGACAAAAATGTTTTTCAGGAATTATTCTTCCTTTCTTAATCACTCCACGAAGCTTTACTCCGCAACAAGCACATCTTACAAGATACCATTGATTTTCAATCAATTCTCCGCAATCAGGGCAATAAGCAAAATCAACATCCGGTTGTATTCTACTATGCTCACATACCTTATTAAATTTCAATAACTCCAAAATAGTCATATCTATTTAATAATTATTTCTATAAAAATGTCAACAAAGCTTAATCAAAATCTTTAAAATGCCTTAATCAAAAATATCTGAATTCCTTTATTAACTCTTTCAACTCGTTTTACATATCGCATATCAGCTAAATTTTGCAAAATTAAAACAACAGCAGGCTTTTTATGAGTCATTTCTGCATAATACAAAGCTTGTCCAACACTTTCCGCCCACTTTTTTGCAAAATCAAACTCGATCGCATAATCCTTAGTCAAACAATCAACTCTAGTCATATCCCAAAGCCTAAATTCCATTTTTCCAAAACTAGGAGTACACCACTGCCCAACATAATAAGCTTCATTTTGATTACTTTTCATTGTCTGAATATTATACAAACTCTTAGGCACATAATTAAGTTCTAAATACAAAATTCCACAAGCAATGAGAACAATCGAAATAACAAAAGAGACTATTTTATTTTTATACTTCTTTCTCATAAATAAATTATACAATAAAAAATATTGCCCAACTGATTAATTGCTTTTCAAACACAATTTACATTAAATAATAATATAAATCTTTTTCATACTTCCAGCTATTCTTAATTCCAACCGAGCTTTATGCAAATGCTAAAGCTCTTTTTTTATTAAAAATAAAAAAACAATTAAAAAAGCAATAAAAAAAGGACTAATAGAAACTGCTCTCTATTAGTCCTCTTAAATTAGGCGCTGGCAACGAGTTATCTTCCCAGGC
>CAJMSH010000003.1 GCA_905216055.1 uncultured bacterium | reverse complement strand
CGTCACTCTGAACTTGTTTCAGAGTCTCATGTAATTTAGAGATTCCGAAATAAATTCGGAATGACGAGGGATTTTATACTTTCGTCACTCTGAACTTGTTTCAGAGTCTCATGTAATTTAGAGATTCCGAAATAAATTCGGAATGACGAGGGATTTTATACTTTCGTCATCCTGAACTTGTTTCAGAGTCTCACATAATTTTGGAGATTCCGAAATAAATTCAGAATGACAAAAATTTTAAATATCAAAAAATTGCCTCTTTAGCTCAAGTTTTTTTATGCTAAAATATTTATACTGTTTTTAAGATTTTGAGAGGGATAATTTAATGTCTATCATCATAATGATTTTGTTAATCGGACTTTTAATACTTGTCCATGAATTAGGACATCTTGGTGCAGCTTTACTTTTCAAAGTCAAAGTTGACAAATTCGGTATAGGATTGCCGATTGGGCCTACTTTATGGGAGAAAAAAGTCGGGAATATAATCTTAGTCGTACACGCATTTTTATTTGGCGGCTATGTTTCTTTCCCTGATGATGACAAGGATTCCGATTTACCGCAAAATTCTCCTGACAGATTGATGAACAAACCTGTTTGGCAAAGAGCAATTATTTTTTCTGCAGGTGTAATCGCAAATGTTATTTGTGCATACGTTCTTGTGCTTTTAACAGCTGCAATGTGGCATAATATGCCGTCAGGCCAATTTGATATATATGTCAATGATATTGTAGCGCCCAAAGAAGCCAGCGTATGGACTTGCGGAATGAAAAAAGGTGATAAAATCCTCAAAATTAACGGCATAGATGTTAATACAAAATACGGGATTAACCTCTATGCTATGTACAGTGCCTCTTATGACGGAAAAACAAAGGAAGAAATCGCTCTACAAAATTATGCAAATTTAAAAGTTGTTAATCCGTCAATTAAAGATGATGAAATTATCCCTAAAGATACTACTATAACAATTCCAAACAATCTTGCAAAAGAAGGAAAAATAATTTTAAGTAAAAATGTTTTAAACGCAGTAGAACTTTTCAAACCGGAGGAAGTAAATCTTAGCGCAAATCAAATAACATTACGTGACAAAGTTAAAGGTAAAACATCAGTAAAAGCTGACGGCACATATTCGCTAAACGATCTTGCATACGCACTTTCTGACGGTGAAAAACCTATGTATATTCAAGTTTTAAGGAACAACAAAATTGTCAACTTAAAACCTGTATATTCAGACAAAGACGGTATTATAGGCATAACTCTTGATAGAAAAGAAATTCTAATCCCTGTAACAGGTATAAAATCAGCATTCTCAACAAGTTATAATTATCTTTATAATGAAACAAAATCAATGCTGATTGTTTTAAAACAACTGTTTACAGGTAAAATTCCGCTTAAAAATATGCACGGTGTTGTATTAATTACCAAAATGGGCGGAGATATTATAAGCAGCGAAGGTATTTTTTACGGAATTTTACTAACTGCTGTTATATCAATGAACCTTGCAATATTAAATATCTTGCCGATACCTGCTCTTGACGGCGGACATTTATTATTCTTATTGATTGAAAAAATCCAAGGGAAACCTGTTGATGAAGAAATTGCAAATAAAATAATGACAGTATTTTTCTCATTACTGATAATACTTTTGGTATTCGTTTTATTTAACGACATCTATGTACTTATTAAACCATATTTTATGAAATAAGATGAGATAAAAAAAATAAGTTAAAAAATTACTTTATTTGCCACTTTTCTTGCAGTCTGTTAAGTCTGCCTGTACTTTGCATACTTCCTATAACATCATTAACTTTAGCAAGAAGTCTTGTAGATTTGTCATCTTTTCTAACTGCAACGGCATAAGGCTCTTTTGAATATCTTTTAGGCAAAAGCTTGACTGATTTGTCATTGACAGCAAAGCCCAAAAGGATAGAATCATCAGCCACGATACCTTGAGCTTTACCCGCTTTTAGAGCATTTACGGCTTGCGTATAATTTTTATAACCAACAATCTTTACTTCCGGCACATTAGTGCGAAGATTTCTTTCACTTGTTGAACCAAAAACAATAATTAATCTTTCTCCCTCAAAATCACTTAAAGATTGAGCCTGACTTGAGCTTTTAACAAGGATAGCTTGTCCTGCAATATAATAAGGAATAGAAAAATCCAAAATTTGCTGTCTTTGATTTGTAATAGACATTGTTGCAACAAGCATATCCACATCACCGGAATTTAATTTCATAATCCTGTTTGAAGCAGTAACTGGTACAAATTCAGCCCTATTTTCATTCCCTAAAATGCTTGCCGTAATAATTTTTGCCAAATCAATGTCGTATCCTATAAGATTCCCTTTCTTATCTCTAAATCCGAAAGGAGGAGCATCATCACGAACACCAATAATAATTTTGTCACGTTGATAAATTTTCGATAAATCGTCACTAACGCCTTTTTTCTTCCCGCAACCGCAGCAAACCAAACATAATAATAAAAGAGCAAGAATAACCTTTTTCATAATAAAAATATAATACATTAAAAAAAAAGAAAAAACCACCAATCAATGGTGGTACAAGAAGCTATTTATATTATAACACAAAATCTAAAAATCTGCATAATATTTATGAAATAAAAAATATAATTTTCAAACCTTGAAAATACCGCTGTCATTAAAAAATTTAAAATATTCATAATGCAAGAATAGCCTGAGCGGATAACCTCTTACGGTAATGTTTATAAGGAAAAATAAAGTACATAATCTAGTATTAGTTTGTTTTTTAAAAAATTTTTTGGGGTTTTTTCAAAAAAAGCCCATAACACAAGGAGGTAAAAATGACTATTAAAAAACTGACTGTGGCAGCTGCAATTGCCGTTGGAATAGCAACGTGTTCCTTGAATCAGGCAATGGCGGCATGTCCATGCGAAACCCCGGAAACACCGGCACCTTGCGCAGAACCGTTACCTGTCGTAACAGGGCCGGCATGCCCATGTGAAACTGCAAAACCAAACACTTGTTCAAAGTGTAAAAAAGCACTGCCTGATTGTGATTGCCAAAAACCGGCTCCATGCGATCCGTGCGAAACAGAACAAAAATCAGACTGCGGATGTCCTGATGAAATAAGCTGTGATCAACCTGCAGATCCTGCCTGTGCAGTTTGTCCTCAAACAGGAAAACCTGACAGAAAAGATATGAAACAGGTATATGGCTATCCTAATGCAATTTATGGTACAAACAACTACATAGGTCAGCCAGCAAACTCTATTTTTTCAACAGATACACCGCTTGCAGGAACACCAAGAGTTCTTTCATCAAATGTTAGCGGCACAACAGTTTCATCTCAAGGACAAGTTACAGGTGCAGCATCTCAAATGCCTTGCCTAAATGAAGAACCGACAAGACATAACGGTATTCCGATAGACAGAAACGAAAGGTTAATGGACGGTAACAATTGCCCGATTGATTTTCAATCCGCAAACTCAATTGACGCTGTCAGAAAATCATTCGTTCCCTATGAAATCCCTAACCAAATGATGCAAACAACGGGTGCAGCAGCAAATTTAGGCGGTTGCCAATTCCCTGATGTTCCTAACGGATTTTGGGCAGCTTGCGACATCGACAAATTAGCGATAAATGATGTTGTAGTAGGTTATCCGGACGGTTACTTCAAACCTAACAGAAACATCTCTCGTGCTGAATTTGCAACAATGTTGGTTAAAGGATTTAACCTTGACAAATGCGATATGCCTCGTGAAGGTTTGTTCAAAGACGTTCCAAAAAGCAACTGGGCTAACGCAGCTATTGCAAAAGCAGTTGATGAAGACTTGTTAAAGGGCTACCCTGACGGAAACTTCAAACCAAACCACCCTGTAACAAGAGTTGAAGCCTTAACAACAATCGCAAAAGGTATGACTTGTGATATCGACCAATGCAAAGCAGATGAAATCTTGAGCAAATATGCAGACGGTGCATCTATTCCTAACTGGGCAAGAATTCCGGTTGCAAAATCTTTGGAAAACGGTGCTTTGAAAGATTCACCTAACCCAAATATGATTATGCCAAACAAAGAAGCAACTCGTGCAGAGGTCGCTTCAATGATGCAAACTGTTCGTGTAGCATTAGGCTACGATACAAATCCAAAAACAGCAAACAATATCTGCCCTGCTTGTCCTGTAAATAAAAACGCATTTGTAGAACAAGAAGAAATTGTTAAAATCCCTACATTAAAAGTAAAAATGATTGACCAATTAACAGCAAAATCATCTCACGTAGGCCAATACTTCAGAGCAAACACTCTTGAAGACGTAACAATTAACGGTGTAACTTACCCTTGCGGTTCAACCGTAACAGGTCAGGTTGTAGAAGTTATCAGACCTTCAGGCTGTGACAAAGGTGCTTTAAAATTGTCTTTCACTGAAATCAAAAACGGTGATTGCAAAACTAAATTACCTAAACAAATTCTACAAGCTCAAGTTAACAAATCAAAACAGGTTAACCCTGTTGCAAGACTTGTTGAAATGCCGTTTACATTAGCAGGTTCAATGATTGGTGTTGTAGGTAGAACTGCAGGCGGTATCATTACAAACGTTGGTAACGCTGCTGAAAACATCTCTAACGACGCCGGTTATATGCTAGGTCACGCATTCCAAGGAGAATTTGGTGCTGCTGCTCGTAACTTAGGCGACGGCTTATGGGAAACTGTTAAAGCCCCTGTTGATGTTACAAGAACAGCTTTATCAGGTACAATGGGCTTATTCCAAACTACAGGCGACGAATTTGCTTACCTTGTTGACCCGCGCGGATACAAAATCTCCGCTGTTAATCCAAGAGAACACATTACTATTGCATTCGGCTGCTCTGAATAATTGCTTAAATTTTCGCATTAATTCAATGCCGGCACAGTACATAATCTGTTCGAAGCCTGGGAAAACCGATATCAAAAAAGATATCGGTTTTCTTATTTTTAATAATATTATTCACTTTTTTTATAATCTACATTTTTGTATTTAATTTTTTCATTTTTGCAGGAATTTTCTTTGCATCATCAACAGTTTTTTGATGCTTGTTCACAACTCCTCGATTATGAATTTCTGCCGGACGACGAATAAGAGTATAAATCTGTCCGCCACTTAAACGTTTACCTTTAAGACCTTTTTCATTTATTCGGAATTTCAAATACGCTTCTGTATATTTTAACTGTTTTTCTCTCGGAAGAGTGCAATAATCATTATATGAACATTTATTTCTAATCGCAAGACTATCAAATGTCATTTTATCCATCTGAATCAGACCTACATATTTACCTGAACTACTTTTTGCTTTCGGATCAAAATGAGATTCTTTATAAATTATTGCAGCCAAATCTTCCGGATTACAATTTATGTTTTTAGCAACCTTTGTAACCTCATTAAAAAAGTTAAAAGATATATTCGGATCACATTTAAACCTGCTTTGTTTTGCTTTTGATTCCACTTTCATTACTGTTTGCCAATCTGAGTGTAATCTTTGAGCAACAGAAGAAGATTGTTTTTTATTTCGTGCAGGTTGAGATGCAGTCGGCTCCGTTTTTGACGGTTGTTCCCACACACTGTTCATTTTTAAGTCAGCACTAGTACTTTTGTCTAAACCAGACTTCATCATACCGAAATTATTTACTTCCGGGGTATCCATTGGAAGATTTAGATTAAAATTAATTTCATTACTCATACATATTAACCTTTTTACTTAAAAGTAATACGGATAGAGAAATTAATTTCTTTAATAATTATAAATTTTTGTTACAATTTAATATTTTTACCTAAATCCAAAACAGTCTTTATATCTTCTTGAGGAGCTTTCCCAACAGTTGTAAGATAATTCCCTGTCATAATACCTTCTACACAAGATTTTAGGGCTTTACGCTGGTTTTCATCAGAAAGACGCATTCTCCCGCCACAAAAACGAAGTATTGATTTCGGGTTTGCAATTTTAAATATTGCAAGAGTTCTCAAGACATTTTCTTCATCAATCTTGTCGTAATAATTTTCAAACGGGGTTTGTGGAATCGGCATCAAAATATTTATCGGGATTGAATCAGGTTGAATTTCTGCAAGCTCTAATGCCATTTCAACTCTTTGTTCAACACTTTCACCCATTCCCAAAATTACACCGCAGCACAATTCCATTCCGTATTTCTTGACAAGTCTGCAGGTGTTTAATCTGTCATCAAAACTGTGAGTAGTACAAACTTCAGGATAATAAGACCTTGAAGTATTTATATTGTGATGAAATCTTACCAAACCGTGTTCTTTCAACTTTTTAATTTGTTCTTCGTTCAAAATTCCGATAGAAGCACAACTTTTCAACCCATCTATTTTATTGACTTCATCAATCATTGCAAGAATTTTATCAAAATCGCTTTCATCAGGAGTTTTGCCTGACGTTACAATTGCAAATCTTGAAGCCTTATGAGATTTTGCATCAATAGCAGCTTTTCTGACTTTCTCAAGCTCTATCAAAGGATAGGCATCAATATGAGTTTTATAATACGAGCTTTGCGCACAATACTTGCAATTCTGTGAACATTTGCCATTACGGGCATTTACAAGTGAACAAAACTCAACATCATTTTTAATATATTTTGATGCCTCTTTCAAAAGTTCATCAAGCTCTAAATTATATAATCTTAAAAGTTCGGCTTTATTCATAAATTCTCCAAAGTTAATAATATATCCTTGATTGACTAAAGTCAAATCCTGTGTTAAAATTGGCTCACAAAGGAGTACATAATGTTTTGTCCAAATTGCGGAAAACCGGTTAAAGATTTTGATAACTTTTGCAGGTATTGCGGTGCAGATTTAAAAATCGAAATAGTTGAAAAAAAACCTGAACCTGTTAGAGTAGAACCTATAAAGCAGGAATACGAAATTCCGCAAGAATATAAACTTCCGCCTGAAAATAGCGAAGAACTCGTTTTATACGATGTAAAAAAACACTGGATGGCACTTTTCTGGCCAATTTTTATGACTCCGATATTTTTCATATATTTTTGGGTAATATTTTTAAACACTCACAGTATTTTTAGCTGGATTGTTGTATTTTTAATCCTTATTCCTATTGTTTACCCTATTTTGAGATATAACTCAGATAAAATTATTATAACTACAAAATTTGCACACATTAAAATAGGAGTTTTAAATCCTGTTGAAATTGATATTCCTATTAATAAATTTAATATGTGTGATTTTTCTCAAAGTACAATGGGAAGAATTTTGGATTACGGAACAATATCTCTAAATCATAACGCTGAAAGATATGATTACAATTACATTAAAAATCCGGCAGATATTGAATATATAATGGAAAATCCTGCAAGATTTATAAATGAATCATTGGAAGAAGACGAAGAAAATATGTAAATTAAAATTATTTAGGCTTTTTTAGCATAATTTTGATTTTTATTATCCACTCTGTCTGCCAAGAATGTCGAAATTACAGGAATTGCAACATAATAAATTCCGCCTAAAATCATTGCGGGTTTTACAACTTTTATTCCCTCAAGATATTTTTCAAGCTTCGGTGAATTTTTATTGATTTCAGAGAATTTTTTAACAAATTTTTCTGTCGGCTTGTCTAAAATCTTGCTCAACAAATAACTTCCAGCAATAGAAAATCCTGTTGATAATGCGGCATTATACATTAAAGGTTTTTTACGATTTTCTTCAATTTTTTTACTTCTTGAAGTCTGAAACATAAAAGCACCTGTCGCAAATATATCTGTTACAGACATCATGTGATGTTCAAAATTTGTGTTGTGGAATTTTTCAGACATATTTTTTACAAAACCTGAATCAATCAATTTTCCGACACGTTTCGCTAAATAAGAAACTCCGTTATCATAAGCTCCTGTAAAAGAAACTTGAGTTTTTTTATCTTTTTTAGGTGAAATTTTTGACATAATACCCGGGATTAGCAAACACGTTAGAGCAGATTTAGGCGCAGCAAGCAAAAATCCCAATCCTAATTTGAAAAGCTGTGTAGCAAATGAATAACGTCTTGATTTTGCAAGGCTTTTTTCTCCTGACTGCAACATTTTTATTGTATCTTTTTTCAAATATTTCTGAGGTTTATTATCAATTTTCTTCAAGGCTTTCTCAAAAGGCATTGATACTGCAAAAACCGTCAAATAATTCACAACACTTGATGCAAGCGATTTTGCACAAGCATATTTTTTATTTTCCTTATCAGTGTGAGGTGTCAAAAGAATAATCGGCGAACGCACAGCAGCAGAAAGCACAAAAGATGCTGTTGCGCCAAATAACAAACTGTTATCTGCCGCAAACTCCAATCCCTTTTTGACTATTTTGCTTGTATATATAGGCTGTACTTTCATCTCAATTCATTATACAATGCTCATAATGAAATTCACAGAATTTATAAAAAAAGAATTACATGGCTGGAAGAATTTTGAAATTCTAGGATTAACACTCGTTTTTGCCATAATTTTGTATAATGCAATAATTTTACACGATAATCCTGCTGCAATTATAAATGCTGTTTGTGGAATTTTATATACTATTATTGCAGGAAAAGGCAAAATATCCTGTTACATATTCGGACTTTTGGGTTCCGGTGGGTATATTTGGCTTGCTTTTCATAATGCGCTTTGGGGCAATATGCTTCTTTCGCTTTGTTATTATATACCTATGCAGATTCTCGGAATTTTTAAGTGGAAAAAGCATTTACAACCTGACACAGGTGAAATAAAAAAAAGACGTTTAAACCTTAAAGAACGCTTAATAATAACATTGATAAGTATTTTAGGCTGCGTTATAACATCATTTATTCTTTACAATTTCAACGATAAAAGCCCGATAATTGATGGGATTACAACATTTTTATCTATTGTCGGAATGTATTTGACAGTAAAAAGAGCAATCGAACAATGGATGATTTGGGCAATCGTAAACGGGCTTTCGCTTTTGATGTGGCTTAACATTTTAATACACGGCACAAAAGTATATTCAACAGTCTTAATGTGGGGAGTATACTTTATATTAGCAATTTATTTTTATGTAACTTGGAAAAAGGATTTGAAATCTTATAAAACTTGTTTTTAAATTGTTTTAAAGATTATTATACCTGTTGAAAATTCCTTTGCCATATTTTGAATATAGATATTCAATAGTTTTTTCTGTTTCAACAATATTAGCTTCTTTTAAAGCCAAAAATTGAGATAATTCTGTTCTACCTTTCAAATTTTTTATTGCCCAAGAAACTTTCAACATTGGTTTTACAAAATATTGTAATCCCAAATGACACTTACCATTATCATCTTTTGCTATAACAACACGTGATTTAGGATCACCCCAATTGCTGATATTCTTTAATGTTTCATTTACAAGAGCTTTGCTTTTTTTCTTGCTCTGACAAGTCCTTAATTGACGATTGAGACGATATAATACAGAATCAGAAACACTTGCTTGAAAATTTATTGAAGAATTATTTTGTACTTTCATATAAAATCCTTTCGCACAAAATAAAACATAAAAAAAATTTTTTTTGCTACATAAAATATTTTGTTAAAAAAATCGGAGTACATATTACTCCGATTTATTTTTTATTCCTAACATATCTCACCGTCGCCAAAACCGTATTGCTCCAGTGAATTTGCTTTTGCTTGTACACAAATAAATTGAAATTCATTATCTGACGTATTTTCAATAGTTCTGGAAGCTTCCGGTGCAACTTTGACAACAGAACCTTCTTTTACATCTACAGCTTCACCGTCTATTGTCATTTTTCCTTCACCCTTCAAAATTATATATACTTCTTCGTTTTGTTTATGCTTATGGTTAAAAGGGACTTTAAATCCCTTTGGGACAGTGTTTAAAGATATTTCGCAACTTGTTAAATCCAATTTATCATGCAAAAATGCTTTTCCGTTTTCCAAATTGATTAATCCTTCAATAGTGCCTAATTCTGCTTTTTTGTAATTTGTCATAATTTCCTCCTTTTAGTTCGATATCTAATTATTTTGATAAAAATTTTTACTGCATTTTTTTAAGAAGACTATCAAGTAGATTTGCTTCTTCTTTCGAAAGATTTTTATATAACATCTTGTTTAAATCTTCTGAAATTTTTTCAAATACAGGTTTGAATTCATCACCTTTTTGAGTTGTCAAAATATATGTAAGCCTGCTATCTTCAGAAGATTTTTCACGTTTTACAAACCCGAGTTTTTCCAACTTATTAACCAAGACAGTTACTGTCGGCTTTGTACGGTTAATTTTTTGTGCAATTTCTTTCATAGTCAATTTTTTATGCTGATAAAGCACGGCAAGAATATCTCCATGACTTGGCACAAGCTCTTTTATCCCGTTTGCATTCAATTGCTCAACGATAAACTTGTCACCTTTTTCATGGATTTTTGATATTAAAGAAAGTGCCTGTTTCATAAAAATTTCCGAATAGTATTACCAAACAATTATAGTTAGATGTCTAATTATTGTCAAGTTATTATTTATGTCCTATTTTGCTTTTTATTTAAATAAAAGTACGTTCGGGACAAAACCATAATATACAAAATTGTCCAAAATTATTCTTTGTATGTATGAAAATTTTATAATAAATTTTTTAATATCTTAAATTTTAGCAAAAAAATATGCTCATATTTTTATATGATCAAAGGAGTAAAAAATATGCAAATATCTAAAATTAATAATTACAATATATATTCAAACAATACAAATATAAAAACTAAAAATACACCCTCATTCCAATCTCTTAAATTTGATGACAGAACATGTCTTAACAAGGAATTAGTAGAACCGTTAAAAAAAGCAATCAGCTCAAATCATTATATTAAAGAGCTTTCAGAAAAATATAAAAAAGATCTGTTTGTAACACTCGGAGCTAACAAAGATTATTCCAATAATTATACAGCAGGGGCAATTATCGATGTATTTGGTCATGAAAGTATGTCTTTTGAAGGGAATAGTAAAAAAGGATTTTTCGAAGCTATAAACAATTTAAAATCTAACATTGAAGATAACATGAAAGAAAAAAGTTTAAAAACCATTTTAGATATTATCAGAATACAATAATTTTGAGATCCTGACACAAGTTCAGAATGACAGGATAATTTTATTATCTTACATATCGTCATTCCGAATTTATTTCGGAATCTCAAAGTTACGTGAGACTCTGAAACAAGTTCAGAGTGACGTTACCTATTGTCATGCTGAATTCATTTCAGCATCTATGATAGGCTCTGAAACGAGTTCAGGATGACGAAAGTATAAAATTTCCCGTTATTCCGAATTTATTTCGGAATCTCAAAGTTACGTGAGACTCTGAAACAAGTTCAGAGTGACGTTACCTATTGTCATGCTGAATTTATTTCAGCATCTATGAGCTAGGCTCTATAACAAGTTCAGGATGACGAAAATGTAAAAATCCCTCGTCATTTCGAATTTATTTTAATTAACTAGCAATTTTTTTTATATTTATGTTTTTATAAATATATAAGGTAGAAAGGAATTTTAATGTCAATACAGCCCCTAAGTATAGCAAATTCAAATGCTATAAATCATATACATTTTGGTAATCAGGTAACACCAAGTAATCAAACTACAAATACTGGTTATACAACACAGCCATATCCACAAGATAGTGTTGAGATTAACGGTAAGAAAAAAGGATTGTCTAACGGTCAAAAATGGGGGATTGGTCTTGGTATAGCTGCAGCTTTGACAGCTACGGCATTGTTACTTCGTGGGAAAGTTGGTGCAGCTCAAGAAGAAGTTACAAAACTTGCTGAGCATATTGATTTTACTCCTGCTAAGACAACTCAGGAAGCGATAGAATTTGCAAAAACAAAATTGGGTGTAAAAAATTATGATGATAGAATGCCTTTGGATGTAATGAACTGGGTAAATGAGGGACTTACAAATATCAATAATGTACGAAAAGGCAAAGCAAAATTATTTGATACGATAGCTTATGTACCTCAAGATGAAGAATCTTTAGCATGTGTTGTAAATGATATTGATCCTGAATTTGGAGCTATTTTAAATGTAAATAAAAAAATTTTTGAAAATGTAGGTGAATATTTAAAAAATTATATTCAACAATCCTTGAATGATAAAATTTTGTATAAAAATAAAGATGGGAAACTTGCATTATATCCTTTTTATCATTGTGGAGAAGTTTCGGATAATTTATTAAAAAATTTAAATAAATTTAATGAAAATCCTGAAAGTTTTTCCTTGATAGACACAGTTAAATTGTATGAAAATTATGTTTCAATGGATGATGCAATAGATTCTGTTTATAATGCTCCTTATTCAAAACTACGACAATTATTAAAAAATGAAAATGTAGAGGAGACTTTATTAGCACATTCAAAATTACCTGATTTAAAACAAATAGAAAAACTAACAACAGAACAACAAAAAGCTGTACTTATAGATGTTATAAATACTTGTCTTCGTTCAGGTGATGGTATTCGTTTAGTTTATCCTTTAGGAGATGAATTTAGAACTATTTATCATGAAACCGGTCATTTAGAGCATCTAGTTAAAATAGGAAAAGATAGATATGAATCTATGGGTACACCCCAAGAATGCATTGAACGTTTTGGTAAAGTATCAAATATTACAAATGGTTTTATAAACAGTAAAGAAAAACAACAAACTGCTAATAGAGTTTCTACTTATGCGTCTGAATCACCTTTGGAATTTGTAGCAGAAGTTTATCGAAAATTGATGAATAAGGCGTTAGGTGGGAATGAAAAAATCCCAGATGATGTAATGAAACTTTATAATGAATATGGTGGTCCTGCTATTTAAACGTATTTTTGAATATTAGTAACCAGTACTTCCCGTCATTCCGAATTTATTTTAGAATCTCCAAATTACATGAGACTCTGAAACAAGTTCAGAGTGACGTTACCTATTGTCATGCTGAATTTATTTCAGCATCTATGAGATAGGCTCTGAAACGAGTTTAGGATGACGAAGGTGTAAAATTCCCGTCATTCCGAATTTATTTCGGAATCTCTAAATTACATGAGACTCTGAAACGAGTTCAGAGTGACAATATAATTTTTACCTATTGTCATGCTGAATTTATTTCAGCATATTGTAATTAGATCCTGAAACAAGTTCAGGATGACGAAGGTGTAAAATTCCCGTCATTCCGAATTTATTTCGGAATCTCTAAATTATGTTAGACTCTGAAACGAGTTCAGAGTGACTGAGAAGCTTTAGTGCAACTTTTAAAAGCCCGAAAACTAAATTTATCCATAAATTTTGTTTGGATTTGACTTTACTTATTAATTAAGTTATATATATTAATAGGTGAATTAAGATGTGCTTGGAAAAAGAAATTAAAACTCTAATCATTGAGTCGCTTGAATTAGAGGATATAACTGTTGATGATATTAAAGATGATGAACCGTTATTTGTAAGCGGACTTGGTCTTGACAGTATTGATGCTTTAGAACTTGGTATGGCGCTTAAGAAAAAGTTCCATGTTGATTTGAGCGAAAACAAAGAAGAAAACAAAAAATATTTTTATTCTGTTAAAACAATAGCTGATTATATCAGAAGCTGTAACAATTCAGTATCAAAGGGTTAATAACGTGGCAAAATATACAAGAGAACAAATTTTTGATAGATTAAAAAGTATTCTGGTTGATGATTTTGAAATTGAACCGGAAAAAATTGCAGCTGACGCTAATTTGTTTGAAGATTTAGAATTTGATAGTATTGATGCAGTTGATTTAGCTGTAAAATTACAGGATTTTACTGAAAAGAAAATCTCTCCTGAAAACTTTAAACAAATCAGAACAATTGATGATGTAGTTACTGCAATTGAAAAATTACTGTAATCAAAAGAAACGGAAGGCAAGATGTCAGAAGGACAAGCCGTTTATATTAAAAAATTAAGACCTTTGTTGCCTTTTGTAGGAACTTTGCTTATTGTTTTGCTTTTTCATTTCAGTAAATTGTATTTTTTAAAGTTTTATCCTGTTATTGTTAACAGTTTTATTTTTTGCGTATTTTTTTCTTCTCTTTTTTGCAAAGAGACTGTTATTCAAAAGATTGCAAAAAAAATGGACGGCGGTGAATTAAACGATTTTACAAGAAATTACACACGCAAATTGACCTATGTTTGGTGCGTATTTTTATTTGTAAATCTTTCTATATCAGTTGCAACGGTTTTTATGTCTCCAAAAGTTTGGGAATTGTATAATGCTTGTATTTCATATATTGCGCTCGGGGTAATGTTCGGGGTAGAATATATTGTAAGAATTATTATGAGAGCAAGGTATCAGAAAAATGCCAAATAATGAAGAATTTATATTCCAAACATCAGGCTCATCAGGAGTTGCAAAAACTGTTAAAAAAAGTTATAGGGCTTTGTTAGCGGAAGCTTCTGACCTTGCGGAATTTTTAAAAATTCCTTCTGATACTATTTTTGTATCAACTGTTAGTCCTGAACACATGTATGGTACGACTTTTACGGTAATGTTACCAAAGGTGCTCGGGGGCAAGGTTGATGAGGAAAGAGTTTTTTATCCCGAAGATATGAAGGATTATGAAAAATTTGTGTTTGTATCTACTCCGTCTTTTCTGGAAAGGCTTGCAAAATATAAGTTTAAGTTTAAACATAAACCTTTATTAATTCTTTCTGCAGGCGCAAAGCTTGATGATAAGGTATTTGAATATCTTGAAGGGATTTCTCAGAGAGTTGTTGAAATTTATGGAAGCACAGAAGCCGGCGTAATGGGTTTTAGACAGTCTGCAAAGGACAATTTCAAGTTTTTTGATAATGTAAAATATGAGAGTGGAAAGCTCAAATCACCTTATTTTGATGAGTCTGAAATCGTTTTGAGCGATGATTTGGAATTTTTTGATAACGGTTGTTTTAGGGTAAAAGGTAGAAATGACAGGATTGTTAAAATTCAAGAAAAAAGAATTTCCCTTGATAATGCAGAAAAATTGTTAAATTCAAGCGATTTAATCGAAAAATCGTATTGCTTAAATTTGGATGACAAACTTTGTGCGGCAGTTGTTTTGACAGATGATGGGCGTAAAATTCTTGAGGAAAAAGGAAAGTTGGAATTGATAAAAATTTTGAAATCCGCAAACCTTTTTGAAAATTCTGATGTTACCGTACGTTGTAAAAAATGGCGTTTTCTATATGATTTGCCTGTAAATAAGCGTGGAAAAGTTGATGGGGAACGGATTAGAGAAATATTTTCAACAAATGTTACTTATCCTTATGTGATTGAAAGTTGCGTAAATTCTGAAAGTGCCAAATTTGAGTTGATTTTTCCGCATGAAAGTAACTTTTTTAAAGGTCATTTCACAAACTTTCCGATTTTACCGGGTGTTGTTCAGTTGTTTTTTGCAAAAGAATTTATAAAAGATGCGTTTAATCTTGATTTTGTACCGCAAAAGGTTAAAAAAGTGAAATTTTCTTCAATTATCAGACCTGATGAAAAGGTTTGTCTATCCTTGAAAAAGACCGATAAAGCAGTAGAGTATCAGTTTACAAATGGAGAAAAAGTTTTTTCTTCAGGTAATTTTGTTTTATAATAATGATATGAAAAAAATTGTGGCAGAAACTATAATTGATGTGCCATTTTATGATACAGATTCAATGAGCGTTGTTTGGCACGGAAACTATGTAAAATATCTTGAAGTTGCAAGGTGTGACCTGCTTTCCAAAATCGGTTATACATATAATGATATGTTAAAAGACGGGGTTGCATATCCTGTTGCAACTATGCAAATGAAATATATCAAGCCTGCCATTTTCGGACAAAAATTAAAAGTTGTTACGGAAATCACTGATTATGAACCTGCTTTGTATATCAAATATGAAATTTTTGATTTGAAATCGGGTGAAAAAGTCTTTAAGGCAAAGAGTATGCAAATTTGTGTTAATGTAAAAACAGGTGAAAGTATTTATGGCGCACCAAAAGAATTTGTTGAAAAATTGGAGGAGTATGCGTAAATTTTTAATTTTAGCGGTATTGATTTTTGCAGGAATAAATCTTTGTTTTGCGGCTGACGATATTTTTTATCACCCGTCAACAGGCAAACAGGTTTCAAAGCTTATGCCTAAATTGACAAATGCTACTTGTAAATTTGAGCAGGAAAAATATTTTGGAAATACAGTTTTAAAATCAGGTGGCAATTTTAAATTTATAAAAGATAAAGGTGCAATTTTTGAAACTTTGTATCCTATAAAATCGACTGTTTCTTATACATCTTCACAAAACAAGCAGATAAATGATATAATGGTTGCGATTTCTAATAAAAATTTCACCTACCTTGATAAAAATTTCAGTATATATTATAAAAATGAAAATGGCGGTTGGGTTGTAGGTTTGAAGCCTAAAAAAGCTTCTGTAGCATCATCTCAACTAAATAATATTGTTATTAAAGGTAGAAATTATATTGATAATATAAAAATTAATACCGTGAAAAACGGAATTACGGATATTTCTTTTAAATGCACAACAAATTAATTATTACATTGAGAATATGTTTTATTTTAGTTCTTGTAACTTTGGGAATGTTGCTGTTATTTAGGCCTGCACATACGCAGACAAATATTTTGAAGGCTGTGTTTTCATCTTCTGAAGATAATATTCTTGTGGATTTGAGCAGTAAATTTTCATCAAAAATAAATGTAATAGTGGAAAGTGATAGTCCTGAAAAATCTGAAGAAATTGCAAAAAAAATATTTTCAAAGCTTGATAAATCTGTTATGTACACATCTGATATGAATATATCAGAAATTTTGAGCGATTATGAAAAATACCATAATAATTTGTTGTCCGATAAATCCCGTAGATTATTAATCAACAAGCAGTATGATACTGTTGAAGAAAAGGGGTTGGAAGCTTTATATAATCCGATTATGCCGCCTATCGGCTCAATTGAAAATGATCCGTTTTTGCTTTTGACGGATTTTGTTATGCAGTTTTCGGATAAAAAAGAGATTTCAAATTTCGCTCCTGTTGAATTTAACGGAAAATATTACAGTTTAATTTTGTTGAATGTTGATAGTAAAATTGCTCTTTCGCCTACTGTTTTGAATGACGAGGTAAAAAAGCTTGTTGATATTCAGCATGAATTTACTAAAAAAGGGGTAGAAGTTTATTTGACGGGTGCGCCTGTTCATTCATATTATGCAAGCACTCATTCTATGTTTGAAATCAATTTGATTTGTATTTTGTCTACACTTTTTATAATCGCTCTTGTGTATTTTTATTTTAATTCTTTAATTCCTTTAATTCCAATCGCGTTGAGTATCGGAGTCGGGATTTTTGCAGGATATTGTGTTACTGCTTTGATATTTAGAGATATTCATATTTTAACTTTTGTATTTTCGACAACTTTAATCGGAATTTGTGTTGATTATTCTCTTCATTTTTTTGTTGCGCTTTGTGATAACAAATCAGGTGAGGGGGCGTTAAAAGAAATTTTCAAAAGCTTGACTGTTAGTCTTTTGACAACGGTTGGTGCATTTTTAGTTCTGTTGTTTGCTAATTTTATACTTTTAAAACAAATTTCCGTATTTACAATAACAGGGCTTGTTTCGGTTTATTGTATTGTTGTTTTGTTCTACCCGTTGATTTTCAAAAATACGATTACAAAATCGGGGAAAAATTTTGCAGAGTTGTTTGATAAAGGGATTTTAAATTTAGTTTTTGATAAAATCCGTGGAATTTTATCAGGATTTGACAGTTACAAAAAATATATTACGGCTTTTGTTTGTTTTGTAATTCTTATTTTTGCATTTTCACGTATAAGTTTTGACGATAATATAAAAAATATGTATGTCCCGCCAAAATTTTTAATTAAGGCAGAAAAATTGTTTGCCGAAATTGCCGGGGCGGATAGTGATATTTCTTTTTTGGTTGTAAAGGGTAACAGTACTGAGGATATTTTACAAAAAGAGGAAGAGGTTTCTGATAAGTTAGATGCTGAAAATATTAAATATCAAGCATTAAGCCTTTATGTTCCGTCTATTAAACGTCAAAAATCAAATCAGGCTTTGAGAAAACAATTTTATAGAGAAAAACTTGAAGAGTATGCAGTGTTTTTACCTGAATCTCAAAGAAGTAAGTTGATAAGTGAAAGATATAGTAATGACTTTTTAACGTTAAACAGCAACTTTGAATTATTGAAAAAGAATTTTTTGATGGATAAAAATACATCAATAATGGTTTTATATGACTATGAAGGCGGAGAGATAAACGGATGTCGTGTGATTTCTTTGCAGAAGGATATTTCTTCTCAGCTTAAAAAATGCAGACAAATTTGTATCGGCTTGTTATTCCCGATATTTATAATTTTGTATTTGTTACTTTCAAAAATTTATAATTTTAAAGCTGCTTTAAAAATTATATCGCCGTCTTTATGTGCGGTATTATTTGCGTTTGTGGTTTTAGGAATATTCAAGTGCCCTGTTAATTTTTTCCATTTGCTTGCAATATTTTTGATAATAGGTTTTGGACTTGATTATTCGGTGTTCAGGTTTGGCGGAAGCAGAAAATCTGCTGATGCAGTTTTGTTATCTTGCTTGACTACGGTATTTTCATTTGCTTTGTTAGGTTTTGCGGGATTTAAACTTATCAGTGCTTTGGGAACTGTTGTTTCTATCGGACTTTTGAGTTCTTATATTTTTAGTTTAATATTAATTAGACCTAAAAATCAGAATAGCGCAGTAGAAAAAATTTGATTATTTTTAAGAATAAAAAGAGGTAATAATGAAATACAGGAGATTAAAAAGACATATTTCACCACAGGTAAAGGCATTGGCAGATGCTCAAAAAATAGCTTTTGCCCCGTTAACATTTCAGGCAGTAAATTCAATGTTGAAATTCGGGATTTTAAAATTTTTGGAGGAAAATCCGTCTACCGTAAGCGAGATTATGGAAAATTGTAATGTCTCAAAATATACTGCGGAAACTTTATTGGAGGTCGGATGTGTTTCGGGACTTGTTATTAAAAAAGAGGACAAGTATGTAAATTCTCTTGTAGCTTCAGCTTTTTTAAATAATGAGATGACAAAGGTTAATTTCAATTTTGTAAATGATGTTTGTTATCTCGGTGCTTCAGAGCTTGCTGATTCTTTTACGACTGCTGAGCCTTTGGGGTGTAGAAAATTTATTGGCGATTATGAAACGATTTACAATGCACTTCATTTATTGCCTGAAAATGTTAAAAAGAGCTGGTTTGAATTTGACCATTTTTATTCTGACAGGTGTTTTGATGAAGTTTTGAAAATCATTTTTTCATCTTCTCCTCAACAGGTTTTCGATATTGGCGGTAATACAGGCAAATTTGAGCGTGCATGTCTTGAATTTGATAAAAATTGTATTGTTAATATGATTGACTTACCTGAAAATATTGAGGAAGCTAAGAAACATCTGAAAAATGACAGATTAAGATTTTTCGGAGTTGATGTGTTGAAATCTGATTTGCCAAAAATTTGCGGTGCTGTTTTTATGAGCCAATTTTTGGATTGTTTTTCAGAAGAGCAGGTTATTCACATTCTAAAAAATATTAAAAAATCAATGGATAAAGATACAAAAATATTTATTCTTGAACCTTTTACGGATAAACAATTGTTTGATGGTGCTGTTTATTCACTTGTTCATATTTCGCTTTATTTCACTTGCATGGCTAACGGTAAAAGTAAAATGTATAGTGAAAAACGTATGATTGAAATGATTGAAAAAGCCGGTTTAAAACTAAATAATAAATACGAAAATATCGGAGTTCATGATTATACGCTTTTGGAAGTAACTTGTGATTAAATTATAGAAAGAAAGCCGGTTTGTAGAAATGTTGAAATGGTACGAAGTTGAAGAACAAGCTGCAGGACGTAAAAGATTAAAGATTTTATGGTATGTTTATAAACTTGCAGGCAAAAAACCTGTTAAATTTATAGTGTTTTTTGTTACTCTGTTTGCATTTCTCGGTGCTCCAAAAATTCGTAAATGTTCTCAAAAGTTCCAAAAAATTGCATCTGGAAACGGTAGTATTATTCAGGCTTTTAAACATTTTTTGAGTTATGCGTACAGCTTGGTTGATACTATGATAATTCATCTTGACAGCTTTGGTATCCAAAATATTTATTTTACGGACGAAGCTCAAAAAGAGATTTTATATAAAGATTTTTTTGCTAAAAAAGGTGTATGTTTTTTGTGTTCGCATCTTGGAAATATTAATGCTATGAGAACATTTTTTAAATCAGGAACTGAAATTGAATGGCTCAAACCTAATATGTTTTTAGAGGTTAATCAATGCAAAATTTTTAAAAGCTTTATAAAAAGTATATGCAGTGATGATCCTGTTAATGTTTACCCTGTTGAAAATATTGATTTGACAACTTCTATTGAAGTAAAAGATAAACTTGATAACGGTGAGATTGTATTTATAGCAGGGGATAGGGTTTCTGCTCATAATGCTGACGCTGTTTTTTCTGCCGAATTTTTAGGGCATGATGCAAAATTTCCTGTCGGAACTTTTAGATTTGCATTGATGATGGATGTGCCGATTTATTTTATTGTGTGTACAAAAGAAAAAAATGATAAGTACGCTATTCATATTGAAAAATTTGACTTTGAAGGGAAACGTCGTGAAAAGCTTGCTGAACTTGAAAAAAGATATGTAAAATTTTTAGAAGCTTTAACTAAAAAATATCCGTTACAGTTTTATCATTTTTATGATTTTTTTGATTAATTTTTTCTGTGCTAAAATTTAGGTATGATAAAAACGGTTATTTTTGATTTAGACGGAACTTTATTAAACACATTAGAAGACTTGAAAGAGGCAACAAATTTTGCACTTTCAAAATACAATTATCCGACAAGGACTTTAAAAGAGGTTAGATGTTTTGTCGGAAACGGGGTCCGAAAACTCATTGAGCGTGCCGTTCCTGAAAATTGTCAAAATGTGGAGGAATGTCTTTCAGTTTTCAAAAAAAATTATTCTGAAATTATGTACAATCATACAGCCCCTTATGATGGTATCCTAAAGATACTATCAAACTTGAAATCTGATGGTATTAAAATAGGTGTTGTGTCTAATAAATTTGATTCTGCGGTGAAAGAATTATGCAAAAAATATTTTGCAGATTTGATAGATATTGCAATAGGGCAGGCTGATGATGTTCCTAAAAAACCTGCACCTGACGGTGTTTTTAAGGCGATGCGTGAATTAGGCGCTGATAAATTATCGACAATATATGTCGGAGATTCTGATGTTGATGTCGCAACTGCTAAAAATGCTAACCTCCCTTGTATTGGTGTAACTTGGGGTTTTCGCGACAGAGAATATCTTAAAGGTGCTAATTTTATAATTGATAATCCAAATGATATTAATGTTATAATTAAGGGTTTGTAAATGGAAAAACTTTCTTTTAGTTTAGAAGATTATATTGAAGAGATTTATAATCAAGTTCTTAAAAATGGACAGGCTAAAGTTACTGCAATTGCTAATGCTTTAAATGTAAAGAAAGCTTCTGTAACTGGGGCTTTAAATATACTTGCTGACAAAAAACTGATAAATTATTTGCCATATTCTCCAATTACTTTGACAGATACCGGTAAAAAAATTGCAGAAAAAATTTTGGCAAAACATGATAATTTGTCTGAATTTTTTATTGAGGTTTTAAGTATTGAACCTAAAGAAGCTGCGGAAATAGCTTGTAAAATGGAACATATTGTTTCAGATAAACTTTTTAATAATATGACAAAATTAACAAAATATGTTAAATCAAATTTGTCTGATGAAATTAAGAAATTGTATTAGATGTAAAACGAAAACTCTCGAAATCTTTTCGAGAGTTATTTTATATATAAGAAGGTGTGTAGAAAATAATTTGACAAAATTATAAATTTTCAGTTTTGTTATTTCTGTATCCTATACCTGCTCTATATCCTGATATAAAATACATAAAAGGTAGTGCAGGTTCAATCCATTTAAATCCTGATAAAATGCCAGCAGTTGCAATATCATCAGCGTGTAATGCAATATCTAATGCTTCCGGTTTTCTTTCATCGTAAATTTTTTTGTTATTTTTACTTTCATTAAATATCGGATTTATAATTTTTTTACTAATATAATTTGCAATATAACTTCCTCCAATAATGCCTGTTGTTGTTATTCCTGTAAGAATTACAGCAAGTTTTTTCATAGGAGTGAGTGGTTTTATTTTTCCTTTTTTTTCAAGATTTTCTGAAATAAAAAGGGCAGTACCTGCACCTACGTTACATAAAAAAATATTGGCGAGATATTGGTATAAGCCCTCTTTGATCTTATTGGCCGTTTCTTTTCTATTATTTGTATGTGTAATTTTATCAGCAATAATTCCTCCAATGACTCCTCCTATTACAGGTATTAAGCCTAAAAGAGATAATCTTTTAATTTCTGAAAAAATTTCTTTAGAATTTAAATTTTTATTTTCAGGAAGAATAACGTTAAAAAGTTTTTGTTTTTCTAATGATTTCGGAAGTTTGTTGTATAAAAGTTCAATTTGTTTTGGAGATAATTCTTTTAGTTTTGCAGTTTCAAGTGTTTCTATAATTTCTTTATTTTTAATTTTTGTCTGTGAAATAAAATTATTTACAGCTTCAGTTTGTATTTTTTGTAATTCGCTTATATGAATTCTCTCCATTAATCCGTTTATAATTTTTTTGTTTCCAATTTTTAATCCTCTGGTGCCGATAAGTGATGCAATAATTGTACTTGAGATTACTATTGCGTTTTGTATAAGCTTTTGTTCTCTTTCAAATTTGTCTTTTTTATTGTGTTTTATGGTGTTCAAGACTCCATAGCTACCTCCTGCTCCAATTAATAAAGCAGGCATTTTTTGGTCCAATTTGTTAAGTATCATTGGCTGATCAACATATTTGCATAGTGTTGAGATCTTCATGATTTTCCTCGTTAATTGTTAGGCATGACTAACTTTATACTAAAAAGAAAACTTTGTCAAGGATATCATATAAATTTTTATATAAAATAATTAAAAATTAAGATAATTTTTAATATACCATGTTGTTATAGATTATTTCGGAAGCTTTTACAATAAATTCTTTTCCAAGAGGTGAATTATGTGGACGATTTGCAAAGATTACAACAATATATTTTTTGCCATTTGGAGCATAAACAATTCCTGCATCACCAAGCATTTTGCCGATATCTCCTGTTTTGTGGAGGAATGTGGCATTTGCAGGTAAACCTGCTGCAATTAGTCTGTTGTTGTGAACATGTCCCATATAATCAAATATTTTTTCACGAGATGTGTTACTCAAGAATTTTGGATTATCCAAGTTGTAAAGGATTTGAGCCATATCACGAGCAGTAGAATGGTTTGTTCCGCCAAGGTCGGGAAGCCAAGTTTGAACGTATGTATGTTTTAAGCCCCATTCTCTTATTCCTGAGTTGATATCTGTCATTGAACCGAGTTTTGACATAATCATATTTGTTGCAGAATTGTCAGATTCTGTAATCATCATTCTTGCAAGTGTATCTATTGTATATGTTGAATTTGCGGCTTTGAATTGCAAACTGCCTGAACCTTCTGTTCTGTAATACTCGGTTAAAGGCATTTCATCATATATTGTCAATTGGTTCTTTTCAATAGAGCGGAATAGTTGAACAAGTACAGGAAGTTTTATAATACTTGCTGTTGGGAATATTTCATCAGCATTAATATCTGCGTAATTTCCTGTTTCATAATCCCAAACGTAAACAGACGGATGAATTGATGGATATAATGAAGCCAAATTCTTAATTTGATCTTCAAGTCCGGTCATTTCTGTTCCTTGAACAAGCGGAGCCATTTCAGGCTTTTTAACTTTTGCTCCTTCAAGTGAACGTTCGCCTAAAAACCAGTTGTTTGACAAATATTCAGATGTCGGGAATAGCAATTGGTGATAATCCGTTTTTATATTTTTGTATGGCGTCGGATTAAACATCATCTTTGTTACTTTATTAAAGCCGTAAGGCAAAATAGTAAATCCAAATAATGAGATTACGGCAATAGAAACTATTCTGTGAATTAAATAGTTTCTTTGAACTTTTTGTGTATTAACTTTATGTTTTGAATTTAAAGATTCTTTGACGATTTTAACATTTCCGACATTGTGAACAGAATCGTATTGATTAATCCTGTATTGTTGTCTATCGTAGTGTCGTCTTGCTAATTCCGGCATAGATATTAAATTTCCTCCCCAAGGACTATTAGTAATTCTATTTTACTTTACATAAATTCAAATGGCAAGTTAGTTTACATTTTTTTAAGTTATAATAAAAAAAAATTCATCAGTCAGATAAGTATAGTAATAAAAGGAGAGAATATGGAAGATTGTATATTTTGTAAAATTATTAACGGTGATTTTAACACAGAATTTGTATATGAAAACGATTATGTAGTTGTGTTTAAAGATATAAATCCTAAAGCTCCTATACATCTTCTTGTTGTTCCAAAAGTTCATGTTGCATCATTAAATGAGCTTGAAGATAAAAATTTGATGAGTGAATTGTTAATGGCTGTTAAAGAAACTACGAAAAAAATAGGTTTGAAATCTTATAAAACATTAATTAATACAGGAAAAGAAGCAGGACAGGAAGTTTTCCATCTGCATATTCATATTTTAGGTGAATAAAATTATAGATATACACATAGATTGAAAGGATAAATAATGAAAAACGGAATAGAAAACGGATATTACCACGAAATTACACCTTCAGGTTTCGGGATTGCAATTAAGGCAGGAAAAGTTTTATTTTCAAAGCAATCTGATTTTCAAAAAGTAGAAGTTTTTGAAACAGATAGTACGCTTGGACGTGTTTTGACCCTTGATGATTTGATGATGACAACAGAGGGAGATGAATATCATTATCATGAAATGATTGCACATATTCCTATGATGCACCACAAAAATCCTGAAAGCGTCTTGGTTATTGGCGGAGGCGACGGCGGTACAGTTAGAGAAGTTTTGAAACACAAGTCAGTGAAAAAAGTTGTACTTGCTGAAATTGATGAAATGGTAATTGACGCTTGTAAGGAATTTTTACCTACAATTTCTTGCGGTTTGTCTGATCCTCGTGTTGAAATTCAGGTTGGCGATGCAATTGAATTTATAAAAGATAAAAAGAATGAATATGATATTGTCTTAATTGATTCAACCGACCCTATGGGACCAGGAGAAGGCTTGTTTACCGAAGAATTTTACACTAATGTAAAAAATTCATTGAAAAAAGGCGGAATTGTTGCTGCTCAATCAGAAAGCCCGTTTGTAAACAAGGAAGAAATCAGAAAAATGTATAACTTGTTGAAAAAAGTTTTCCCTGTATGTTCAACATATACATCAAATATTCCGACATACCCTGGAGGTTATTGGGCTTGGGCATTCTGCTCTGTTGATGTTGAACCTTTGTCTTATTTTGCTGAAGACAGATATGAAGATATTGTCAAAACTTGCAAAATTTATAACAGAGATTATCACAACGCACGTTTTGCGCTTCCAAATTATTTGAAAGAATTGTTATAATAATATTTTATAAAATTTGAAAAATTGACCTTTACTCTTTTATCATATTGAGGGTAAAGGTCAATTATTATTTATTTATGATATTATAAATTTATGGCAACAAAATTTATGCAGGCAAAATTTTTGATAAGTGCAGAAAAATTGAGTCAGTGTCCGGATTATACACTGCCTGAATTTCCGCTTTTGGGCCGCTCTAATGTCGGAAAATCCTCTTTTATCAACGGGCTTGCAAATCAAAAAAAACTCGCAAAAACCTCGAATACTCCTGGTAAAACAAGATTAATAAACTTTTTTCAATTTTCTGATAAGTTTATGATAGCTGATTTGCCGGGATACGGTTATGCAAAAGTCTCTAAAGAAGCTCAAAACAGGTGGCAAAAGTATTTGGAAGAATATCTGCTTAAACGTGAACAAATCACATCTCTTGTTCAATTAATCGATGGCAGGCATGATATTCAAAAAAATGATTTTCAAATGAGAGAATGGGTAGAAACTTACAATTTGCCGATATTCACTATCGTAACCAAAATGGATTATGTCCCAAAATCCAAAACTCTCAATGTTATAAAAAATATTGAAAAGCAATTTGGCGGAGTAGTTCTTCCATTTAGTGCTGTGGATAACAGGTATAACGAAAAAATATTTGAGCATTTTATGAATTTGAGTAGTCTTAATTCATAAAATAAATGACCCTTTTATAAAAAAGAGCCATTTCCTTTCCAATATGTATCGTTACTAAGTTTAGTGTAAATATATATATAGGGATTTTTTTAATCGTTATTAGATTTGTATTTGTAACTCAATAAGCTGTATGTGTCTGAAGATGATGAACTGTCGCCGTAAAATACTGACATATCTGTTGCACGTCTGTTGTTAAATTCATCTTCAACTTCCATTCTGGCACAATTTACATCATAGGCAGAAATTTCAGCACTTGTAATTCTTCCGTCATGGTTTGTGTCCATATCATCAAAGTGCTCAAGAATTTTTGACATTGTGCTTTCTGAAAGTCCGCTTGCTCCTGAGGCATAAAGCTGTGTTAATTCTGCTTTAGTTAAGCCTTGAGCTGATATGCGGTTTGACAAATTGTTCATCTCATCTGCTGTAATAACTCCGTCTCCATCGTTGTCAATAGATGCAAAGTTGTTTTGAAGATATGATGCAAATGTTTGATTAAGCACTCCAAGATTTGTTGTTTTGGTTCTTGCTTCAGTCAGGTTTTCTAATGTCAAACCGTTTGGATACTGTGATGCAAGATAGGAGTATGTATTAGTTAATCCGGCATAAACTCCGGATAATATTCCGTTATTATTAGCCATAATTCTACCTCAATTACTAACTTCTCAAAAACATGTTAATGATTTTTCTAAAAATGTCAAACCCCCAAAAAGATGAGATTGTAAAAATATGTAACAAAAGAACTTAAAATCTTAAAGTTTTGTCGAAATTAAGCCGATATAAATTTTGTTGATAGATTTTATAAGGAGTGTGTACTCATGGAAGAACAAAATTTTAATGATATGGAAGACTTGATGTTGGATTACGGTGAAATGACAAGCTTTGATTTTAATTCACTTGATTACCAACAAGTTAGAGAGCTTCAAAATATAACAGATAGCGAATATGCTAAAAAGCCTTATCCGTTTAAATATGGGAATTTTGATTTGGTTGATATGATTCATTCATTTATCACTCAATATCAAAAAAAGGAAAATGCGTAACTGTTGCTTAAATTTGTGTATCTAAAAATCTAAGGGTGAAGTGTTATGAACGATAAACAACTTTTTGAAGATAATTGTTTTCCAATGTTTTGGTTGGAAGATGAAGAACGTTTCGCAAAGCAGGAGCCGCAAAGGAAGGATTTGCATACCCTGCTTGCGGAACTTGAGGATATCAAAAATCAAATAGATGAAATAAGTGCAAGAGAATGGCATCTTGCAAGACTTGTGAGATTTCACAAAGAGGGTTTAGCCCCTTAAAAGTTAAAACCCCGCAGTTAAGATCGGCTGCCGAGATTTGGGATAGCTTTAAATTTTAATTAACAATACATAATCGTTGAAAATTAGTTCAACGATTTTTTTTACGATAAATTCAATCGAATAGAGGATTAAATCAGACTTTAATTATTATAAAATATAAATGGGTTAAGTAATAGGTAGGGTATCTATGGTCGAGGACGAGTTTTATCCGCAGAATAACGGAGAAATTTCTGCATCTATAACACAAAGTTGGACTGAACAGGCTATTGAATGTTATTCAATAAAATGTGATTGCTCAAAATGCTCTTTAAAAGACGGGAATTACTCTTTTAAATGTCAAATGCCTAAAGTTATTGATATTTTAATCGGTGCGGTAGGCAGACCAAATGTCAACCCCGTATAGTTTACAGCTCCTTTTTTATTATGTGTAAACGCATCTTTATTTGGCGGATTATTTTAATCCGCCTTAATTTTTTAATAATTTAATGTTCTTCTCTCAAGATTACTATTGTATCTTGAATTTCAGTCTTTAAATATTCAAGTTGCTGATTTATAACATTTTCATTATATAAATATCCGGAACCGGTATAGGCAAGATATGGTCTATATTGTTCAGCTTCTTTGCGTAAAGTCGCAACTGATTTTGTATGTGTATTCAATTCCAAAAGCTTCAAAAATGAAGTGTAATTGCTTTCAGGTTTTCCTGCATATTTGTTTTGGAGATATTCGACTGTTTTGTTGAAGAAGAAAACCTTTGCATTAAAAATTTGTACATTTTTTTTATCATCTATACATTGTAAAATGTTTTCTAATTGTGGAAGAATATCACCGTAAATATCATTTAAATATGGTGAGCGTTTATCCTGCTTAAGCATTATGTTTACAAAAGCCGGATTTTCTGTCGGAATTGGTTTGATTTCATCAGATGAATTGAAATTTTTAGCTTCTTCAAAGGTCGGTTTTATTGTTTGAGTTTCTGTAGTTTTGAAACTTTTGCTAATATCAGGAAGTGTGCCGACATATCCGCTACCTTGATTTTGAATTTCTACATTTTCACCTGATGCAGAATTTTTTGCGGAATCTTTTTTACCCCACCAGCTCCAGGCAAAACAGCTTGTAACACTTAATGATAAAGCTAAACTTAAAACCAATAATTTTTTCATACTTTTATTATAATGATTGTGGTATGAAAATCATCATTTATTTAATTTAATTTGAAGATTGCTCTTTTACTTTGTGTTTGTAGCCGAAAAGATGCCATTTTTTATGGACGGGACAGAGTACGTTATTTTGTTCTCCGTAATACATTTTTTCACCAAATGGTCGAAGTTTCGGATCTCTTTCGTAGAATGCTTTTTTCTTCATACAATAATGAATTTCTTTCCCTTCCATTTTTCTTATTGTGTGAAGTTTTGATCTTTGTTCTGCATTTAGTACAGATTTGAATTCATCATCGTATTTTTCGCCTGTTTTTTTCATACATTTAGAAAGATTTTTTACGACTTTTTCTTGTTTTTTAATTGCTTGTTTACTTGCATTATGTTTGCACATATTATCAAGTACGAATTTTTCCTGCTCATATTGTGCAAATATTTTGCCTAATTCTTCGTAGCGTTTTTTATCAATTACATCTTTGCATTTTTGTTGATCGTTTGAGAGGTTTAAAACATTGTATAAAGTTGCACGTCTTTTATACATTGATGTCATTAAATCCAAACATTTTGTTTGTTTATTGCAGTCGCAAGTTTGATTTTGATGTTCTGCAAAAACTTTTGTTTCCGAAATTTCATCAGATGCAAATGCGCAAATTCCGGAAATAATTATACACAATCCTAATAATAAAATTTTTTGTTTCATAAATTTTCTCTCCGTAAAAAATTATTGCATGATTTTTTCTTAAAGACAATATTTGTAGTAAACTCTTTTTATGGAAGAAATGAATTTAAGAAATTATGCGTATATAGGTGATGCTGTTTGGGAACTTTTTATTCGCGAGAAAACGGTAAAACTAACAAGCAATCCCAGAAAATTGCATAAAATTACAACTGCCAATGTAAAAGCATCTTTTCAGGCGGAATTGCTTCATTATATTGAAAGTATTTTAACAGATGAAGAAAAAGAAATTGCGAGACGAGCAAGAAACTTGCCAATCCCAATCGGCAGGCGTCAAATTCAGGCGGAATATCGTTTGGCAACAGCCTTTGAATGTTTAATAGGTTTTTGGTTTTTGCATGATAAAAAACGCTTGGATTATGTGTGTCCGTTGACTGAAGAATATTTAAATTTTTAAAAAAAACATTTAAGCGGAGGATATAATTTTTAATTTTTGTATGTATATTATAAAGATATAAAAATTTGGAGGTTTTTATTATGAAAAAAGATTATCAAGAGTTAATTAACAATTATCAAGGCGGAGATTTGGATTTATCAGGTTGCGAAATCAAAAATCTTACATTAGGACATATTGATGGCAGCTTGAATTTATCAAAAAGTGTAATTGGCAAATTGTCAATCGGTTGGGTATCAAATACATTAGATATGTCAGGTGCAGAAATCAAAAAAATTGAAACACCTATCGATGCAAATACAGTAAATATGTCAAATGCAAAAATCGGTAAATTACCTGAACATATTTGGACTGATTCATTAAATATTGAAAAAAGCAATATTGAAAAATTAAATACAGATATTAAAGCAAATGTATTTAATGTAAAAGGAACAAAAATTACATCATTTCCAAAAACAATGAAAGTTCACAGATTGATTACAGATTCAAAAACAGCTAAAAATCTATCATTATTAACATTGAAACAATGTGATGAACTTGTATTAGATAATTCATTCTACTTTGAACAAAGCGATTTGGTTCAAAACTACAATTTTTCAAATGTAGTATCATCAAATGATATCGAAATGGTTTGTACAATGTAGTTTATTAGTCAAATAAATATGATGAAAAAAAAGAATCGTTATAAATAACGGTTCTTTTTTTATAAAAAAGCAAAAAAGGGGTTTACAAAAAAAAATCAGCATGTACAATAAATATTGTGACAAATAAATAACGACCTCGTGGGGGTTTAGCTCAGCTGGTAGAGCACCTGCTTTGCACGCAGGGGGTCAGGAGTTCGAATCTCCTAACCTCCACCATAAAAAACCGAATGACATTAGTTGTTCGGTTTTTTATTTTGTGTGGATGTAATGTGTCAGGAATTTTGAGAAAAAGTGTCGCGAGTTTGACATTTTTAGTCTGAAGTTAAGTTGAAAATTAATTATATTTTCTCCTCGGAATTTTGGTGAATGTTTTTTCCAATTTAGTATTTTAAAATTTTTAAATGCCAAGAATTATTAAAAATACTCTCTTAGATTATATTAAGATTGACTTTGTAATAGAACAAACGATTAATCCTGCAAGGATTTTTGAATTCAATAATAAACCGATTAAAGATGGTGAAATTATTTACTTTTGCGAAAGAGAACTTCGAGTTAAAGACAATTTTGCTCTGCAATTTGCTCTTCAAAAAAGTAGGGAATTAAATTTACCATTAAAAATAATTCATCCCAAAATTAATTACAAATATCAACCCAAACAAAAATTTATAAATAGTCAAATTGCACAGACAGAAAGGCATTTTAAGCAAATTGGTTTAGATTTTGAAATTATTGAAAAATCTTCGGTTGAAATTATTAAAACCTTGGGGCCTGCCTTGTTAATTCTTGATTTTAACCCGATTTTAAAAAGGAATTATCTAAAAAATGCGGATTTTAAAATATATGAAGTTGACGGACACAATATTATTCCTGCAAGATTTATTTCAGATAAGCAAGAATATTCCGCTGTAACTATGCGCCGAAAAATTTATTATAATATTTTACCGTTTTTGACAGAATTTGATAATTTAACAACAGAAAAAGTCGAAGCAGATTATGTTTTAGAAGATTTTATTAAAGATAAATTGTCATATTATGCCGAATACAAAAATGATATTTCAAAAAATGTTTTATCAGGTTTATCTAAATACTTAAATTTGGGTTTTATATCAAGTCAAAGAATCGCTTTAGAGGTTATAAGATCTGAAGTAGATGATATAAATAAAGAGACATTTTTAGAAGAATTAATTATCAGAAAGGAATTGGCTGATAATTTTTGTCTGTATGCTAAAAATTTTAAAGATTTTTCGGGTGTTCCTTTATGGGCAAAAATGTCTTTAGAAAATCATAAATACGATATCAGATCATATATTTACTCCCTTGAAAAGTTAGAAAATGCAAAAACGCCTGATAAATTATGGAATGCTGCACAAATCCAATTAGTTAAAGAAGGAATTATTCATGGATATTTAAGAATGTATTGGGCTAAAAAAATTTTAGAATGGACGCCTTCGCCAGATGAAGCACTAAAAATTGCAATATATCTAAATGACAAATATGCTTATGATTCACCTTCCGCAAACGGTTATGTTGGAATTTTATGGGCAATGGGCGGGTTGCATGATAGAGCATTTATTGATTATCCAATAACAGGGAAAATCCGCAGAATGACTTATGATTCTTTAAAAAGGAAATATGATTTAAGTGAGTATTTGAAAAAATATGTGTCGTAATGATACAAAAGAAGAAATATTTAAAAAAAATAGATAAAAATATTTAGATACAAAATTCTGATATAACTTTAATTGATGCCATAAAATTACTGGATTTTATGATAGTACTATTAATAATTTTTTTACTAAGAATAAAAATGTTATACATTTAAAGTCCAAAAGTGACTGAATAAATTTCTTCTGGCATATTAAACATATTTGAGGGTAAGCTTTTGGGATATGTATACAACTTTGGGGCTTGATTTTTTATGTTTTTAATGATAAATTTAACATAGTCTGAATATATGGGACTGTGGCACTCTGCCGAACAAATGATTAAATATCATTTGTGAGAGGGTAAGGTAGCGTAGCTACCGCTGATAAGTCCCACTAAAAATTGAATACTTCCGGGACTGTGGCGCAGCGGTAGCGCAGGGGACTCATAATCCCTTGGTCGTGGGTTCGAATCCCTCCGGTCCCATATAAATACAGGATTATTATTATCCTGTATTTTTATAATTAAACTCAAATTATAAAAAGTTAGTAGTTCTGCAATTTACAGTAGTTTAAGAAAAGGAAAGTGAAATGAAATTATCAGGTATTGATATTAATGGAAATGAAGTAGAATTTGATTTGAATGACTTTAAGGGTCAGAGAGTTGTTTTGTATTTTTATCCGAAGGATAACACTTCTGGTTGTACTCAGGAAGCTTGTGATTTTAGAGATAATATCAATCGTATTACAAAATTTGCAACGGTCATTGGAGTTAGCCCTGATTCTGTTAAAAGTCACAAAGGTTTTAAGGAAAAACAAGGTTTGAATTTTATTTTACTTTCTGATCCTGAACATATTTTGTCAGAAAAATTTGGAGTGTGGAAAGAAAAATCTATGTATGGCAGAAAATATATGGGGATTGAACGCTCTACTTTTGTGCTTGATAAAGATTTAAATATTGAAAGGGAGTGGCGAAAAGTTAAAGTTAAAGGTCATGTTGATGAAGTTATTGAATATTTAACTAAGTAAATTTACACAACCTTTTAAATAGCAAAATATGGATGTAAAAGCTTTAAAAACAGTAAGATTTGAACGCTATTTATTTGGCGTTTTGATGGCCCTATCTATGGTATGGCTGGCTGAATTAAGCGGGGAAAAAGAAATTATTTTCCCTGAAATTTGTGCATTAACAATTGGGGCTTGGATTTGTGAACAACAGCCTTGGGCAGTGAATAAGAGAAGAATTTTTCTTTTGATGTCTGCTGCTGCTTTGTTTGGAGTTTTGGTTGTCCGTTATTGTCATTTTGCTTTGATTTGGCAGGTTTGTTTATGTTTTGGATTTACGGGATTTATTCTTACTGCGAGCAAGACTAATTTTGTTCCTATTATTTCGGCTTGTATTTTGCCTGTTTATTTAAGAACTACAAGCTTTATTTATCCTGCGGCTGTTATGATTATGGCATTGATTGTTATTTTTGCTCAATGGGTTATGGAAAAAAATCATTTAAGGCCGGTGAATAAGTTTGTGCCTTGTAATTTTGATTTGAAAAAACAGTTAGTAAAGTGGTCAAAGTTGTTAATTGTATTTGCTTTAATTGCTGTCATTCCTTTTAAAACTCATCAGATATATTTTTTAGCACCGCCATTAATTGTTATGTTTACAGAATTGTCTAACCCGAAAAGTCCTGCAAGAAAAAAGCCTGCGTATATTGCTGGGTTGATGACTTTTAGCAGTTTTGTCGGAAGTTCTTTCAGGTTGTTATTTAATGTATATCTAAATTTACCGCTTTCAATTTGTACGGCTTTGGCTTGTTGTGTTTTATTTTTTGCATTAAATAAAGTAAGGATAAATTTCCCGCCTGCAGGTGCTGTATTATTGATACCTATGATATTGGATAAACATTTATTGTTTAGATTCCCGTTGGAGGTTTTTGTAGGCTCTGTAATCTTATGTTATACTGCAATGATTTTGTTTGACAATTCAAAGGAAATAAAGCAGTCATAGTGATTAGATAGCAATGAATTGAATAATTGATTTAAAATAATGACAAAGTTCTGTTAAAAATTTGATGTATTTACTTTTGCATTGTCATATTTTTATTTTTGAAGTCATCTACTTGTTTCTTTTGTAAAAATGATAAATTAGGTTCTACAAATTTATCTATAACAAAGGATTCAACAAATTTGTCTATTGGTTTTGCCATTAAACCTAAAACTACAAATCCGCCAACTGTTTTTAGTAATTTGTTTTTGAAAATTTTCTTTTCTTCTAACATTTTTATAACTTGTTTTGCAGCATCTTCTGTAGAATCCCCATTGTAATTTGCTGTTTTTTCAAATGTTTGTTTTATTTGTTTGAATTTATTTAATATTTTAACAGGCAACCCGTCAGATGGCTTGTTGTTTACCAGGTTTTCTCTGATTTTGAAAATTTGTTCTATATTAGCTTTTGTGAATTTTACAATATTTTCAGGTGTAGAATGTGTTACTGCTGCTGGTTGTTTTCTATTAAAAATCCAATTAATTATTTTTTTAGTTGTATTTTTAAATTTGCCTTCCTTTTTGGTTTCGTCTATGTGGTTGGCTAATTTTTCTGCGAATTTGATATAATATTCTTCCTGATTATTTGCATAATTATGGAGTTTATTCTGTTTTATGTAATTTATTGTAAAACGATGTAATTCTTCTTGTGTTTGTAATGAAAGTTTGTCTTTCCCCATTAAACCCATTACAGACGCTGTTTTTTGTCCGACTTTTACTGCTGCTGTCGGAAGAATTACACTTGCTAAAAGTTGGAATATTGCTTGTTTGGTTCCTCGTTTTGCACTCGGGTCATAAGAATTTTTGTCATTTTTGTATTTGTCGTAAATATCTGCCCCAAAATACAACAATGCAGGAATCCATAATAAAAGCCCTGCTTTAGGTGCTATTTCACTAATTGCTGCACCTATTTCGTTTGAATAAGCAAGACCTCTTACAGGCCATTGATTTAACGGGTCATTATATTGCTTTTTGTTTGATTTCCCTTGGTTCGAAATATTTGTATCTTGGACTTTGTTTGTTGTATTTGTTTGACTAATTGTATTTGCGCCTAAAAAGTATGGGGTCGTTTTTATCAATTTTATTCTCCAAATTCCGAATTTTTGTATTTTACGTATTTATTTTTCCATGGATTTATTTATAATAATTGAAAAATAAGAAAATTTGCTATTATTTGTTCTATTTTTTAATTAATTTTTACAAAAAAATGTTAATTAGAATAAATAAAATTATTTAATATTGAATATTTAAGTAAATAAATGTTTTATATTAGTATTTTGTTGGATTTCTCTTTTATCTTTTTATGGAATTACTTTTTATAAAAGAAAGGAGAATTTTTAATAATGAATAAAATGTTTTGTTTCCAGTGTGAACAAACAGCTCAAGGAAAAGGTTGTACGCTACAAGGTGTGTGTGGAAAAAAGGCTGATACATCAAACTTGCAAGATGAGCTTACAAGTAAATTAATTGAGCTTGCAAATTGTGGTGAAAAAAATGATGAGAATACCAAACTTTTAATTGATTGTTTGTTTACTACAATTACAAATGTTAATTTTGATGATAAATCCATAAAAGAATTCATTGAAAAAGTTCAAAAAAATATTAATTGTAATTCTGAGTTTGATATAAAAACTGTTTGGGATTGTAATGAAGATATAAGAAGTTTGAAATCATTGATATTGTTCGGTTTAAAAGGTATGGCAGCTTATGCTCATCATGCTGGAGTTTTGGGATATAAAGATTCTGATGTAGATAATTTCTTTTATGAAGCATTACAGGAAATTTCAAAAGATTTATCAGCAGATGAACTTTTAAATTTAGTTTTGAAAACAGGTGAAATAAATTTAAAATGTATGGAGCTTTTAGATAAGGCAAATACTGAAACTTATGGAACTCCTGCACCTAAAAAGGTTACAACAAATATTGAAAAAGGCCCTTTTATTATCGTAACAGGTCATGATTTGAGGGATCTAAGTTTACTTTTAGAGCAGACAAAAGATAAGGGAGTAAATATTTATACGCATGGTGAAATGTTGCCATGTCATGCTTATCCTGAATTAAATAAATATCCGCATTTGAAAGGTAATTTTGGAACAGCTTGGCAAAATCAACAGAAAGAATTTGATAATGTACCTGCTGCAATTTTATTTACAACAAATTGCATAATGCCTGTTAAAGACAGTTACAAAGATAGGGTGTTTACAACATCAGTAGTTGAATATCCTGATATTGTACATATCGGAGAAGATAAAGATTTTACCCCTGTAATTGAAAAAGCAATTGAGCTTGGCGGGTATAAAGAAGATAAGAAAATGACAGGGATAAATGGTGGTGATACACTAACTGTCGGATTTGGTCATGGAACAGTTATGTCAGTAGCTGATAAGGTTATAGAAGCTGTGAAATCAGGAGATATAAAACATATTTTCTTAGTTGGCGGCTGTGATGGGGCAAGACCCGGAAGAAATTATTACACTGATTTTGTAAAACAAGCTCCGAAAGATTCTATTATTTTAACATTAGCTTGCGGGAAATACAGATTTAATGATTTAGACTTAGGTGAAATAAACGGTATTCCAAGATTGCTGGATATGGGACAGTGTAACGATGCGTATTCTGCTATAAAAGTTGCAATAGAATTATCAAAAGCTCTCAATTGTTCCGTAAATGATTTGCCTTTATCTTTGGTTCTTTCTTGGTATGAGCAAAAGGCAGTTTGTATCTTATTGACGCTTTTATATTTAGGTATTGAAAATATAAAACTGGGTCCTACATTACCTGCTTTTGTTTCTCCAAATATCTTGAATATATTAGTGGATAAGTATAAAATAAAACCTGTTACAACAGCCCAAAAGGATTTAAAGGAAATTTTAGGATAATGACGGGAATAATTAATTTAAAAGATATAGAGTATTTAGATAAAATTAATAAAAAACTTGTATTTGATAATGAGCAGAGTTCTTTAACTCTGCTCTCATTCAAGTGTGGAGTTGAGAGAAGTTTGCATTGTGATGAGAAAGATGAAGTTGCTCAAATTATTGAAGGAGTTGCAGATGTTACGGTTGGGGATAAAATTTACAGATTAAAGGCAGGAGAAATGATTGTAATGCCTGCAAAAACTTTGCATGGTTTAAAAGCAATTGAAGATACAAAAATGTTACTTTTACGCCCAAAACATACTCATAAATAGTTTTTGTGGTATATTAATAAAACCTTTGGGGCGTTAGCGCAGTTGGTAGCGCACGACACTGGCAGTGTCGGGGTCAGGGGTTCGAATCCCCTACGCTCCACCATTTAAAATTATATTTTTGAATATTGTTTTTAAATATTAGTTAATATATTGTTTAAAAAAATTTTTTTAGGATTTATAATAGAAAAGTAAAATTATTATTAAAAAATTATAATAAGGAGTATAAAAGACTTATGAAAATTAATCAACTTACCTCAGCAACCCCACATGTAAGCACTGCAAATCAGCAGGCATTTACTGGACGAATTATTGTTAAAGGGAAATGGACAAACGAATTAAAAGACGCATTTTTTAAATCACCTGCAATTAATGAATTAGCATCAGGGAATAAAGATGTGATAGGAAGACTTGTTTCTAAAACAGCTAAAAAAAATGATTACAATCATACTTGGGGAGAAACTCTTTTTAAATTAAGTTTGGAAATGAAAAGTCCTAAACCTTCTTTAAAAGAAAGAGCTAAAAGTATGTTAGGTCTTTCAAGAAAAATTATAAATAAATATTATCATAGCGAATACAGTATGTCTTCCATAATTACAAATTTGACCAAAAAATGTATAGATGAACGTATGGCAAGAAATTTAAAAAAGTAATTGATAATTAATAAATAAATTAATTAAGACAACGACTCCTTTGTTTAAAAGGAGTCGTTGTTTTTAAATTATTTTTTAGAAAGTTCGTTCTTATCAAACAATTTTATACTTCCGTATTCGCCGTCAAATCCTGCTTGTTTGATTACTTTGCCTTGCCTTAGTCTTGAAATTGCTTCTTTTAAAAGCGGGGATGCTTTTGATAGGTCATCCAGCGGAATGTTTTGTAAGATATTTAATTCTGAACCAAATTGGTTGATAAGTTTTTCATATTCTGTGGTAACGGATTTGCTTGACGGACCAACTCCTTTGATTTCTGAAATAATTTCCTGCAATGGGACAAGAGAAAAGACTTTTCCTGCAGTTTTTGGTAAAGTTGTAATATTTTTTCTGTCAGAAAGATCATTTACTCGTGATAAAACACCTATAGTCAATGGTTTGCCACATACTGGACATATTCCATTATATTTTTTTGTTTCTTCAGGAGTAAGGCAAATATTACATTTTCGATGTCCGTCTTCGTGGTATTTGCCTTCTTCAGGGAAAAATTCAACAGTTCCCGTGTAGCCTTCTCCAGTTTTTAGAGCATTCATAATTGAATAATAATTCGGCTCAATATCAAAAACTGTTGCTTCTCTTGCAAGTTTTGATACAGAATGCGCATCTGAATTTGAAACAAGCCTGAATTTGTCGAGTTTTGAAACGTGCCAGTTCATTTCAGGATCAGAAGAAAGTCCTGTCTCAAGTGCAAAAATATGGTCTGATAAATCTCCATAACAATCCTCAATTGAATCAAATCCTGATTTTGAACCTAATACGGAAAACCATGGTGTCCAGATATGAGCAGGAATTATGTATGAATTTTCTCCTGATTCCAATACAGTTTCTAATAAGTTTCGGGAGTCAAGTCCTAATATCGGTCGTCCGTCTGATTTTATATTTCCGATTGCCCCAAGCTTTTCTCTAAAATTTGTTGCAGTTTTTAAATCTGGAACAAATACAACGTGATGAACTTTTCTTGTTTTATCCCATTTTTTATATATCGTTGAAATTTCGACAGTAAGAATAAATTTTACATTTGCATTAATTTGTCTTTCGATTTCAGGTTTTAGCTTGAATGTCCCATCATCTGCTTCTACAAGTTTTTCTTTTATTTCTTCAAACCAGGCAGGGTGTGTAAAATCTCCCGTACCGATTAAATTTAGTCCCTTTTTCTTTGCCCATATTGCAAGTTCTTCAAGATTAAGACTTTTGCTTGTGGCTCTTGAGTATTTTGAATGAATATGTAAATCGGTATAATAATACATTTAAACTTTCTCTCTCCCAATATCTTTTATATTACAAAAGTTTCGTGAAAAATTATTTGTGTAATGAATTTATAAATTCTAAAACGTAATATGTTAAAAAGCCTGTAAACGCATTAATAGTGGCACTCAAAACTCCCATAAATACAGAAATTACAATCAGTATGAAAAAACTTGCATTCCCAAGCATCAATCCTACTCCGTAATTTGCTGCAAGGTGAAAAAATTTCATCAATATAACCGAAATAGGCACATAAATAATTGAAAATCCCATATAAGAAACAAACCCTGTAATAGCTCCGACTATTACACTATCTTTGGTTGATGTGAGTGAAAGACATCCATATTTGATTAAAATCCAAATTACAAGAGGAGCAATGAAGCAAATCAGGAATGTAAAAGAAATTGCACCTGCATAAGGTATCAGCGTAATTACCCCGAGTAAAATGCCGAAAAATACGCTTAAAATAGAAATTTGCCTAAGCAGTATAAAATTAATATCCATGAAATTAATTATACCATAATTGATCGTGTATGACAAATTGCTATTGCGATAGAATCTACCGTATCATCAAGTTTTGGTAAAGTATCAACCCCTAATGACAATTTAACCATTTGCTCAACTTCTTTCTTATCCGCGCGCCCGTAACCTGTTAAAACCTGTTTAACCTCCATTGGTGTATATTCAAAAATAGGTATTTTAAATTTTTCGAGCACTATTAAAATTACGCCTCTGGCATGGGCAACGGGCATTACTGTTGTTCTGTTTCTGAAGAAAAAGAGTTTTTCAATCGCAGCACAATCAGGCTTGTATTTTTCAACAATTGTTGTCATATCTTCAAAGATTTCTAAAAGCCTTGCTGATTCTCTTGTCCCTTTTTGAGTTTGAATGGAGCCTGAATGTAAAAGAACAGGCGTTTCTCCATCATATTCAACAATAGAATATCCAACAATTCCCAACCCTGGGTCAATACCTAAAATTTTCATAAAATTATTATAACATAAGTTAAACTTGTTATTTTATTTTTCTTGCTAAAGACAAGCCTGCAGGTAAGGGTAATACTACGTTTTCATAATTTGGGTTTGCATTAATCGCATCAATAAACGGTTTGCATTTCGCTTCATGTGACAAAACATTATCACATGCAATAATGCCGCCTGTTTTCAAATGCTTATCAATAAATTCAAAATACTTGATATACTCTGATTTATTTGCGTCAACAAATGCAAAATCAATTACAAAATCATCGGGCAAATATTCAAGGTGCATTAGAGCGGAACCTTTTAGGGTTGTAATTACATCATCTACTTTGCAAATTTTGAAATTCTCTTTTGCAACATCAAGTCTTTTATCATAAAACTCAATAGTTGTAAGATGTCCGCCATTTTCTTTTACTGCTTTGCCAAGCCAAATCCCTGAATATCCGTTTGAAGTTCCGACTTCCAAAACGTTTTTAGATTTTTCGGCTTTTATAAGAGTATATAAAAATTCTGCAGTTACTCGAGAAATATTCCAAAATTGTTTTTGAGTTTTTTCTAATTCGCTAAGTACATTTTCAGTTGTGTCATCAAAATATTTAATCATTATATTGCCTGTTTAAAATTATTATTTATTAATCTTTTTCACTTTTTCAGTAACAACTATTGCATTTGCCGGAATATCAATAGGAATTGTTTTTATAACTTTGTTTGTCCCAAGGTCAAAAACTGTGTATAAAGAAGCTTTTGTATCTGTTATTAAAGCAATATTAGTATTTTCAATCTGGCTGATTTTAGTTGAAAATCCGTTTGTATTCAGATAAATTGTATCTGTTAAAGTATCTGTTTTAGCATCTATTACTTGAATAGAATTGTCTCCTGCACCTAAAACGTAAACTCTGTCATGGAATACAAGCATATCAATAGGTTTTTCGCAAATTTCAACTTCAGCAATAAGCCCTACCGTATCATAATCAATAATTGCAATTCTGTTTTTTGTTCTACTTGTTATGTAAATTTTGTTATTTGTATATACAATTTTTGAAACGTTAGGGAATTTCCCGATTTCTTTCAACAAATAGTTATTATCAAGTTCGATTGCCCAGATGTCACGAGTTCTTTTATCATAGTAAAACAATTTTGTTCCGTCATCAGAAAGAGTTAGTTTTTCGCACATACCTGTAATTTTGATTTGTTTTGAAAGTGTCATTGTTTCAAGGTTTACGACATAAATACTTGAATCAATTGAGCTTGATATATATGCTATATTTTTGTTTTTATCAATAATAATTTCGTCAGGCTGTGTTTTTGTATAAATTTGTTTAATAATTTGATCATCCGCAAGAGATATAACATCAACAGAAGGCTTGTCATAAGCTGTTACAAGCAAGAACTGATCATTATAAGCTTGCATCGAAATCGGGACATTTGTCTGTGCAAGAGAATATTCAGGAGTTTTTGCGCCAAGATTTAAAACTTGAATATTTTTAGAATACGGTGATGATACATAGAAATTCTTGTTTTTTAATTGCGGAATTTGTGAAAGAGTTTTCAAAGTTGAACCTGACAATTGAGTTACGACAGGTTTGGAATTTTCAACACGAATTCCTGGATCATTTACTGTTTTGATTTCCAAATTCCCGACAATGGATTTCATATTTTCAGGAATTATTAATCCTTTTGGAACAAGCATATCTTGAGGTAACAAGCCTGTTCTTAATTCCATTGGCGGATTTGCCATTTTGAAAATTGTTTTGTTTCCGTGTGTATCGGTTAAAACTTTGAGCAAGACAAAATCATTGTTTAAAATAATGATATTTGGTTTTGCTGCAAGAGTTTTGCCTGAAGGATAAGTTTGTTTTATCGTAAGTTTTTCAGGAGTTAAAACTTTTGCCGGAAAAAGTGGAAGATAAAGAGTATTATCAGGTAATATAATTACACCGTCAAATCTGAATGTAGTATTCGGAAAATCTTTTGTAATAAATTGTTGAACATTATCAGGAATTTTAGCTGCAAATACAGGTGTGACAAATGCAAGCATTAATGTTGCTGTCAATAATAATTTTGCTGCTTTGCTTTTCATTCCTTTGTTTAACATTATTGAAATACTCCCTTAACTTTATCCATTATAGAAGATTGCTGAGCAGGTTTTTTATTCTTTTGTATTTCATATAATCTTCTGTATAAGTTTTTCTCTTCTTCTGAAAGTTTTACAGGTGTTTTAACCGCAACAATTACGATATGATCTCCTCTTTGAGAAGGTCTTGCAATATATGGAACACCGGCACCTTTAATTTTTATTGAATTACCGCTTTGCACTCCTGCCTGAACGGTAATTTTTTGTTCTCCGTCAAGAGTTTTTATAACAACTTCATCGCCTAAAGCTGCTTGAGCAGGCGAAATATCAAGTCTTGAGTAAACGTCATTTCCTTCACGTTTGAAGTAATCAGAAGCTTTTACATGTAATACTACATACAAATCTCCTGCCGGTCCGCCATTTGTACCTGCATCTCCTTCATGAGATACTCTGATTTTTGACATATTGTCAACGCCTGCAGGAATTTTAATATTGATTTTCTTTTCTTTTTGAACTTTTCCTTGTCCTTTGCAAGCTTTACAAGGGTTTGTAATTTTCTTCCCTGCTCCATGACAATCAGGACAAGTTACAATCTGTGCAATAGAACCCAAAGGTGTTCTCATAACCTGTTTTACCTGCCCTGAACCGTGACATGTCGGACAAGTTTGTGGAGTTGAGCCTTTTTCAGCACCTGTTCCGTTACAAGAAGGGCAAAGCTCAAGATGATCAAATTTAATTTCTTTTTCGCATCCGAAAATTGCCTGTTCAAAATCGATTTCTATATCAAGTCTTAAATCATCCCCTTCAACTGGAGCATTCGGATCAGGTCTGCCGCCAAATCCAAAACCGCCCATTCCGCCAAAGAATGAATTAAATATGTCGTTTAAATCTCCAAAACCGCCTGCGAATGGACCGCCTGTATCAAAGCCGGCATTTTTCAATCCGTCTTCGCCATATCTGTCATAAGTTGCACGCTTATTATCATCCATTAAAGTTTCATAAGCTTTTCCAAGTTCTTTAAATTTTTCCTCCGCATCAGGAGCTTTATTTACATCGGGGTGTAAAGTTCTTGCTTTCTTTCTGAAAGCCGATTTTATTTCGTCTTTGGTCGCACTCTTCGATACGCCCAATATTTCATAGTAATCTGTCATTTATAATAATTCTTCCCTATTCTGTATAATTGTATTTTATCATGTAAATCCTGAAAGCCAAAAAGCTTAACCTTCTGATGTTGCAACATTAACAAGTGCAGGTCTTAATACTTTATCGCCCATTTTATATCCTTTTTGCAATTCGTTAATGATAGTATGTTCAGGGTGTTCTGATGTCGGAGTTTGCATAACCGCATCATGAAAATTCGGATCAAATTCTTTCCCTTCTGTTTCAATAACTTCAAGTCCAAGTTTTGATAATGCGTCAAAAACTTGTTTATGAACCAAGTCAAAACTTTCTTTTACTTTTGCACAATCATCAACATTTTCTAAAGCTTTTTTGCCTCGCTCAAAATTGTCTAATACTTCAATCATTTTTTTCAAAGCATTTTCTGTACCGAATTTCAACAAGTTTTCTCTTTCTTGAGCTTGTCTTTTACGGTAATTGTCGAAGTCTGCTGCTAAACGTAAATATTGTTGATTTAGAGTATCATATTTTTGTTGTAAATCTTGTAATTCTGTATTTTTTTCGTCTTTTTTATCTTGAGAATTTTCATCTTTTTCAGAAGTTTGTTGAGCTTCTTCTTTTACTTCTTCGTCAAGATTTTCAGAATTTTTAAACGGGTTGTTATTATGATGTTTATGTGTCATATCTCTACCTCTTAATTAATTTTCATATAAATATATTATAGTTTATCAATATTAATAAACAATAAAAATTTATTATTTTTTAATAATTAAGAGAATTTATGAAAAAGAGTTATCGTTAATTAAATTTTTATAACCTTTTAGCAAAGCCTCAAGGTAGATAGAACCGTTATGAACATATTGAGGATTGTGTAAAATTTCTGTTACACCTTGCACTGTGTCGGTAAAGTATTCTGCTTCTTGTTTTGTAATAGTGTCTCCTTCTTTCAAGAAGTGATCAGCAAAATGTTCAGTTACGCCTGTTCCTTTTAAAATATCAAATTCTCCGGAAATTCCTGAAATAAAATTATCTAATTCTTCGTTATATACTAATCCTTTATAAGCAGTGTATGAATTAATATATTTTGGGTCTGTTTTCATATCACTTGTTTTTAATCTTGTAATTCTGCTAATAAGATTTTGCATAAAATTGATAATAGGATTAGTTTCTTGAGATGCAGGAATTGCTACTCCGTTTAAACGCGGAACAAATGTTAAATCATTATCATTTTTAATTGATGTTAATTCAACATTTATAAAATTATCGTTAAATTTATTTCTCAGTATTGGGAATTTTTGTACTATTTTTTTATATTCTGCTAAATCTTTATGTTCTTTGTCGTTTGTTAGCTCCATGTTCATAATATTTCGAGAAACATGCAATTCCGGAATGTCAGATGAAATTTTTGCATAACCTATATTTTTAATACCGGTAAAACTTATGGGGTTTATATTCATAAAAAAATTATCTCCTTTTTGGCTTTTATAAAATATGAACAAAAATTTTTTTAACAGAGTTTTAAATAATTTTTTGTTTTTCTTTACATAATTTAACTTATTTACATCATTCAAATCTGATTGTATTATTATAAATAAGTGTAGTAATTATATTTTATTAAAAGGTAAGAAAATTGACACAAAAATATTATATAAAGGGTGGTACCCCGTTACGTGGTGAGGTTTCTATAGGTGGCGCAAAAAATTCTGTATTAAAACTTATGGCTGCCGCATTATTAACTAAAGGTGAAACTAAGATTTATAATGTTCCGGATTTGACTGACGTTGAGATTATGCTTAATGTTATCAGAGAACTCGGTGCAAAAACAACTTATGATAAAAAAGAAAAATCAGTTACAATTGATGCAACGGATTTGACAAGTATTACGGCAAAATATGAACTTGTTAGCAAAATGAGAGCATCTTTTATTGTTTTAGGTGCTTTGGTATCACGTTGTCGTGAAGCTATTGTTGCATTACCTGGCGGATGTGCAATCGGTGAAAGAAGAGTTGATTTCCACATCAGAGGTTTGGAAGCTCTTGGAGCAAAAATTAAAATTGAAAACGGATATGTTCATGCAAAAGCTCCAAAACTTGTAGGTACTGATATTTATCTTGATATTCCATCTGTTGGTGCAACAGAAAATATTATGTTAGCATCAATTTTAGCAGACGGTTCTACAAGAATTCAAAACGCTGCTCAAGAACCTGAAATTGTTGATTTGGCAAATTTCTTAAATTCTATGGGTGCAGATGTTAACGGTGCAGGTACATCAGAAATTGTTATTAACGGTGTAAAACAAGATAATTTACATCCGATTGAATATACAACAATTCCTGACAGAATTGAGGCCGGTACATTTATGTCTGCAATTATTGCAACAAAAGGTAAGGCTATTATCAAAAATGTGTTCCCTGCTCATTTGACATTCTTCACTGACAAATTGCTTAAAATGGGTGCAAATATTAAACTTATTGAGCCGAATTCTCTTGAGGTATCTTGCAAAAACAGATTGAATTCAATCAATTTTGTAACTCAACCTTATCCTGGATTTCCGACAGACTTGCAGTCAATGGCTATGGCTCTTTTGACTACTGCAAACGGGGTTGGAATTATTACAGAAAGCTTGTATGAAAACAGATTTATGCAAGTTCCTGAATTGAGAAGAATGGGTGCTGATATTCATCAGGACAGAAACCATGCAATTATAAAAGGTGTTAAAAAATTGACAGGTGCAACACTTGCCGCAAGTGATTTGCGTGCCGGTGCTTCTCTCGTAGTCGCAGCTTTGATGGCGGAAGGAAATTCCACTATCGAAAACTTACATCATATAGATAGAGGATACGAAAATTTCGAAAGTAAGCTAAGATTATTAGGAGGAAAAATAGAAAGAAGAGATGATGAAGTTGTTTCTTCTCCTGTTGATCCGAAAGTCAATATAACGGAGGGCTTATTATAATGGCACCTGCATACAAACGCTGGTATGATCATGATCCATTGTTACTTGAAGTTATTGAGCTTTTGAGAAATTATCAAACAGAATTGAGAGCTCAAGCTGAAATTTTTCTAAAAAAAATTGAAGAAAAAGTTTCAAAAGAAACAATCGATAAATTCTATGCGATGGTCAAACCCGTTAATGCAAACAACCGTTGGTACGATAAAGATCCTGTTATTTCCAAAACCGTTGAAATTTTGAGGTTTGTGCCTCCGGAAGCCCAGAAAATATGTGCCCAGAACTTTATAAGAACTCTTAAAGAAATGGGAATTGAATATAAAAGCCCTAATCAGACAGATGTAAAATAGTAAAAAAGCTCTTTTAAAAGAGCTTTTTTAAATTATAATAAAATATATTATGTTTAGAATTAATGCACCTGAAAATAACGAAAATTATGCTTTGTTTGAAAGATATCTTGCAAGGTCATATTCTTTCGCAATTACAGGTTTGACAACTCTTTTGAGGTTATTACTAATTACAAAAATAAAAAAAATTACGGATAAAAAAATCCTTGTAATAACTTCTACTGAGCAAAATGCACTAAAATATCAAAATGATTTGTTAAAGGCGTTTGGTGAAAAATCTGAGCTTATGCCTTTTCAAAATATTTCGATGTATGAAACAGTTTCTCCAAACAGATATGATTATGCAGAGCAGGTAAGGATTTTGAGGGAGAAGCCTGATATTGTTCTTACACCTGTAAAAGCTGTTTTGGAAAAATTCCCGACAAATGAATTTTATGAAGCTAATTCATTTTCTGTCAAAATTGGTGATGAGATTGATACAAAAGAGCTTGCACAAAATTTTATAAATCTTGGGTTTAAGCGTGCAACAATGGTTTCCGATATCGGGGAATTTAGTATAAGAGGAGATATCATTGATTTTTATTCATTGGACAAACATCCTGTAAGAATTGAGCTTTGGGGTGATGAAATTGTTGATATCAGGTATTTTAACAACGAAACTCAAAAATCAATCGAAAAATTAAAGTCTGCAAAAGTTATGCCGATGTATAAATTTACGATTGAAAAAGGAATCCCAGAAGAAATTAAGCCTGAAGATGATGAGGGGTATTTTGAGGGAATTGAAGTTTATCAAAATTATTTTAATGATAATTTTGTAAGCATTTTGGATTATTTTAAAGATTACATTCTTGTTTTTGATGAAACTTCTGAAATTTATACAAAGTATGAAAATTTAGATAAAAATTTTGAAGAGCAGCTTCAAGAGAATTTGAAACTCGGATTGAATGCTGATTTAAAAGGTCGTAATCATGTTACTTTTGAAGAATTTATACAAAAGTGTGCAGGCTTTGTAAAAGTTGGATTGAACAATTTTCTTGACAGTGAAACTGATGAAATTGTTGAATTTAATACTCAAACAGTTCAGAATTTTGGTGCAAAGCTTGATGATATTGCAAATTATATAAGTTCTAAAAGAGATTACAGAATAATTATTGCGACAGATTATCCTGAAAGGGTTAAGGAAATTCTTTCAGAGCGGAATATTTTTGATGTTGAATATAACGAAAGCATCTCATTACATGGCTCTGTTTTAGAGGATTTTAATACCATAATAATTACTGATAGAGAGCTTTTCAATAAACGAACCAAAGAGATTACCTCTACCAAACGTTCTTATTACAAGGAAAAACCTGAATATATTGAGAATATTAACGATATAAAAGAGGGAGAATATGTTGTTCATAGTATTCATGGTGTCGGAATATACAAGGGATTGTCACAGCAGGAAATTGATGGACAATTAAAGGATTATTTGACTATTGAATACGCAAATAAAGACAGACTTCATATTCCTGCAGAACAGATAAATCTTCTTGTAAGATATAGAGGTTCCGGTTCAATAAAACCAAAACTTTCCAGAATGGGCGGAAAAGATTGGGAAAATACAAAAACTCGTGTTAAAAAAGAGGTTGAACAGGTCGCTTATGATTTGTTAAGATTATATGCGCGAAGAAAAATGCAAAAGGGAATCCAATTTTTGCCTGATACGGCTTGGCAGGTTGAGATGGAAGAGGCTTTTGAATACACGGAAACTCCTGATCAGATGAAGGCTATCAATGATGTTAAGGCTGATATGGAAAGTGAACAGCCTATGGACAGGTTGATTTGCGGTGATGTTGGCTTTGGAAAAACCGAAGTTGCTATGCGTGGAATATTCAAGGCTGTAACATCAGGCAAACAAGTCGCTGTTGTTGTGCCGACTACTATTTTGGCATTCCAGCATTACCAGACGATAAGTGAAAGGTTTAAGCCTTTTGGAGTTAATGTCGAACTTTTATCACGTTTCCGTTCTAAAAAAGAGCAGAAAGAAACGGTTAAGCATCTTGCAACCGGTGAATGCGATGTCGTTATAGGTACTCACAGACTTTTGCAGGAGGGTATTGTTTTCAAAGATTTAGGGCTTTTGGTAATTGATGAGGAGCATCGTTTTGGTGTAAGACATAAGGAAAAATTGAAACAACTTCGTGAAAATATTGATATTATTACAATGTCAGCAACCCCGATTCCAAGAACACTTTATATGTCATTGTCAGGCATAAAAGATATGTCAATAATTAATACTCCGCCTAAAAACAGGCTTCCGATAAAAACTTATGTCGGTGAATGGAGTGAAAATATTGTGAAAAATGCAATAATCCATGAATTAGACCGTGAAGGGCAGGTATTTTATCTTTACAACCGCGTTGAAACTATTGATGAATTTAAAATGCAGTTGCAAAAACTTGTTCCAAATGCGCGTATTGCAATAGGTCATGGACAGATGGATGAAAAAACTTTGGAAAAAGTTATCATAGATTTCGCAAACCATGAATATGATGTTCTTTTGGCAACTACGATTATTGAAAACGGAATTGATATTCCAAATGCAAATACTATGATTATTCATAATGCTGACAAGTTTGGTCTGGCACAGCTTTATCAGTTGAGAGGTCGTGTAGGCCGTTCACAAAGACAGGCTTATTGCTATTGTTTATATACAAAGTCAAAGGAAATTACGCCTGATGCAGTTCAAAGATTGAAAGCCATAAAAGAGTTTACAAATCTTGGAAGCGGTTATCAAATTGCTATGCGTGATGTTGAAATTCGCGGAGTCGGCAATATTTTAGGTACAAAACAACACGGCCACATGGTGAATGTTGGGTTTGATACGTATTGTCAATTGTTGGAAGAAACTGTTCAAGAGCTTCAAGGACAAGCAGTTGACAAAACAGAACCGACTATCGTTGATATTAATGTAACAGCATTTATCCCTGATGAATGGGTAGGTTCTGCCGAACAAAAAATGATTGAATATAAACGTTTGGCGGATGTTAAATCTGATGTTGAATTGGATTATATAACCGAGGAATGGAAGGATAGATTTGCCAAACCTCCGGAAAGCGTTGAAAATTTAATAAAATTGATAAGAATAAGGCTTGCAGCTACAGATGTAAAAATTTCTCTAATACGTGAAACTGAAGATAATATAAGAATTTACACACCGTTCTCTCAACCTGAATGGAAAATAATTCAACACGCTCTTCCTTCTGAAATTTTAAAACGCATAAAATTTACAATTGCTCCAAAGTCTTGCACAGAAGGGAAATCGATTTTATTATTAAACAATTCTTATATGAATTTTAATGAAATATTTAACATTTTAACAGATTTGTTTTATTATATACGTAAAGTAAGTAATGAATTTGCTTATAAATAAGATAGTAAAAAAGGAGACATTATGAGAGGGAAAAAATTACTGGCAACGCTTGCGCTTTCAGCAGTATTGTTTACCGGATGCGGCTTGAAATCAGGTGAGGCTATTATTAAAGTTAATGACCAAACCATTACACAAGGTCAGTTTGATCAGGAATTTGATAAACAGGCAAATACCGGAATTGCAAAAGCTTTCGGTATAAATGTAAAAGATGGTAAAAATGACTTTTTATACCTTTTAATTAAAGAAAGAGTAATTAATGAATTGGTTGTAAAAGCACTTCTTGATCAGGAAATTCAAAAACGTGGTATAAAAGTTACTAACAAAGATGTTGACGATGCTGTAAAAGAAATTATTGACAAATTAGGTTCAAAAGAACAACTAAATGCTCTTTTGAAACAATATGATATGTCAAATGCTGATTTCAAAAGAGATTTGAAAGAAGAAGTTAAGATGAAAAAACTTGCACAATCTTTAGGTTCTTCAACAGTTTCAGATGCAGAAGCTAAAAAATTCTATGATACAAATTTGAATAAATTTAAACATCCTGATAGAGTAAGAGCTTCTCACATTCTTATTTCAGTAAATCCTGAAGAAATAACAGAAATTGTTAAATCAGATCCTAAAAACAAAAATCTTGATGAAGCAGCTATAAAAGCAAAAGTTGCTGAAGAAATTCAGGCAAAAGAAGCTAAAGCAAACCAACTATTAGCAGAAGCTAAAAAAGATATGACTCAGTTTGCAAAACTTGCAAAAGAAAATTCTGAAGATACAACAACAGCTTCTAAAGGTGGAGATTTAGGTTTCTTTGCTGCAAAAGATATGGTTCCTGAATTTTCAAAAGCAGCATTTTCAATGAAACCAAATACTGTTTCTGATAAAGTTGTAAGATCTCAATACGGTTATCATATTATCATGGTTACAGACAGAGCTGCTGCAAGCACTGAACCTTTTGCAAAAGTAAAAGATAATATTAAAGCTTATCTTGCAAATCAAAAACAAATTAAGCTTATCGATGACCTTACAGAATCATTGAAGAAAACAGCTAAAATTGAATATGTAAATCCGGATTATGATCCTGCAAATGTTCAAAAAGGTGTTCAAGAAACTATTAAAAACAGTGCAGAAAAAGAAAAACAATTAAAAGAAGAAGCTGCTAAAAACAAAAAATAATAATAAGTGAACAAAATTGTAAATAATAGAGAGTCCTTTAATAAACAAGGGCTCTCTTTTTTATTAAGTATATAAAATTTATAAACTTTAACCTTTTTAAATTTTTATCAAAAGGAATTTGCTGTCCTTAAGTGCAACAACTTTGTGTTCTATATCTTTTTTAAACATTAAAATTTCCCCTTTATCAACCTTAAATTTTTCCGCATCAAAGTGCATCTCAATTTCTCCGTCCAAAACATATACAGCAGCATCACAAACAGATGTATGTGTGTCAATAATTTCTCCCTTTTTAATTGCAATTACTGATAGACAATTATCATTATCCTGCATAAGAATTTCGTGTTTAAATTTTTCTTCACCCAAGTCAACAATATCTTTTGCTTTTAAAACGTTATAAAACATATTTCCCTCCTTTTAATATTATTAAAAAAGAGGGAAACTGTAATTTCTATATGCTACAAGGTAATATTTTTAAGCAGTTCTTTTATGTTTAATAAACAGAACAACAAGCGGGATTATGACGAATGCTGCTATCCCGAAATATCTGAAGGTTTCAACATAGCCCCAAAGGCTTGATTGTTGTAAAAGTTGATTGTAAAGTTGCCCTTGAGCCATATTTAAAGCTGTTGACATATCTGTGCTTGATGCAAAACTTGCAGCCAAGCTATTTAGTTTTTGTGTATAAACGTCATTTGAAAAATTCAAATGCCCAACCATCATCATTTGGTGAACCTGTCCAAAACGGGAAATCATAGTTGTTGCAAGAGATGTACCAACAGCTGCACCTATGTTTTTCAAAAGGTTTTGAACACCTGCGGCATTTGTTTGTTGGTCGTTGGTTAATGTGCTGCAAGATACGTTCATCATCGGAACCATTGCCATAATCATTCCGAGCCCGAATACCATATTTGGCAGTGCAATATCAACCAAAGCAATGGTTGTATTAATCTCTCCAAACATCAATCCGCCAATTCCAAGGATTATTAACCCTGCAATAATAAGTGGTTTTGTCCCGATTTTTGTTGTAAGAACACCGCATATAACCGTTGCCAAAAGACAACCTGCTCCTCTTGGCACCATTGAAATACCGCTTAAGAAAGATGTATAACCCATCAACTGTTGCAACATAGAAGGTAATATTGCAGCAGACGCCATCATAACGCCCATCAATACCATTAGTACAATAGTTCCGAAGAAGAAGTTTTTATCTTTCAAAATAGATAAATCAATTAGCGGTTTTTCTTTTTTAACTTGGATAGTAAAGAATGCAACCATTGCCATCATAGAAATAGCGAATGTTTTGCAAATCCAAGCAGCCCCGAACCAATCGGCATCGTTACCTTTATCAAGTACAATCTGTAAGGTCAAAAGCCAAACGCACAGGAAGAAAAATCCTGAATAATCCATTGTGACATTTTTTTGTTTTCTTGCATAAGGCGGGTCAAATACAAGTTTTTTGATTAAGTGGAAAGCTACAATTCCAAACGGTACGTTGATAAAGTAAATAAAAGGCCATGACCAGGTTTCAGTAAGCCACCCCCCAAGAGCCGGCCCCATAATCGGCGCCATAACAACACCTAAACCGAATACAGCCATCGCAGCGGCACGTTTTTCTTTCGGGAAGATTTCAAAAATTATAGCCTGAGAAATAGGCATAATTCCACCACCGCCTATACCTTGCAAAATTCTTGCGAACAAAATCATTGCCATAGATTTAGACAGTCCGCAAAGAACAGATGCAATCGTAAATATAGTAACACTTATCAAAAAATAAGTTTTTCTACCCATAAGTTTTGAGAAAAAGTCAACAGCAGGTATAACAACACCGCTTGCGACCAGATAACTTGTAATAATCCAAGTAGATTCGTTATGGCTAATAGAAAAGCTACCTGCCATATAAGGTAATGCGACATTTGAAATTGTTTCGTCTAATGCAAACATAAAAACCGAAAGCATAACCGGAATCATAACAATCCAAGGATTAAAATGTTTTTCATTATGAATAAGCGGGGTATCAGTATTCATATTCCCTCCGTAAATTTACAGATAAATTTATCTCTACTTCTATTATAACGGTAACATAACAATCAAAAGAATGCAATTTTAAAAAGTTTGTAGATTAAATAATAGAATTTAGTAATGTTTTAAATCATTTTATTTTTGTTAAAATTAATGATTTTATCAATACTTTCGAAAATTTCAAAATAAATTTTAACAAGTTTATCATCGCTTGTTAGAATTTTATTTATAAGAATATTTTTTTCTTGGGAAATGTGTTTCTCATCAGAATTAATTCCAAAATCTTCCAGTTTAAGATTCAGTATAGATACTATACTTAAAAAGTGTTCAAGTTTTGGAAGGTATTTCCCATTTTCAATTCTGCATAAATGTTTTTCTGAAAAACCGGCCATTTCTGCAAGTTCGTATTGCTTGAGTCCCGCTTTTTTCCGAGCATTTTTTATAACAGTTCCTATATTGTTTTTGTCAATAAAAAACATAATTTCCCTCATTATAAGGTTATCGTATAAAGTATTTTTTAAAAACCTCTTATAAGGCACATTAATATAAAAAAGTGATTGACATGATACTTTTATTCTTATATAATTTTTTCGGTAACAAAGATGATTAAAATTTTATCCTGTTTAATTCCAATAAAATTTATACGAATCTGGTTTAGACAGTTTTGCAACAGTATACAGATAATATTTACAGCTAAATCAATTGGTAAAAATTTCCAATGTTCAAGATTTTCTACTGTTAATAAAAATACTGTAATTAAAGACCATGTAAAGTTAAATGGAATGAGAATAAGTGGTAATGGGGATGTTGTATTAGGGAATTATTTTGTTGCTGGTTTTGATTCACAAATAATATCATCAAGTCATAATTATGAGGGCAATGATATTCCATATGATGGTACATCAATAAAGAAAGGTGTTATTATTGGTGATTTTGTGTGGATAGGTGCAAAAGTAATAATATTACCTGGTACAGTTATTGGTGAGGGTGCTATAATTCAGGCTGGAGCAGTAGTTCACGGTGAAATACCTCCTTATGCAATAGCAGGAGGCAACCCTGCTAAAGTTTTTAAATACCGTAATATTGAGCATTTTATTGAATTGAAAAATGCAAAAAAAGATATTTGAAGCGTTTAATATTAAAAAAGAATTTGTATTATAAAAAGCTTTTTGTAAAAAAACTGTCAGTAGTATTATCTATTTTAATTTTCGAATTTAATTTTTAGAAAAGTGAATTAAAATTGACTCTCTTAACAAAACTAAACTTGACAAAAAATTTATAACATCGGATAATAACTTTCTAAGGAAGTTTTTGGAGGTTATATGTTAAAAAAGTTTTTAATAATGTTGGTTTGTATTCTCGTTACTTCATCTTATACAGTTGCAAGTGCGCACGGTGATTTCACTTGGTTTGGTTTAAGACGAAATAATACTGAGGTTATGTTTAAAACATCAGATTCGTATGAAAGATGTGATGATCATAAATGTCATAAACATAAGCCGAAACCAAAGCATAAGAAAAAGCACAAACCAAAACATGAGAAAAAATGGAATCATTTTCATAAATGGTGGGGTAAACATTAGTTTATATTTTGATTATGCTAAAGCTGGGAGTTATGATTTTGCTACAACAAGGAAGAATTAATTTAGATAATTTAATTTTATTAATATATATTGTGGCAGGATTGCTTACTGCTGTGATAAATTATTTATTGGGTATTTATTTTAGAAATATTAATGTTAATAAAACCATAAAAGAGTATCCATCAGACAAAATTGAATATTTTTATATGCCTTTAATAATACTAAAAAAGCGGGTTTTAAACCCGCTTACTTTTTATTAATTTACCCGAGATATGACAATTTTCGAACTTGGTTGGTTGAAAATATTGCTTAATCTATTGAAACTAAATTATAAATATGCTATAATTTACAATAATCACTTAAACTAAAATATGGCAGAATTATAATGAAAGAATATAAAGCAGGAACATATATTTTACATAAAGGTTACAAGCCTTTTGTACCATCATTTATTAATGAGGATATTGATTGGAAGTTAGAAGAATTATCAAGTTTGCTTCAAGATGCAAGCCTGTGGTTAGGCAAACTAAATTCTTATGCTGATTTAATCCCTGATATAGATTTCTTTATTAAGATGTATGCAACAAAAGAAGCTACAAATTCAAATAGAATTGAAGGAACAAGAACAACTTTTGAAGATGCAATATCTCCTGTTGAACAAGTTAAACCCGAATTAAGAGATGATTGGCATGAAGTACAAAATTACATTCAAGCTATTAATTATTCAGTAGAAATGTTAAATGAGTTACCGCTATCAATGAGGCTTTTAAAAGAAGCTCATAAAATATTATTGCAGGGTGTCAGGGGTGCACATAAAACTCCTGGAGAAATCCGTAAAACTCAGAATTGGATAGGTGGTTCTTCTTTACAGGATGCATTTTTTGTTCCCCCTGAACCTAATCTTTTGCCTGATTTACTAAGTGATATTGAAAAATTTTTACATAATGAATACATCCAAGTACCTGAACTTATTAGAGCAGGTATAGCACATTATCAATTTGAGACAATTCACCCGTTTTTAGATGGAAACGGTAGAACCGGAAGACTTTTGATAATTCTTTATTTGATAAGTACCGGATTATTGAATAAACCCGTTTTATACATTTCTGACTTTTTTGAAAAGAACAGAATGTCATACTATGATTCGCTTTCAATGGTCAAGCAGAATGATAACATTACTCAATGGCTCAAATTCTTTTTAACAGGAGTAATTGAAACATCAAAAAACAGTATCAAAACTTTTGATGAAATTATTAAACTTAAAAAAGATGTTGAAAATAAATTGACTAAAATTGGTAAAAAAGCAACAAATGGTCAAAGATTATTAGAATTATTATATTCTAAGCCCAAAGTTAATTCCAAACTTGTAAGCGAAGGGCTTGGAATCACTCCTGCAACAGTAAATGGACTACTCAAAGCATTTGTAGAAGTAGGAATATTACAAGAAAAAACCGGGTTTAACAGAAATCGTTTTTATGTGTTTGAAGAGTATATTAAGATTTTTAGATAAAATCTATTTTAAATAAAACAGGACGAGATAAATCCCGTCCTGTTTTATTTACCCGAGATATGACAATTTCCGAACTTGGTTGTTAAAAAATGTTGCATATATTCTGTAATAAATTAACAATTTTTTATTAGAAAAATACTTTATATATTTATGTAGGGAAAATAAGGAATTTTAAAATGAGTTACGGTGTATATTTAAGACTTGGAAAAAATTTATGTGGTAGATTCATTAATAATAGAATGAATTATAAGCAATATAGAGGTATTGTTAAAGATTGGAGTGCACATCTTAATCAAACGTCCTGTTCAGATATAATTATAGGGAAAGTTTCGAAATCTGTAGTTAAGGCTAATGGATACAAAAAAGAAACTTTAGAAACATTACAAACAACTGAATTCCTAGAAGCTTTTCATCGTTTTCTTGGCAAAAAAGGATATGATATACCTAAACATTTAGAATTCTGGGAACATCTCTTACCTAGAAAAGGTGGATTTCAAGCTATTACGTTGGGTAAAAGTATATTATACAATCCTAGATGTATAAATACAATAGATTTTAGAGTTCCAATACATGAAACCGGTCATTTAAAAAGATGTATACAAAATAAATTTGTACATCCTTTTTCTCCCTTTGGATTAAGAATGGGAAAAGATAATTATAAGTTTATGTTTGGGACTTGGTTGAAACGTATACCTTTCGTAAAAAACAGATACAAAGATCACATGTTATGCCATCTAAGTAAAGAAGAACAAATAGCTTTACGAAGTGATTATGCACGTGCTTATAAAGAAGGATATTTTAAACATAATCCTTTCTATAACACAACAAAAGAACGCGTTGCGGAAGCAAAAAATTCAGAAAAAGCACAAGAAATTAGAAGAACTTTAAATAAAATTGCAAGAAAATTCAAAAAAACGCCTGAAGATTTTTATTTGCCAAATAGCCAGTTAAATAGGGAAGAGTTTATGGCTGATTACTTTAATCTTGCTGCTCAAGGTTTTGAATTTTCGCCTATAGTTACGGCAAAATATCTAAAGTATGGTGGGCCAAAAATTGGAGAAGTTATAACGGCTAAAGAACTGGATCAATTGGAAAAATTAAGAAAACAAATCTCTAAAAAAAGTTTAGGTGATTATGGTTATTCTTGGTACGATTAATATAAAGTACCTATTTGTTAAACATTCGATTAATCACTTAGTTTTCTGCAAAAAATCCAAGAACGCAAACTGACATTCTCTTCGCTATTGCAAGCAAAATAAAAAGAAGATTAGGAAAAATCTTTTTATTTACCCTGGATGCGATTTTCTTGCTCGGTCGCATATAACGGCAATTTCGTATTTTGCATCAAGATAATATCTTTCGCATAATACTCCAGCCTCAGCTTCCTCGCGCTCGAACGCTTTAAATTGCTACGCAATTGTGCGCTCTCATCGCTATCTATTTATCCGAGATGCGATTTTTCTTGGATTTTTTGCGTTAAACGAGACTTCGGTTTTTGCCTGCAAGAATAAATATTCTTTTGGCAAAAGACCTCCGCTCTCTGCAAAAAATCCGCCGAACGCAAAATAGGTTTATCTCATCGCTATCGTAAGCAAAATAAAAAGAGGATTAGGAAAAAATCCTATCCTCTTTTTATTTACCCGAGATGCGATTCGAACGCATGACCTACCGCTTAGAAGGCGGTTGCTCTATCCAGCTGAGCTACTCGGGCTTGGATCCAGAGGGCTTAGACAAGTGTTTGGTTTCGTGGGGTACCTGTATAATCCCTCATAAGTCTTATGTTAACACAAAAATTTTTCTTTGCAAGATTATTTGAAAATTTTGTGTGTAAACTTATGTTAATTTCTTTTCCCAATTTTTTAAAGTTTTTTATTCTTGCTGCCGTACCCCTTATTTGTTAGTGTATGCATAAAATCTTAAAGGAGAAAATTTATGACAGCAGGATTTGAAATTTCCCAATTAAAAGGTACACCTTTGTATGCTTTGGCAAAAAATGCCAATGTTTATGGGGGTAAAACATTAAGTAAAACTGAAATGGTGTTTTTTCAACAACAATGTAAAGAAATGGGGTTCTCTCCGGAAAAATATGGTTTAGAGATTGCTTCTGAAGATATTGAAGGTGAAAATTTTAAAGAAACTAAAAAAAATCTTGAAAAACTTACAGATTCCATTAATGATGCTTATAAAAGCCAGTTTGGACGAAAAAATAATGCAGTTGAAACTGCAAAATCTGCAGAAACTAAAGCGTATGCAATTATTAACACTGCTAAAGAAGGTTTTGTAAGATCTCATGGTGACAATAGCGGGTTTATCCCTGAAAATTTAGGTCAGAGACCAAATTTTATGGCTCCCGAGTATAAAGACAATCTAACAAAGTATGTTTCTGATTTAAACGGTTGGGCTCAAAAGGTTTCTGAACAATATAGAAATGCTGAAAGCAAAACAAATGAAGAACTTGCAAAAATGATTATGACAAATAGCGATTCTAATGCTGCGATTAACGCAACAATTACTCAAGAAGTCGGTGATGAAATAATGGCAAATGATAATAAAAATGCTAAAGACATTAATGCAAATGTTGATAGAGAGGGAGCTGCAACTCGTCGTGCAGTTCACAATGAAGGTGCCGCAACTCGTCGTGCAGTTCATAATGAAGGCGCTGCAACTCGTAGAGCAGTTCATCAAGAGGGTGCAGCAACAAGAGCAACTGTTATTAATGAAGGTATTATGACTCGTAATACTGTTCGTAGAGAAGGAGAGAAAATTAGTCAAGCTGTTCATGAAGAAGCTGCCGAAATAAAAAATACTGTTAAAGAAGAAGGAACAGCAACTCGAAAAGAAGTACGTAAAAATGCAAAAGAAACTCAAGAACTTGAAGGTTATTCATCTAAAGTTTCTGATGCAGTAACAAATAAACATAAAACGCATACGACAGAAACAGTTAACAAGGTTAATACTATGAAAAATGCTATTCTCTCATCAGATCTTCCACATGAGAGAAAGAAAGAATTACTGGATGATTTAGCAAATTTCTCAGATCAATTGATTTTGGGGGACGGAGAATTAGAACAAAAACGCAGAGAAATTGAAGCTGAAATTAATTCTTATTCTCCAGTAGAAGAGAAACCAGTTTATCCAACGAACGAAGAGCCATTTTATCCAACGGACGAGAAACCTTTGCCATCAGAAACTCTACCTAAACCGGATATTCCATCAATAATTAAAAATAAGCCTGGAATTGTGGATAAAATTGTAAATCCTAAAAAAACAATAGAAGAACAAAAACCTGATATTCAAGATAAAACTATTTTGGATATGCCAAAAAAGGATGATACTTTTGATAAATTTAAAAAATAAAAATAATAAATAAAATTTGTATAGAGCCTTAGTTTTGTGAAAGTTTATTTAACAAAATTAAGGCTTTTTTGTTTGTTTTTTGCAAGAGTTTTTTGTTTAAGATATAATTTTTTTATAATGTAGAAAATTATAAGGGAATTAGATTATGCTAACCGGAAATCAAATAAGAAAATTATATTTAGATTATTTCAAGAATAAACATCAACACACTGTCGTTGAAAGCTCAAGTCTTGTGCCTGACAATCCGACAGTTTTATTGACAACTGCAGGTATGTTACAATTTTTACCGATATTTTTAGGAATTCAACCTTGTCCTTATGAACCTGCAAGAGCTACTTCTTGCCAAAAATGTGCCAGAGCTGGCGGCAAAGATTCTGATATCGAAAATGTTGGAAGAACTCCAAGACATCATACATTCTTTGAAATGTTAGGTAACTTTTCTTTCGGTGATTATTATAAAAAAGAAGTTATTCCTTGGGCTTGGGAATTTGTAACTGAGGTTTTAAAGCTTGATAAAGACAGATTGTGGATTACAATTTTTGAAACAGATGACGAAGCTTATGAAATCTGGAGAAGCGTTGGTGTCCCTGATGAACGTATTAAACGTAAAGGTAAAAAAGATAATTTCTGGGGCCCTCCCGGTGCATCAGGTTCTTGCGGACCTTGTTCAGAAATTCACTACGATTTAGGCGAACAATACAAATGTGATGATCCTAGAGGCTGCGGAATTGATACTTGTGAATGCGACAGATGGGTTGAAATTTGGAACCTTGTATTCACAGAATTGTACCAAGATGAAGAAGGTAATCAATCTCCTTTAGGCAAGAAAAATGTTGATACAGGTATGGGACTTGAACGTATTGCTATGGTATGCCAAGGGGTTGCATCTACTTTTGAAACTGATCTTTTAAAACCTATTATGGATAAGGTTTCTGAAATGAGCGGTGTGCCTTATAAAAAATCTGAAAAAACAGATATTTCTTTGAGAATTATCACAGACCATGCAAGATGTGTAACTTTCTTGATTTCAGACGGAGTTATCCCGGGTAATGAAGGAAGAAGTTATGTATTGAGAATGATTTTAAGACGTGCATTGCGTCATGGAAAAATCTTAGGTATGGATTTGCCGTTCTTATACAAACTTGTAGATGTTGTTGTTGAAAATTACGGTGAAGCTTATCCTGATTTAGTTAAGAATAAAGCTAAAATCGTTGATACAATCAAAAAAGAAGAAGATCGTTTCGCAAAAACACTTGATCGCGGTTATAAAATGTTGGATGAATTTATTTCTGCGAAAAAAGATATTGATGGCGAAAGTGCGTTCAAACTTTATGATACTTATGGATTCCCGTTTGAATTAACAAAAGAAATCGCAGAAGAAAATGGTTTGAAAGTTGATGAAGCAGGTTATAAATTAGCTATGCAAGAGCAAAAAGATCGTGCAAAAGCTGCTGCTGCAAAAATTAGTGTAACAGGTGATATGAAATACGCTAAACTTGAACAACAAGTGGGCTCATCAGAATTTGTCGGTTACACAGAAAATGAATGTGATGCTAAAATTCTTGCAACAATTGATGGAGAAGGTTATGTTGATGTCGTTTTAGACAAAACTCCATTCTATGCTGAATGCGGTGGTCAAGTTGGTGACAGCGGTGTAATCGAAGATTCAAAGACTAACGGACAAGAATTGAAGCTTGATGTTCTTACAACTTTCAAAGTAAACAAATTGTTTGTACATCGTTGCCAAATCGTTAATGGTGAAATTACAATAGGTGAAAGTGTTAAAGCAAAAATTGATGTTCCAAGACGTGAAGAAATCAGACTTCACCACTCATCTGCTCACTTGCTTCAAGCTGCATTAACTCAAGTATTGGGTGATGAGGTTAAGCAAGCAGGTTCTCAGGTTGAAGAAAACAGAATGCGTTTTGACTTTACATTCTCTCGTGCAATGAAGGAAAATGAAATTGCGAAAGTTGAAAGTATCGTTAATAATTGGATTTCTCAAGGTCTTGACGTTACAACTCAAGAAATGGATATTGAAAAAGCTAAACTTACAGGTGCTGTTGCATTGTTTGGTGAAAAATATGAAGATATAGTCAGAGTTGTATCTATGGGCAGTGGTGATAAATGTATTTCAAAAGAATTCTGTGCAGGAACTCATGCTAGAAATACAAGAGATTTGAGAATGTTCAAAATCGTTTCAGAAGGTGCAATTGCCGCAGGTACAAGACGTATTGAAGCTGTTGTATCAAATGCTGCTTTTGATTATATGAACGAAAGAGTTAAAGAAATGGATAAACTTTCTCAAATGTTCAAAGTTCACTCAGAAGAAGTTATTGAACGTATAGAAAAACTTCAGGAAGAAAATAGAGAACTTCAAAAAGAATTGGTTAAAGCAAAAGAAGAAAATGCACGTGCAAAATTTGCAACCTTCTTATCAAAAGCTCAAGATATTGATGGCGGAAAATTATTCATCTCAAAAGTTGAAAACTTTGATGGAAACGCTATTAAAACAGGTATTGAATTTATGTCTAACAAGTTTGGTGAAAGCATAATAATTCTTGCATCAGAGAAAACAGTAGCCGTAAAAGTATCTGACAGCTTTGTTAAAAAAGGTGTTAATGCGGGCAAAATTGTCGGAGAAATTGCTCGAGCAACAGGTGCAAACGGCGGCGGCAGACCAAACTTTGCTCAAGGCGGTATAAAAGATGCTTCAAAATTAGATGAAGTTTTATCTAAGGTTGAAGATGATTTGAAATCAGTAAAAGTTTAATAACATTTAGAGAGAAATAATATGACAGTATTGAAAATAGAAAGATTACCGCATAACAAATTCCTTCCGGAATACAAAACTGAAGGCGCTGCTGGCATGGATTTATGTGCCGCTATATCTGAGCCGATTACATTGAAACCGTTGGAAAGAAAACTTGTTCCGACAGGGTTGAAAATTGAACTCGAACACGGATACGAAGCTCAAGTAAGACCTCGTTCAGGCTTGTCAATAAAACACGGTATTACGTTGATTAATTGTATCGGAACTATTGATGAAGATTATAGGGGCGAAATTTGTGTGCCTGTTGTAAATTTGTCAAATGAAACTTATACAATTCAGCCTGATGAAAGAATTGCTCAAATGGTTATTGCAAAAGTTGAGCAGGCAGAAATAAAAGTTGCAGTTGAACTTTCTTCAACATCGCGCGGTGAAGGCGGATTTGGCTCGACAGGTAAATAAATTTGTGCGATATTATTTTGCATAAAAAAGAACCTTTTATAAATAAGGTTCTTTTTTTATAAAATATCGAGGAAAAGGAGGAAAGTATAAAACTTATTTTTTCTTACCATTGAAAACTGAAATTTTTGCAAGGTCGTTTTCAAGAGTAAATTTTGTATTTACATCAAAAAGCGGATCTTGATTTTGGTTATCGGTCCCTTTTTGTTTAGCCCAATAATCTTTGTCTAGTTTTGGTAATCCATTAGGTATGTCACTGTTAAAATCAACCATATATAATTTCCCTTTGCTGTTTTTTATAACGTCCAAAAATAAAAAAACTTTAATCTTTTGTTCTGTTTTATTAAGATTTTGTTACATTCTTTTTATTGTTAATAACATTTCATTTGGAATAAAGTAATCTTTAACTCCGAATGTTGCATTAACAAATAAAAATTCCAATGTATCGCCTTTGTCTATTCCGATATCGTCAAACGGAACACTTACATCCAACACTTTATCATATATTGCGGTAATATTCTTTGGAGATGCTATTGCCCATAAATTATTTGGGAGGGCTTTTACAAGTCTTATGAGGTTAATTTCTCCGTTGTATATTGAAACTTGCATTTCATTATGGAATTTTTCTTTTGATATTGGGAGAATACTTTCGGTTTTTTGTACAATTCTTATTGGAGAAAGTGATTGCTTTTTATTTTGGTTTCTCATATAGATGTACATTTGACTTACTCGTTTTGAGTTTTTAATTAAATCTTTGTTGTAATCGTTTACGTAAAATCTTAAATACAAATTATCTTTGTCGTAACCGAAACAGATTTTGTCATAGAATTTGAATTCATCTAAAACAGGTCCGTCAGGAATTTTTATACAGCCTGCGTTTAGCCAAGTTTCATCATTATCATGTTCTTTACCGTCTAAAAGTGGAGTAATTTCACCTTTTGGGTATCTCGAAGGTTTAGAAATTACTGACAAAAGCGGTGAATCAAGATATTCAGGAGGTTTCAGACCTAGATATAAGTAAATATTTTTCAAATGTTCCCTAAAAATGTAATCAAAAATGTTATCTCGCCCTGAATCGTTTGGCTCGCCATACCACCAGAACCAGTCACTACCTTCGCAGATAAATAGTTCGCGTCTTGCAGCTTCAATATTTGGGTTAAGCGGATTTTGTTTTACAAAAGCGCAAAAATCATCTCGAACTTGTTTTAAATATGTCCATGCAAGATTTTTCAACGGTTCATCAATCCATAATTTAAAGTTCCTGTTAATCCAAGAGCCCGAACTTAATTTATTCAAAGGTTTTGGGGTATCTTTTTCAAGATAATCGCTAATCAAAACGGTTTCAAGAGTCGGATCATCTTCAATTAGAGAATAAATCGTTTTTAAGAATGTTTCGCCATCTTGTGTGTAATTTTCCCAACAATTTTCACCATCCATTGCAATTGTAAGAAGGTGGTTTTCGTCAGGTGATGTCAAAAGTTTGCTTTGTATAACTTTAATTCTGTCGTACAAATCGTTTGCAGTTGCTTCTGCAGGGTGGTTCGGATATTCAAAACTTATCAGATTTGGAATTACCGAATCTCTGAAAATTATTTTTGTTCCTTTGTAGTCATAAGATTTTACAAGGTGATAAGGATCTTCCAGGTAGCCTCTGAAATCTCTGACAAATTCAAATTTAATAGAATTTGATAAAATTCCTTCATCAGATATTGTCCATTTTACGCCGAGTTCTTTCAGCATTTCCATAACTTTGGGGTTAACGCACTGTTCTGATGGCCAAATCCCTTGAGGACGTTTGCCTAACAATTCTTCAACTCTATCAAGTGCCATTTGAGTTTGCATTTTGGCATCAAGTTCCATTTTAAGATTTGTTGGCAAATCGCTGTCTGCTGATTTTTTAATACTTTTTATATCAAGTAAAATTGGCAAAATCGGATGATAATAAGGGCTTGTGGTTACTTCAATTTTACCTTTTTTGATATATTCTCTGTAAGTCGGAATAATTTTTCTGATTATATCTCGTTGAATATCAATAATTTTTATTCTGTCTTCAAGTGTGTAATTTTTCCCTTTTTTAATGAGTTTTTTTAATTCTGGATACTGGTTTTTGAATATCGGATCAAACCAGGCAAGATTAAATAATGCCATTAAATCTGAATATTCCTGCGCTGAAAATACGTTGATATCAGTTTCATCATTTGTTTGATATTTTTGGAACAGCCTGTAATATTCTTCATTAGGCAAAATCATTGAATGAAAATTTGCGTCAAAAAAGTTATTTATAATAAATTCTTTGTCATCGTCTGACAAATCATCTATATCGGTAATCGTTAATCTTGAATGAATGTCGTGCATCCCGTTTTCGCCGTAATCTATAAGAGCGTCCAATAATACAGGAACAAGATTAAAATTCAATTTAAGATGTTTAAATTTGTCTACAATAAGCACCATATCAAGATAATCTTTGATGGCATGCAGTCTAACCCAAGGCATTAAATAATCTCCCTGTGGTGAAAGTTGATAAACAGGCTGATGCATGTGCCAATAGAATGCTATTGATAATTTTTTGGTTTGACTCATCATAAAAACTATTCTCAAAATTATTATAGCATTAAATGTGAAAAAAGGAATATTTACACATTACTTAAGGATTGAATTATAAAATCCCAAAGTTTATTCCTAAACTACTTAGAGCTTCTTCTGTATTGTTCACAAAGAATTTATAACGTTTAGAGATTTCTTGTGCAGTTAATTTAGGATTAATTTTAATTGCATCTTGAGTTGCTTTAGACATTTCATTTACAAGTTGTTTTATAATTACATTTTTGTCTATAGCTTTTGATAAATCGTATCCGCAGCTTTGAGCAATATTTTGTAAACAGCCAAGATTTGAAATAATATATGTTTCTTCTGCTTTCATTTGATTAATGTGTGAAGCATTAGGTATTATGTTTTTCTTTTGCATAAAATCAAGACAAAAACTGTTGACTGTTGAGAATATTTTGACTGGGTTGTCAACATCTATTTTTGTATCTGTATTATAAATATTATCTTTTAGTGCTTTTGACATTTCTTTTATAATAGTTTTTTTGTTATTATTTCCAAGTTTAGCACCTTCAAGCATTGCTTCTGCAATTGCATCTGTATTGCCTACCAAATAATCGATATGGTTAAATAAATTTTTGATAGCTTGAGTTTGTGTTGTTTTGGTTGTATTTCCGTAGTCAATAATTGTAATAGGTTTAGAACCTTGTTTAAGATTTTTGATTTTGTCTATATCAACTAAAATATTGCCACCGTGAGGGTCTGATTGAACTACTTTCATACCCTTTTTAGGTAAGCTGAATAATTGTTCGCAATAAACTTGTACATAATTTTCAATAAAGTTTTTAAAATCATTTTCACTCAAGTTTGCTTCTTTCCATTTTTGAGTGATTTTATCACTATCAAGTTGATAACCTTGAGCTTTTTCCATAATAAAGATATTTTTCTTTGCATCAATAACTCCAACAGGTTGGAATGTTGCTGCTTGTTCACCTATTTCTTTTGCAGAAACTGCTTCTTGGTTCAGGTGAATTTCATTTCCCCAAACTTTGTACATGTTATCAATCTGATTAAGGTCGTATTCTTTTCTTTCCTTAGTCTTAATTGTTTGCTTTGAGGTAAATAATGAATAATCATCTTTAGCTCTCAAATCAATTTTTGCTACAATTTTTGCCTTGTCTGCTGCGATTTTATCTCTGTCAAGGAAGTGTTGTTTTGTTAGTTTTGCTACATATTCATTATTTGCATTATCTCTAATAAGATAAGATTCAGCAACTGAGCCAACGCCGAGAAGTTTTTCTATTTTATATTTTCCATTATATTCGGTATCGAGCATTCTTTGAGCATCTTCAATACTTCTTGATGTAGGACATGAGCTTTTAATATGTTTTAATATTTGTTGAAGATCTTTGAACCCATTGATATCCATACCTTTTTTATCAAGTTCTTCAAGAGCTTTATCTATTCCGGAAGTTTCAAATGAAAATTTGAATTCTCTTCCGTTATATGATGAGTTATTTTTTCTTTCGTTATAGCCTTCCACAAGTTGGTCAATTTGTTTTACTAGCTTAGTTTGTTTATCATCTGGTATATCGATAACAGTTTGTAAATATTTTGGCAAGAAAATATTTTCTTCTTCAAGTTTTCTGATTTTACCTTCAATATTACCATTTTGACCTTTTTCAAGTAATATTTTCATAAAGTCTTCATCAAGTTTTGGGATTCCTGTTGGATCAAACTTGTCACCCTTTATAATTACTCCAAGATCATAGCCAATATCACGGGCAAGTTGTTGGAATTCTGTAAGTTGCCCTTTTGGCGGTTTATAGCTTATGACATGTTGTTGATTTAATTTTGATAATTGAATTGATTTTTTAATTTCAGCTATTTTCAAGTGACCTCTTGCTGCTGCAATTGAAACTCCGGCAAGACCAAGAAGCCCTATACCCGCTGAATCCTTTTGCTTTTCAAGAAAATCACTTATTGATGGCAATGTTGCATCATCTTTTTTATCGGTTATATATCTTGTGAATGCATTAATCGCTATACCTGCAGGAATTAACATTGGATTAAGTGAGGAGATAAATCCTGATACTCCATCTAATGTTCCTGATATAAGATTTTCTTTTGTTCTCTTTTGTTCTTTTCTTACATTTTTGTCCATACCAAGGGAATCAATACTTTTTAACCCCATTTTCACTGCTAAAGCAGTCAATACAGATGCTCCGGCAGTAAGTGCGAATGCGTATTTTTTATATTTAGGAGTAAAAATATTCATTAAAGTTTTAGCTTTTTTGCCTAAAAAACCTACTCCAATGGCTGATAATGAAGCTAATGTATCAATAGTGATTTCTGAGCTGTTAAAGTTTGCATTTTCATAACGGTCAATATATTTTTTTGTATCTTGTTTTGAAAGTTTGCCTTCTTGGTATTCAATTAATTTCTTTTTTACTTTTTTATCAGAAAGTCCAAGTGGAATGATTTTGTTTATAAATCCGTAAAATTTTGCAATAAAACCTCTTTTTTTCTTCGAAGAGATATAAACATCATTCATATCATTGTTAGAATTTATTGCAGGTTGAATGTTTGTCTTTTTACCTTTTCCTTTGTCTTCAGGTTTATTGGCAGTAAATTGTATATTATTAATGTGATTTTTGACAATATATTCAGACATTGTTTCCCCTATATTATTTATAAAAAATCATAAATATTAAAATTGTCATAAATTTATATTTTGTTACTTTTTATTAAGCGTATAAATCAATTGTAGCAATTTTTAATTATATTAAATCTTTAATATATTGGGAAAGGTTTTTCATGGAAGGAATTTCTGACGTTACACAACTGAAAAATAATAAGCTTTCTGTCCAGGGGGATGGGAAATCATCATCTATTCCTGTCAAAACGGCACCAATGCCTTATGATTCTGTTGAACTTTCTAATAAGAAGAACAAAAAGTCAACAGGTTTTGGTAATGTTGTGGCTTTGTTGGCTGGACTTTCTCTTCTTGTAGCCGGTGGAACATTTGGTGGCGTCAAGCTGTATGATAGATATTTTCATAAACTTGCTTGTGGAATAAAAAAAGGTGAAATAGATGATGCGTTATATAATTTTATAAAGAAAAATGATCCTAAGGGCAAGTTATTTTCAAATAAAAATGAAATTCATACTATTAATGAAAAATTAACTGATGACAATTTTCTTATATTGAAGCAGTTAGTAAAAATGAAAAATGAACGTTCTTGGTCTATAAATTCGAATAATCACAGATTTAATCTCTCAGAAATTACAGATCTGTTGACAAATACGAATGAATTTAATTTGAAATATTTAGAGCAACTAGCAAAGAAATCTGAAAAAAAATATGGTGTTGTTGAAACTGTTTCAACATCTGATATGCTACAAATTTTAAAAACAATAAATCCGGATAATGATAAAGTTGCTGCTCAATTGATTGATATTGCAAAAATTGATGGAACAAATGAACTTGTAAATTGCTTGAAACATATTAACAAAGATAATGTAGATATTTATCAAATGCTACTTTCAACAAGAATAAAAAATGGTAAAACTGAACTTGGTATTAATGATATTAAGTTAATTGAAGCTCAATTAGAAAAGACAAAAAATCCAAATTGTGCCGAATTATTCTTAAATTTGGAAAAATCTGATGGAACAGGACAATTTAGATATAAAACAGAGGATATAGTCTCATTTTTAAATTCAGCTAAAGAAGATAATTACCAAACCTATAAAAAACTTTTTGCTTTGAAAAGTACAAAAGATATAGATGAAAATATATTATCGCTTATTAAATCCACAAATAAAGATAATATAGATTTAATTGACACTTTATTAACTACTAAAAAGTGCAAAAGTTATTCCGATTTAAAAATCACTGATTATGTTGTGTTTGATGATTGGAAGAAAATTGAAAATATTTTAAATTCTGTTAATAGTAAAAATAAAGATGTTGCCAAAAAGATTTTTGATATTGTTGATGACAACTATTTTATTGAAAAGGATAAATATAGTTGTACTAAAATTGATAAATATTTATCAGGATTTCTCAAGGATTTAGCTGATAATCCTGAAGATTTAAAACGTGTTGAAGATATTTTAAATCAAGGGGTTGTTGACGGAAAACAAACTCTTAATTTCCAAAAATTTTATAATATCTATTCTAAAACAAGAGTTTAATATTAAAACTTATGAAATATTTTACAAAAATTCTAATCGATAGCAAAAAATATTTTGTCTGTTTTTAATACAAATATGAAAATTAATAGTATAAATTATTTTAGTTATAACAATTTACCTCATCAAAATACAAACAATGCTGTATATAATCAAAATTACAGACCAAATAATATTAAAAACGAATTAAATGTTTTGTCAGTTTTAGGCAGAAGTCAAGTAAAATTTACCGGGGCTGATAATAATGAAGCCGATGAATTTGACAAAACTTTTTATAATGAGATTTCAAAAGAATTAGAATTATCAAAGCAGGATAGTCATAAATTTAAAAAAGTTGTTAATCAGTTTTTGAAAAACAACAATTATGATTCTTTAGAAGAATTTTGTTTGTCTTGTGATACCGATGAAAAATTCTGTTCTTTTATTGAAAATGTAGCTGAAGAATTGAATTTGTCTGATGAAAAAGCTGATATATTGGAAAATGAATTTGTCAAAAATTTAGCAGTAAATAAATTGTCGAAAGCATTTGAAGAAGATGATAGTTTGCTTGAAACTTTTCTTCCGTTTGCAATTGAAAGTATGAAAAACAATTTGGTATCCGACAATTTGATAAAAGCATTTGATTTGGATGAAAAAGAACAGCAAAATATTAACTCTTATTTGCAAAAATTAGAAAGTGATATTTCTCCTGAACAAATTGCTTACGAGATTACAGATGATTACAATCTCACATCAATTGATGATTATAACTATGTTTTAAAAACTATCAAATCTCGTGATAAATTGTTAATGGATTTTATTGCAGAAGAAGAAACTTCTGAAAATGATTAAATATTGTGCATATTATCAAAAATTTCTTTTCTTTGAACCCAAATTTCCATACCAAGTTCTTCGCCTGTTTTGGTTAGGGCTTCTTTAATTTCTTTGAAAGAAAATTTTGATTTTTCAATATTGCAAAGCATAAACATTACAAAATGACCTTGCATTAAAGTTTGTTTTATATCTTCAATATTAACTTCATATTCAGCGAGTTTAGCGGAAACTTTTGCAACAATCCCGATTTTGTCAACTCCTGAAACTGTTATGATAATTTGTTGATCTGACATGATACCTCATCTTCTTCATCGTTTTCAACCGGAACAGCTTCAGCCTTTAGCCAATCACGGTTAATCCATTTGCCTAATTGGTGAACTCTGCAATATTCTGCCAAGTCTTTTTTTACTTCAGGAGCTAAAATGTACATTGCAATAATATTTGGTAAAGACATTGCAATCATCATTGCATCAGTAATGTTAATAACTGAAGTTACGTTCAATACAGAACCTATTAATATAAATCCGCAATATATAAATTGGAATGTAAGAGTTCTTTTCTTTCCTTCTCCGAATAAGAAGTTCCAAGATTTTTGACCGTAATATGCCCAGCTTATGATTGTAGATAAAGCGTATAAAAGAACAATACCTGCCAAAAGTGTTGGGAAGAAAGGCATTACTGATGAAATTGCATCAGATGTCATTTCAATACCTGAAGTATGACCTACGTGAGTTTTATAAACACCTGTAATAACAATTGCAAAAGCTGTTAATGTGCACATAAAACCTGTTAAAAACGGATCTAACAATGCAACAAACCCTTGAGATAAAGGTTCATCAGTTTTTACTGTTGCATAAACGATAGGAGCAGAACCTGTACCTGCTTCGTTAGATTGAACAGAACGTCTCAAGCCCATAATCATTGCAACAAACATACCGCCATATACAGATTCAGGTTTGAATGCTTCTTTTACAATAATCCAAGCTGCGTGAGGCAATAATTTTATATTGCAAATGATTACTGCCATAGCTGCAAATAAGTATATAAAAATCTTTAAAGGAACGATTTTTTCTGTAACTTTAACGATATTTTTAATACCACCAATAACAATCAGACCTACAACAATAGCCATACCTAACCCGATTACCCAGTGAAGATTATGCATAAATCCGTTTTCTCCACCGCAAACGTTAACAAACTGATTAGCTGCCTGATTGATTTGAATCATGTTACCACCTGTAATACCTCCGCAAATACAAAGTATTGCAAAGATTACAGATAAAGGTTGACCGAGCCATCTCAACTTTTTACGAGTAAGACCGTGTGCCATATAATGCATTGGTCCGCCTGATATTGAACCGTCTAAGTTAAATCTTCTGTATTTAACAGCTAATGCTGCTTCTACAAATTTTAATGACATACCCAAAAGTGCACCAACTATAATCCAAAAAGCTGCACCAGGACCACCCATTGAAATAGCTATTGCAACACCTGCAATACTGCCTAGTCCGATTGTTCCAGATAATGCTGTCATCAAAGCTTGGAATGATGAAACTTCACCAGTTCCGTCATCACTTTTTTTCGGTTTGAATACTAAATCAATTGCGTGTTTAAATCCCCAAACAGCAATTCCTCTGAGATAGAATGTGAAAAATATCCCTGCGAATAAAATCCAAAATATAATAATTGGTACATCGGCACCAAAAACATGCACAGGATGGAATATTACTCTCGCAATCGCATCGGAAATTGGCGCGACATTTTTGTCCATAAAAGCATCGATATCAAATGCGTTTGCCTGTTGAATGTTAAATAAAAGTGTCAAAAGTACAATTAAAATTTTGTTCATTAAATTTATTCCTTTCGGGGTATTACGAAAATCTTCGATATTGGTTAATAAAAAATTTATCTTACCAACCCTCGGATTTTATACTACCAAAAACATGCTCAAATGATGTCAAATCTTTACAAAATCTTAAAAATTTGTTGCAAATATTCACGTGCACATTTGTCGGAAGTGTATTCCTGAATTGTTTGAAAACTATTGTAGCGCAAGGTATTTAGGCTGTCATTATCCATGTTTTTAATGTTAAGAATTATTTTTTTTATGTCATTTGCATTAGGGAGAGTTAAAAATCCGTTTTCGCCGTTTTTGATAATGCCTGAAATCCCGTCATCTTTTGTACAGATTGTAATACAGCCTTGTGACATGGCTTCTAAATACACCATACCAAAGGTTTCCCCAATGCTAGGCAGGATAAAAATATCGCTATTGTGCATTTTTTCAAGAACCTGGTTATGTGGAAGATAACCTGTAAAATTTACACTTGTATCCAGTTTTTTTAATTGATTTTTTCCTTTGCCATCTCCAATTACTGTCAATTCAATATTTTCAAGCCCTTTGCAGGCTTTTATCACTTTGTCAATATTTTTTCTTTTTTTGAAATTGGCGCAGGTCAAAACCTTGATTTTATCTTTATTTAGAGGTTGAAAATCTTGTTTTATTATTTCTTTTTTAATCCCTGATGGGGCAGCGAATGTTTTATTTTCAAATTCAGGGTGAAGTTTAAGAAGTTTGTCTTTTATTACAAATGAGCGGCAAGCTATTGCTTTTGCATTACGCAAAGCTTTTTCAAGTCTTTTTTGAAAATGAAATTTGTATAAAGGATTTGTCAAAACTTCCAAATCTGAATTATGAACACCTGCGACAAACGGAATTCCAAGTTTATCTGCGAATAAAATTCCTGATGGCATGTGAGCGATAACCAGAAAGTCAGGAGAGCAAGCTTTTTTGTTATCTGTTGAATTATTATTATTTTGAATTTGTTTTAAAAACCTTTTTGAATGTAGACCCTGAAAAAATTTCAGGGTGACATCTAAACAATTATCATGTTCACTGTCTTTCTGAACTTGTTTCAGAATCTTATTATTTCGGAAATTTAGGATTTTACGTTTGATGTTAAACCAAAACGGTGTCCAGTAGTTTACATTGAATACTTTTCCGTATTGTCCTGTTTTATAAAAAGGTTTTCCTCGCAAAAAAGAATTTAATATGAAATTCGGCTTTATAACGTTGACGTTATGCCCTTGTTTTTCCCATTCTTGGACAAAGTCAAAAAGTGTTCTCGGCGTTGTTTTTTCATTTTCGCTTACCGGATATAAATCTGTTATAAAAAGAATATTCATACGATTTATTATATCATAAGGCGGGTTGAGGTTTTATACATTATGTGGTTTAATTATAAAAAACAGATAAAAAAAAGGAATAAAAAAAGTGAGTGAGCACGATTATAAATTTTATTTAGATAAAGGAATTTCGGAAACTAACGAGGGAAAATTTGATGAAGCCTTGCATTCTCTGAATAGAGCAATAGCTTTGAATCCTGATAGTGCAATGCCTTATTTTTCTTTGGCAATAGTTTTTCATAACTTGAATGAATTAGAGCCTGCTTATGAAAACTATACAAAAGCTATTGAATTAAATCATAAAATGATTGACGCATATTACAATCGCGCTCAAGTTTTGCTTTTGGATAAAAATGCAGGTGATGAAAAGTTAAATTTGGCATTGCAAGATCTTGATAAAGCTGTTGAATTGGATCCGAAATTTGTTGATGCGCTTTATTATAAAGCAGTTGTGCAAATGAAGTTAGAGGATTATAAGGGAGCAGTTGAAACTTTGGATAAAGTTTTGGAGATTGATCCTCAGGCTGTGTATTCAAAAGCTTTGAAAAAATTGATTTTACAAAAGTATCTGAAATGATGTTTTTTATATTTTGACAATTTATTTAGATAAATATAAAATAAAAGAAGCTTATTTTTTATGTTAGTCATGGAGAATTTATGAAGAGAAGATTTATATATATAAGTGCGTGTACATTATTTGCTTTTTTTGTTGCGCAGGGATGTTCATTTGCTCAAAATGTGGGAAATCAAGTTACTACAACGGATAGAGCTCAATTTACATATACAAATAACATGAATGAAATAAAATCTGAATCTGGCAATCAGACGCAAATAGTTCCTCAAACAACTGATTCTAATAAACAGGTTAATAATTTTCAAAATAATAACAATAATAATGTAAATTCAGAAAAGTTTATTGATGGTAATTCTTCTAATATTTATACACAATCTGCTATATTTAATAATATGCAAAATTCTGTTTATAGTATGGTGGAAGTTCCTGATAATTATCCGATTCCTATAGTTTTTATAAAGGATGTTGATAGTGAAACATCTAGTAATGGTGATAAAATTCCTATACGTCCGGCTTCAGATATTTATATAAATAATAAGTTGATTTTTAGTAAAGATGCTAGTGGTTATGCGATAATTAAATCAGTTCGTCCTGCTCGAAATTTGGGCAAATATGGATATATTATAATAAAGGAAGGATTTCTTCCAGATACAACTGGTACGTTAAGAGCCGTTAGTTTTGGAACAAAAATTCACGGAGAGAGATGTCAATGGGCTGGAATTATTGGTCATGCAATGATATGGAATCCAGTAGGATGGATAGTTGGATTAAAAGAAGGTACTCCTGCTGTGATAAAGTCTGGTGATACTGCAACATTCAAAAATAAAGTGATGTTTTCATTATAAATTAATAAAATGTATTACGTCACCCTGAAATTTTTTCAGGGTCTAAATTAAGTATAGATTTTGAACCAAGTTCAGAATGACAATTATTCATTGATTATTTAATAAGTTTGAATTTATGTTTTAAATTATTTATTTTTTCGAATGAATATTCAATTCTTTCTTGAAGCTCTTTGTCTTGTAATGCTTTTTGTGCAATTGTTTCTATTATGTTGATTGTTTCAGGGGTGGAATTTCTGTAAATAAACATATTCAAGCCTGCACGAATTCCCATTTCACAAGCATTTATAGATCCAAATTGTGTCGCACCCTTCATTATCATATCATCAGAAATTGTCACACCTTCAAAGCCTAATTTATTTCTTAAATAAGAAATTGCGTTTTTGCTTAAAGAAGTCGGAATTACATCTTTTTCAAAACAGGTGCAGTGAAGATGTGCTACCATTATCATTTCGATTGTTTTTGCACAAGCGGCAAATGGTTTTATATGAGTTTTTTCCATTTCTTTTAGCGACAGATTAATTTCAGGAAGTGTCAAGTGACTGTCTGCATTAGCGTCTCCGTGTCCAGGAAAATGTTTTGCACATGGGATAATCCCGTTTTCTCTATATGTTTGTGAAACTATTTTTTCACATTTTATAACTTCATCAGGATTGTTTGAAAAAGCTCGTTCCCCAATGATTGGGTTATCAGGATTTGTGTTTACATCAATGCAGGGTGCAAAATTTAGGTTAAGTCCGTAACTTTTTAATTCCTGCGCAATTTCTTTTGTTTGATTGTGCAAGAATTCTTCCCCTTTTTCACAAGCATATTTTGCAGACAGGTATTTTTTGCCGTTATGAATATTTTCGGTACGCTCAACTCGTCCGCCTTCCTGATCAATTGATAAAAAAGGCGGAATTAGAGCTTTTGATTTAATATCAGATACCAAATTTTTAAATTGATCTTTTGTTTGAATATCTTTGGTAAAGAAAATCATGCCGCCAAGCCCCTTTTCAAGAGCTTGAACATATCCTTCTCCTTCTGTTCCGAGTATAAACATTTGGTATAATTTTGTTTTTAAATCCATTTTTTATAAAACCTTTTCTGCTAACGGGAATAATTCATATAATTTTCCGTCATCTATTACTTTTTCAATTCCTGATAAAATTTCTTCCAGATCTTTGTCTGATGGCTTTTTCAGATTTGTTGGAAGTTTTATGTCTTTTGTAGTTTTTGCTTCTACAAATCCTTTATTTGCTTTTAAAAATTCTCTGTAAGCTTTTAAAATTTCTAAATTCTTTTCATCAAAAGAAAAATTTTGACCTGTATAATATTTTACGTCTTTTTTTAGTTGTTCAATATATTTTTCTATGAAGTTAACTTCTTCAAGTGTATCGTTTTCAGAATAATCCCCGCCGAAGCATAAGTTATTTAAAATCGGTTTTTCATCAAGATTTGATATATAAACTGCCCACAAGATACACCCGAGATAAAATCCTAAATAGTTTTTCAAAAGTGATTGTATTTTAGGGTAAAACATTTTAAATTGCATTTTTTTCTGATTGAAATTTCTGCAAGTATTCAAAGTATTATAAACATATTCAATGTTTGGTTCAAAAGCCGAGATGTGCTGTATAAATCCTGGATCAAAGTGTACGCCGTCTTTTGTATCAATCATTTTTACTCCTTCCTCTGTCTAAATAAATCTCTTTTATTATATCATTTCAAATTTAATTTTTTTCTTATTGTTTTTCAAAACTTTTTCTTGAAAATCTTTATCATATTGAAGTTTATATCCGTTTGCAAACGCTTTTACAACGGCTTTTGCAAAAGTTTTTCTTGCACTCCAATAAGATGTATGGGCAAATAATACAGAGCGTTTTGACCATACAGAAGAATTATCGTAGACAAATCCTTTAGGGTTGTTAATTTCTATATTTGCAAGTTTTTGCATTTCATCAATCGTAAGATTTCTTGAGCTTGGAAATCCTAGTGGGTCTTCTCTAAAGTTTACTGTGATAAAAAATAATCCGTTTTCAAGTATGTATTTAAGCATTAATTTATTATAATAATTCAGTTCATAATCAGGATCAGCTAGATCAGAATAAAAAAGAACTAATGGGCTTGCAAAATTTACGACACCTTGCAAAGAGTTAACAGGTGCACAAGCTGTTTTTGTTGCTTCTTGCAATTGTAAATAACTTTCTTCAAGAGAATTATCATCAATTTTTTTCAATAAAAGATGTCCATTTTGAGAAACTGTACCGATTTGTGCTTTTGAAAGCGCTGAAATACAAGTGTTGTCGAGCGGGTGTTTTGTCGCAAAATCTTTTACTTTATCACTTACATCAATTTCATTAAACAAATCTTCTGGATTAAGATAAGGAAGTTTGTTAAACATATATTCGTAAGTAACAAAAGTTCCTGCTGAATATCCGTATAATATAACTTTATTACCTTTTTGAGCTTCTTTGATGACTGTTTCATTCAATTCATCCAGCACAGGCAGCATATTGTGCTGTTTTTGAATCCAAATAGCATCATGAAGATATGCTGTCAACATTGAACGAACTTTATATGCAAGGGTCGGGCTGAATGCTTTTGATAAATCCAATTGTTGTTGAACAAATTGCAAATCTTTTTGACTTTTATCTCCCCAAAAGAAAATAACTGGTTCTTCATTAATTTTGAATTGTGATTTATCAGAAAAAGCCTCTTTAATTTCTTTGCTGGTTTCAAATTTTTCTTTCAAAACAGGATGAAGTTTTTGCACTCCTTCAACATACCAGTTGTGCATTTTTTCATCATTGTTATTAGAACCGTTTATGTATACAAAACTTATGCCTGTATCTGCAAAACATATATTTTGCAGCAAAACCAACCCTAAAATTATCCCTAAAAATCTTTTCATAAATATATGATATCACAAATTTTATACCTTATGCCAATTGTATAAATTTTAATTCCGAATTAATATTAATTTATAAAAGGAGCAATAGAAATGAAAAAGATTTTATTTATTTTAGGAGTAATTGCATTTTTTTGTATGGGATTGCAATTAAATTCAGTTTACATGTCAAAAAATGAAAGTTATTTAATGGCAGGTAGAGGTTGTTGTTCTCATCATGGTGGTGTGTGCGGATGCGCTGGAGGAAGAGCAAAATGCTGTGACGGAACTTTGAGCCCTTCTTGTCAATGTTTTATGGATGATCATAATGGTATTCAGTTATAAATAAAAAAAGTACCCGTTTTTTCATCGGGTACTTTTTTCGTAATTTGATTAATGGATTTTGATTAATCGTTTGAAGTTATTTTATAAGCTCCTGCTGCAACGGCACCTGCAACAAAGTTTGTAAGTAATGTTGCAAGAATAAGTTTAGCTTTTGTAATTCCCATAGTGAAAATTCCAAGAGCAACTGCAGGGTTGAATGCTCCATAACATGTTCCGACTGTTGTAAGCAATCCTACAAACACAACAGAACCGATTGCAAATCCATAATAAGAATTGCCTTTTGTATCTTCAGATGTTGCAGTATGCAAAACCGTATAGCAAAGTGCAAAAGTGAATAAAAATTCACAAATAATCATAGGCATCATAGAATAGGATGCTTCACTTGCATAAGGTGGAATTGCTACAATGTATTTTACCAAACATGCAGCTATAACACCGCCGATAAATTGTGAGATCATATACGGAATAAAATCTTTCCAGCTCAAAGCACCTCTGATTGCTGCTGCTAGTGAAACAGCAGGGTTATAGTGCCCGCCTGAAACATGACCACCTGCATAAATCATTACCATTAATACAAAACCGATTGCCATTGGTGGAAATCCGTTGCTACTGTTAGGGAATGAAGCACATCCAATTGTGAATACCAAGAAAAATGTTCCGATTAATTCTACAAGACATTTTTTTAAAAGTTCTTTCATATAACTCTCCTTCTTTTCAAACAGATTTTAACATATTTTTTACTTCCCTTCAATCGTTCTTTTATGTTATAAATTATGTATGTTTTATTTTGAGAAAATTAATGGGAAAAAAATATTAAAAAGTTCACTCTTAAATGGCTTAAACCATTTTTTTACAACACGTGAAACTGTTATAAAAACAAAAGAACCGGATTTTGAAAAAATAGTTGAAGTCAACAAAAAAGATATATGTAAGTATTTGCAAATTGAGGAAAAGGATTTAATTCATCCTTCGCAAACTCATACATCAAATGTTGATGTCGCAAAAATTGGGGTTAGCTCATACCCTGATACGGACGGTTTGATTTTGACAAATAAAGTTCAAGGGGTTTATTTGAATTTTGCAGATTGTACTCCTTTGATTATTTACGATTGCGAAAATAATATTGCTGCCGTATCCCATGCAGGTTGGAGAGGAACAGCAGGCATGATTACCACAAAAACAGTGCAAAAAATGCAAAATGAATTTGGCTCAAAACCTGAAAATATAAAATGTGCAATAGGACCTGCAATTTCATTTTGCTGTTACAATGTTGGGGAAGATGTTTGTAGGCAGCTTTCAAATACGGTAAAAGATTTTTCAGGCTTGTATGAAATTCGTCAAGGTAATATCTATGTGGATTTGAAAGGAATTAATAAACGTCAATTAACAGATGCGGGTGTAAAATCTGAAAATATTGATGTTTGTCCTTATTGTACTGTTTGCAATAACGATTTGTTCTTCTCTTACCGCAAAGAAAATGCGACAACAAATCGTCACAGTGCAGTTGTAAAATTATAATAATATACGGATATTTTGCTTCACAAAAATTTACATAAAAAAGCATTTTATGTGGCAAAATTATTATTTTTTCGTTTTTATATATATAAGGGAAATGTAAAAATTACAGTAGGTGGAATATGAAAAAGAATTTGGTATTTTTATTTGCGTTAATAATCGCAGGAATTTTCTCATTACCTGCAAATGCGACAACAGTTTTAAGATATGGCGCATCTCAAAAAAATTCTACCGGTGCAAGGATTAATTATTATCCGCATAAAAAACCTGAACCTCAGATAAAGTATGTTTATGTAAATGCTCCTGAAAAAAGTAAATATGATGAGGATGGGTATTATTTATCTGAAAACGTACCTAAAAAAAGAGGTGGCGGATCACATGTTATTTATAGTGCTTTTCCTATTCCAAGACCAAATTTTGGCGGTGGTATAAATACTTCATCTTCTCCTGTCAGTGCTTATACTACTGTTAGAAGCGGTGCTACTTATAAAATAGGTAACGGTGCTTTAAGACATCCTTCAGTTTCTTATTCATATTTTGCAAAATAGTTATAATATAATTTTTTGGATATGTGAGTAATTGGTATGATATAATTTTTACTTCTATAATTTATAAATTAGGTCTTTTTTAGGGATATTAAGTGTGCGAGTATCAGGTGTAAACAATAAAATAGCATTTACTGCAGGTAAAATTGATTTGTATTCGGATTTTGACGGAACTTATTGCCCTGCAACACATTCTTCTTTGCATATCCCGAGTGAAAACGGCTATATGAGTGCATATTGCGATAAAATGAATAAATTTTTGAATACAACTCGAGAAGATTTGCATTTTAACCTGACTACAGGAAGGACTCTGGGAGAATATGAATCAATTTCTTGGCTTTTGAAAATGAGAGATTTTAAATTGCCTTTTCCTCAAACAGTTATTACTAAAGACGGTAGTGACAAATTTGTTAAAATGAGTAGTGATGATGATTTTTATCTCAGAAATAAATTCCCGTTTGATTATAATTCTCCTCAAAAAGATAAAGAATTAGATATTAAAAATTTGACAAATTGGGATGGGGATAAAATTCATGCGGAATTAAAAAAACTTACCGATAAATATCAGATTAAATTAATAGAAGCAGATTCCCAAAATTCCGTTTCTGATTACGGTGAAAAATCCCTTTTCAGTAAAGGGAAATTAAATCCTGATGAGTGGAAAAAACTTCCTTTAAATAACGGCAAAATTCAAGAACATAAAACCCCTATTGCAGAATATGTTTTGGGGTCAAGAAATGACGGGAGATTAAAATTTAATTTAATATTCCCGCCTGATTACGGTTTTTGCCCTGAGAGAAATTGGATTTATGATAATTTTGTTAGTGATTTAAAAACATATATGGATTCTCAAAAAATTCAATATCATATTGATTGGGAGCCGGCAGATGAAACTAATCATTATAGAATATCCTGCTCAATTACACCAAAAATTGAAGATGGTCCTTTAACAAAATTGTATGATACAAAAAAAGCATTAAAGCAGGCTATAAAAAATAATGATATTGTAATTGCGGCAGGTGACGGGTCAAATGATTTTGATATGCTTAATCCTTTGGAATATTTAGATAAGGATTTTGTAAAACATTGTGAGGAAAATTCATCATATAAAGATTTTTACCAAAAAGATATGCAAGAAAAATTTAAAGATTTGCAAAAGATTTATAGCGGAGAAAATAATTCGTACATAAACGGATTAAGAAAAGAATTAACGGAAAACGGTTATCTTAAAAAAATTGAAGATATGCCAATTTATGGAATTGTTATGAAAAAGAAAGATTCCAAATTGCAATCTTTAATTGATACATTCGCTCGGATAAACAAAATAATTGTTGCAGATTTTGCAGGTTTAGATGATGGTGTAAAAAAAGTGATAAAAATTCATGCTGAAAGAAATAAAGCGTTTAAAGCTTCAATGTCTGAAAATTTACAGACATTAATCTTTGGCGCAAAAAAAAAATCTGCTGGAAATTATAGGTCTTTTAAAATGGTTACGGGTTTGATATTGGCTGGTTTATCAGGTTATGCAGGGTGTCGTTTTATAAACAAAAAAAAGGAAATTGATAATGGAAATAGCTCCAATATTAAATCATCAAATAAATAATCAAAAATATAGTTTTCAAAAGAAAAAACAATTGAGTTTTAAAGGTTCATATTTTGAGAATTTTAATGACAAATATGATTCTATAAAAATGATATTGAGAAATGAAATTGATGAATTTATTAATAATGGGGCTAATGTCACAAAATTAGGCGAAGGTATTGGGGGAGAAACTTATAGGTTTAATCATCCGCAGTTGGGAAATCTCGTTATTAAAAAAAATAAATCAGGGTATTTTGAAGATTATTCTAAAGAATATAACAATTTATCTTTGATACCGACTGATAAAATTGGTGGGCAGGAAGCTGTTGCAAGAGTTCAAAATTGTGGAGAACATTATTTAGTTTCGACATTTGTTTCTGGGAAATATGTGTCAAGAACAAATCGTTATACAGAAGAACATTTGAATACGCTTTTTGATAAAATGTTTGAATTGGACAAACTCGGAATTTATCATGGTGATTTGAACGGTAAAAATATTTTAATTGACAATGATGGAAGCGTAAATTTTATAGATTACCAGTGGGCAAAAAAAATAAATAAAATAAATTTTTTTGATAATCAAAAAAGCCAAAATATACTATTACCCCTGTCAGAATTTCCTGAAAATGCTCAAATGTTTGAAATGGCAACAATGCCTTGGTATTTAGATAGTTTTGACAGATCGGCTGAGAAAGAACAATTTGTAAAAACTTATCTTAATGCAAAATCAAATTACCATAAAAAACGGTATGATTACATAAAAAGAATAACTAAAAATTGGGCATATCCGTCAGAAAAAGAATATATAAAAGAAGCATTGGAATCTGAAAATGCAAAAGCCACAATTTATAAAAAATCAGATAGTAATATTTTAAATTTAGAAATGAAAAAATTTCAATTTCTATCAGATTATCGCCAAGCATATTCTCATGTTGATCCAAATCTTCCAAATAGAAACATTTTAGCATCACCTTCTGCCTACATTTGTTCTTTAAGTTCTGTTCAAGATTTTAGAAAAGAAGTTCAAAGACAGTTGAAACTGAATCATGATAGAACTAAAACAAATTATCTAAAATCAATGTCAGATTACGGAGATTATTGGTATAAAAATTTGACAACTTATACAAAAGATACTTATGAATACGTGATGAGAATGGCAAGAAAATCTTTAAATTACAATGAATCTCCTCATAGATTTTATATAAATGAAAGAAATCCGAGAATATTTAATCCGAATTTAGATTTGCTTTCTAATTTAGGCTGGAAATATAAGCCGATGTATGAGTCAAATTTTGATGTGCCTGCTTATATGTTAAACAAAATTTTAGAGCTTTATCAAACTCCTGTAGAAATTTTACAAGCGACATTGAATGATGAAAAATCAATGCATAAAATAGAAAAATTAAAAAATATAATAAAAAAATCAAAAGATGCAACTTTATATGACAAACATTTGGATTCTTTGAATTTATCCGAATTTGCAGTTTTAAAAGTAAGGGAATTTCGCAGTTATGTAAAACATCATATTTCATCTTATGTCGCAAATGAAACATTGTGCAATTTGTTGGAAAATACAGTGAATTTTTCGGAACGTTTGTTCAATAGTATTTTTCAAGGTTTGCAATACGAAAATCCAAAAAGCATTACAATAAAAGGTTATGAAAACATGCGAAGATTTCTGTATAAGATATAATTTTATTTTCGCAGGATTAAAGTTTTAATTAGCTTTTTAGATTTAATGTATGTAAAGCTAAATCAGTATTGTATTTGGAAGAACTAAATAATAACTGATATGGACTTGGTTTTGTTAGGAATTGATACATTGTTTTGGAGGCTTGTTCTTGGTCCATAAACATGTATTTTGAAGCTTCTTTAATTGTAGAGAATGGATTACTCTTGCTCTTCACCATATAATATAGAGCATTTGGAATATCTTTTACAATTGTTCCTACATTAATTTTATTCCCGGACAATGCTGCTGCTTCTGTTATACCGGTATAAAATTGCATTTGAGCTTTTAATGCTGTAGCTGCTTCTGGACGCATTGATAATCCATATTTCTCCAAAATTGTCATAATTGTCTTTTGTACAGCTTCTACATCTGTAATATTTTGATTTTTCCCAAATATAGTTTTTTGAATTTCTGCTGCAAGTTTGTTGACAAGTTCATCGTCAGATTGCTTTGATGCCGGAAGAAGATTGCTTGTTTGCATCTTTTTAGCCAGAAGATTTGTATCTCGTTCACATTGTTCCACAAAATATTTGGCTACTCCCTTAGAGTTTCCTACAAAATAGTTTGTCAAAAATGATAAGTCTGATTTTATTTGTTTAGCATCTCTTGTTACACAGTTTCCCGTATCAATAAAGGTTGGAATTAATTTCCCCTTTTCATTTGTTGTAATAAAATAATTACCCATGTGTGGATCTCCGTGCATTATGGCGGTTTTCCCATTCCTCATAAACAAGCACATTTCATCAAATGCTTTTGTTATACATTCGGGTAAGTCTGCTATTACTTTTTCCGGTGATGCAAGCCATGGATTAGCTTTAATTTCATCCGCATAGCGTTCTGCAAATAACGCAGGGTTTTCTTTATAAGCTTTTAACATTTTCATTAGATGATTCATTTGAATGCCATCAGCTTTATCCATAATTATTACTCTGTTGTTGCCAGAAATCTCTTTTATGTCTGCTACTTTGTACCGTTTTGCTCCTTTTTGAAGTAATTTATTGTATTCATACTCATATTTGAAGTTTAATTCTTTTTTCCAATCTGAGTATAAGTTCTTTAGCATGTTTATATGTTTTTGTTTCGTAATTTCGTCTGGCGCAATTTCAGAAATAATTCGTTTAAATATTGTTTCTTCTAATGCTAGTTGTTCTTGATCTACATTTTCTTTAATCATTTTAACGATGACTTCTTTGCCATCACTTGTTTTGGCAAGGTAGGCTTCCCCTACAGTGCCGGCACTAAGAGCTTTTTCTAACTTTATTCCGGAAGTATTAAAGTCACCTTGTTTTATTGGTGAAGCTTTGTTCCCTTGATTTAGTGGCAAAAACTTGCTTTGTTTATTAAATGATGAGTCAACTATTGCTTGTGCTTCACTTAAAGTTCTGCTAAAAGGGTTTTCACTTTGTGTCTTTTTTATAACAGTTTGGAGTTTAGGAGATAATTTTGACATGATAGCTTCATCTGAGGAAATTATCTGTGCAAATTTACAAGGGCCAACTCCGCTTTTTTGTAATACAAGCTGAATTATTTCCTCTTCGCTCATGTTTTCCCATTTAACGTCTCCAAGCTTCATTTTTTGTGCAAATCTATTTAATACGCCTAGAAATTTTTTATCATTTTTTAAAGACATAAATATTCTAGGTGCATTTTTTATTGCGCTTTTATTATATTCTTTGATTATTTGTCCTGTATTAGATTCAAGCTTTTTGAAAGGGATCATACTTGAAAATTTTCCGGCTCTGATTCCTCGTCCAATTTTTGTATTGTTAGTAAGTCCCATTAAAACAAGCTTTTTAATGACTTGAATTTTCATAACCAAATATTTCCTTATATATCCCCTATACATATACAAAGAAATCTTGTTAACAAAAATTGTTAAATTATATATAAAGATTAATTTTTGTTAAGTTTGTTTTTGATTTTGTTAAAAATATTTATGAAAAAATTAATAAATTTATTTTTTAATATTGCGTATTTTGTTTTTTTCTTGATAACAGATTTTGCAATATTAATATTTATTTGCTCAATATTTGTTTCTACTTCTTTACTTTTATTGTCAATTATATTAATTATATTTTCTGATACTTTAGTAGGATTTAATTTAGGATTATTTTTAATAAATTTTGCCCCGTTCTGTATTACAGCTATATCGCTGGTTTCCATAATATCCAGAGCCTTTTCGGAAATAGATGTTAATGGGTTAAGGACTTTTTTAGCTGTCTTAGATACGTCTTTTGAATTGATTGTAACAATATCTGTTAAAGAATCTTGTATTGTTTTTTGTGGATTGTTTATAGTTTGGACAACTTTATTTTTTACAGTTTTATTTAATGTTTTTGCACCATTTAGGATTTCTTTAACATCAGGTTCTATATATTTCCCAAAGCGTATTAGTTTGTTTTGATTTATCATAATAACTCCTTTATTATTAATTTTAAAAACCGTAAAAAAAATTTTTGTCATAAATGATTAATTTAGTATAAAATATTACAAATTGTAATTGTATATATAAAGTAAGAGTTAAATTATGACAGAAGTCGAAGTTTTAAAAGGTGATATAACAAAATTAAAAGTTGATGCAATCGTAAATGCTGCAAATAGAACATTACTTGGTGGCGGAGGGGTAGATGGCGCTATTCATCGTGCAGCAGGGAAAGAATTACTTGCAGAATGCAGAACCCTAAACGGTTGCGAAACAGGACAATCAAAAATTACAAAAGGTTATAACTTGCCTGCCAAATATGTAATCCATACGGTAGGCCCTGTTTGGTATGGTGGCAACAAAAATGAACCGGAACTTTTGAAATCCTGTTATACAACAGCACTAAATCTTGCAAAAGAAAATAACATCAAAACAATAGCATTTCCTGCAATATCCTGCGGAGTTTATCATTTCCCAATAGATAAAGCTTGCAAAATCGCTTACGATACAGTGACCGAATTCATAAATAAATACGATTGCTTTGAAAAAGTAATTTTCATAGACATAAATGAGGATATAATCGATACTTATAAAAGACTATTGAAATAATACTAGCAAATTTTTAGAAAATTAACGGTTGAATGTGGAAATACTTATTGAAATAAAGGATAAATAGTTTACGTAATAAAGTTACATTTTTACAAATTTATATTAATTTGATTTTTTCTTAAAATATTTTTTAAAGCTTAATTTATATAAAAAAATAAATATATCTAAAGTATTTGCCAAAAGACAATTTGAGATAATGTTTTGTAAAGTAATTTCCCAATTTTATAATTTTTATGATATATTCAGATTTGATGATTAGTGTTGAGTTTATTATTTAATCTGTGAAAGGATTGTTATGCGAAGATTATTATCAATTATATTGGCTACATTAATTTTTTCTATAAATGTACCAGCTTTTGCAATGAGTGTTGAAGAGTCAGAAGCAGAAGGATTAAGAGATATGAGGGTACAACCGGCTGAGCCTGCTGATGCTCCTAAATGGATAGAATATGTCCCAACAAAGTACCATAATCCCAGAACAGATTTTAAAAGAGGAACTGCAATTGCTGAATTAGCTTCAGGAATTGTTCTTACAGATTTATTATTAACAGCACCAATAGGAATTCCTATGATTTGTCATTCAACGACAAAATTGAAAAATATAGGTTGGGCAGACAAAAAAAATAAATATTTTGAAGGTATAGAAGAAGCAAAGAATATACAAAGTCCGAATGAAAGACAAGAGTATTACGATAAATTGCTTAAAAAATGTAAAATGACAGAAACAAAACATGAAAAGCAATTAAAAAGACTTGAAAAAGAAAATAAAAAAGCTAATGATGTCTAAAATAATTTTTATTGAAAAAAGAGACTAAGACTATTCTGAGCCAAACGATTGATAATCGTTTTGAGAGAGGAAAGTCACCTTATGTGAAGCATCTGTTAGCCAATCTGTCTTATTTATTATATTTAAATTGGACATTTTTTTGTTTTAAATATATTTGGAGACGAGGGGAGTCGAAACAATGTCCAAAGATTTCTCCATTTTAACATATTGCATACTTATAGTATTGCTCTATATTTCACTTATATCAAGTGGATTCAAGGTTTTCTTATCATTCTGACACACTTTATTTTATGTATAACAAAACTCTTCTATGAAAAATTATATTGGGTTGTAATATCTCCATTAGGTAATTGAAATACAATTTTCCCATTTATACTGTATACATTTGGAATACCTTTTTTACGATTATTTTCTTGAGCTTTTTTAATTGCTCTATTACCTATTTTTAATAATTTTTCTGTCATTTTTGTCATAATGAAAAATCCTTTATAAATTCATTATACAAATTTTCATTTAATATTTCAACCGTTCTATTTTCAGATTGCGCAACTAAAATATATTCTGAAGAACCGTTATAAAATAAAAACCACTCATCTACTATTTCTTTATATATATTCCAAAAATTTTTCTTACTTCGATAAAAACGTCTTTCTATATCTTCTTTTGGAATATCGTGTCCACCATTTAGGACTCTTACTTTTATTCGATTTTCACATAATATAGGATTATCTAAATATGAATATATTAAAGTAATTTTATATCCCAAAGTTTTTGCTTTTTCTATAGTTTTAATATGATTTTTACCAGATAAAATGTTTCTATTGCAAATGATTTATGATTATCTAATAATTTTGCCAATTTATCTAAAACAATTTTTCCTGCTCTAATTTTTACACTTTCGATATTTTCGGACAAATTTCTTTAACAATATCATCTGCATTTAAATATTCTAATTTTTCATATGGTAACAATTCACTTGCTAAAGTACTTTTCCCACTACCATTAGCTCCTGCTATTAAATATAAATTTTGATTTTTCATATGATTAGATTAACACAAATATAAAATTATAAGCATAATAGGAAACAAGTATTTAAGAATAGATAAATTCTTTATTAGTGTACATCAGTTTGAAATGTCCTTTTTCTCGGGAAAACGAAAGTCTAACAAATATCCAATTAGGCTAAAATATAAAGCAGATTTGCTTTTCAAAAAATTCTTTTATTTCGAGAAAAAGAATTTTTGTCTTAAAAAGAGACCTAAATAGGTCTCTTTTTTACGTCTTTACATAGATTGAAAGTAACAAAGAGTTTGAAAACAGTGTGTTACTTTACACCAAAATCAAACGATCTATAAATTAAAATCAAGCCATGTGATTTTTTATATTATGTTCAGCTGGAAACTTTAAATCCATGGACATAAGAATGTTCTTCTTTTGTTAGTAATACTAAGTTATCAACTGTATTATAATAACCATCGTTTGTTATATGGTGTACTTGATAACCATCTCCGTCTTTTTTCCCAAGAAAGGTGTATGCAACAAATTTATAAATATAATCTTTTCTCAAATTTTCATTTGCTAGTGTAACATACTGTGTTTTTTCATCTTTTTGTTCCTGTATTACACCTTCATATTTTATTCTTCCAAGATTACTAACAGTATATTTATTATTTAGTGGAAATTCTTTCCAAATTTCACCTTTTAAATTATATTTTACATATTTAAAAGAAGGAGAAATACTTTTTCTTGTTTCTAGATCATTAAATAGTGGGGCGTAATTGTTTAATCTACATTTTAGGTCATCAAGCCACGCATAATAATTTTTTTTATATGTTTTTAAATAGGCATCTTTTTCCTCTTTTGTCATTATTGTAGAATTGTTTATTTGTTCTTGTATAAATTCTAATGTATGCATTCTATCCATAATTTACTCCTTTATGTTTTTTACCATAGCTAAAATTGTTTGATTATATTCATCTTTTAATTTTTGAGGTGCAATTATTTTTACACTATCTCGCCATTTTAAAAGTTCTGTAATGATTTCATATTCTCCGCATGCTTTAAATTTTAAAGTATATGTTCCATCATTATTTAATTTGCCAGTTTGTGTTGGATGGAAATAATATTCCTGAACATCTGGTGTTGCTTCTTTTTTAAATAAAAGTTCAACTTCAAAGATTTCATTTTGATAAATTCCAAAAGATTTATTTGTATAATCTTGAATATTAAATTTTTCATCTTTATCAAAATAATCATTAGTCAGTTTAATTTCTTTTAATTTAGATATTCTGTATAGCCAAATTTTATCTGCCCAGTTATTATGAGCAGCTAGATATAATTTATCTGAGTATATTATTCCATAAGGATTTAAAAGAACATTTTTATCAAAGTATTTAGCTTTAATTTTTTTTTGACTCAAGATTCCTTCATTAATTATTTGTAGAATATCCAATGAAATGTCTTCTCTAAAGCCTTGTCTTACGCTATATGCTTGATTATACAATAACTCTTGTATGTCAACATTTGAAATATTATCAGGTGTTAAGGCTTTTATTTTTTCTATAATTTCTTGAATTTCTTTTTGCTTGTTTGGATTTTTAATTAAATTTTTGCACATTTCTAAATTTGCAAAATCAGAAGACGAAAAATTTATAAGCCAATTCATCGTTCCTTTTTTAAATCTCCACCTTTTTTTATTGTCATGAAAATTTTCTACTTCTTCGATTTTATTTGGAAATTTTTCAGTTAAGACTGCTTTCATTCTCTCTGCCGAGCGTCTGCAACAATTAAATTTATCTGCTATTTCATCAATTGTTAATCCACAATAACTGTTTTGCATAAGTATAGCTAGTTCTATTATTTCATTTGCTTTATTTAATCTAGACATTTCAACCTCCGAGTTTTTAGTTTTACTACATTATACATAATAAAACTTAAATACGACAAAAAGAGTCGTAATCCTTCGTAAGTCAATAAAAATTTCAGTAGAGGCCTATCCGACTTATTTTGTCGTATAAGTTACTTAAAATAAAATTAAAAGATTGAAACGGTGATAATTACTTATAACTTTACTAAGCATAGGAGAATATTATGACAGAACAAATTATTGAAAATGCAAAACTAGAAGCTCAAAAAATTATTAAAGACGCTAAAAAAGAAGCTAATAGAATATTATCGGAATCTGCACTTTTAAAGGCCATAGAAAAAGAAGCACTAAAAATTAAAGAAAAAACTTTTAATGAGATAAAATTGGCAAAATTAGAAACTCAACCAATAGAATCTATATTTAAATATGAAAGCTGTAAACATTTATGGGAAAATTTATGGAAAGTCCAAAATTTTGATACCAAAAAATTTGCTCTTTTTCATAGTGAAAACAAGCAGCTAACAGATTTTAAATATTCAATGATTGAAAGATTTGAGGGAGTTGCAAATAATCATTTTTTAATCGGGGTTTTTGATGAATATGGAGTTAATGGACAATTCGGAATTTTGAATGATAAAGGGGAAGAAGTTATTCCTATGATTTATGATTCAACTGAAAGTGCGCTAGAACAATACAAAAAATTAGTCTAGCATATTAAACATTTGTTTTAATTTTTGGCGAGATAAGGTTTACACTATCTCGCCATTTTAGTAATTCTGTTATAAATATTGCCCATTAATATAATACGACCTATTGTCTTGGAATGGAATGGTGATCACAAGCATTTATCCAAATTAAATTTTTAACTCGACTATCTCTTGGATCATTGTTGATATGATGTATTTGTACTCTTAAATTTTTTGGTACGGTACATTTTTGACATTTTTCATTTTGACAAGTTTTATTTTGACATTTTTCTTTTATATGTTCACAACTTAACCAAGTTTTAGCAACAATCTGATAAATTTTTTCATAGGTAAAACTTTCAATTAATTCCATATCTTCAGAATTTATTTTTCCATTAACTCTGATTCTTCCATAATTGCTAACCTCTATAGTATTAATATTTCTATATTTTTCCCACCAATGTGTCTTCTCTTCGTTTGTATAATCCCCATAGATTCTCCATTTTTCATCCTTCCATAAATCTGGAGCTGTTTTTAATGAATCGATTTCTTCATCTGGAACTTTAATCTTATCTCTTTGATCAATAACAATTTTTTTTAAATCCTCAATATCGTATGTTGATTCCCCAATATCAACACGATCCGTTTCGTCATGAATTTCTAAAATCTTTTTTTCTATTTTCATATATACCTCCATTTTTATATTTATCACAAAAACCACAATGTCAGAATTTATTTAGCGTTAATATACCCAGCTCTTTTAATTTATTGCTTATTTCCTGAAATAAAACATCTGATATAGTATAAGAAAATTCAAATACTTCAGCTCTTTCTTTTGAAAATTCTTTATAAAAGCTTTTAGCCATTTGATAAATTTATAAAAATTTATCAAAAATTTGCAAAGAATACCTATCAACATCTTCTCCATTCCAAATATTATCTCCTACTAAATTCCCATTTGCTGAAATTCTTAAATAACGAGTGCTATCATCGTTTGTTAATAACAAAACTTTTTCATTATCTTTACTCATTAAATCTTCAACTAAACTTGTTTTTTTTACAAAATATGCGTGGATTTTTGGATTGTTGTTTATCATAATATTGTCTTTCTTATTCTTATACAATTCTAATTTATGCCTCTGGCAAAATAAGTCGTAATAAATTTATTAACAAGTTCGACTGAAAAACAAAATTAATGGTTCGACACCTTGTGATCCGGATGTGGAAAGTAAACAATTGCAATATTGTCATAAATTGGCTTAGGGTAGTCGAAAACTACCTTGTAAGAAAATTCTCAACTGAAAATAAAGAAACTATGTAAACTTATTTGGAAAAACGAAAGTCTAACAAATATCCAATTAGGCTAAAATATACACTACAAAAGCTTTTACAAAAGGACTCTTTTTATTCGCCAAAAGAGAATTTGCGATTTCTTAACTCAAAATTCTCTACATTCTCTCTTTTTAAATTCTCTTGATTTCGTTAAATCGCGCGCTGTGCGCGTATTTGCGCTATATAAAATAGTTCTAACCCTTGCTACGACTGGTAAAGTTGGAGACGAGGGGAGTCGAACCCCTGTCCAAAACGGATCTTGATAAATCTCTACGAGTGTAGATATTAATTAGCTCGGATTATCAGGGAATATCAGAACCTTTTTGAATAACCCAAAGTGTTTTTTGAGGAAACACTAACCTTTAACGGTTTTCTTGATGCATCTACCGTTATCAATGCACTGCCGCTTGCATAATGGACCCATATCTCCGGCAAGCTGGGAAATATGAGTAGCTACGAAAAGCGACTAAGCAGCTAAAGCATAAGCTCTAGAGAAGTCAGCTTTGATTACATTGTTGTTAGCATTTAATTTAGTGTGCTCGTTGATGACCGAGAACAGCGCTCGGACCCGCAACCTATCTCAACCGAACGTCCTGTCAAATCCAAAACGTCCCCGTATTTAATTGTTAATGTACTATTTTATATTATAACTTATATTCCCGAATTTTCAACCTATTCGGTTATATGAAAAGAACACTTTGAACAATGTGCTTTAGGATGAAGCATTAAGTTATCTTCTAAGTCATATAATCTTGCTATTCTTGTAACCAAAGGGGCTCCGCATTTTGGACATTTTAAGCCGCCGGCGCCATTTAAGATTAATTCCTTTAAGCTGTCAATAATTTCTTGTGATACTGTATAACTTGTGTAATCTTTTTCTAATGCTTTTATTTCTTCAGGTGCACATTTTAGAACTTTGGCTAAATTTTGTCTTATTGTTACAGGCAAGAAAAGCTCTTTTCCTGCTTCAATGTCTTCTATATAATTTAGCGGAAGATTACATTCTTTTGCCAAACCTTTTGGTGACAAACCGATATCGTCCCGTTTATGTTGAATAAATTGAGCCAATGTTTTCATAATCTTTATTTTATAACCTAAAAACCCTCTTTATTCAAGAGGGTTTTTATAATAAGTGTAGAAAAGTTTAATTGTTATTCGCCGTATTTCCAGCCAGGATATTCAAAATCATCGCTTCTTCTTGCATAATCTGAATATATTACGGCTTGATCAAAGTCATATTGTGCAAATTGAGGTTTCCCGTTTTCATCATAAATTGGATTGCCTGTATCAGGGTCCAAAATTATTGATCCGTACATAAATGTTCCAGGGTGGATTCCTCTTTCATAGTTGCCGCGGTATATTAAGTTGTTGTTGTTATCAAAGATTGAGCGAATATTTTGTTTGCCGTCTCTTTGGTTTGTACGGATTTCATAGCCTGCATAATTCCAAAGGTATTGGTCTTTGTCACCAGGTTTTTTGTCTGTGTTAGCTATGTAACGTGTGATTTTAATTCCTTTTCCAGGAACATCTGTTACAACACCTTTTAAGTAATATGTTTTAGGGTGACCATCTTCGTACATGTCTACAACTTTTGTTACAACAGATAATTCTCGTTTATTTGTTCCAATACTATCAACCATTGATTCATAATATTGGTTATCGTATCTGTTATGAGCTTTTGAGCCTACGTACACAACACTGTCACGACCTGTTCCGTTTGGTACTGGGCCATCTACTGGAACTCCGATATTTTGACCTTGTGCGATTAAAGAGTCTGCAATATGGAAAGGATAATCTTTTACATAAACAGGTACAATTTCTGTATGAATTACGGTATCTGTATCATGGATTGTATCCGGTTTTATAATTGTTATTGTGTCGTGGTGATGACAATGTCCGCCAATTTGGATTGATGCATTTGCACTAGATGATGAAGAAGAAGATGATGATGCTTCTGCTAAAATATCTTCTGTACAGCTAGATAATGAACCTGCTGTTGCTCCTAATGCCATTAATCCAAGTACAAGATTTCTCATTGCATTGCTGCTATTGTATGAAGGTCTTGTATTATAATTCTGGTTTATTTCTTGTTTATTGTGTTGATCTTTTTGTGGGCGATGAGCTTTCCCTTGAAAGCTTGAAACGCTTAAACCGTTAATTGCTTTAACATTCATTTGGTATTAACCTCCGATTTCTACACTTCAATATGTATGTATATAAAGACAAAACATGTTTTTAGTTGCTAATAAATTTTACCAAAAACATGTTTTATTATAAATTTATTGTTATAACTGGATTTTCGCCCTTTACAAATCGTAATATTTTATCTTTAATTGTTTGCAAGTTTTTCTCTGACAAGAGTTTCAATAGTATTTAAGATATCAGGATTTTCTGATAAGAATTCTCTTGCTTTATCTCGGCCTTGTCCCAATTTTTCTTCATTAAAGCTGAACCAAGAACCTGCTTTTTTTACGATATCAAGGTTTACTGCAACATCTAAGATGTTACCGATTTTGCAAATTCCTTTTCCGAACATAATATCAAATTCTGCAGTTCTAAATGGAGGAGCGACTTTATTTTTTACGACTCTTACTCTAACGTGGTTTCCTACATCACCGTCTTCACCTTTAACGCTATCTGTACGTTTAATTTCCATACGTACTGATGCGTAATATTTTAAGGCATTACCACCTGTTGTAGTTTCAGGGTTTCCGTACATAACACCGATTTTCATTCTTAACTGGTTAATGAAAATAACGGTAGTATTTGTTTTACCAATAATACCTGTCAATTTTCTTAAAGCTTTGCTCATTAATCTTGCTTGAAGCCCCATTTGTTGATCTTCCATAGAGCCTTCAATTTCTGCTTTTGGAACAAGAGCTGCAACTGAGTCAACAACGACAACATCAACTGCACCAGAGCGAACAAGTTCTTCTGTAATATCAAGTGCTTGTTCACCTGTATCCGGTTGAGAAATAAGCAAATCATCAACTTGAACACCTAAGTTTCTTGCATATTCAGGATCTAAAGCGTGTTCTGCATCAACGAAAGCCGCAATTCCACCACGTTTTTGGCATTCAGCTACAATATGCTGTGCAAGAGTTGTTTTACCGGAACTTTCAGGACCATATATTTCAATAATACGTCCGCGTGGCACTCCGCCAATTCCTAATGCTACATCAAGAGATAAAGCTCCTGTCGGAATAGCATCAACATTAACTGTGGCTTTATCGCCAAGTTTCATAATTGATCCTTTCCCAAAATCTTTTTCAATTTTTTCAATTGCAAGTTTTAGGGCTTTACTTCTTTCATCAGCTTGTGATGTTGTTTCGGTTTCTTTCTCTTTTACAGCCATTATTTTAATTCCTTTTTTATCTTTTATTAATCCCAGACGTGTTTTTCTTTCTTTTTGTAGAAGCCTAAACCGACCGGTTTGTAACTGTTAAGGTCATTTTTTAATTGATAAATTTCTTTATTAAGATCAATAATTTTTTGTCTTAAAGTTTCGTTATCTGTTTTGCAACGAATTAGTTCAACAACAACTTCATCCATGCCTTCCAATTTTTCGTCAATAATTTTGGAAATTCTGTTGCTGAGTTTGTTTTCCATGTCTTTTAATGAGGATAAAATATTCATAATAGCCGATGGTTGTTTTGTTTCTGCTTTAGCAGGGGGCATTGCAGCTCCTTTCATAGCCTGTACTCTTCTTAGGTTTTTTACTTCTTCATAAGAAAAATATGTTTGGCCTTTGCTATTTTTTCTTGGTAAAATAGAAGCTCGTTTACATAATTCGACTATTTCTTTATTATCTGTTTTAAGAATACTTCTCACTTCTTGTGGAGATAAAGTCTTCCCCTTCAATTCTTGTTCTAATATCATCTGTTATCCCTCAAAATTTCTCCAACTATATTGTATTTTATATATGAAAAAAAGACAAATAGATTTAACAATCTTGTAACATCACTTAATAATATTTTTTATAAATGTATTAAATCTGTTGCTTGCTTTAGTTTTTTGTTTTTTATTTAATTAAATTAATAAAAGAGAAAAGGCGGGTAGCATGAAAAAAATTTTTTTATTACTAATGGCATTAATTTTATGTAACTGTGGATATGTTGGTGCTATTGATTGGCAATCTATAGATACTGACAGTTCAAATTTAAATTTATATATTGATAAAGATTCTATCAAGAATATTAATCCCGGTGAATACTTGTATGCAATAAAGTATAGAATCGGTTACAAACCTGAGCATGTTGCATATATTAAATCAAATTTTAATAATGATAATATTGGTATAATTAATTCCGGTATCTTTGACGAAAATGAGTATAGACCACAAGCTGTTTTCGCAAATCCAAGAGTTTTTATGAAGCCTGTTTCACAAGAATCTTTTTTAGTTTATGCGCATAGATGGGTTTCTAATTCTGTTCCAAAACCGGTTGAAAAAGTTGAACAAGTTCAAGTAAAAGATGATAATTCAAATTTGGCAAAAGAAAAAATTCCTGTAAAAGAGAAAATTTCTGTAAAAGAACAAAATCCGAAAGTTTCTGCTTCTGTTGAAAATGCTATAAAAAATGTAACTACAGTTAAAGAATTTGTTTCAACTTCCGGTGAAAGAATTAAATCTAACTGGTGTCCTCCAAAATCAGGACGTAATACAAGTGCTATATTGATTGTTGAAATTGGTGCTGATGGTAGTTTGCAAAATTACAGATTTGCAAAATCATCAGGAGATAAATTAACAGACAGATCTATTATAAGTGCTGTTGAGCAGTCTTCACCATTTAAAGAAGTATCAAATATTCTAAAACCAAATGAAAAAAATATTGATATACAATTTGTATTTGAATATAAATATTTTAGAAAATCTGTTATTTAAAAAATTTGAGCAAATAGAATAAAATAAAAAGTCCGAAAATATTGTTTCGGACTTTTTATTTTAAATATTTAATAATTTAAAAAATTAAACAGCTTTTTGAACTTTTCCTGCTCTTAAACAAGATGTGCAAACTTTAATTCTTTTAACAGTTCCGTTTACGTTAACTTTTACAGATTGTAAGTTTGGTTCTTGAGTATGAACAATTTGTTTATGCGAGAAAGTTAATTTCGCTGCTTTAATCGGTGCTTTACCGCATACATCACATTTTTTTGACATAGTTTTAATTTCCTTTTCTAGCTAGTTTGTGTATTTTAATAATATATTAAAAATGAGAAAAATCAAGGAGCATGTTAAATTAAGTTAAGGTAAGCCGAAAAACCTTGAATTGTAACGTTTTTATAAGCACTTGAATTAAAAATATCCTTATGATATATTTCATTTATTAAGAACAATTTATTATTAGGGTATGGAAAAATGAAGAGTTCAACTATCAGAAGATCAAATTTATCTAAGGAAAAAATGGCTGTATTAGAAGCTTTGTCTCAATACAGGCATGACCAGTACGATAATTCTCCTGGCGTCTATGTTAGACCTAATAAGGAAAAAGAATTAGACGTTTTGTGGCAAAATTTTAAAGTTAATAACCAAAAGAATGATAAATCTCCGAGTGTTTATCTTGCCGCAGGTTTTATTGTCGGTGCTGTTGTTATGCTTATTTTAACTGTTATGATAAGCTTTTCGGCAAACGGATTTAACTCATTGAAGGAAAAATTAGCTTCTTCTCCTGTTCCGGTTAAGAAGGAAAAATTAAGCCTTAATTTTATACCTTCTTCTGCTGAAAAATCAGAACCGGTTGCTGATAATGAAACTTACACAGTACAAAGCGGCGATACTATGGAAAGTATTTTGATTAGATTTTACGGTTCATACAGTAAGGAAAAAGAATCTCTTGTGTTAAAGACAAACAACCTTACAAATCCGAATAAACTCGGAATTGGACAAAAGTTAATCATTCCGATGGAGAAAAAACAAGCTGAATAAAATAAAAAGACCGATTTATTTATAATCGGTCTTTTTTTATGTTTTATTTTGTATATTTTTTACCGACAAGTTCGTCAGGCAAAAACTGTTGTTTAATATCAGGTGCGTCATGGCTGTAAATATAGCCTATTCCAAAGCCGTAGTTTTTTGCATCTTTATAGTGAGCATCTCTAAGGTGCATTGGAGGCGGAAAATCTTTGCCTGATGAAATGTCTTGTAATGCTGAATCTATTGCCATTACGGTTTCATTTGATTTTGGTGCTCTTGCAACATAGATGACAGCTTGTGCAAGAGGAATTCTACCTTCAGGAAGTCCTAGCAATTCAACAGCTTTATATGCGTTAATAGCAACATTTAGGGCATTTGGATCGGCATTTCCAACATCTTCTGCTGAGCATGTTATCAATCTTCTCGCAATAAATCTTGGATCTTCTCCTGCAGCAATCATTTTGGCAAGATAATAAATTGCGGCATCAGGATCACTCCCTCTAAGACTTTTTTGAAACGCTGAGGCACAATCATAGTGTTCTTGTTGAGAATATCTTGTGTTACGTTTCTGGCAAATTTCTTCAATAATTTTTACGGTTAAATTTCTTCTGTTGTCTTTCAAATCACTTGCGAAATAAGCGTTTTCAACAACATTAAGAGCATATCTTGCATCTCCTCGAGCGAGGTTTATGATAAAATCAATTGCTCCGCTTTCGCAATCCATTGGAAGATAATGTTTTGCCAAGTATGCAAAACCTTTTTTAATAATTTTGTCCATACTTGCATCGTCAATTGAATTTAATCTTACAACCTGAACTCTTGATAAAAGTGCGGGAACAACTTGGAATGACGGATTTTCCGTTGTTGAACCTATTAAAAATAATGTTCCGTTCTCAAGGTGCGGAAGAAGGGCGTCTTGTTGAGTTTTGGAATATCTGTGGATTTCATCTATAAAAAGAATTGTTTTAATACCGCTTCTTAAGGCTTCTTTAGCGTTTTCAACCGCATCTTTAATATCTTTTACTCCTGAGGTTACTGCAGAAATTTCAATAAAATTTGCATTTGTTTTTGTTGCAATTAATCTTGCAAGGGTAGTCTTTCCGCAACCTGGAGTTCCCCAAAAAATCATCGAAAAAAGTCTGTTTGTTTTTAAAAGATTTAATATCGGGCTATTTGGTGATATGACGTTACTTTGTCCCAAAAATTCTTCTACCGTTTTGGGGCGCAAAAGTTCTGCCAGCGGAATTTGTTTATTTTGATTTTCCAGTTCCGTAAATAGATTATTCATAGTATAATTGTAACATGGTTAGGTAAAAGTGAGTGGTATAAAGTGAAAAGTTTTGTAATAAAAGTATGTATTATTTTGTGTGTGATTTTTCTTGTCGGGATAACAACTCCTGTGCATAATAACAAAACTTCTGATAACGAGGTTGTTTTTTGGACTTTGCAAATGAGCGATTTTTCGCCATATATGAATAAAGTTATAAAAGAATTTGAGGCACAAAATCCTGAAATTAAGATTAAATGGATTGATGTTCCGTTTTCGGAAGGCGAAAAACGTACTTTGGCATCAGTTTTGAGTGACAATCCGCCTGATCTTATCAATCTTAATCCTGACTTTTCGGCACTTTTAGCTCAAAGAGGTGCGCTTTATGCTATTGATGAAAGTTTAACGGGGCAATTTAATAAAGATATTATAAATTCACTCAAATCAGACGGCAAATTGTATTCTCTTCCTTGGTATGCAACTTCTGCTGTAACTATTTATAATAAAAAATTGTTATCTGAAGCTGAGGTTGAAATGCCTAAAACTTTTGAAGATTTAGGAAAAATTGCGCCCCAGATAAAAGAAAAAACAGGGGCTTATGTGCTTTTACCAAATATTACAGAAAATGATACTATGCTTAGAATTTTGAATAAGTATGGTGTAACAGCATCGAATATAAATTCAGAAGATTCCGTAAAAGTTTTTGAATATTTCAAAAATCTATATGAAAATAATTTAATTCCGAAAGAATCTGTAACTCAAACTCATAGAGAAGCTTTAGAAAAATATATGGCAGGTCAGATTGTGTTTTTTCAAGCAGGTGCAAATTTCTTGAATATGATTAAAGAAAATGCTCCTTCAACTTATAAAAATACAGATGTTGCCCCTCAAATTGTCGGAAAACTCGGGCAAAATGACTTTTCTTTGATGAATTTTGTAATTCCTATACGTGCAAAGCATAAACAAGAAGCATTAAAATTTGCTCTATTTTTGACAAATACAGAAAATCAATTAGAGCTTGCAAAATTGACAAATGTTTTGGCAGTTAATGAAAAAGCGTTAAAAGATGATTTTTATACAATTTATGATGAAAACAATCTTATCTCAAAAGCTTGTGTTATAAGTGCAAAACAACTTAATCACATAGAACCTTCATTCACACCTATGAGGGATCAAAAAGAAGTTAATACAATTGTGAACACCGCTGTTCAACAAATTCTGTTAAACAAAAACACCACTGAAAAAATTCTCAATGGTGTTTCTGAAAAAATTAAATTAATGCTTGCTGATTAGCATAAAAATCCTCTTACTCCGAAAAATGACGGACCGCCAAACATAAATCCAGGCCCGCAGCCGCAGCCGCCGAAAAATCCTCCACCCCAAGGCCCGCATCCGTAGATTGATGATGTCATATAAGGATTAAATCCGCATCCGAAAATGCCAAAAGGTGATGTAATCATAGATGCACCGATTAATCCCATTGTTCCTTGAGCGTTTGCAATAGGATTTCCGTATCCTGCAGCTGAATTGACAGCGTAACCAAGATAGCTTCCGGTATTTTGTCGGATATTTCGTGCTGCTTCGTTTCTTATAGCACCGTTCATAATGTTAAACCCAAAATCCATGAGTGCATCGCCTGCCGGTACTCCGTTATTTCTTGCATCAGCATAGCCTACGGCACTGCCAAGCAAAGCATTAACATTACTAAGTGTGTATAAAGTATTATCTAAACCCATAATACCTCTCTTATTTTATATATTCTTATATATATAAAGTATATCTTTTATTAAAAATTGCTTAATATTTTAAAAATGTTAAGTATTGTTACAAAAAGGAGCCTGAAAATTAAAGTTTATCAGCTCAAAAGCCGATAAACAGAATAAGGAAACAAATAGAAAAGGGATTTAAAGATATGGCAATTGGTCTTTTTAATGCACAATATAAATTAGGGATTGATACAACAACATTAAAACAGGTTTCAAATGAAATTTTGAAACGTGCTGCAGAAAAAAACAGCCAATATAATACCTCTTCATCAGGTATAAATTTCAGAGCACAAGCTCTTGATATTGATTTATATAAGGGTAATGTTGATGTTTCTGTTGCACGTCAGGTTGCTATGAATAATTCAGGATTACAAATCCAATTGAGCCAAGATGTATTGAAATCTATTCAATATTTGAATTCTCAAGCTGCTCAAAATGTACAGAAAAATGTTGAAGGCAAAATTACCGTTGCATTAAATGAAGGCGTTGGTAATGTTCAAAAAAATGATGCAGCACCAAAATTTAACAGCATAATAAGTTTAGCTACAGGTAAAGATAAAAACGGTTCAGCTCCATCTTATAAAGGTGAATTCTTATTTATCAAAAAAGATAAAGAACAAGAAGAAGCTGCTGCTTAGAGATTATCGATATCTTCTGTGAATTTCGATGTTATCTTCATACAACAGTTGATCGCGTTTAATCTTGTATAAATCATTTTTTTGATTTTCTGATTTTGTAAGTTCTTGATAGCAAGTTACTTTTGCTTCATCATCCAATGCATTACAAGTTTTTAAATAATTTTCAAAGCTTACACGTCTTTCAGCCCAGTAATTCTTTTTTAATCGTTCTGATTTTACAAAGCTGATAATATTAAACACGTCATGGCTATCTCTGTATACCGCATTTTCATAACCGGATTCGCAAAAATCTGTCCATTTTGGGGGAACGATAAGAGATTTTTCGGTTTTTTCAGGTGCACCGGTTGGTTGAGTAATTTCTGATGGATCTAATGCTTCTACTTGCTCTGAGGATGAAGTATCTGTGCTTGTTTCAGTTGCTTCATTTGATAAAAAAGGAATTCCTGCTAATAAAAATAAGATTAATAATAGTCCTAATTTCTTCATTGATATCTCCATCAAAAATTTTTATGCTGTTACAAGTCCTTTTACCTTGTTACGCTTAATTTTATTTGTTGCAGTTCTCGGTAAAGGTTCTCTGTTGATTATTATATTAACAGGTCTTTTGTAAGCAGTCAAATATAGTGACAATTTTTTAACTTCTGATTTGATTAAATTTTCGACAGCGTCACAATCAAGTTCATCATAAAGTTGCTGGCTGGGAACGATTACTGCGCTAACCTCTTCTGTACCGTCTTTTACTCCAAAAGTTTTTTTAAGCCCTAAAACGCATACTTCTTTAAAATGAGGGCTTTTTTCAAATACGCTTTCAACTTCTTCAGGAAACACTTTTTTCCCGCCTGAAAGGACTATCATATTTTTAATTCTTCCTGTTATATAAATATGTCCTTGTTTGCTGATTTTTGCAACATCTCCTGTGTGAAGCCAGCCATCGGAATCTATGACTTCTGCCGTCATTTGAGGTTGATTGTGATAACCTTTCATAACAGACGGGCCTTTGAGCAATAATTCTCCTGTTTCCTTATCTATTTTTGCCTGAAAACTTTTGAGAGGTCTGCCAACTGAGGCAATATCTCCTCGTCTGTCATAATTTACGGAAACCACAGGGCTTGCTTCTGAAAGTCCGTATCCTTGATATACTTTTATCCCGATTCTTTCAAAAAATTCTCCGACAGAAACATCTAATGGCGCGCCACCTGATATACAGCCTGAGAAATGACCGCCAAATTTATCATGAATTCTTTTAAATAGCAATTTTTTAATTCTATATGACGGAATAAATTTTGCAGCGAAAAATAATATTTTAAAAGCTGTTTTGACAAATTTTGATGAATTGTTTAATTCCGCTTCTATTCCTGTTTTCAACAATTTTAAAAATGCAGGCACAACAATCATAAATTCAATTTGTTTTTCGCGCATTATGCTTAGAATATCTTTTGGCTTAAGGCTTGGGGTGTAGTATATAGAAAATCCGAAATGTAAAAATGTTGAAAAGCCTACAGTCATTTCGAATAAATGATTCATCGGCAGTATCGAGAGAATATTTACATCTTTGTAAGGAAGGATTTTCTCTAAAACATATCTTAAGTCATCGAGTTGTGCAAGCATATTATCAAATGTGATTTCAACTCCCTTTGGGCAGCCTGTTGTGCCTGATGTGTAGATAATGAATGCTGTTGCTTTTGAGCTTCTCAAACTCCATTTGTAATCGTAATTATCTTCAAGTTGATAAATACTTTTTTCACTGAAACTGTATGAAGGTTCATCTATTACAAGAATTTCTCTTAATGATGGGATTTCTTCTTTCAGGGATTTTGCCATATCTATGTATTTTTTAGATACAAGTATTACGGAAGGCTCGCAATCTGTAAGTATTGATTTCAGCTCAAATTTTGTGAGTTTAGTATCCAGCGGAACTGTAATCATTCCTGAAATTACTGATGCAAAGACGCAAGCACCGTATTCAGGTTTTGATTCTGAAAGAATTGCAAGTCTGTCACCTTTTTTTACATTGAGTTTAGTTAAAAGATAATAAGCAAGTTTTCTTGATAAAAGTCCTATGCCTCTATACGTAAATTCTTTCCAACCATATTGAGTTTTCATTCCTAAGGCAACTTTATCAGCAAATTTTTCTGTCCTTTCATGCAAAAGCATGAGAACATTTTTCTTTTTTTGTCCCATATAATATACACCCTTTTAAGACCATCTAAATAAATGATAATATCAGCTTCTCTAAATGTCAAATATATTAACTATTTTTGTATTATAATTAATTTGTAAGAGTATAAATAGCAGGGAAATGATATGAAACATGTTTATATAGAGACTATGGGCTGTCAAATGAATAAATCAGATACCGAAAGAATGCTCGGTATGCTTTCAAATATAGGTTATGACGAAGTAAAGGAGCCTGAAAAAGCTGATTTATTAATGGTTAATACATGCTCAATAAGACAATTGAGTGAAGATAAAGCTTTTAGCCAACTTGGAGTTTGGGGCAAATGGAAGCAGGACGGTAAAGATATTAAAATAGGTATCTGCGGATGTGTTGCTCAACAAAAAGCTAATAAAGTATTTTCAAGAGCGCCTTATGTCGATTTTGTTTTGGGAACTCATAAAATTTATTCATTACCTGAAATTATAAAAAGAATTAATAACGGTGAAAGAGTTTGCGAATGTACAGAAACAAACGCCACAGAAGATAATATTGCTAAGGAATACAATATTGAACGTGTAAAGGGTGTAAATGCTTGGATTCCTATTACTGAGGGGTGTAACAATTTTTGTACATATTGTATTGTCCCTTATACAAGAGGCAGAGAACGCTCAAGATTGCCTGAAATTATCTTAAAAGAAGCTAAAGATGCTCTAAATTCAGGATTTAAAGAAATTACACTTTTGGGGCAGAATGTTGACAGCTACGGAAAAGATTTCCCGAAAAAACTCCCTGAAAGAGAAGAACTTAAAAATTACAGATTGGCTCAGCTTTTGAGAGATTTGAATGCTATTGAGGGAAATTTCAGAATTCGTTTTGTAACCTCTTATCCGACAGATATTACGGATGAACTTATTGAAACTGTTGTTGAGCTGGATAAGGTTTGTGAATATTTCCATATCCCTATGCAATCAGGCAGCTCTGAAGTTTTAAAAGCTATGAACAGACGCTATGATAGAGAAACTTATGCTGAAATTGTGAAAAAAGTTCGTCAAATGGTTCCTGATGTTACGATTACAAGTGATTTTATTGCAGGTTTTCCTGGGGAAACTGAGGAACAGTTTAAAGAAACCTTGACTGCGATTGATGAATTTGAACTTGATTATTGTAATGTTGCGGCTTATTCCCCAAGAGAAAAAACAGTTGCCGCAAAATGGGTTGATAAATTTATTCCTGAAGATGTTAAAAATGAAAGATTTCAAAGGTTAAATCACAAAATTCAGGAAAATTGTCTTAAATCAAATCTTAAATATGTTGGCCGTGAAATGGAAGTTTTAGTCGAAAGCTTTTATGAACACAAAGGAAAGATGATAAATTCCGGCAAAACAAGAAACTTCAAAACAGTTCACATTCCTTGTGATAAAGATTTGACAGGTCAATTTGTAAATGTAAAAATATCAGGTGCAAAAACTTGGTATCTTAAAGGCGAATTAGTAAAATAAGTGAGGATTAATAATGAAAGCAGTAGTATTTGATGAAGGATTAAAGCTTGTAAACGATTATAAAAAACCTGTTCCGCAAAAAGGAGAAGCTCTGATACGTGTAACCTTGGCAGGAATTTGTAACACAGATTACGAAATAACAAAAGGTTATATGGGCTATAAGGGAATTTTAGGACACGAAGCTGTCGGTATTGTCGAAGAGATTAATGACGAAGATCAATCACTTTTAGGCAAAAGAGTTGTTGCAGAAATCAGCTATGGCTGCAAGAAACCTGATTGTCCTTATTGCGCTGAAAAATTATATCGCCATTGTCCTGATCGTCATACTTTAGGAATTTGGAGAAAAGACGGCGTTTTCGCAGAATATTTTACAATGCCTTTGGAAGTTCTTTTTGAAGTCCCTGAAAATGTCCCTGATGAACAGGCTGTTTTTGTAGAACCTTTGGCTGCTGCTTGTGAAATTACTGAACAATTACATATAAAACCGTTTGAAAAAGTAATTGTGTTGGGTGATGGAAAATTAGGACTTATCACAGCTTTGACATTAAATGCTCAAAATATTGATGTAACACTTGTCGGAAAGCATCAAAACAAGCTCGATATTGCTCGTGCTCAAGGTGTTGAAACAAAACTTCTTAATGATTTGAAGGTTGAAAAAATTTATGATGTTGTTGTTGAAGCAACAGGTTCAATTTCAGGGTTTGAAACAGCATTGGCTCTTACAAAACCTCGTGGAGTTTTGGTTTTGAAAAGCACTGTTGCAGCATCAAAAGAATTTAATCTTGCTCCAATCGTAATTGATGAAATTACAGTTCTCGGTTCAAGATGCGGACAATTCCCGGCAGCATTAAGATTGTTAAAATCTGAAAGAATTGATTTTACTCCGATGATTTCAGCAAGATATAAAGCAGATGATGCAATTGAAGCATTTGAAAAAAATAAAGAAAAAGATACATTAAAAGTTCTTCTTGAATTTTAATATTTGCCTATTCAATTTGTTTCAATTATCATTGTATGTATGGAAACTGAAGTAAGAGAAAAAGAATTTTCAGGGAAAATGACGCTTCTTGATAAATATATTTTGAAGCAGGTTATTGAAATGTTTATTATGGGTGTATGCGTTTTTACATCCATAATTTTCGCATCAGATACTTTCATTACTCTTATTAAACAGATTTCGTTATTCGGAATCCCTTTCAAAGTAGCATTAATGATGATTATTTTGAACTTGCCTCAGGTAATTGTTATGACAATACCTATGGGGGTTTTGCTCGCAACAGTTATGACTCTTAACGGTTTGAGCTTGAAATCGGAAATTACTGTCATGAGAGCTTGCGGAATCGGGTTAAACAGAATTGCAAAGCCGATATTTATATTTGCTCTAATAATGTCTATATGCAGCTTTGTGATAAACGAGACTGTTGTTCCTGTTATGACTAAGCAGTCTAAAGATTTGGCTTTGTGGTCTTTGGGACAAAAAAATATTCCTGAAGGGAAACAGAATTTCGTTTTTAAAGAATTGAATGACGGTGGAAGTATTAAAAGATTATTCTACGTAGGTTATTGCGAAAATAAAGTTTTGCATAACATTACGGTTCTTGATACTTCAAAAGACGGAACTATTCAAGTTTTGCAAGCTGATGAGGGAAAAACTTCTCCTGAAGGCTGGGAATTTGAAAAAGGTGCTGTTTATACGGTTGATAGTGAAGGTAAAATCTTAAATACTACATTGTTTGAAAGCTCGGTTGTAAAATTCGGTCTTGATATGTCAAAAGAATTAAATAAAAATGTGGCAAAAGAAATGAATTTTACAAAATTGATTGATTATATAAAACATAATCATATAGATGAAAAACAAAGAAATGAAATTCAAGTTGAATTGTATGACAAACTTGCTTTGCCATTAACAACAATTGCCCTTGTATTAATCGGTGTTCCGCTTGCAATTACTCCACCGAGAGTCAGATATAACAGAGGATTTTTGTTCAGTATTCTTATCATATTTGCATATTATCTGATAAGAGCTTTATCAATCTCGTTTGGTGAAGCAGGAACATTACAGCCATTCTTGGCTGCTTGGATGCCAAATATTGTTTTAACATTAATTGGTACAATACTTTATTACAAAAAAGTTTACACAATTGAGTAACAAATTTTATAATTTATATGTTTTAGGAAACATAAAATGAACAATAATTTATTTCAAAATAATTATAAAAGATTAAATGATTATGATTTGAATATACTAAACGACAATTCTTTTAAAGATTTGGATGACAAAACTTTGCAGCTTGAATGTCTTATTGAGGAAAAAGAAGAAGCTCTTGATAATTTGAATAACAAAATAAAAGGTGCAGAACTTCTTGGGAAATTGTTAGATGTCATGGATTTAAAAATTCAAGCCAAACAACTTGAAAATGAAATTGCGGATTTGAAAGAACAATATTCAAAAAAGAATGTGGCTGAAAAAATTACAGATGCAATAATTTTCAAAAAACCAAAGCCGAAACTTTCCCCGATACGCAGACTTGCCCGTTTTGTATCAAGAAAAATCATTGCACGTATGTCAAGAAAGGTTAAATCAATTTTGGATTTAAGCGATTCATTGGACACTTTGACAAGCATAAATGAGAATGTTGATGAATTAATTGCGATGAAGGTTCCTTACGGGGAGACAAAAGCAAATTATGAAAAGCTTACAAACTATTTGTATCGTGCAAATAGAATTCATTCAGAGATAAATAAAAAAATGAAGAGCTTGTAACTTGCTAAACAGTTATTTTTGTCATAAAATTTTCTCATAGACACTCTTTATCTGACAATTTCAGGTAAAGTCATATCATAACTAAGGAGAAAGTATGAACGAGCTTCTAAAAAAATCAGCAACAGAGCAATCAAAAGCTCTTAAAAATAAAGAAATTTCTGCTGTTGAATTGACAAATGCAGCTTTTGAAAGAATTAATGAGCTTGATGAAAAATTAGGCGCTTTCAATTCTTTAACAAAAGAAATTGCTCTTGATACAGCTAAGAAAGTTGACGAAAAAATAGCTAAAGGAGAAGAATTACCGCTACTCGCAGGTGTTCCTCTTGCTCTAAAAGATAATATGAACTTGAAAGGATCTAAAACAACAGCTTCTTCAAAGATTTTGGAAAACTTTGTATCTCCTTTCAACGCAACAATAAGTGAAAAATTATTGAATAACCTTGTTCCTATTGTTGGTAAAGCAAATTTGGATGAATTTGCAATGGGTTCTTCAAACGAAAACTCAGCATTTAAAAAGGTTCATAACCCTTGGAATTTAAACAAAGTTCCTGGTGGTTCATCAGGCGGTTCAGCTGCATCTGTTGCAGCTTGCGAAGCTACTTTAGCTCTTGGTTCAGATACAGGCGGATCAATCAGATTACCTGCATCATTCTGTGGTATTGTAGGTATGAAACCTACATACGGTCGTGTTTCAAGATATGGTCTAATTGCATTTGCATCTTCTTTAGACCAAATCGGACCTTTTGCAAGAACTGTTGAAGATGCTGCAAATTTATTGGAAGTTATTTCAGGGCATGATCCTAAAGATTCTACATCTTTGAATTTGCCTGTTGAACATTATGCAGCACATCTTAATGACGATATTAAGGGTATGAAAGTCGGCGTTATAAAAGAACTTATGTCTGAAGGTCTATCAGAAGATGTTCAAAAGGCTATTGAAAAAGCTATTGAAGATTACAAAAAATTAGGTTGTGAAATTGTTGAAATTTCTCTACCAAAATTAAAATATTCAATAGGTATTTATTACATTTTGGCAACTGCTGAATGTTCTTCAAACTTGGCACGTTTTGACGGTGTAAAATACGGTTACAGAACACCTGATGCTAAAAACTTGTTAGAAATGTATACAAAAACTCGTGCAGAAGGTTTCGGACCTGAAGTTAAACGTCGTATAATGCTTGGAACTTACGCATTGTCATCAGGTTATTATGATGCTTATTACAAAAAAGCTCAACAAATGAGAGCATTAGTAACTCAAGATTTTGCAGAAGCATTCAAGAAGGTTGATATCTTGATTTCTCCAACTTGTCCTAATACTGCATTTGATTTGGGTGCTAAAGCATCTGATCCGTTGGCTATGTATTTGACAGATATCGCTACAATTTCTGCAAATCTTGCAGGTATTCCTGGTTTAAGCGTTCCTGCAGGATTTGATAAAGACGGTATGCCAATCGGTTTACAAATCTTGGCTCCTCAATTACAAGAGAGCAGATTGTTCAATGCTGCTCATAAATTTGAAAGAGCTAACGATTATTATTTAAAATTAGCTAATATCTAATTAAAAAATAATGTGATATATAAGAAAGACGGTTATTTAAATAATCGTCTTTTTTTTATTTATTTTGAGATGCAATCTTTTTTCGGTTGTAATTCCAAGATTTCATAAATGATACAAGGCGTTTAAGAGGATTTTTAGAATAATGCCCACTTGCAATTGTACTTTTGTAGTACATGTCTTGATGTGTTTGGGCCATGTTATGTAATCTTCTAACTCCTGTATCAATTTGTCTGACAAGTTTTCTTTCTGCATTTGCAGCAGGAATAGCAGAAATACTTGAATAAATACTATTTTTGATTTTTAAAATTCTCATGCTCTTCTTATTCTCTTTATAAATGTAAATAAACTAAAAGTATACTTTTAATTTAGCATAAAATTTTGTCAAAATAAAAGGGCTTGAAATTTAATTTCAAGCCCTTTTATATAATTGGTTGATTTTATTGAAATACTAAACTTATTCTTTAGTATATTCAGCGTCGATTACATCATCATCGCCTTTGTCTTTTTTGTTATTTTCAGATGATGCGCTTTCACTTGAAGCTGTTGATTGTTCTTCTTTTTGAACTGCTTCGTAAGCTTTTTGTGAAATACCGAACATTGTTTGCTGCAATTCTTCTGACAATTTTTTCAATTCATCAACAGGTTTGTTCTCATCCAAAGCCTTTTGAAGAGCAGCTTTTTGTTCATCAAGTTTAGATTTATCAGCAGCATCAATTTTGCCTTCAAAATCTTTTTCAATTCTATCTGCTGAACCGATTAAGCTTGTAGCATTGTTTTTAATTTCAGCTTCTTCTTTTTTCTTCTTATCTTCAGCAGCGTTAGCTTCAGCTTCTTTAACCATTTTGTCAATATCAGCTTCTGAAAGGTTAGAAGAATTTGTAATTGTAATTTTTTGTTCTTTGTTAGTAGCTTTATCTTTTGCTGAAACGTTTACAATACCGTTCGCATCGATATCGAATGTAACTTCGATTTGAGGCAATCCTCTCATAGCTGGTGGAATACCGTCAAGTCTGAACATACCTAAAGATTTGTTATCTTTAGCCATTGGTCTTTCACCTTGTAATACGTGAATATCAACGGCTGTTTGGTTGTTTTCTGCAGTTGAGAATACTTGAGATTTAGAAACAGGGATTGTAGTGTTTCTTGGAACTAAAGGTGTCATTACTCCACCTAAAGTTTCAATACCAAGTGTCAACGGAGTTACATCCAAAAGAACGATATCTTTAACTTCACCTGCTAATACACCTGCTTGGATTGCAGCACCAACTGCAACAACTTCATCAGGGTTTACAGATTGGTTAGGTTCTTTACCTGTGTATTCTTTTACTAATTGTTGAACAGCTGGGATACGAGTTGAACCACCTACAAGAACTACTTCGTTAATATCATTTTTTGTAATTCCTGCATCTTTCAATGCGTTTTCAACCGGAGTTTTACATCTGTTCAACAAGTCGCGGCATAAGTCTTCAAATTTAGCTCTTGTTAAGTTCAAGTCTAAGTGTTTTGGACCGTTAGCATCAGCTGTGATGAATGGTAAGCTGATATTTGTTTCCATAACTGATGACAATTCACATTTAGCTTTTTCTGCAGCTTCTTTAACACGTTGCATAGCTTGTTTGTCACCACGAAGATCAATACCTTCTTGTTTTTTGAATTCATCGCAAATCCAATCCATAACTTTTTGGTCGAAGTCATCGCCACCTAAGTGAGTATCACCTGATGTTGAAAGAACTTCGTGAACACCGTCACCGATTTCAAGGATTGATACATCGAATGTACCACCACCTAAGTCGAATACCAAAACTTTTTCAGATTTTTCTTTTTCAAGACCGTATGCTAAAGCGGCTGCTGTTGGTTCGGTTACGATACGCAAAACATCCAAACCTGCGATTTTACCTGCATCTTTAGTAGCTTGTCTTTGAGCGTCGTTAAAGTATGCCGGAACTGTGATTACTGCAGATGTAACTTTTTCTCCCAAGTAGTTAGAAGCATCTTCTGCTAACTTTCTCAAAATCATTGCTGAAATTTCTTGAGGAGTGTAATCTTTTCCGTCGATGTTTACTTTGTAATCTTCGCCCATGTGTCTTTTTATTGAAGCGATAGTTTTATCAGGGTTTAATATAGCCTGACGTTTTGCCAATTGACCTACAAGTTTTTCACCTGTTTTAGAAAAACCTACAATTGAAGGGGTTGTTCTGGAGCCTTCAGCATTGGCAATAACTGTCGGCTTACCGCCTTCCATGACTGCTACAACAGAGTTTGTTGTACCTAAGTCGATACCAATTGTTTTAGCCATAATTAATTATCTCCTTTACTATAAATTATTACCTTCCATTAATTATATTCATGTTATAACACTTTTTTTTTCAAATCTTAAAAAAATAAACAAAAAATTAATATTTTAAACTATAAAAGCTAATTTTAAAAAAGACGGGGTTTTATCTTTTTCTCCCGTCTTTTTCCGGCTATTCTATTCCTTCTTCATTTGCTTCGTTTCCAGGCAGACATACACCAAATTGACAATTAGAATTATAGTTGTTTTCAGGAGGTAAATTTGTTACATTGTCTTCTGTGTTAATTAACAAATCATAGTATGGTTTTTGGTAAGAAGGTTGGAACGCATCTGTTCTTTTCATATTTTGGAGATAATTTGGAACAAGCTTATCTTCAAGAGGTTGAGGATCAAGGTTAGAAGGTGCAGTACATGCTCCACCTGTGATTGAACATACTGCAAATACCGGTATTGAGATAGTTAACATTATAAGTAATAATATATAGTTTTTCATATTTTTCAGCCTTTCTAAATATTCTATATAATAAGCTTAAATTATAATGTCATATTTTTCATTGCCTGAAAGTAGCAAAAATTTTTTTGTTTATATTTTCATAATTTGTGTAAGGAGTTTTTTTAGATGAATAATAATATTAGTTTTCAAGGTCATTCGTATTTAGTATTGAATCCAAAAGCTTATGATAAAGCTAGAGAAATTACATCAGGTGCTTATAGGCACTTAAGATCAGATAATAATTGTAAACTTACAAATGGTAAAATATTTACATCAGAAGCAGATGCACAAAATTTGGCAGTTATCGTGCGTAATGAGACAGACGGTATACTTAAATTCGTGCCGATTAACGGGAAAATGCAGCAAATGCTCGATGATATTGCAAGAAAAGTTGAAGAATTAAAAGCTTCGGCAAAAGGGAAGTTAACTGCTTGGATTATTGGTGGAGAAGGGATAAAAAGTCCGAATGGTGAAAAAACTATTGATGCTGTAAATAAAGTTGCGGATATTATATGTGACAGACCTGATATTGACGCATCAATTCTTGCAGGTAGTTTAAAAGGAGAAGACAAAATCGTTCTCCATACGAAAAATAATTTTTTAGAAATTGTTTTAGATAAATTTGTTAATTTGAAATCTGGCAAAGCAAAACCCGATGAAGCAGATTTGAGTAAATATTTTGATATTGTTGAATTAAATAATACAGATATTTCAGCTTTGTAGATTATTTCTTTTTTCTCTTCTTTTTAGCTTCTTTTGCTAATACTTCAGAAAATGGAATAATCGGTTCCATCTTGTAGCCGCAATCATCAGATAGTGCTCCTCCCATGGAAAACAATTCTTCTTGCGGATAGCGCCTGCAAATCCCCGGACGTGTTTTGTGAATTTTGCATTTATGAGTGATAGGATCAAGATTTTGGCATTCAAAGATTAAACCTATATCGTCTTTGCCGATAATTTTTAAGTATGTGTAAAATCTGTGGAGATATTGTAATTTTTCAAATTCTTTCTCATCTTTTACAACATGTTTGTAATGCTTTACATATATTTGAGTGCAGCATTTCCCGCAAGCTTTGCATTTGCCTGTCCTATAATATTTTCTTTTAAGAATTTTGGAAAGAAAAAATTTCCTTAATTTTTCAAACATATAAATATAATATCATAAAGTTTTGTAAACATTTTAATAGCTTATGGCAAATTTGATTCTTCAGGGCAATTATATCAAATGTAAAACTTGTTAAATAACTACATAATATATTATAAACTATAACATAACCAAAATAACCAACCTTGACCTTGATATACAAGGTCTTTTTTTTACCCAAAATAAAGGTAAAATGTAACAATTCCGTAAAAATGAGAATAATTCCTACTTTACAAATTAAACATTATGTAGTATTATAATCATGTAAAAGAGAATTTTTTTGTTTTAATAAGAAAGGTGGTAAAAATGGCAAAATTCGTATGTACAGTATGTGGCTGGTCTACAGAAGCAGATAAAGCTCCTGAAAGATGCCCTCTTTGCGGTGCAACAACATTTAAAGAAATTAATACAGCAGAAGGCAAAGTATATGCTTGCGAACACAAAGTAGGCGATGGAAAAGTTGAAGATAAAGAAGTTATGGAAGGCTTGAGAGCTCACTTCAACGGCGAATGTACAGAAGTTGGTATGTACCTTGCAATGTCTAGAGTTGCTGAAAGAGAAGGATATCCTGAAGTTGCAGAAGCTTACAAAAGATATGCTTTTGAAGAAGCAGAACACGCTGCAAAATTTGCTGAATTGCTAGGTGAAGTTGTAACTGATTCTACAAAGAAAAACCTTGAAATGAGAGCTGATGCTGAACAAGGCGCTTGCGAAGGTAAACTTGCAATCGCAGCAAGAGCAAAACAATTAGGTTATGATGCAATCCATGATACAGTTCATGAAATGGCTAAAGATGAAGCTCGTCACGGTAGAGCATTTGACGGCCTATTGAAAAGATATTTTTCATAATTAATGTCATAATCGTACTAAAAAACAGACGGTTTAATTGCCGTCTGTTTTTATATAAAAATTCCGATGATGGAAAATCCTAAAAATAAGGGTATAATATAAGTATACATTATAGAAGTAGGAAAAAATTATGAAATCAATTAAAGAACAATCATTAGAAGCTAAAATATTAAAAAGATTACAGAAAAACCCTGTATGTACAGAACTTGTACATTACCTGTTTGCAGATGAAGAATTGCAAGAAATGCAGGATTATGCCAATAACGTTTCAATCAAACGTCTTGGATATAACGATCATGGTCCTGTTCACATGCGACAAGTTGCGGCAAATGCTATCAAAATGCTTAATTTGTTGCAGGATTCAGGAATAAAAACTTCTTTAGAAAAAGAAGAGGTCGGAACATTTGAAGATAGTATGTGTGCTGTTATAATTGCAGGTCTAATGCACGATTTAGGTATGATGATTGGCAGACAAGGTCATGAAGATATGTCTGTAATTCTTGCAAAACCTATTATTGAAAGAACTTTGATGCATCTTTTCCCTGATAATTTGCACAGAAGAACGATAATCAAATCTCTTGCAATAGAAGCAATTGTCGGTCACATGTCATCAAGAAAAATTCATTCTGTTGAAGCAGGAATTATCTTGATTGCAGATGGTTGCGACATGACAAAAGGCAGAGCACGTATTCCTATGGCTATTAATACTACTCCAAAAGTTGGTGATATCCATAAATATTCTGCAAACGCTATTGAAAGAATAGGAATTCACCACGGCGAGAAAAAACCTATAAGAATTGACGTAGAAATGTCAGGCGATGTAGGGTTTTTCCAGATAGAAGAAGTATTGTTGACAAAAATTGATTCAAGCCCTGCAAAACAGTACGTTGAATTATACGCATCTGTTCAAGGACAAGAGCCTAAATGTTATTTATAAATAGCAGAAATTTTTACATAAAATAGTGATTGCGAATATTGTTTCTGACTTTTTTCAGAGCATTTTCGAGTGCTGTGATTACGTCATCTAACAATACAAGCTCATTATCATTTGCTTTGTTTATAATATCAATTAACTTATCTTTTGTTGGATTGTTAGTTTCTGTTGTGTCAAATCCGAATTCTTTCAAATCCATTTTCAAAATTTTTGCGAGCAGAAAAAACGTTGTTAAAGAGGGTGTATAACATCCTCTTTCTATTCTGGAAAGGTGTTGGTCGCTTAAATCAGCCATTTCTGCAAGTTCAGATTGAGTTAAATTCATCTTTTTGCGATGATATTTAATTCTTTCCGCTATGAATTTTTTATCATCAAACTTCATCATGACAACATCTCCAATATTAAAATATGATGTATACAAATAGTTTTTAAGAGCGTTTATACATATATTCTTGTTTATTTAGGCATATACATATATAAAACTTAATAATTTGTTGCATACATATAATTATTTATGTTTTACTATACGTATGCATACAGTTTATAAAAATAAAAGCAACAAAGATATATTCGAAAAGTTACCGGTCAGTTATGTAATGATTTGTTGCTGTACGTATAAAAGACCGGAAAAATTAGAGAGATTATTGGACAATTTGGCTAATATAAATTATCCCAGAAACATAAAAACAGAAATTCTGGTAGTTGATAATGACGAAGGGAAAAGTGCAGAAAAGGTTGTGTCTAAATTTTCTGAAAAACTTTCTATTCATTATGTATCAGAAATACATAAGGGGCTGTCTAATGCGAGAAATAAAGCACTTATGGAATCTATGAATTATGGAGCAAGCCATATTGCATTTATTGATGACGATGAGATTGCGGATACAAATTGGTTGGTAAATCACATAGAGTTTTACCAAAAATTTGAGGACATTTATATAAGCAGTGGTCCGACTTATAAAAAATTTGAACATAATTATCCGTCTTACATAATTAATAATTCTGTATTTAAAACAAATTCATCTAAACAACTCGGGGATTACAAAAAAACTTGTGCAAGTGGAAATGTTTTCTTCCCGCTTAATATAATCAAGGATAGTAATATTTATTTTTTAGAGGAATTTAATTTTTCTGGTAGTGAAGATACTGATTTTTTCTCGAGGTTGTATGAAAGAGGTTATAAGATTGGTTGGAATTATAATGCTGTGAATTTTGAACTCATAAATGATGAACGGGCAAATATTAAGTGGATTTTAAACAGAGCCTTCCATAACGGTTATTCTGTTTCTTTGACAAGATTTTTAAATCAAGAAAATTTTTGCAAACGTTTATTTTATATAATTGAAAAATTTTTTACATTATTGATTAATTTTATAATAATTGTATTTTCTATTCCTTTTGGAATGACAAAATTTTTAAATTCAGTTACGAGATTTGTAAAAAATTTTGGGAAATTTATGGGAGCGATTTTATTAGAGCGGAGAAGTTATTATGGAGAATAATAGACCTGAAATTTCAGTATTAATTCCGGTATATAATACTGAAGAAAAATATTTAAGAGAGTGTGTTGAAAGTATCCTAAATCAAACATTTACAAATTTTGAACTTATTATATTAAATGATGGGTCTTCAAATAATGTTGAGGAAATTATAAAATCTTATGATGATAAAAGGATTTTGTATTATAAGAATGAAAAAACTGAGGGGATAACAAAAAGCCGGAATAAATTAATAAGTTTGGCTAGCGGAAAATATATTGCAATTCAGGATCATGATGACATATCATTTCCTGACAGATTAGAAAAGGAATATAATTTTTTAGAAAATCATAAAGATATTTCTATTGTTTCAGCTTGGATAGAAGTATTTTCAGAGATTAATTATAAATTACATAAGAAAAAAATAAAAGTTTGGAAAACAAAAAAATCTCCTAAAATTCTTGATTTTTTAAAGCGATGTGAATTATTTCATCCTGTTTGTATGTGGAGAAAGAATGATTTTGAAAAATTTAATCTTGTTTATGAAGATGGTTATTATGGCGCGCAAGATTATGCATTGTTTTCAAAGGCTGTAAGATACTTGAAATTTGCCAATATTCAAGAACCTCTTTTAAAGTACAGAAGACATCCGAATAATGTTAGTAGAAACAAAAAATGTATAAAAGAAGAAAGTTTGAAAGTTAAAAATGAAATATTAGAATATTTGACCTCAGATGATAAAGATAACAAAATTTTATATACCATATTTAAAAAAAGTAAGATAAGCTTTTTTAACAAAATAAAAGCTGCATTTTTAATATTTTTATATTTATAAAAATATTTTATTATTATTCGTCATATTTATTATTTTCAATTTTTTCAATCAATACTTCATATTTATCTTTCAGCGGAGATTTTTTTGCGTAACGTTTTAATCTGCGTTTTGCAACAGTTTTTAATTCTTCTATTCTTTCAGGGTTGCCGTTTTGTACAAAGAATAACATCGCTTGTTTTCTGTTTTCATACAAGTCTTCATCAGGCATTTTTGCCAATACATCTCCAAATGTTTGCGGACGAGTTTTTCTGTCCCATTCATAGAATGGAGTTTTCAAGAAACAGAATTTCTCTGCATAAGATAATATGCATGGTGTCCAAGATACATCTTCGTATTTTAAAATTCCCAAAGGATGCTCTTTTACAATTGATGCTTTATAGAGTTTGTTCCAGATTGCACAATTGTAGTATCCAGGTGTGTACATAATTTCAAAATATTTGTCGATATCAAGCGGGATATCTTCCATAAACGGCAAATTGCAGTGAACAGTATAGCCGTTATCAGTTATTCTATATAACGGTGCTATTGCAACATCGCAGTTATTTTTTTCAATAGATGTATAAAGCTTGCTTATCATATTAGGGCGTATTAAATCATCATTATCCAAAAATGCTATATATTTGCCCTTCGCAGCTTCAATACCTTTGTTTCTCGCATCTGCAACGCCACCGTTTTCTTTTATTATTGAAACTATGTTTGGATAATTTTTTACATACCAGTCGATAATTTTTTGTGTATCGTCTGTACAGCCGTCATTTACTATTATGATTTCCAAATCGTTAAAGTCTGATGCCAGAGCACTGTCAATGCTTCTTGCTATATAATCTTTTGCGTTATATGCAGGAATAATCAATGATACTTCAGGTTTTTTATATTTTCTCAGACCTAAAGATACAGGTTTTGATTCCGCAATAATTACTCTGCCGTCGATTGTGTTTACAAAAGCTTTTACGATAAATTTTAAGCTGCTTTTATAGTCGTATAAAGGCAGGTAATGTCTTAATCCGTCATTTGTTTCAAAAATCGGCTTTTCGCTGTGTTGTGTGTAAACAAGAAATCCGTCTGCATCGCCGTTAAAATTCCATGACAGAAAAAGATTATAATTGTATGATTTATATATAGAAATATTTTCAAATTTGTTTTTTGTAATATCTACGACTTTGGAAGATGCTAAGAAATTTCTTTTCCCATTTTCATCTTTTGTGAAAGGCTTAATTTTATAATCTTTTTGTTCACCTGTTTTAACAGTTAGAAAGTTGGTTTCGGAATTTTTATACCCGTTAAAGCCTATTTCTCTTTCATCTCTATAAAGTCTGTAACCTGTTGCACCATTGTATTTGCTGCAGAAAAATTTAACCTCATCATTATTTTCGTGTCTGAAGATTAAGTCAATTTCGTCAAACAAAAATTGATGTTTGCGAGATTCATCAACAACAACCCCGTCTTTAATTGCTTGAACAAAGCATTCATTGTTTCCGTATGGTAGAAGTGAAAATCTGATAAAATTGTTATCATATATTTTTGCACATTCCCAATATACCCCGTTACTTTTGCAAAAAACCTTGTAATAATCAGCGTTAATGGGTTCCCAAGTAACAATAATTTTGGTATCTTTAATTTCTACATTCAAATCCATATTTTTATAAAATCCTCAGATTTAATTATAGCAAAAATGAGTATTTAAATATATATATTTGATAAAAATTACATCATTCGCCGTACAAAATACAATGCTATTTTCTATTATGTTTTTTTTGCTATAATGTAATTATAAAATTGGAGGGATGTGTATATGTTGAAAAAATTAATTTTAGGTTTGATTTTAATAAGTTTTGCAGTACCTGTTATGGCAGATGAAATACATCTTACACCTAAAAATTCTTTTTCAGGGGTTAATAACAATGCTGCACGTCCTAAATATCCTCGTCTTGGACAGCCTGTATCTGCTGCAGATATTTTAGAGGAACAAAATGTAAAAAGTATTATGAGCCCAAAATCTGTTAGAGAAATGGGACAGGTTACACCTTCTAATGATGGTAGAGCGCCAATGACATATAGTCAATTCCCGCAAAATTATGACAGCTCAAACAGCATGATGATGATGCAGGGTGTGCAAAACGGCATGCAAAATATGTACATGGGATATTAAAAACATTCCAAAAAAGAATTAAACATTTTTAAAGTTATGAATTTTCATCTTTTATTTCTTTAGCAAGATTGTAAAATTCTTCTTCCAGTTCTTTTTCGGCATTTTCTTGCTTTTGTTCATTCTGTTTTTTTGAATTATTTTTATTGTTTGAATTAGCTTCTCGTTCTTTTTGTTCTTCAAGGGCTTTTTTTCGTGCATTAATAACATTTGCAACATTCATCATGGCAAGAGAATTAAGAGTTGCACGTAGTTGTGCACTTCTGTCTGTGTATTTTTGGCTGTCTTGGTTTTCTTCTTCTTCAGAATTTCTTTGTTGCGCAAAGTATTCTCCGCCCTGCCCCATTTTATCATCTTGAGTTTTGGCAGCTGTTCCTGAAATATCTCCGCTTTTAAAATTAAAAGAGCCTCCGATTCCGAAGAATCCTGCTGATCTGTTATCGACCATACATCTAACCCTCTGTTTATTTCTTATTCAATCTCTTATAATCCTATCAGATTGAATATTTTATTAACTCATCTGAAAGGATTATTTTGCTAGTTATTTAATAAAAGTTTACAAATAAAAATGTAATTTTGATTTGGTATAAGGTTCGCTAATATTTACTTAGTGGCGTTTTATATTGAAAAATGTAAGTAAATATGTTATTATAATAATATATAATTAATTAAACAAAAGAGGAAGGATATTAATGAGAAGATTTAAAGGTTTTACGCTTACAGAATTAATGGTTGCGTTAGCTGTTATTGGTATTCTCGTTGCGGTTGTTACTCCTGCGATTATGAAGACAAGACCTAACAAAAATAAAATGATGATTAAAAAATCATTTTATATAACAGAACAAATTGTAGCTTCATTAATTAATGATGAAAGATTATACCCTGATATGCGTGATGCATGTGGAGAAGGCGTTGTCGATGGCGCAACAGATATTTATTGTGCGTATGGATTTGATTATACTGAATCTGTTGAATATGAGGGAGAAACATATAGTGGAGACAAAAAATTCGCTGAATTATTTAAGAGCAGATTAAATGTCAAAAAAGAAAAAGCAGGGGACGATTTAGTATTTACTACTACAGATGGTGTTCAATGGGACTTAAATGGTGTAGTTGGAGCTTGGGATAAAGGACAGGCGCCCGGAAAATTTAATGGTAACACAGCCCCAAGTAATACCGGAACTATATTAATTGATGTAGACGGCCCTAATGCCGGTGTAAATAAAAGACAAAAAGACAGTGATGCAGATAGCTTTGATCAGTATGAAATTCAAATTTTATCAAATGGAAAGATGAGAATAAATCCTGAAGATGCCAAGGCTGTTGAATATGCTACTATTAATACATCTATCAAGGATACTTCATCATAATATATAAAGTAATCGAATAATCGCGCCTGAATTTCAGGTGAGGAAAGTCCGTGCATTCAAGGACAGGTTGCCGGAGAAACTCCGGACGGCGTGAGCCGGTGGAAAGTGCCACAGAAATGTAGACTGCCTATTGATTTTATCTAAAAGGCGATGGTGCAACGGTGAGTTAAGAGCTTCACCAGCGATACTGAGAGGTATCGGCTAGGTAAACCCCAATCGAATGCAAGATTAAATTGAAGGTTATAAAGGCTGTCCGCCAACTTCAGAAAAATCGCTAGAGATTGAAAGTAATTTCAATACCAGACAGATGATTATTTAGAAACAGAACACGGCTTATGAGTTACTTTATTTATATATAAATGTCCACTTCATTAAGGAGTGGATATTTGTTTATAAGGTAGATATTAATTTTAATTAATAATTCCTAAAGAAATTTTTATACGTACTTTCTTGTACCTACAAGAAAGTACAACAAAGAAGCTCTCTACCGTCATTACGCTCATTAATTAATTGTAACGCTCAACTTGAAACGAGTGAACACGTTATATTTTTGACATTTTTAGAATTTTAGACCCTGAAACGAGTTCAGAGTGACATAATATTTCTTGTCATTGTGAACTTATTTCAGAATTTAAGTGTCACAATAAAAAATACAAGCAAGACCCTGAAATAAATTCAGGGTGACGCATTTATACACAAAGTATGTTCGTCATTCTGAACTTGTTTCAGAATCTTAAAAACTTTACCGCTCAAACAGCACTCGTTTTGTTGTTGTTTCGCGAACATTAATTATTTGCTTCATTAATGGTCGCACTATTTTAAGTTAATAATTTAAATAGTGCGACGATAACGGAACGAGCAATAATTACTGACGAAGCAAACTTCAAAGGCGTGTATTGTTTGAGTGTAACGAGTTTACACGCCTCAAGCTGAGTCTTGTATATTATTAGCGAGTGAATGTGTGTTGCTGGTTTTGAGGCACTTTTGCCATCAAAAGTGCCCCTGTCTGGAAGACCTTGCCGGAGGCAAATAGTCATTTAGAATATGTATCAGAGTTTCTTTTTAATATATACCCCGAAAAATTTTTAGGGTGACATAATATAATTATTTTTCGTTATTTTGAAACTGTTTTAGAATTAAAAAACTTATATTTTATGCGAAATTTTTAATAAATTCTTTTGTCTTTTGACGAATTTGTTCATCAACAGCAAAAATTTCATCAATTGTCGGATTTTGAATTACTGTGTGCTCATCACACATTTTTTTTGTAATTTCATAAATATTATAAAGTTTGATTTTCCCATCTAAAAATGCAAATACTGCTTCTTCATTAGCTGCATTCATACAAACTGTTGCAGTGCCGCCCATTCTTCCCATTTTGTAAGCTAATTTTACTGTCGGAAATTTTTCATAATCCGGTTTTTCAAAATCTAATCTTGCAATATCTGCAAAGCTGAAACTTTTTGATTTAATCCCTTCAAATCGTTCAGGATAAGTTATTGCATACTGAATAGGAATATGCATACTAGGCAGGCCAAGCTGTGCTATAACACTTCCGTCAACATATTCAATTGCAGAATGCACAACGCTTTGCGGATGCACTACAACATCTATATCATCATAATCAAAACCAAATAAATGGTGTGCTTCAATGATTTCCAACCCTTTATTCATCAAAGTTGCACTATCTACGGTAATTTTTTTACCCATATTCCATCTTGGGTGTGCGAGAGCCTGTTCAACTGTTGCATTTTTCATATCCTCGATTGATTTGTGAAGGAACGGTCCGCCTGAAGCTGTGATTATTAATTTATCTACTTGGTTAATATCTTTTATACATTGGTGAATTGCACAATGTTCGCTATCAACAGGGATAATCTTAACCCCATATTTTTTTGCTTCTTTCATTACAATATCGCCTGCCATAACAAGAGTTTCTTTATTGGCTAGTGCAATATTAATCCCGTTTTTTATGGCTGTTAATGTTGGTCGAAGTCCGATTTTGCCTGAACAAGCAACCAAAATAATATCATTTTCTTTATCTGAACAAATTTTTTCCAGTCCTTCTTCACCCTGATAAACTTTTGCGTTATGAACGCCTGAAACAAGCTCAGGGTTAGCTGAAATTGATATATATTTTGGCTTAAATTTTTCAGCCTGTTGCTTTAATAATTCTGTATTATGTCCGCCTGCAAGTGCAATAATTTCAAATTTATCCTGCAGTTTTTCAATAACTTCCAATGCTTGACGGCCTATTGAACCTGTCGAGCCGATAATGCTTATTTTTCTCTTCTTATTTTCCATAATTTTATTATATTATAAAAAAAGCGGGATTTTAATTCCCGCTTTTTTATTCCTTATTGATTTTCCACTTGTTCTTTTATTGATTTACTTTCGCTTACGTATGCATTAACCTGTTTTAATGCAGGTTTCATAGCGTTAACGGTCGAATTCCCGCCTAAGCAGCCGCCGGTACATGCCATAACTTCAATTAAGTTACCTAAATCACACATTCCGTTTTTAGCGTATTTTTTCAAATCACGAACAAATTGTTTTGTTAGTCCGTCAATTAAAACAACGTGAGCAGGAATTTCTTCAGGCAATAATGTTTCAACAGCTTTTGCAACTCCGCCTGTTACGCAGTAATTTCTGCCTTCTGCAGATGCTTCATTTTTGAATTCGCTTTCTCCGCATTCTGCAACTTGAATGCCTAATGCAATCATCCAAGCTCCGATTTCTTCATAATTTAAAACGTAATCAACGTTTGAATTATTTAGAGCTTCGCGTTTCTTAGCTACGCAAGGGCTGAAAAATACTGTTATTGCGTCAGGATTTTCACGTTTTACAATTTCTGCAGTGTAGTACATCGGAGTTTTTGTATCTGAACGAAAATGTTTCATTTCAGGAATATGTTTATCTACAAGTTCGTTGTATCCTGCACAGCAAGAAGTTGTCATGAATTCTTCGCCTTTTTCAAGTCTTTCAACAAATTCTTTAGCTTCTGTTTTTGTTGTAACGTCTGCACCTTGAGCTACTTCGTAAACATCTGCAAATCCAAGCTTCATTATAGCTTCTTTAAGTTGTTGCGGTTTGCAAGGAAGTTGACCAAACATTGCAGGAGCAACCATTGCGATAACTTTTTTACCTGCTTTGATATTTTTTAATACGTCAATAATTTGGCTTTTTTCATGAACAGCTCCGAATGGACAAGCCGATGCACATTTACCGCAAGAAATACATTTGTCAAAATCAATTCTTGCATGGCCGTTTTCATCTTTAGCAATTGCACCGACAGGGCAAGCACTTTCGCAAGGTACGATGATTTTTTGAATTGCTTGGTAAGGGCAAACTTGAACGCACATTCCGCAATTTTTACATTTAGTAGGATCAATTACGGATTTACCGTTTTGAATTGATATAGCGCCGAATTTACAAGTATTTACACAAGGTCTTGCAACACAACCTTGACATAAATCAGTTACATAAATTCTTGAAGGTACACAACCTTTGCAAGCTGTTGTCAATACTGTCAAAGGATGCTCTTCAGGAGCTTCTCTTTTTTCTGCTTTGCTTGCCAATTCCGATAAAAGAACGCTGTCGTCAGTGTCTTCAATAGAAAACCCAAGACCTGCAATTGTTCTGTCTCTTAAAATTGCGCGTTCTTTAAAAATACAGCATCTGTAATTTGGTACATCACTGTTTTTTGGTCGCATTGCAAAAGGTATTAACCTTGTATTTTCTTCAAAATTATCACTCAAATAAGCTTTTATTACTCTGACAAGAATTTCTCGTTTCAAGTGTGATGTTTGCTTTGGAGTGTTGCTATTCATTGCCATCTTTTTTACACCTCTTAGTATTCTTAAATAAATATACCTATATTATGGCATGAACATGAAATTTTTCAAAATCTATATAAAAAACAACAGCCTAAAAATTTAGACTGTTGCTTAAATTATTTTGTTATAAAAATTATTTCAATTTTTCGTCAATTGCTTTTAAGACTTTTTCAACAGTTGCTTCTTTGATTACGTCATTATCAACTTTTACATAAGGAGCTTTTGAAAATTCCCAGTCAATTGAACATAAACCTAAACATGGAACTCCTGAAACTTCAACTTTATCACCGTATTTTTTAGGAACTGTTTCAATTAATTCCTGCAAATTTGATGACCCCATTACAAAACAAGTTGTCCCTAAACATACTTTAACACTAATTTTTTCGCTCATTTTTTTTATCCTTTCCGTAAACTTACGTCTATATTTTTTAAATCTACGCCAGAAGCTTCGCTTCCTTTTTTATCCTTTCCGTAAACTTCTGTTTATATTTTTCATTAACCTTACATGTATTGAATGTTCACTTTTTTAAAGTATTTATCCTGAAGTACATTTGCCATTTTTTTAATTATGTTTTTTCTGATTTCTATTTCTATTGGCAATGCCGGATCATAGTGTGCTTGATTTAGCTTTGCACCTACCATAAATGTAATGCAGTCACTATCTAATAAGAATTTTACCAGCTTACCTGCCGCATTGTCAATATCGGGAGTATTTGCTTCAAGATATTCTAATGTTTTGGTAAGGGTTAAAATTCCTTCGGTTACTAAATCTACGCCTTCCATATATGAGCAGGACGGAAGTTTTCCGATACTTATTGTTGTATCCATTGTAATCGGTCTGTTTAATTCCCTTGATATAAGGTTTGCGGTTGTTCCGCCTGCGATTGCTTTTTTGCCTTTAAAATTGGCAAACATTTTTGCATATTCTGCATCTTTTTCCTGATGATAAGGCGGACCTGTAAATACCAGAGCTTCTCTTGGCTGTCTGAAATATAGAACGCAGGCTGAAATATCATCTTTTGGAAGTCTGTCTGTTTCGATGTTTCTTGCTTGATTTATTATGTATTGAGCAAGTTCCGTGCTTGAAATATCCGGAGTTTCATTCAATTTATCATTTAAGATATTTATTAATCCTTCACGTCTTAATCCTAATTTTAATCTTCCGCCGCCAAGTCCAGATTGAGTTACACCATCTGAGCAAAAAATTAGTCTGTCGCCGAGTTTTAGATTAATTCTGTAAACTTTCAGGCATCTGTTTTTAAAGGTTTTTGATGGGATTGATTTAAAATCAGGTTTCATAACTTCGTTATTTCTAAGCCAAATAAATTCAGGATTTCCTTCTTCAACGATTTTTGCATTCCCGTCATCGTCAACTTCGATTGCTGAAAATGTTGAGTAGCTTATTTTTCTTACCTGACAAACAGGCAGAGAGTTCATTATAATTTCTGCGGCTTTGCTTATCGGAATTTGATCCCCTTCAATAAATTTTAAAAGCATGGTTGCAGTCATACAAGAAAGAATATTTGCCTTGATACCGCTTCCGAGTCCGTCAGAGAGAACAGCAATAAGTTTTGCTTCATCGGGGTAGCGTTTGGATATGAAGTAATCCCCGTAAGCATTTTGGTTATATTTTTTCATTTGGCTGCAATCGATGTCTATAAACATATTATTTGAAAGGCCTTAGGTATTTAGAACCTATTTCCCTTCTTGTTCTCCTTTGTTTTCGTTGTCCTCATAATCTTCTGCAATTGAGCTTAGCAGTGTTTCTGTTTCAACCATGTGTTCTCCTAGAAGGCAGGCAATTTCTTGGACGATTGAAATATTTTTTGAAATAACTTCATGGGCTTTTTGAGAAATCTTTTCTCTGTTGGTTTCAGCAGATGTAACATCTGTAATTACCGCTCCGACAATTTCGTTTTCTTCAATCGTGAAGGCTGATATATCATAAAGTCGATTATTTACATGGTAGCGTTCTTTGTGAATATCTTTACCTGTTTTAAGTATGGTTCTGAAGATGTCTGCAAAATCTACAATTCTGTCGATTGCAGCTCCGATAAGTCCATCCGGACGTGCTTTAAATACTTCATACATATCGCCTGTAAACATTCTCATAAAGCTGTCGTTTGCTTCCATAATATTCATTTTATTGTCAACCATAACAACAGCGGCAGGCATGCATCTAATCATTGCGGCAGCTTTTCTGACTGCAATTTTTCTCATGTATGAAACGCACATAGAAGGTTCTGCATCTCCGTCTAATAAAGCTTTTGCCAAATCTCGGCATGTCGCATATCCGCATCCGCCACAGTTAAGTTCATCATCAACCGTGTGTTTACCAATCCTTTTTAGTGTTGCAAGGATATCTTCAAGCGGATATTCTTTTGTTATAACTTTGCAAGGTTTCATCTCGTAATCAACGACAGTTGAAGCCTTTTTAGGTATGTAATCTCTGTTTTTAACTTTTGATAAAACATCTGATACGATTGATAAACTTGCTCTGCTTGTAGAAATACAAGGACCGCCGATACATCCGCCTTCGCATGCCAAACCTTCAACAAAGATTGTCTTATCAATTTTTTCAGGATCAAGGTTATTTAGTGCACGCTCAAATGCGTGAAGTCCGCAAACATCTATCAATTGGATATCTTCTTTTATCCCGATACGTTTTAGGGTTTCATTCATTCCGCCGTCTATCGGGTATAATGAACCTTCAAAAGCGCTATACGGCACAAATTGATTTTTTTCATCTGACATAATCTCTGCAATATCAATCCCTTCATCGTGAATCCATATTTTTAGTTCTTCAAATGTCAATGCAACATCAATTAAATTTGTATAAGCAACTTCATTCTTCTTCCCGATGCAAGGTCCGATAAATACAATTGCAATATCATCACCGTATTTTTCTCTCAAAATTTTTGCATGAGTCATTGCAGGAGAGCCAATAGGGGTTATGCAGTTTATAAATTCCGGACGGTAATGTCTTATATAATCAACTATAACTGGACAAGCACTTGATATAAAAAGTCCTTTTTTTGAATTGTTTAAAATTTCTGCTGTTTTTATAGAAACTTCTTGTGCGCCAAGAGCTGTTTCTGATACTTCACTAAAGCCTAATTTCTTCAAAATTGCAATCATCTTTTTGGGAGAATGTTCAAATACCCCGTTCCAAGAAGGCGCAAGCGATACAAAAACTCTTTTTTGTGCAAGGATAAGATTTTTTGCTTTTGCAATGTCATTTCGAACTCTTTTAGCATTAGACGGGCAGGCTTTTACGCAATTGCCACAAGCTATACATTTTTCAGGTATAACTGATGCATGTCCGTTTTCGATTTTAATTGCTTTAACAGGACATTCTCTAATACATTTGTAACAGTCATGACATTCGTTTATTAACGTGTAGACCGGATAATGGCTGTCCATAATTTTATATTCTCCATTTTAAGATGCTAATTTACTGTTATTTGATTAATTTTGTTAAAATTTCTTCCAGTTTTTTTTCATCAACGCTATTGTATTCAACCCCGTTTATAACAACATTTGGCCCCATTGCACATTTATTTTCGCATCTTGCACCGGCAAGGTCGATATCGGCTTCAAGATCGTGTGTTTTAATAAATGCTTCAATAAATGCGAGATTTTGTTGATTCCCGCGAGCAAAACATGAACTTCCCATACATACAGTAATTTTTATTTTTGCCATAAACTTCCTCAAATACTATATAATAATATTATACCATATTTTTTATTATCGCAAGAGGTTTTTAATGCGAAACTTGAATATTTGTTAAAGAAAATATTTATTACAAAATTCGTTTATAAATTTCGTTAATATTTTTCAAAAATTCCTCTTTATTGAAGATTTCATCTATCTCTAACGGGGAAAGAAGTTTTGTTACATCTTTATCATTCAAAAGATTAACCCTGAAATCTCCGTCATTTTCAAAAGCATCAATTGCATTCCTTTGTACCAAGCGATATGCGTCTTCTCGTGTTAAACCTTTTTCGATAAGTTTTAAAAGAACTTTTTGGGAGAATACTATTCCGCCAAATTTTTCGGTATTTTTAAGCATATTTTTTTCATGTACAACAAGATTTTGCACAATACCTTTAAATCTGTTGAGCATAAAATCGATTAGGGTTAAGCTATCAGGGAAAATAATTCTTTCTGCGGAACTGTGAGAAATATCACGTTCGTGCCATAGCGGAATATTTTCCATTGCAACAATTGAATTTGCTCTTACAACTCTTGCAAGCCCGCATAAATTTTCGGATAATACAGGATTTTTTTTGTGAGGCATTGCAGATGAACCTTTTTGGTTTTTACCAAAACCTTCTTCAACCTCTAAAACTTCTGTACGCTGCAAGTGTCTGATTTCTGTTGCAAATTGTTCTATTACACTTCCGATTAGTGCTAATGATTGCATAAAGTAAGCGTGGTAATCACGTGCAATAATTTGTGTTGAAATTCTTGCAGGTTTAAGTCCTAAATTTTTGCAGGTAATCTGTTCAACTTCAGGCGGAATATTGCTGTATGTTCCGACAGGTCCTGAAATTTGACCAACTCTGATTTCTTCAAGTGCGTGTACAAAATTCGCTCTTTGACGATCTAGGATATCAATCCAGTTACATATTTTTACGCCGAAAGTCATAACTTCTGCATGAACCCCGTGAGAACGTCCGATACATAAGGTATGTTTATGCTTTTGAGCAAGCTCTTTCATAGCCTCAATCGTTTCATCAAGATCTTTTAGAATAATCTTTCCGCTATCTTGAATTTGAAGTGCAAACGCTGTATCAATCACGTCAGAACTTGTCATTCCGACATGCATATATTTGGCTAAATCGCCAAGACTTTCGTTTACACAGGTTAAAAAAGCAATAACATCATGCTTTACTTCTGCTTCGATTTCATCAATTCGTTTAATATCAAATTTTGCAAGCTGCTTCAATTTTTCAATATCTTCTTTCGGAAAAGTTCCCAATTCTGCATAAGCTTCTGCAACTGCAATTTCTACATTCAAATAGTATTGGAATTTGGATTGCAAATCCCAAATTTTTTTCATTTCTTCGCGTGAATATCTCTCAATCATAGTGCTATTTTAGCATAAAGAATTCAATTTATAAAGTTTTTTATAATCTTACAAAAAACAGGTTTTGATAAATCAAACTTTACGTATGAATATATTTCTATTATTATGGACATAAAAAGGGGAGAAAAAATGGCAGAATTTCATTCAAAAATAAAAACAATCGAATGGGTAGATAATTATTCAAAAATGGTAGATCAAACGCTTTTACCGTACGAATTTAAGTATGTAAACATAACAGGCGGTCAAGAGATGTTTGACGCAATCAGAAATATGATAGTCAGAGGTGCTCCGGCAATCGGTGTTGCTGGTGCGCATGGAGTTGTTTTGTATGCTCAGGAATTGGAAAAAGAAAATTTATCTCGTGATGAATTTGTAAAAAAACTTCTTGAAAAAGCTGATTATATGGCAACTTCTCGTCCGACAGCAGTGAATTTGATGTGGGCTGTAAAAAAACAAAAAGAAATTATTGAAAATTCTAAATCTGATATCAAAGGAATTATTGAAGAATTAAAACAAAACGCAATAAGACTTGAAAATGAAGATATTGCGATAAATAAGAAAATCGGTGATTATGGTGCTCAAGTTGTTCCAAAGGGTGCAACAATTTTGACACACTGTAATGCAGGTGCTCTTGCAACTGTCGGTTACGGAACAGCATTAGGCGTTGTTCGTTCTGCTTTTGCAAATGATCCTACAATTCAAGTGTTTGCGGATGAAACTCGTCCTCGTCAGCAAGGTGCAAGAATTACTACATTTGAACTTACAATGGACGGAATTCCGACAACTTTGATTACTGATGGTATGTGCTCATATTTTATGAAAAAAGGTATGATTGATATGGTTGTTGTCGGTGCGGATAGAATTGCTGCTAATGGTGATGCTGCAAATAAAATCGGGACTTATACTGTTGCAATTGCCGCAAAATATCATAATATCCCGTTTTATGTGGCAGCACCTTTATCAACAATTGATACAAATATTAAATCAGGTGATGAAATCGTTATTGAAGAACGTTCTCACGAAGAAGTTACACATATAAACGGTAAAATTATTTGTGCCCCTGATGTTAATATTATAAATCCTGGTTTTGATGTTACTCCTGCCGAGTTGATAGCAGGTATTATTACCGAAAAAGGAATATTAAGACCTGATTATAAACAGTCAATCGCTAAAGCTTTTGAATAAATTGTTTTGTAGGTTATAACTAATTATTAATATGTTGTCATGAAAATCTTTTTCACATATAATTACTTTTAAAGTAGAGGTGAAATTAAGAAATTAATTTGAGAATATGGCAGGCTTGTCAGGGAGGGTGTAATGCACATTGAACATATAAAAAAAGTTGATCCTTTTGTTGCGGAACAAATTGAAAAAGAATTTGAAAGACAACAAAATACAATAGAGCTTATTGCAAGTGAAAATATTACATCCGAAGCTGTTATGGAGGCTTGCGGAAGCGTTTTGACAAACAAATATGCCGAAGGAAAACCACACAAACGTTTTTACAACGGGTGTGAACATGTCGATTTAATAGAAGAAATTGCTCAAAAAAGAGCATGTGAATTATTCCACATGGATCATGCAAACGTTCAACCTCACAGTGGTGCTCAGGCAAATATGGCAGTATTTATGGCTGTATTAAAACCGGGTGATAAAGTTTTGGGTATGGATTTGTCAAACGGTGGTCACTTGTCTCACGGTTCTCCTGTCAATTTTTCAGGTTTGTATTTCGATGTAAAAAGTTACGGAGTCGATGAAAACGGCAATATTGATTATGAAAATGTTCGTCAAATGGCTCATGAACATAAACCTAAATTGATTATTTGCGGTGCAAGTAATTATTCAAAAATTATTGATTTTAAAAAGTTTAGAGAAATTGCAGATGAAGTCGGTGCTTATTTATTAGCGGATATTGCACATATTGCAGGACTTGTTGCAACAGGTTTGCATCCTTCTCCTGCCGGGTATGCTCAATTTGTTACAACAACTACTCATAAATCTTTGAGAGGTCCGAGAGGTGGAATTACAATGTGTGATGAGGAGTTTGCTAAAGTTATTGATAAAGCAATTTTCCCAGGCATGCAGGGCGGTCCTTTAGAACATATTATTGCAGGTAAGGCTGTTGCACTTTTGGAAGCTTCTAAACCTGAATTTAGAGCTTATGGTGAACAGATTTTGAAAAATGCTAAAGCTTTAGCTCAAGGGCTTATGGATGAAGGAATGGATATCGTTGGCGGTATGACAGAAAATCATTTGATGACTTTGGATTTGAGAAAAACAGGTAAAACAGGTAAAGACATGGCAAATGTTCTTGAACGTGTCGGAATTACCGCAAATAAAAATACCGTTCCGAATGATCCGCAAAGCCCGTTTGTTACAAGCGGTATCAGACTAGGTGTTCCGGCTGTTACAACAAGGGGCTTTAAAGAGGAAGATATGACAGAAGTTGCAAAAATTATTGCATCTGCAATATTTTCGTCAGATAATGAGTTGGGCTTACAAAATTTAAGAGAACGTTCTTTGAAACTTTGTAAGAAATACCCGATTTACACATAGGCAAAGGGATAATAATTTATGTTAATCAAGTTAACACATGCTCATATAATAGGAACTGTAATAGCTTATTTGATAGGCGTATGCCTTGTTCCGTTGGTAATCAGTTTTTCAAAAAAAGAAGGACTAGTTGATGTCCCGAATGAAAGGAAAATTCACACCAAACCAATATCGAGAATAGGCGGAGTTGCTATTTGGGCAAGTACAATGTTGACGTTTTTGTGCCTTGTTTTCATGAGTTATTATCCTTCAGGAAACTTGTTATCAGGAATTTTGCTCGGCGGTTCCTTAATGTTCTTGTTAGGACTCGTTGATGATATTTATAATCTTGATGCAAAATTTAAGTTGTTCTTACAAATTTCAATCGCAACTTTAGTTTATCTTTTGGGTATTCAAATTAATAACGTTCCGTTTATCGGAAATATCGGGTTATTCTCTTATCCTATAACTATGTTGTGGATTGTCGGTATATCTAATGCTTTGAATTTTATTGACGGTGTTGACGGCCTTGCAGGGTCAGTTGTTACGGTGAACGCTGTGACACTTGCAATTATTGCTGTTGCTATGACTCCGCCTAATCATATAAGCGCTTTAATCGGTTTTATTTTAGCCGGTTCTATGTTGGCTTTCTTAACTTATAACTTTAACCCTGCAAAAATATTTATGGGTGATAGCGGAGCTTTGTTCTCAGGATTTTTGCTTGCAACTATTTCAATCACCGGTGTTATGAAGGCTGCAACTCTTGCAATATTGTTGCCGTTCTTGGTTCTTGCAGTGCCTATTATGGATATTACTTTTTCTTCTTTGAGAAGAATTGCAAAAGGAAAATCTCCATTTGTAGCTGATGCGGAACATATTCATCACAAGTTGTTACACGCAGGCTTTTCTCAGAAAAAAACCGTTATGATTTTGACATCTGTTGCTATTATCGCAGGTGCCTTAGCATCACTGTTTATGGGGTCTACAACTATAAAACATTACTTTGTTTATATCATCGCAATTGTTTTAATTATGTTGTTACTTAACTTCATTAAAGCCTTGACAAAAAAGTAATTATGTGTTATCATTCCCAATGGATTTAATTACTCAGTTTTGAGCCGATGTCGTTTTCGCGAGATGAGAGTTCAGAATATTTAAGTGTAAATCTGCCATATTGTATTCAATAAGTTGAGCATCCTATTTACTCAGCCGGTAAGTGAATACTATTACGTGTATTAGTTAAGTAAAGGTTTATTAGCTATGACAGTAAGTGCAGTAGGAAATAGTGATAATTCAAGATTATCCACAATAGTAAAAAGTACAGCTATTGGTATGGCTGTTGGTTATGCGTCTAAATACGCTCTTCCTGTTACAAAGCAGGAGAATACAGTTAGCAAACGCACAATGATTAATTATTGTCGTAAAATTACGAATAAAGCTAAAGTCGCAGAAATAAAAGCTGCTGGTGTTAGCTCAAAAGCTCAAGATGTGTTTGTAAAAATGATTGAATCTAAAGATAAAGATGCTTTTTATGATGCAAGTATTAAGAAAAAAGTAAAACTTCTCGGTGGCGAAGATTCTGTCGCAGGGAAAGAATTCCGTTCCATTATTCGAGATGTAAATAGTTCATCAAAAATCTTAACAAAGAGATTTGCAAAGGCTTATCACCACATGTTAAAAGAAATTAGACCTTCTGCTCCGTTTGTAGTTGCAGGAGCCGGTGTTGGCTTTTTTGCAGGTTTTGCGCACAATGTCATGAAAACTGACTTTGATGCATAATTTTTATATTTTTTCACCAAAAAAATATAGGCTGAATTAAAATAATTCAGCCGTTTTTTTTATCAAAATTTATTGATTAACCTTCTGCTACAACTGTTGTAATAAGATCACCATAACTGTTCATTGAACCGTCAGTTTCTTCTACTACGTAATTGTAACCTTCTTTCCCTTCAACTGCTTTTTCAGCTTTTTGAAGAGCTTCATCATAATCTTTTGTTTCTGCAACTAATGTTTTTGAAAATTCTGAATGATTTTTTAATGTATATACATGATACATTTTTATCCCTCCTTTTACTTGTTTAATTTTTCAATTTTGTCTTTTAACTCTATCACTTCATACTTTAATCTGTTAAGTTCGCATCTTACAGGATCAGGAATTCTGTTGTGCATAAGAACTCCATTTTTATCCATTATTTTCCTTCTGACAATTCTTCCTGGAATACCAACAACTGTTGAATATTCTGGAACATCTTCCACTACAACAGAGCCTGCTCCTACTCGAACATAGTCGCCAAGTGTTATATTGCCTAATACTTTTGCTCCGGCTCCGACAATTACACCTTTGCCAAGTGTCGGGTGACGTTTGCCGTGTTCTTTTCCTGTTCCGCCAAGTGTTACTTGTTGGTAAATTAATACATCGTCTCCAATTTCTGTTGTGGCTCCGATTACGACTCCTTCACCGTGGTCGATAAAAAATCTTCTGCCGATTTTTGCTGCCGGGTGAATTTCAATCCCTGTAATAATTCTTGTGATATAAGATATTATTCTTGGAATTAGCGGAATATGCCATTTGTATAGTCTGTGAGCAAATCTGTATGCTATCAAAGCATGAAGTCCAGGATAGCAGAGGATAACTTCAAGCAAATTTTCAGCGGCAGGATCTTTGTCGTAGATTACTTGAATATCTTCTTTTACTTTTGTTATTCCTCGTTTTAATATTTTGAACAAAATTATTCCTCCACCGCTTAATCGGTTTATTTCCCTTCAAAAAGAGAGTCAAATATTATATTAATTTTGCAAATTTTCGTTTTCCTGCTTGTAATAATACACTTTCTTTAAAGTTTAGTGTATAAGATGTGTCGGTAATTTTTTCACCGTCAATTTTTACACCGCCGCCTTGAATTAGACGTTTTGCTTCTCCTTTGCTTGATGTAAATTTCAATTCAACAAGGACATCAAGAATTCCTTTTCCATTCATTCCTGATACTTCTTCAACATCATCAGGTACACCTTTATTTGAAACTACATTAATAAAAGCATCTTGACCGCGTTTTGCACCTTCTTCTCCATGGTATTCTTTGGTAATTGTGTATGCAAGTTTCATTTTTATATCACGAGGGTTTACTGAGCCTTCTGCAATTTGTTTATCAATTGTTTCCAATTCTTCTTTTGTTGCATCTGTCAAAAGGCTAAAATATCTTGAAATCATATTATCAGGAATACTCATTAATTTGCCGTACATATCAACTTCAGAGTCAGTCAATGAAATACAATGTTCAGGATAAGTTTTTGACATTTTTACAACACCGTCAGTGCCTTCTAAAAGCGGTAAAAGCATAACTAATTGCGGATATTTTTTACCGTAAGCAAGCTGTATATCTCTGCCTAAAAGTGTGTTAAATCTTTGATCAGTTCCGCCAAGCTCTATATCAGAATCAACTGCAACAGAATCATAAGCTTGCATCAGAGGATAGAAAAATTCGTGAATAGATATTGGACGACCTTCTGCATATCTTTTTGCAAAGTCATCTCTTGTCATCATTTGTGCAACTGTTACTTGTGCAGATAATTTTAACAAATCGGTAAAGCTCATTTTATGTAACCAATCAGCGTTATTTACAACTTCTGCATTACTTACATCCAAAACTTTTGACATTTGATCAAAATAAGATTTAGCATTTTCTTCAACTTGTTCTTTCGTTAAAGCAGGTCTTGTTTCAGATTTTCCTGAAGGATCGCCGACCATTGCAGTTGCTCCGCCGACAATTAAGACTATTTTATGGCCAAGTTTTTGGAATTCTTTTAGCTTTCTCATTACGACAGTGTGACCCAAATGTAAATCCGGACGTGTAGGATCCATTCCGAGTTTAATTCTTAGTGGCTTGTTTGAATCTTTTGAGTATTGTAATTTTGCAGCTAATTCTTCAATTCCGCCTGGTAAAACTTCCGCATTACGAGTAAGATGTTTTGCTTGTTCTATAAATTCTTCTCTTATTTCTGTCATAATTTTCTCTCCGATTATTAATTTCTGTAAATTTATTATATCATGCGCAAAAAAAATTATTTACGTGTTTTGGAGTTGCTATGGATAAGATTAATAATATAAATTTTACAGGAATTTCAAATATAGGTTTTGCACAATTTAGAAGAGAACCGGGAGCAAAGCATGCTTTATCAAGCAGTCTTTCAATGGTTTTACGTGATGATTTAAAAGGAAATGATTTATCGGAATTTAAATCGGTTTTGAAAAAAATTACAAATTCTCCAAATGAGTACTATTTTGATAAATCAAAGCCAAATGTATTAAATTTGGAATGTTACAGAGACAGAAACGATAGTTTGGTAATGTTGAACGGAAATGTTTTAGAAGTTAAAAATAAAACAATGCCGTTATTTACATATTTAGCCAAATTGACTCGTAAAATTCTCAATATGCCTGAAAAAGATATTGTTGTTAATAAAGATTATGTAACTTATGAGGCTCCAAAAAATTTAGTATATGGCGGAGAAATAAAATTCGGGAATATTTCAGATGATGAAAAATTTCAAAAATTAATTAGTTTATTTGATAAAGATTCCGCAAAAAACGGTGCTAAATTTGTAAATGATTTTGTTCAAAATCTTATGAACAGATTTTTTGATGTGTAAAAAAGAACCGGTTTAATTTTTAGTTAAACCGGTCTTTTATACTTAAGAAAGTGCTGTTAATTCATTACGCAAAGTTGTTATTTGTGTATTGTAATATTCAAGCCAAGTTGTTTCTTCATCTTTTAAGGAAGGTTCTGCAAGAGCTCTAATCCTTTTTTTATCAAGTTCATTCAGTTGGGTTAAAATTTCTTCTTTTTTAATCGCATTTTGAATATTAAGCTGTTTTACTTTTGCATCTTCAGTTGATAATTTTTTCCATTTACCGTTTTCTTGAGTGTATTCAGTTTCATCAATTGCTACAACACTATTGTTATATGGAATAATTCTTTTACCTTGTGTTTGAAGATTTAAAAGTTCTCGCCAATATTCGTCTGTTATTTCAATCGCATTTTCAAAATTTTCTTCATAAAATCCATAATCTTTATTATTTTTTGTTCCATAATATTTCATATTGTTTCTCCTTTAAAATCCTATTGCTATCCAGTTTAATCCTAAGAAATAACCTCCACTTGCATAGTTAAATCCTGTAAGTGATGGTGATAATATCCCGGAGTCACTTCTTTCGTAACTAGCATTCCAGCCTTTTTTGTAGCAAACAGGGCATGCTACCTGAGAAAATGCTATTGGGTATGTGACGTTTGAGCCTGGTTGGCCTCCCCATTGAATAATAAAGCCGTTAGGAAGACGAAAATATCCAGGATCACTTTTGTTAAGTTTGCCTGTTATTGATTGCCATTCACTCCAACTTGAATTTGTGAAGTCCCTTGTGAATATCTCAGGATTTGTTTCTGTACACATCCATATTTGTTTAACAAAATTAGGGTTTTTCCCTGTTACAATAAGAGTTCCTTGATTTCCTTTAGGAATATTATAAGGGGTATAAGTTGAAGTAAAAATGTATGTACCATTAGTTTTGTAATCATTAAGGTTTTTGCCTGTTTCGCTAATTATGTATTCATTTACAAGTTCTGTTTTATCTGCTTTTGTCGCTAATACTTCGTTTACATTTTCAATATCACCAGCAGCATTTAGTCTGTTTGTTTCTATTGTATTTGCAAGAGCAATAAAATTTGCATTAACTTCATCTGCTTTGGCTTTTGTTCCTGGCATAAACGAATAAGGTATCATTGAATCAGTCATAAAATTCCTTTCTGACTAATTTAATGAAAAATGTTATTTAAAAAGATGCGTTTGAATAATTAATTATACCATTGGTTTGCAAAATTCGTCAATCTTGTGATAAAATTCATTTATGGCTATCGGTGTTGATATTGAAGATATAGAAAGATTTAAGGGAAAATCAGATGAATTTTTGCATAGGGTTTTTACGGATTTAGAGCTTGAGTATTGCAATAAATTCTCAAAACCGGAAAGCCATTTAGCTGCTCGATTTTGTGCGAAAGAAGCTGTTGTAAAAGCTTTAACTGCTCTTAATATTGAGGGGGTTTCTTATAATCAGATTGAAGTTTTTCACAATGAAAAGATGTGTCCACAAATCAGGGTATTAAAGAATTTAGAAAAAAATATTGTTTTTCAAATAAGTCTTTCGCATGACAGAACAAAAGCTATTGCTTTTGTTACGGCTGAAGAACTATAGCTTTACTTTTTTTATAAGAACCCATATATCTTATGTAAGTTGTTTTTTCTTTAATTTTTTGAATTGTTTCCATAATTTTTGCATCGTGAATGTGACCGTCAAAGTTGACTAGGAATATGTATTCTCCAAATTTGTGTTTAGATGGACGAGATGCAATATATGAAAGATTTATGTGATTTTCCATAAAAATTTGCAAAACATTTAATAATGCACCGGGTTTATTTTCGGTTGAGAAGGCAAGCGATGTTTTATCATGACCTGTTTCTTCGGTTTCAAAATCTCCGATTAGAACAAAACGTGTTTGGTTCGTTTTATCATCATTTATATTTTCACGAAGAATATTTAAGTTATAAGTTTCGGCAGTTTTTTTGCTTCCTATTGCTGCGTATGTTAGATTATAATTCTGCAAACTTCTGGCAGCTTCTGCTGTGCTTGCGGCTTCTATAATGTTTACGTTATACGGAAGCTCATTATGGATAAAATTTTGGCATTGTGCAAGAGCTTGCGGATGTGAAATTATTCCGGTAATTGATGAAAATTCAGTTGTTCTTGCAAGCAGGCAATGATTTATCGGAAGAAAGCATTCTGATAATATTTTAATGTTTGGATTTTTTGTAATCATTAAATTATCCATTGATTCTCGAACTGCACCTTCAATAGAATTTTCAACAGCAAGAACGCCCAGTGAATCCGGTGTATCATCAACATATTCAACAACTTGTCTTATTGTCTGCAATGGTGTTGGGTATGCGCTAATGTTAAATCGTTTACAAAATTCATCTTTTGCCATTTCCGTAAATGAGGCTTGTGGCCCTAAATATGCGATTGTTTTTACTGTTTCAAAATTTAACATTTGCGATTACTCCTTATTTCTAATATTATTATATCAGAAGAAAAGAGTGAGGCAAGAAATATGGGAAATATAAAATTTGGAACTGACGGTTGGAGAGCAATTGTAGGGGAAGATTTCAATACTGAGAATGTTCAAACTGTTACAAAGGCTATTGGTAAATATGTTTTTGATAATTTTGGTTTGGAAAAGAAGATTATTGTCGGGTATGATCCGAGAAATATGGCGTTTGAATTTGCATCTCAGACTGCTGAACAGTTAGCTCAATACGGGTTTGAAGTTTTGCTTTCTAATAAGATTATTCCGACTCCTGTTCTTGCTTATAATGCAAAGCATTTGAATGCTTGTGCCGTAATGTTTACGGCTTCTCACAATCCGCCTGAATATTTGGGAATAAAATTTATTCCTGATTATGCAGGCCCTGCAACATCTGATATTACTGATGAACTTATGTACAATCTTAGTTTGCCGTTTAAAGCGCAAAGCGATAAGGGAAGAGTTGTTAAATATAATTTCGCTCCTGATTATTTTGCTCATATTGAAAAATTAATAAATTTTGAAAAGATTAAAGGTTTTTTTGAAAATATTATATTTGATGGATTTTATGCCGCAAGTATAGGTTATTTTGACAAGCTTTTAGATATCCACGGAATAAAATACGAAAGTATGCACATGTTTCATGATGTCAATTTCGGAGGTGAAATGCCTGATCCTAAACCAAAGTATTTGAAAGAATTAATACAAAAAGTTAAATCGACTCCAAATTCAGTTGGCTTTGCAAACGATGGCGACTCTGACAGGTTCGGCGTAATAAATGAAAACGGAGAATATGTCTCACCGAACGAAATTATCGCAATTCTTTTAATCCATCTAATCAGACATAAAGGGCTAAAAGGTACGCTTGTAAAAACTGTAGGTGCAAGTCTTTTACTAAATAAAACTGCTGAAAAACTCGGTGTTGAAGTTATTGAAACGGCTGTCGGATTTAAACATGTCGGGGAAGCAATGCGCAGATTTAATCCCGTCATAGGCGGAGAAGAATCCGGCGGTTTAAGTATTCAGGGACATATTCCGGAAAAAGACGGAATTCTTGCAAATCTTCTTATACTCGAGGCTATGGCTTATGAGAACAAATCACTTGTTGAATTTCAAAAAAATCTGTATGATTTTGTCGGTTGCAGATTCTACAACGACCGGATTGACAGACGTCTTGAAAATTTTGACGAAATAAGACCGCTTCTTGAAGAGTATAAAAACAAAAAATCAATCGGCGGTTTGAATGTTAAAAATATTGATACAAAAGACGGTGTAAAACTTTACTTTGACGATAATACAAGCTGGATGCTTGTACGCCCAAGCGGAACCGAGCCGCTTTTGAGAATTTACTTCGAAAGCGACAGTCCGCTAAAACTCGACAAACTTAGAAAAACAATCTAAAAAATGAGGCAAGCGGATATCTCGGATCAAAATATGTTTCACGGTTTAGCCTGTCTGCGACTTTAGAAATATTTGTAATACGTCTATTTTCATCTAACGCGTCTTTACAAAATTCGTGAAGATCAATATCTTTATATTGAACGGCATTCGGGTTTGGCTTTTTCTTTTGAGCTTTGATTATATCTCTGATTTTTTGAAACTCCATATTGTCTAAGAATATTCCGCCACAATTGTTGCAGCTATCTATATGTATCCCAAAAGAACGTGTTTTTACCATAGGTGTATTACAGGCAGGGCAAATTCTAATTTGAGTTTGATCGACCGGCATGAAGTTTTTGTTTTCTAATATCTGTTTTAGTTCATAAATCTCATTTTCTGACTTTGTACATTGCTGAAATTCTTTGCAATCAAAGAAAATCCCTCCACAATTATTTGCACAAACATCAAGATTTATGCCTTTATCTGATATAAATATTTTTGTCATTTCTTCAGAGCAAGCAGGACATTTCAATGTTTTTATACTGTCAGTCATTTTTTTTAACCTCAAAAAACTTTATATTAATTAGGTTTGAGTATAAATAATTTGTAGGTATTAAAAAACCTCCTTTTAAAGGAGGTTTTAAGATTTCTTATTTTACTTCTGAGCTTTCAGACAGATTTTTTAGAATTGTATAAGAAGCATCCCATCCGTTAAGTCCGCCTGTTGCTTTGTATTTAGCAATTTGTTTAGCTCTTTCTTTTTTCAATTTAGCTTGTTCTTTTTCCCATTTAGCAAGTTTTTTGCTGTTTGAATTTCTTTCATCAATTGTTGGTTGAATGTATGCAAGGAAGTTTTTGTATTCTTGGCAATTATAACCTGCTTTTACTTTTGAAGGGTAGTTATATGCAAGGTAATCATAGATGTACATTGTACGTTTGAAGTTGTTTGGTTGGCTTTTTAAAAGATCCATTGTAGAACCCGGCATTTTGCCTAAAACAACAATCATTGCAAGCGGGTTATATCCTGCTTGAATCATTAAATCAACGCCTGTGATGTCAGCATTCATTTGATCTTTTTCTGACATGTTGTTTAAAGTGAATTCATTTGCAGCAAGTGCTGTTGTTTCAAGTGATGTATCTACAAAACTTCCTGCAAGAGCTGATGTGATGTTTGATACTAATTTCTTTTTAGATGCGTTTGCATTAACAAGTGCGCCGATTTCTTGAGCAATTACTGCCGCAACTTCATTGTCATTACCTGTATAATTCAAGTTTGTTTTGTTAATGTAGATTTTATTGTTTTCGTTTGATGTGCTGTTTGTTACTTCTACATCTGTGATAACAAATGTTGTAGTTGTCGGAAGACTGTTTTTTGATAAAACTTGTTTGCCAACTTCCGGCACTCTGTTAACAGCACTCCAAGTCGCAGCTAACGACGGAACTGCAAGAGATGCTGCCAAAAATAATGATAACAAAATCTTTTTCATTTCTTTTCGTCCTTTCTACATTTTATTTAGGTTTAATTCTTTTATTTTTTTTATTAAGGATTAAACCTTTTTTAAACCCTTAAAACATTTTTTTAATCAACAAATCTGAATTTTATTAAAGCTATAATTGCATGAATTCCGTCTCTCCAAGTGATTTTCTTTCCTTCAGAAAATTCTCTTCCGTAATATGAAATCGGAAGTTCGTACAATCTTGCTCCTCTTTTTAAAACTTTTGCAGTAATTTCAGGTTCAAAATCAAATCTGTTTGATTTAATTTCAATTCCTTTGATAAATTCTGCTTTAAAAGCTTTATAACAAGTTTCCATATCGGTTAATGTAGAACCGTATAAGATATTTGTTAAAAGCGATAAAAATTTATTTCCTAACAGGTGGTGGAACATAAATGATCTTGAAGGTTTGCCGCCTGAAAGTCTTGAACCGTAGCAAACATCAGCTTTACCGTCAAGTATTAGCTGTATCAATGGTTCGTAATCTGCAGGATCATATTCAAGGTCAGCATCCTGAATTATTATGATATCGCCTGTTGCTTCTTTAAAGCCTGTTCTAAGTGCGGCACCTTTGCCTTGATTGTATTCGTGGTACAAAACTTTGTATGGGTATTTTGAATATAAATCTTTTGTTCCGTCTGTTGAATAATCGTCAATTAGAATAATTTCTTTTTCTAAACCGCAAAATGACGCTTTTTCAACTTTTTCTAAAATTTTATCGAGTGTGTTTACTTCATTATAAACGGGTATTAAAATTGTAATCTTTTTCATATAAGCTCCATTTAGATAAAAAGTATTTGTAATCTTTGTAAAAATATTGTACAATAAAAACATAGAGTTGTAAAAAGTGTTTAAAATTTTTTATAAGGGTTAAGAATAAAGATGATTGAGTGTGATACAGAAATAATAAAGAAGGGCTTAGGATTACTTGGTGAAAAGTCTTATGATGTGGCTTTAAAGGTTTTTGATGAGGCAAGAAGGTTATATAAAGAGTCAAATTCTACAGAATATATTTCTATTAGTTTAAGTTTTTTCGGACTTACTTTGTATTTAAAGGATAAAAACAGATACGAAGAAGTTTTGAGAATTTTGAATGATGCCCGTTATATGGCAGAGCTTTCTAAAAGCATTACTGCAAAAATTGTGAATGAGTTTGCAAAAGGTACGATTGCTTATGGGGAAGGCTTAAAAGATACTGCATTAATGTATTTTGAGAATGCAAAAAATATGTCGATGAATACATCTGATGAGCTTTCTTTAATGGGTTATATTTTGACAAGGATAAAAGAAATTCAGCATGATGATGATTTTACTCTCCCTGTAAAAAGTGATCCGCTTGTATCTCTTGTAAAAATAGGCCGTTCAATCAGCGCCGTAACTGATATTGATGTGCTTTTGAAAGTGATTGCGGAAGAAACTAAAATCGCAATTCAGGCTGACAGATGTACTGTTTTCATGTACGATAAGGACAAAAATGAACTTTGGAGTAAGGTTGCATTAGGTTTGGACAGCCAAGAAATACGATTCCCTGCTGATAAGGGGCTTGCCGGTTATGTTGTGAAGACGGGTGAACCTTTAAATATTCCTGATGCGTACAGCGATCCGCGTTTCAACCCTGATATTGACAAGGAAACAGGTTATACAACAAAGACAATTCTATGTATGCCGATTAAAAATAATAATAAGGAGATTATCGGGGCATTTCAGGTTTTAAATAAATTTGGCGGAGCGTTTACAAAACGTGATGAGGATCTTCTTGCAGCAATTGGCGGTAGTGCATCTATTGCATTAGAAAATGCTCAATTATTTGAACAGCAAAAAGAACTTTATAAAGAACAGAAGGTTTTGTTTGAAAGCTTTATTGACACTCTTGCAAAATCTATTGATGCCCGTGATAAGATTACAGCAGGTCATTCAAGCCGTGTAAAATTATATGCAATGCTTTTGGTCGACCAGTTGGGTTGTGATGAAAAATTTAAGGAACTTGTTGAGAAAGCTGCCATCTTACATGATATAGGTAAAATCGGAATAAGGGATTCTGTATTGCAAAAAGAGGGTAAACTTACAGAAGATGAATATAAACATATTCAGGAACATGTACGTATTACGCATGACATTTTAGAGAAAATTCATACATCGGAAGATTTTAAAATGATAACTGAAATGGCTTGCTCTCATCATGAAAAATATGACGGATCAGGTTATTATCGTCATTTGAGCGGAGAAAATATCCCTTATGGCGGAAGAATTCTTGCTGTTGCCGATGTATTTGATGCAATTACTTCTCGTCGTCACTATCGTGATAAAATGCCTATACAAAATGTAATTGAAATTTTGTTATCAGGGAAAAATCACCATTTTGACGGAAATTTGGTTGATGAATTTTTGAAAATTTCGGTTGATAAGATTGTAAGAGTTTTCTTAACTGAAAATCATAACAGCTTGACAGATGAAGATAGTGAAAAATTAAGTCATTATAATTTGCTTGACATTTACAATTATATTGTTAATGAAAATGTATCTGATGAAGAGAAACGAGTTGCAGAATTGTTTAATTTTTACTATTCTGGGAATACAGATAAAAATGAGGGTTGAAAGTAGTATTTTATATGCATAAATTTGTTTGTACAACATTAATATTAGGCACAATGATTACACCTGTATTTGCAGACGGTTTTGATTCCATAAAGCCGGCAGATCCTTTGTTACAGATGCCTTTGCCTGTAAATACGATTGCTTTGCCTATTAAAAAAGCTACTTTAACTCATAACAGTTTACACAATCAATATGTGTTTGCATTTGACAGGTTTGTGCAAAGTAATGTCAAATCTGCTTATATGGATTTTAAGGTTCTTATTGAAACTATGGCAGATAACGATTATGCTTATATGAAGATGGCTGAAAATATGGCAGATATCGGATTTTTTGATTTGTCAGAGCTTGCATCTTCAAAAATTGAAGATAGAACTTTATCAGATTTTTTAATAGGTGATATCAAGTTGTATTATTTCCCGTCAAAAAAATTAAAAGCAGATGATGAAGTTTATCTCGGAGAAGTTTTTTCAAACATAATTTATAATGATCAGAGCCGTGAAGCTACATCTGAACTTGTTAAAAATACATCTTTACTAGCTTCATCAGATTATGCAAATTACGTTGCGGCACTTGGGTATTTGAAATCAAATGATTTTATAAATGCAAATACATACATCGATACTGCTATAAGCATGAATCCGCAAAATCTTAATTATAAAAAGTTGAAGGCAGAAATTCTATCTCAAGGTAAAAAGCCTAAAGATGCTTTGAAAATGGTTGAATATATTAAATCCCAAAAATTGTATTCTGCTGATTTTACAAGAAAGGTTAATTCTCTTGAGCAATATGTGCTTTATAAATCTAAAAAAGATTATTCTGAAAAGATGTATCATTTAGGTTATTACTATTATTATGAAAATGAGCTTGCAAAATCGATGAGAACTTTGCAAAATGCTCTGACAACCAAAAAGAAGCATAATAGAGAAGTTTATGCAATTTTATCAAGAGTTTATTACAATATGCAAGAGTATGAAAAAGCTCAGGATATTGCCCAAAAAGCTTATAAAATGGATAGCGGAAATTCAACTACTTTGCTTGTGCTTGGAGATTTAAATTACAGAAAAGGTGATTACAAAACTGCCTTGAAATATTACAAGGATGCTGAATCAAAAGATAAATCTTCATCCGTATTTCCTTTGAAAGTTGCTCAAACTTATGAAAAATTGGGTAAAGAGAAAAAGGCTTATGAACTTTATGAAAAAATATTAAAAACATATTCTGATTGCTGGACGGCATATTACAAGATTGCGTTGAAGGATAAGTCAAAAGAATTGGCTTATTTGAAAAAGGCAATTGCGATAAATTTGAATTTTAAAGAAGCTTGGATAGATTTGGGCCGTGTAGAAATTGAACGCGGAAATTATTATGATGCTAAAAAATATTTGGGTATAGCAAATTATATTGACGAAAATGATTTTAGATATTATTATTATCAAGGATTGATTGCAAAAAATCAGGGTTTGAAGCAAGATGCGGAAAAATATTTTAAAAAATCATTGAACTTAAATCCGGATTATGCACCTGCGAAAGAGGAATTAAATATATGAAACAAAATATTTTGATAGTTGAAGATCATGAATTAACACGCTTTGGATTGAAAACAACATTTGAAGGTGTTGATTATGTTGATAAAATATTTGAAGCAGATTCAGCAGAAGCTGCAATAAAAATATTCAATGAAAATCAAATTGATGTTATCATAATGGATTTGGGCTTGCCTAATATGAACGGTATTGAAGCTACAAAACAAATTCGCTCCTCTAACAAAGATGTAAAAATTGTAATATTAACTTCTCATAATGATGAAAAAGAAGTTTTAAACAGCTTAAAAGCAGGAGCAAATGCTTATTGCTCAAAAGAAATTAACCCGCAAAGATTGGTAGAAGTTGTAAGATCGGTCGCAGACGGTGCAGCTTGGTTTGATCCTAGTATTGCCCATATTGTACTTAAAGCAAGTGCAAATTCTCCGTCTTTGGATACCTCAGATAACAGAAAAGATTACGATTTGACCTCCCGTGAAGCTCAAATATTAAAACTTATGACAGAAGGTTACAGTAATATGGAAATTGCTCAAATTTTAGTTATAAGTATTAATACAACAAAAGCTCACGTTGCAAACATACTTCAAAAATTGGAAGTAGATGACAGATTGCAAGCTGCATTAAAGGCGTTAAAAAATAAAATAGTATAAGGATTAAATTATGTCTGATTTGACAAAAGTCCTGTTAGTTGATGATAATGCTAAATATTTGAAAGATGCTTTACCCTTCTACGGATATGAGGTAACTTCTGTTTGTGACGGGGTTGAGGCATTAAAAGAATTGAATTCTAAAAATAACAAATTTGACATTGTGCTTCTTGATGTTATGATGCCTAATATGAATGGTTGGCAAACATTAAAAGCCATACGTTCTGATGAAAATACAAAAGATTTACCCGTTATAATGCTTACTGCAGTTAATGAAGAACAAAAAATGGTTACCGGTTTAAAAATCGGAGCAGATGATTACATCGTAAAACCTTTTATGTTACCGAATTTGTTAGCTCGTATGGAAGCGGTATTAAGACGCTCAAAGCGTTATACACAAGTGAAAAAAGACTCAAAAGTAACCCTGCCTGAAAATCTTTTAACATCTAAAGAAACAGAAGTGTTAGAAATGGTTGCAAAAGGGGCAAGTAATAAACAGATTGCAGATAAGTTATTTGTAAAAGAGGTTACGGTCAAAACACATTTAAACAGTATATTTAAAAAGTTGAAAGTAGAAAACAGAACGCAGGCAGTGCTTTTAGCTTTACAAACAGAGTTAATATAAGGAGAATAAAAATAAATGATTGATTATACCAAAGAAGAACTCGTAGAATTATTAAGAAAGAACCCTGAAAAATTTAATTCATGGAAGGTTGAGCAGGAAGAGGTTGATCTTTCTGAAGTTGATTTTTCGGGAATAAATCTTTCAGAAATAGATTTTTCCGATGTAGATTTAAACTCAAGTTCTTTTGCAGATTGCAGTTTATCTTTTGTTAATTTTACGAATGCAGATTTGACCTCTGTCGATTTTACAAGAGCAAGAGTTTTGGAATGTGATTTTACCGAAGCATTATTGACAGGTGCTGATTGCAGTTATGCGGAAATGACTTATTGCAATTTCTCAGATTGCGATATGGCAGGTTGTATTTTATCAGAAACTGATTTATCAAATTCAGATTTGACAGCTTCTGTCAACCTTGTGGCAGCTCGTTATGATGATGATACCTTATGGCCGGAAGATGACATGCTTCCGACTGATTTTGACGGAACCGATCATAAAGATTTGTCTGCTCTTCAAGATGAAGATGATGAACCTGTTTCATCTGATTGGTAATAAATAAATTTATTGTATTAAATATTTGAAAAATGTAATGTTAGATTTTAATTGTTTGACATTACATTTTTTTGTCAAAATTTGAGTAATCTAATGCGATATATAATCTTGACTAAGCCTTTTTAGCACGTACAATAATTCTTGTATATAACCGAAGGGAGTATAGAAAATGTTGGATCGTATACAAATTACAAAAGAAGTAGAAGAAATGTGCTGCGTAAAACGCGGTGTTAAAGGCGAGCCTGCTCCTATCCCTCAAGAAGGCGATTGGACAAAAGTTAAAGAAATTAAGGAAATTTCAGGCTTGACTCACGGTTGTGGATGTTGTGCTCCGCAACAAGGTACTTGTAAATTAACTCTTAATGTTAAAGACGGTATCATTCAAGAAGCACTTGTAGAAACTATCGGATGCTCAGGCATGACTCACTCTGCAGCTATGGCAGCAGAAATTCTTCCTGGAAAAACAATCCTTGAAGCATTGAATACAGACCTTGTTTGCGATGCTATCAACGTTGCTATGAGAGAATTGTTCTTGCAAATCGTTTACGGTAGAACTCAAACAGCTTTCTCTGATAACGGATTACCTGTTGGTGCCGGTCTTGAAGATTTAGGTAAAGGTCTTCGTTCTCAAGTTGGTACTATCTACTCAACAAAACAAAAAGGACCTAGATATTTAGACCTTGCTGAAGGTTATGTTCTTGAATTAGGTCTTGATAAAAATGATGAAATTATCGGATATAAATTCGTTCATATGGGCAAATTTATGGATGCAGTTAAAAAAGGCATGGATCCTAAAGAAGCTCTTGAAAAATTCACAAGCACTTACGGCAGATTTGCTGAAGCTGTTAAGAAAATTGATCCGAGAGTTGAATAGTAAAATTGTCATGCTGAAATTTGCTTTCAGCATCTAAAAGACCTTGAAATAAATTTAAGGTGACGTATTAAATAAAAATTAATTAAGAGGAAATAAAAATGACAGTAAAATTTGAAGGACAAGACAGACGTCAAGCAAAATTAAATAAAGTTCTTCCTGAATATGGCTTCAAATCTTTAGAAGAAGCTCAAGAACTTTGCAAGTCAAACGGTATTGACGTTGAAGCTATTGTTAAAGGAATTCAGCCTATTGCATTTGATAATGCTGTATGGGCTTATACATTAGGTGCAGCTATTGCTTTGAAAAAACAAGCTAAAGATGCTGCTGAAGCTGCAAGCCTTATTGGTGAAGGCTTACAAGCATTCTGTGTACCGGGTTCAGTTGGTGACACAAGAAAAGTTGGTTTAGGCCATGGTAATTTGGCAGCTATGTTGTTAAGAGAAGAAACTCAATGTTTCTGCTTCTTAGCTGGTCACGAATCTTTCGCAGCTGCTGAAGGTGCTATCGGTATTGCCAGAAACGCTAACAAAGTTAGAAAAAATCCTTTGAGAGTTATCTTAAACGGTTTAGGTAAAGATGCCGCTTATGTAATCTCAAGAATTAACGGTTTCACATCTGTAGAAACTCAATACAATTACAAAACAGGTGAATTAAAAATCGTTAAAGAACAAAGATTCTCTGATGGTGAAAGAGGAGAAATCAAATGCTATGGTGCAGATGATGTATCAGAAGGTGTTGCAATTATGATTAAAGAAGGTGTTGATGTATCAATTACCGGTAACTCAACTAACCCAACTCGTTTCCAACACCCTGTTGCAGGTACTTACAAAAAATGGTGCTGGGAAAACGGTAGAAAATACTTCTCAGTAGCATCTGGTGGTGGTACTGGTAGAACTCTACACCCTGATAACGTTGCAGCTGGCCCTGCTTCTTACGGTATGACTGATACTATGGGTAGAATGCACGGTGATGCTCAATTCGCAGGTTCATCTTCAGTTCCTGCTCACGTAGAAATGATGGGTATTATCGGTATGGGTAACAACCCAATGGTAGGTGCTACTGTTGCTGTTGCAGTTGCTGTTGATCAAGCTTTACGTAAATAGTGAAACTTGATATTAGTACAGATTATAAAATCCTCCTTTTTATAAGGAGGATTTTTTTATATCTTGAAATAACTATAAAAAATGTTATAATATATATTATAATATTATGTTATATAGGAATTGTATATGAAGAATAAAAAAATATTTGCTTTTACTTTAGCAGAAGTATTGGTTACTTTGGGTGTTATAGGTGTTGTTGCAGCAATGACAATGCCAACTTTGATTTCTAATCATCAAAAAAAAGTTTATGCTGTAGAAATGAATAAAGTATATAATGAACTTCAACAGGCATTTTTGAAATACAGAAATGATGCGAACGCTGTTAATTTGGCTGAGGCAGGCTTAACTTCTCAGACAAATGTAAATCAATTTTTAAAAGATTATTTTAAAACTGTTACTGTTTGTAGTAATCTTGAGCCTCCTTGTATTCCAAACACTGAATATAAGAATCTGAATGGAGCTTCAGTTTCAAGCGGAGGAATTGAGAATGTAAAAAATTGGTGGGGCAATGTAAATTGTGCTACTTTAGGAAGCGGTGCAAGTATATGTATTGAAGCTTTAGCAAATCATTCTTCAAATGGTGTAAAATGGTCGCATATTCTTGTTGATACAAACGGTATGAAAGGTCCTAATACTGCAGGTAGAGATGTATTCTTTATCGCATATTATGAAAACGGAACTGTTGATGAGGAAGGTGTTGTTCCTGTTTGTAATGCTAGGAAGGAATGTTCTTCACCTACTGATGCAAAAACAAAAAGAGATTCCTTATTTAACAGTATGTGTAAAACAAGCACTCGTTTTAGAGGCTGCTTTGGTAAGCTAATTAATGATAATTGGGTAATGAATTATTAGTTGTATAAATTCTTTGTTATATTTTAATATTATTCATTACACAAAATGTTGAAAGAGATTTTGTTGCCAATTTAAGTTCTTTAAATACGGAATTATTTTTGGTTTTAATAATAATTTCTTCAGCTTGAGAATACATTTTTTGAGCGCCTTCAAGATATTCACTTTGTTGTGGAGATTTTACAAGTCCCAGTTCTTGGAAGTATTTGCCGTATAAAAGGTAAAGTCTTGATAAAATGTCGTTTATACTGTATCTTTTAGCAATATTAATAGCTGTTTCCAAATTTATTTTTGCAGTTTCAAAGTCTGAAGTTGTGATTGCACATTGAGCAATTATCATTCTGAATAGAATTATAAAGAAATAATTGTCTATTTTCGGATTTTGAGCAACTTCAAGTGCTTGTTCTGCAATTTCAAGAGCATTTTCCGGTCCTTCTGTTATAAGTGTTGCATCTGCAATTAAATACCAGGTTAAAAGGGCTCCGACTGCCATTTTTTCTTTTGCAAAATATGCAATCTGATCATTATAAATTTCAATTGCTTGTTTTGTGTTGTCATTATCTTTGAAAACTTTTCCTAAAAGGGTTTTTAATATATTTTTTGTAAAATTATCACCGTTGTTGTTTGCAAAAGTTACTACTTGGAACAAATCTTCTTGAATACCATTATATTGTTTTCTGAAGAAATTATTGATAATATTTATAAAATTCCATTTTAAAACTGTTTCATTATCCATAATATTTTCACGATAAGATTTTAAAACATCCTCAAGCATTTGCTCTGATGCTTTGAAATTCCCTTTCATCGTGTTTGCGTAAGCAAGAGTAAGCTTGCATTTGCAGATAAATAATTCATCTTGTATTTGATTTCGTTCAATAATGTCAAAAAGTATTGTGAGTATTTCAAAAGATCTGTCATTACCTTGCATAACAAGAGCATTTGCAAGAATAAGGTAAACCTTTAGCCAATTTTCATACATAAATGCAAACTGTGGAGTTTTAGCATTATGTTTTTTGTTAAAATATTGGTCTAAGACAGGCATTATTTCATTATCAATCATATTGATAACCTGACCGCAATTCCCAATATTCAATAGTGCATTTAATTTTGTTATTTTTACAAGAACTGTATCCAGTGTATTTTCTGGTTTAATCTTTGTTAATACAGAATCTACGCATTCTACTTCGCCAAAATAATTGCCTGTTTTTCTGCAGCAGAATGCCAAATAAGCAAGTAATTCTATTTCTTTTGGGGTATCTCCGACGGCTTGTGCATTAGAGATTGCATCCGGCAAGTATTCAATTGCTTCTGTCGGATTTGAATTTGCTAGAAGTTTGCCTAAACGTTCAGAGATATTGTACCTTATTTTTAATGTTTGGCTTTCATCAAATTCATTGATTAATGCAAGTGATTGTTTTTGCGATATTGCATATAAGTTCATATCCCCAATGTATGAGGCCAAACGTGTATTTTTTGTCCATATATCAAGTGCTAATCTTGTTTCTCTAAGATTTTGAGCAATAATTGCAAGTATTGAATTTGAATTTAGGGTAAATCCTGCCAAATATTTGAATATTTTTTTATTAATTTGTGTGTAATTAATATCATTTTTAGCTGTTTTTACAATTGTTTCCCATAAAAGAAGCGAGCTAAATTCACAGTATATATCATTTAGAGGAGTAATGTAATCCATTTTTTTCAAATAAATCATTATATCTCTAAATGTTGTATCATCAATTTCGAAAATTTCTTTTATAAGGTTCATGTTAATTTTGTCGCCAATCATCGCAGAACCTAACAGTATATTATAAGCGATTGGATTTAGGTGTTCTAGTAGTGATAATCTGAATTCTAAAAGTCCTGCAAAATTTGTCGCAATTTCAAATTCTGTTCCGCTTAATTGGCAATCAAAACATAAATCAAGTGCGTGGTTTATGTATGATGGATTTCCTTTACTTATTTTATAAATCTCTTCTAATTCAAAAATATTAAGACTTGGAAATCCTTCAATTTTTCGATTTTTTTGATCTACAAGCATATTTATTTGCCTGAATTCAAGCGGAGCTATTCCAACATCAAGATAAATACGTTCTTCTTTTTTTTGTGGGAAATAAAAATATCCTTTAGATGGTTTTGATTCATTGTATATTAAAAGTAATTTTAAGTTATCCCATACATTATTTTTTTGAATGTAACGGCTTATAAATTCATAAGAGAATCCGTCGATGAAATCAAAATTGTCGATTACAATTAGGAATTTCCCGCCGGAAGTTATTTTATTAAATACTTTATTTATAAAAGCAAAAGTGTTATGTTTTGCTGATAAAATATCTTCAAATTTACCTTCTTTAGATGGATATAGAAAATTAAGCAAATCAAAGATTTCATTGTTGCTGAGTTCCGGAAATTCATTTTTTATAAATTTTGAAGCATCTCTTTTGAATTGTAAATTAGCAAGACAAAAATTTGGTAAATTAAATAGATTAAGTAAAATATCTTGAACAAGTCCTCCCGGAGTAATTTGTGTAATTGGTGTGCATTTACCATAAAGCCATGAAAAGTTTTTGTTGCTAAGATCATGCATAATTGCTTTCAAAACAACAGTTTTTCCAATTCCTTTTTCACCGCTTAGTGAAAAGATTTTTTTGTCATTGGATAAAATTCCTTTAACAAGAATATTTTTTGCATTTTGTTGAGAAACAAGATTTGATGAATATTCGAGTTTAACTTCTTTTGGAGGTTCTTCTTCAGTAGTCTTATTTGTGAAGGTATAACCGCATTTTCTGCATTTTTCGACATTTGGGAAATTAACGCTATTGCAGTTTGGGCAAAGTCTTAGGATTTCTTTTCCGCATTTTTTGCATTTAAAATCAAATATGGAATTAACCGTATTACAATTTTTACAGATTAAACCTGTACGGGTTTTGCAATACGGGCATTTCAGAGCATCGTCCGGAATTGTTTTTTTGCATATTGGACATTTCATTATATTAAAAATCCTAATTAAATGTCTGTTTTACTTTTTCCATCAATTTAAACAATCTTTTTGAAACTTCTGACTGAGATAGTGATAATTCTTCTGCTATTTCTTTTTGCGTCATGCCTTTTTCATATCTTAAATCATATAATTTTAGATAGTTTTTTGATGGTTCCTTTTCATCTATTTCATAAACAGAGTTGACAATTAGCTGAAGAATTTCTTTTTTTACTGCATAATCTTCCGGTGTATCTTGAATTGAAACAGAATTGTAATTTATATCAATTTTAGAATAATCAGGAAGGCTTGATTCTACAATAGATTCAAGAGGGACAGTGTTAGAAGACATATATCCGCTTTTTGATCTTCTTAATCTTCCTTCATTTTTCAAAACATTTAAAATTGAAGTTGTTGCAATCTTTTTCAAATATGCTTCAAGCGTTACATCTGATGTTACAGTTTTTACAATCAAAAGTGAACGTTTGCAGGTTTCGTTAAAAAAGTCATCATACAAATCTTCATTATTTGCAAATTTTCTATCGCTTTTAATTATTTTTTCTATTAAGTCTATTTTATCTTGAGCTAATTCCACGTTAAGGTTTCCTTGTTCTTATAACATTATAGCATAATTAAAAGTATATGATAAGACTCAAATTGAAATCAGGGCTCTTTATCTCACTGCTAGGCGGTTTTACGACACTTAACGTATCTTTAACAGATTGTAACACAATGTTATCTATTTGGGTTGAGCCGCTGCTTGAAACAATTTTTGAATCCATAATATTACCGTCTTTATTCAATTTCAGGCTAACTTTCACTTGATTTGTGTAGGCATATTCTGTCGCAAGTAATAAATCTGCTGAAAGTGATAATTTTATACTTTTGCCGGCTGTTCTTAAATAATTTTGCATTTTCGGGCTATATGAAAGTGTGTTTGGTACATCCCAAACAAGTTTATTAACATCCATATATCCACTTGTTTTAGCTGGTTTTGCTTTTAATGCGGTATTTTTCAATTCTTTTGCAGGCTGAGTGGCTACTTTTGCGGTATTTTTTGCTGCATTGATATCAGGCGCATTTGTCGCAAGAACATTTGAATCTGTTTGATTAGTACTTGTCAATGGATTTTCAGCACTTCCATCTCCTGTATTTTGCGCTGCAACAGGTTCGATATCACTTGTTGAATCACCTTTGTTTTTAAATACCATAACTGCTGATGCTGCTGCTATAACTGTTATTAGTGCTGCTGCAACAAGTATAACACTTTTATTGTTTTTTGTTTTTTTGTTATATAAAGCTGCCCCAGGAATGGTTGGTGCTTGATTTTCTTCTGTCGATGCCTGTGATGGATTGAATTCTTCCATTTTATCAAGTTCTGCATCTGTTACAGGATCGGTATCATTGAACAAAACACCTATATTGTCATTTTCAGTTTCATTTTCATTTGTTTGTTGGGTGTCTTCTTCGTTATTTAAAAGCTCATCAAGTGCGGTATCTAAAGATTCTTCAATAATTCCTGCATTATTTGTCTGTTGAGAAGTCGCATTTGAATTAGTAGCTTCATTTTCTTGATTTGATATTGTATTTGTTGACTCATCTGTTGGCTTTTCTGCCAAAGGTTCTTCAGAAAGGTCAGATATTTCCGGAATAGAGTCAAAATCGTTATTTGTATTATTATTTTCTTCTGTTGTTGAATTTGTTATAGGTGATGAGTCTGATTTTGTTAAAACATCATCAATTTGGGATAATAAATCATCTGAGGATATATCTTCTGTATTTGTTTGAGATATTTCGCTGTTATCAAGATTTAAATCTTCTATTGAGATATCATCAAGATTTTCTGAAGACAAATTCTCAAGAAGATTTTTCCCAAAACTTTCATTATTATTGGTATCTGAAGGATCTTCTACAATTTCCGGTTCTTGATTTAATTCTGTTGTGTTTGTATCTTGGATATTGTTAATATCATCTATATTGTTAATATCCGGAATATCTTCTAAATTTATGTCGTTTGTTTCATCAGAGTTTTCTGTAATATCAATTGAATCGGTGGTTGATTGATTATCATCTTCTAAATTATCAAGTGTTAAAGTGTCATCAAGAAAATCATCTGCTGTATCATCTGATGTTTCTTGTTCATCTTTTTCACTGTTTGAAGTTTGTTGTTGGTTATTATTATTTTCATTTAAAGATTCAAATGAAGTAGTTTCTTCTTGATCAGTTTCGATATCACTTTTGATATTTGTGGAATTTTGTACGTTTGGAATATCGTCAAAATTTATTATATTATTTGAATTATCTTCTTTTGTACTATCGGTAGTTGAAATATTTGATGTATCAATATCATCAAAAGATATAGCATTATCGGTAAAGTTGTCACTTTCTTCAAGTGGTGGAAGATCCGGTATATTAATATCATCTAGTGATATTTTGTTTTCATCTATATTTAATGGAGCAGGTTCGTTTACTGCTTCTTCAGAACTTGTTGAAACATCATCAAATGATATTTTATTGTCTATTGAATCTATAAAATCTGTATTTACAGTATTTTCAGGAGGTTCTACATTATTTAAAGACATCGGTTCTTCTTCAATATTATTTTCAGGAGTTTTTATGTCATCAAGTTTTGAAGTATCAACGTCATCAAATGAGATAATTTCTTCAGCTTTATTATCATTGTTTGAATTATTGACCGGAGTTTCAGCTTTATCAGTTCCAAGTTCTGAAAAATCAAGAGCTTTATCTGCTAAATTAGCTATTGTATCAACTGTATTAAGGGCTGTATCCGCTAAATTGATACCGTTGTCAATTGTATTTAAAACTTCTCCTGTAGCTTGTGCCCCTGCAATTGCAGCTGCGCCTCCGATTGCAGCTCCGGCAATGCCTGCAATATCTGATGCTATATTGTTATTATCATTTTTGTTGTTTGTTTTTGAATCAGTATTATCTTCAACTTTTTGAGTTGACTTTTCTGTATTTTCAGGTGTTTCTGGAGTAAGGGCTTCGAAGTCTTCAAGATCCCCAAGGTCAGCAATATCTGTTTGATTTTCGTTGTTGTCAACATTTACTAAATCTTCAAGATCATCCAAGCTTCCAAGATTATTTATAGCTTCTTGAGTATTTGTTTCTGTTAAATTATCAACTTGATTTGAAGATAATTTTTCTTCCAAATTTTTACGATCAATTTGAGGATCTGTCATTGCTTTGTATGATAGAGTCTCAAAATTTTCGTATTCAAAAAATTTATCTCTTAATTCTGCACTTTTTGTAAGTTGTTGGATTAAATATTTTTTGTCTTCTTCTGAAATATCATTGTCAGCCATTGCGATGATAATTCTTTCGGAATTTGATAATTCTTCGTCAGACAATTTTTCACATGTGTTACCTTTAAAAGATTCAATATAGTGTTTCAAATCTCTTACAGGGTTTAATTTTTCTTTTTCAATAAAATAATATTTGTCATTAGCGTTATTTTTATTAATAAGTTTAGGTTCGAAAAAACCTAAGAATTTAACATTCGAAAAGTCTTTTGCAAGATGCAAAACAAGATAAATATCAGGAACAAGATTATACTCAAAGTGAGATTTTGGAATAAATATTGCGTTTTCGTCAAAAACTACTCTCACATCAATATGAATATTCGGAAGCATAATATCAGAGATATCAATTTCTTCAAGGATTTTTTTTATTGAATGAATATTATAGATATTTGAAACATCAATATTTTCTGATGCTAAATATTTTAGAGCCAAGTCTGCGCCAAGTGTGTTGATATAAGCTCTGTTTTTAATGTCTTTGTGAGCAAATGCGTTAGCTGCAACGCTTGCATCATGTTTGTCCTGATTTTCAATGTAAATTAGTGTATCTTGTTCTGTTACCATGCTATTTCTCCTATTCTATATAATAAGATGACATTCAATTAAAAAATATTCCAATTATTTTGTAAATTTTTGTAACAATTGTTGAAAAAGTTTTTCTTTTCGGACAAAATTATTATGTCAGTCGTTTTTAATCTAATGTGAAATTGAATTGATTTGAAAAGTGTGTAATATAAAAGGAGGTTTTCCAAATGATAAGTTCTGTTTCTAATGTTAATTTCCGTGGAGATGCAGCTCCTGTCAATCATCAGGATTTGATTAATTCTCCGGGTAAATATTCTTCTCAAGCTCCAAAAGCTGATGCCCCTGCTGATTCTTTTGAAAAGAAAGATGGTGCTGAAAAACCTAAAAGCAAAGCTCCGGCAATTTTATCAACAGTTGCTGCATTGTTAGTTGCTGCTTATGTAGGTTTAAGTATTGCTGTTCATAAAGGTAGTCTTGGTGAAGCAAAAGGTGCAGAACTTAAATTAGCTGATAAGGTTAAAAACTTCTTCTATAAAGTTGGTAAAAGTGGTGATGACCTTTGGGGTAAAATCAGAGGTAAAAAGGTTGAAGGAGAAGAAGCTCCAAAGAAAACCCCTGATGCTCCTGACGCAAAAAAATCAGATGCTCCGGAAGTTCCAAAAGCAGAAGGTGCTGAAGCTAAAACTGAAGGCGCAGAGGCTAAACCTGCTGAAACTAAAGAAGAAAAATAATATAATTAAGATATATAAATGTGTAAAATCCGATATTCATTTGAGATATTTATTTGAATATCGGATTTTTTTAGTCCAAAAATTCTGATAATATTGTATTACTTATTAGTATACCCTCATTTGTTAGTGCAAAACCTGCATTAGTTTCTTTTAGAAACTTATATAAAACATACTTATTTATAATAGGGGCGTACTTTTTGCGGAAATCTATGTTAAATTTTTGATTTATTTTTTCTATATTTATTCCGTCCATTTTTCTAAATCCGAGGAAAATTTCTTCTTCTAATTGCTCTTGTTTAGTGAGTTTATGGATATTTTTATGAGTGGTTGGATTTTTTATATATTCTTCAAGATTTGTGGTGTTGGAATACCTTGTATCTCCTTCATAACCGTGGGCTGCTACTCCAAAACCGTAATATGTATTGTTATTCCAATAATTGAGGTTGTGTTTTGAATTGTAGCCTGATTTTGAAAAATTACTTATTTCATAATGTTCAAAGTTATTTTCTGTTAAAATTTCTATTGCTTTTAAATACATTTCGGCCTGCATATCATCATCAGGCAAATTTTGCGGTAAATGTTTTGCAAAATAACAATTTTCATCTATTTTTAGCCCGTAGAGTGAGATATGCTGAATACCAAGATTTAGTGCGTGTTTTAAATCTTTTTCAAAGTCTTCGGTTTTTTGAGTCGGTAATCCGTATATGAAATCAAGATTAATATTATTAAAGCCTGCATTAAATGCATAAGATACAGCGTTTTCAACGTCTTTGGAATTATGACGTCTGCCGATAAGTTTTAAAATTTTGTCGTCAAATGTTTGGCAGCCAAAACTCAATCTGTTTATATTCAGGGTTTTAAGATTTTTTAAATAATCTAAAGTTATTGTTTCCGGGTTAAGCTCTGTTGTAATTTCAGTTGATGAATTTATCTTAAAAAGTTCAATGATTTTTGAGAAATCATCGGGTGTTAATAATGATGGGGTACCGCCTCCAAAATAAAGCGTGTTCAAAGTTTCTCCTTTGTAGGAGTTTTTAATTTCATTTATCAAAGCTTTTATGTAGTTTCCTTTTAGTTCAAGCTTTGGATATGAAACAAATGAACAGTATTTACATTTTGATTTGCAAAATGGAATGTGAATATAAACATTTTTTGTCATAAATATATTTTATATAGAAAGTTGATTTTTTCAAAATATCCATTAAATGATTGATGTGAAGTTTTCACAAATATTTTATTGTATTTATGGGGAAAGCTCATTATTACAGACTTGAACAAGGGATAAAAATTAAAGTATGGGAAACGAAAAAATCAATTCAATAGATTATAAAGAATTGTATGCGCAATACAATTGGTTTGCCAATTCTTATCTTCCTGCTGTTCAAAATGCTTGTGATGAATTTTTCCTACCCGGATTCAAGTTTATATTATTAGGGATAAGCAAAAATATTAATACGTTAATGGATAAGGATGCGTATTTTGTTACTAAAATTCGTGTAGATAAGTTGCATGATATGTTTTTCCGTACATCTGAGGAGGCTGTTGGAATTATTCTTGATAAAATTCTTGGAAAGCCTAATTCAAGATTTAATTTAAACAAATTGACTGATTTGGAAGCTAAAATAATCACGTCATTTAATGATTTTATGTTTAATACCCTTTCCCAATTTCTAGTCCCTGCTCCTCCTGTTTTAAAGAGGACAAATTTTGATGTTGTACATTTAACTTTTTTAATCAAGGATATTGCTGCAAATAAAGTTGCAAAGTTTATTATTACTTTACCCGAAGAGCTTTTAAATCCTGAAGTTGTAACATCTAAGGAAGATAAATTTGATTATGGAGATTTTGAAACGAGTGTAATTAATGTTGCTGTAAAAATCGGGACTACAAGATTTAAACTTATTGATGTTAAAAACATTGAAGTTGATGACATTGTAGTTTTTGACGACAGCAATATAAATCACATGGTATTAAAGTTTAAGGATTATGAAACAGATATAAATTTAAACCCAAATTTGGGGCTGGTTATACCGGTTGATAACGATGGAGGAAATGAAGATATGGCAGGAGAAAGTACAAATCTTTGGGACAGTATCGAAGTTGATATGAGTGCTCAATTTGATACTGTTAAAATTACTCTTGGCGAATTGAAAAATATAGAAAAAGGTCTTGTTGTCGATTTGACATCAATATATGAGAATAAGGTTACATTGAGCGTTGAAAACAAGCCTGTTGCCAGAGGAGAGCTTGTTATTGTAAATGACAGATATGGTGTAAAAATTGATGAAGTTATTGCGCCTGCTCCAAAAACAGATACCGCTCAAAATGCTTTACCTCAACAAAATGATGATTTTAGTGATCAACAATCAGAGATGAGTTTGGATGATGATACTTCATCTGCAAATGAGCCTGAGCAGACTGCCGCTCAACCTGAAGTTCAAAATCCTGAAGAGGATGAATTTGATTACAGTGATTTCGAACTTGAGGACGAAGATATTTAAAATATTTTTTCGGAGGGATAATGAGTACTTATTTGTTAAATTTCATAGTTTATACAGCAGCAATGATAGGGATAATATTTATGGCTGTTTTTGTGTATAAAAAGTTTTCACTGACAACAAGCTCAAAATCAAAGTTTTTGAATGTGGAAGAATGTATAAATCTTGCCCCGAGAAAAGAGCTTTTTGTTGTGAGAGCTGGAAGTGAAAGATTTTTGGTAGCATCAGATGTTGGTAGAACTACTCTGATATCAAAGCTTTCAGATAATATTAATAACAATAATATTCAACCGCAAACAAATTATGAAAACAGTGCTTCTGTCTTAAAATCATCAAATAAATGCAGTGTTGATGATTTGCCAACTATTGTGGATTTTCAAAAGGCTTCTGCTCATAAGGCACCGAAAAAAGTTTTCAAAAATATTATAAATAACATTTAGAGGAATAAAAATGGACACAATAATAAGAGATATGAACCCGGTTTTACAAATGCTGATATTAATGACAGTTTTTTCATTAATACCGCTTGTTTTTTGTTGTATGACAAGTTTTTTGAGATTTGTTATAGTTTTTTCAATGTTAAAAACAGCAATGGGTACTCAGCAGGTTCCACCTTCAATTGTAATTGTCGGTTTAGCAATGATTTTGACATTTTACACTATGGGTGGAACATTCCAAAAAATGTATGAAATGGGCTCGGTTCCGTATCATAAAAATCAAAATATTGTTGAGGCGATAAATGAGGGCTCAAAACCTTTGAAAGAATTTATGATGAAACAAACAAGGGAGAGTGATTTGGCATTCTTTATAGAGGCTTCGAAGGGGCAACCTCCGAAAAATCCTGAGGAGATAACTGTTTGGCAAGTTGCTCCTGCATTTATCATAAGTGAATTGAAAACATCTTTTGAAATCGGATTTATTATATTTGTTCCGTTCATTGTTTTAGACCTTGTTGTTGCAAATATCTTGCTTGCACTTGGTATGTTTATGTTGTCACCGACAATTATATCTTTGCCGTTTAAGCTGTTGATATTTATTGCGGTTGACGGCTGGGCGTTAATTGTTCAGGGGCTGGTTACAAGTTACAATTAGTATTTTTACAAAGAGGGTAAAGAACTCTGAAAAAAGTAAGAAAAGGCACACGATAATCTATAAAGAGGGTAAAAAAATGGAAGTTTTAGTTGAATACTTAGCAAAAGGATTTTTAATAATGCTTGCAATCTCAATGCCTTGTGTACTTGTTGCAGCAGGTATTGGTCTTGTTGTTGGTATTTTGCAGGCTGTTACTCAGGTTCAGGAACAGACTATTGCGGCTGCTCCGAAAATTCTTGGGGTTTTCCTTGTTATAGTTATTGGCGGTATCGGTTTTATCAATATGTTGAAAGGTTTTACAATTGACGGTATGGCTATGGCATTTAACCTTGTTTCAAAAAATGATTCTTATGTGCTTCCTGCTGATTATTATAAATATACAAGTCCTTTTGAGCATGAAATGCCTGACAAGTTTAAAAATCAGCCTTCTATTAAAGAAGTAATGAAAAATCCGGGAAAAGTTCCGTTTATAGATCAGCAGCAAAAAACAAAATATTATGCAAGTCCGCAGACTCCTATGCCACGTCCGAATTTCATAGAAACAAACAAAATTTTGGGAAGATAAAATATGAAAAAATTTTTATTAATAGCTTCAATAATTTTTATTCCTCTTCAGGCTTTAGCATTTGAAGATTATATAATTGTGTCAGAAAAGCCTGTGCACTCTGTTTTATCGAATGATGAAAGCATAGTTTCCGTAGTGCCTTTTTTTACGATTGATAATAAAAAAGATACGATTATTGTAAAAGCAAAAAGGGAAGGAAATGCAGAAATTACAGTAGTTTTAGATGATAAAGATATTGTTTTGAAAGTTAATGTTATGCCTGAGGCAACTACTTTCAAATGCCCTGATGAGCTTGCTTGTTTCCCGTTAGATAGAGTTGATAATGAAAAAAAGGAGGATAAGTAAATTTGGAACATATCATTGAAGAATTAATGAAAATGTTTCCTATGCTTAACGCTTATTTAGCTGCGGGTATATTTATTTTTGCTCGCATGTTAGGCTTTTTTAGGCTTGCTCCTGTGTTTAACAGAAAAGAAATCCCCGGCATGGTTAAATTAGGCCTTATTCTTTTGATAACAATAGTTTTAACCTGTGTAACCAAGCCTGATGTTACTATAATTAAGGAATCTTTTGCTTTATCAATTTTATTAAACATGGTTGTCGGTGCAATGATAGGTTATATTGCACAATTAATCTTGCTTGCAGTTGATGCGGGTGGTGATATGGTAAATATGCAGATGGGACTTTCTTCTGCTATGGTTTTGGATCCGACTACTTCTTCTCAGGTATCTATTGTTGGAAAATGTTTTCAGCTTTTAGGTTTGGTAATATTTATACAGTTGGGTGGAATTTATTGGCTTTTGTCTGCGCTTATCAGAAGTTTTGAGATATTTCCTTTGGATGCTACAATCATTCCTTTGCAGCAAATTGTAAATATGGACTATATGGTTCAATTATCATCAAATGTCTTGTTTATGGGCTTGCAAATAGCCTCTCCTATACTTTTAGCAACTCTTGGGCAAGATATTATTCTTGGTGTAATTTCAAAAACTGCTCCTCAGGTAAACGTATTCCAGTTAAGCTTTTTATTCAAGCCTGTTTTAGGCGCTGCAATAATGGTTTGGATTTTGCCAATGCTTGTTAATATTATATCTGATTACTTTTTATCTTTTGCAAATATTATTTAAAGCTTTTGAAAAAATTTGTATCAATAAGTTCAGCTTCTAATAAAAGATCTTCCGTAATTGTTTTTTCTATGTCTTTATTGTTTGTGTAAAGCTCCGGATTAAGAGCAAAATCTGATGAGCCTTTAATGATGAATTTAGGCTTTTTTGTAAATAAATTCGGGGCTATTTCTTGAATTTTGTACTTAAGACCGTATTCAACAGCTTTGCCAAAGTCACCTTTTGTGTTTTGCCTGTATTGAGAAATAAAGACATCATAATTTTCGCTTATATTTTTTATTGCCGGTGAAGCTTTTAGGGCTTTTTGGACTTCAGGCGAAACTGATTTGAAATATAAACCTTTAAAATGTGGGGTGGTATTGTTATTTATGTTTGAGATTTTCATAATTCTTTATAAAACCTGTAAAAATAGAATTTTGTTATTCTGCATAATAAAATTCCAAAATGTCTGCCAAATCATATTGCCAAGTTCTTAGTTGATGTAAGGTATTTTTAGGCAAAATATTTCTGTGCATGGCTATTATATTATATAAAAAAATATTTTTAACAGTTTTATGAAAAGTTTTTTCAAACTCTTCCATAAATTTCAAAGCTCCCAGTATCATATAAACCTTCTTTAAATTTAGTTACTATTAATAGTAACTAAGGTACTAGATAATTTAATTAAAGTCAAGTAAGAAATAATAAGTTTATACTTTTAATATGATTACTTGTAATTTAGATGAATTGATATGGCGTCATAGAACAACCGCAAAAGATATTTTTCAAAAAACAGGAATAAGTGAAAATACTTTGTCGCGTTTACGTAACAATGATACTGTTAGATATGATGCTAAAACTCTTGATTTGTTGTGCAAGTATTTCAACTGCAAGGTTTCTGATTTGTTAGAGTTTACTCCTGATTAATTTTCATATTTTTTACAAAATCCCCGATTGCAAAAGCTTCTACTGTGCCGACTACTATTTCAAAGTCTTTTATTTCATCTTGCAATTCATCTTTCATGTGGGCTAGAAGGCCTGGGATAATTATTTTTCTGTTTTTTACTTTGTTTGCAAGATCGAATTTTTTTAGTGTTCTTGCAGCAGTTTTTGCTGTGAATTTTTCGGCAGACCAAGCTGTTAAAACACTCATTCCTTCTGCAGGAGTAACAACAAGATATGATGGAACAGGAAGGCTCTCTAGTTCATTTGCAACCGCAAAAAATGTAAGTGCAAAATTTGTGGTCATAAATATTAGTGAATTTTCATCAGGATTGTTAAACTCATATATTTTCGGTTCAACCTGAAGCGGTTTTTGCGGGTCTGTAAAAATATTTTGTCTTAAAGTCATTAAAGAGGTTATCAAATATGGGTTGAAATCTTCTAAGATAAGCATATTTGCATATTTACAAATATAATAAGATGCTTTTGCACAAAGAAGGTTCAAATCATTTGTATGTTCAAAATATACATATACGGGATTTGAATAATTTTCATCTTTTTCAATAACCGCTTTTTCTCTTATTTTGACAAGTTCTTCTGCAGTTTCTGTAAAGCTTTTATCAATAATTCCTTTTAGAGGAAGTTTCATAAATTCATCATAAGAAATTACGTTTAATTTTCCGTCAAGAATAATCGATTGAAAATCTTTGATTTTTTTATTTTGGGTTTCTTTAATTATTACCAAATCAATTTTTAAATGTTCGTTTATCCTTGTGATTTCAAAGCTTTTAACCTGTTTTAATGTTTCTTGCCAATTCGGTTTTGCAAGGTCAATGATGATTGAAATTGCACATTGATTAATAAATGTTTTTTCGTGTCTGTATAATACATTTTCTCCGCCGATTTTAAGTCCGTTTATTTCAACAGTTTTTTGCGGTTCTTTTGAGGTTTGCTCATAAATATTTTTCAAATCTTCGGGAACATAATGGCATTTTTCTATGTCAATATTATGTTTGGCAAGTTTTAGAGCAAAAGCCATACAGGTTGGACAACCGCATTCTTTGCAGTTTGTGTGTTCTGCTTTTTTTGCTGCAGGAAGGTATTTAAAAATTTGTAATCCTGAAAGTTCTGTCATACAAGTCCTTTCATAACTTTAACCGCTTGCGGAATTGTCATAACAATATAATCAGCACCTGCTGCAAGAACTCCTGAGGCTGAGGAAATTTCAAGAAATAATGCAAGATTTTTGTCTTTTGCTTCTTTGGTTTTAGAAGTTTCTTCCGTTGCAAAAGATATAAGCGGCATATTCAAATATTTGTCCCCTTGCTTGTTGTTATTCCCGACACCTTCCAACTTTATTTTTTCCATAATACTGTAACCGTATTCAAAACCGTATCCGAGCCCGCCGATATCTGTATCTATTAAAATTTTATCTAATCCAAGTCCCATATCAGAGGTTAGAATATTCATTTCTTTTGCAAGGTTAATATCAATAGGAGTGCGGATAATTAGTTTGTGCCCGCCTTTAATAACTGAGGGAACAATACTTTTGTAGTTGTTTTCATTTGCAATTCCGATAATACATTCTCTGTCGAGAATATTCATAACCTCAGGCAAAAGCTTTGTGTCAACCGAATCATTGCCACAACCTCTCAACATTAAAGGTTTGCTAATTTTTGGGAGAAGATTTTTTAAACTTATTAATTCCTGTTCCCAATTTTCTTCTGAAAATTTTATACCTAAAATGTCACAAGGATTTGTTAGATTTTTTTCTGCCTCACAGATTGGTACTTGTAAAATATATTTAACTTTGTCTTTCACTTGCTACTCTGTTCATAATGTCTTGGAATTCTTCAGCGTCAATAGTTTCTTTATCAAGAAGTTCTTTTGCAATAGCTTCAAGCATATCTCTGTTTTCGCTTAAAAGTCTTTTAGCTTCTTCGTATTTAGCATCAACAATATTTTTCATTTCTTCATCAATTTCAAAAGCTACTTGTTCTGAGTAATCTCTTTGATGACCGAAATCTCTGCCCATAAATACGTTTTCTTGATTTTTGCCGTATGCCATGTTGCCTAATTTGTCTGACATACCCCAAGCTGTAACCATTTTTCTTGCGATATTAGTTACGTTAATCAAGTCTTGAGATGCGCCTGTGCTTACTCTGTCTTTACCGTAAACTATTTCTTCAGCAGCACGTCCGCCGAGTGATACAGTAATTTGTGCTAATAATTTAGCTTTGTTTGTGTGAACTCTTTCATCTTTAGGTTTTGTCCAAGTAACACCCAAGGCATATCCGCGAGGGATAATTGATACTTTGTGTAATTCATCTGCATCTTTAAGTAATTTTGCTAAAAGTGCGTGTCCTACTTCGTGGTATGAAGTTAATTCTTTATCTTCATCTGTCATTACTTTGCTTTTCTTTTCGATACCTGCAATTACTCTGTCTATTGAATTATCGATATCATCCATTGAAATTTTATCTTTGTTTTTACGAGCAGCAAGTAATGCAGCTTCGTTAAGCAAGTTTTGTAAATCAGCACCTGTAAATCCCGGTGTACGTTTTGCAAGAGTTTTCAAATCAACTTCAGGTTCAAGTTGTTTATTTTTAGCATGAACTTTAAGTATTTGTTCTCTACCTCTTACATCAGGAGCGTTGATATAAATTTGTCTGTCAAATCTACCAGGTCTTAATAATGCGTTATCCAAAATGTCAGGTCTGTTAGTTGCTGCAATAACTATAATATTTGTGTTTTCGTCAAAACCGTCCATTTCAACAAGTAATTGGTTAAGAGTTTGTTCACGTTCATCGTGACCGCCTCCCATTCCTGCTCCACGTTGACGACCTACGGCATCAATTTCATCAATGAATATAATACAAGGTTGATGTTTTTTAGCTTGATCAAACAAATCTCTTACACGGCTTGCACCTACACCAACAAACATTTCAACGAAATCTGAACCGCTTATTGAGAAGAATGGAACGCCTGCTTCACCTGCAACAGCTTTTGCCATTAATGTTTTACCTGTTCCCGGAGGGCCTACAAGAAGTACACCTTTAGGAATTCTTGCGCCTAATTTAATGTATTTGTCACCGTTTTTCAAGAAGTCTACGATTTCTTCAAGTTCTTTTTTCTCCTCGTCAATTCCTGCTACGTCTTTGAAGGTTGTTTTAACTTTGCTGTCAAGAAGCATTTTAGCTTTGCTTTTCCCAAAAGACATTGCTTGAGAGCCGCCAGCTTGAATACTTTTTGCCATAACAGCAAGAAATACAAGGAATAATATCGGCAATAACAAATAACTTAATACATTTGCAAGAGTTTTTGAAGATTCTGTTGCTCTTGTAATTTGAATTTCTGCGTTTGACGCATCAAGTTTTTTCATTAAATCAGGATCGTATGTAGGTGTTAAAACTTTGTATTTTAAAGTCGGGGTTTTAGTTTGCGGAACACCAAAAGGATTGTCCATTGTCGGAGTTACTGCTTTGGTTGTTTCAGCTTTTGGTTGAACTTTTGGTATTGCAATTAAAAAATCATCTGCTTTTTCAATTTTTTTGAATTCGCCTTTGTCAAGTCTTTCTAAAAAGTTTGAATATGAGATTTCAGAAACCTTTGTTGTAGGACCTGATAAGAAAACTGATGAAACAAAAAGAAGTACAACTATTGCTAATACTATGTACATTCCTGCAGATTGACTTTTATTCATTAAAATACCTCTCTTCAATATGTTTTAACTATTTTATTATAACTCAAAATTACAAAAAATGTTAAAAATGTAAATAAAAATAAGATTTTTGAAATAGTTTCTCTGAAAAATTTTTTATATATACAAGAGAGAGATTGTTATATGAAGATAATTAATTTTGAAACTATCAAAGAAAAAGTCAACAAATTTGATTCAATGGCAAAGACTGATATGACAAAGCCAAACAGCGTATTTCCGCAAAAAGAGGATAAATCTGTTGCAGAAAAAATGCAGAAATTTTTTGAAGTAGCAGATGGTGAAAATCCTTCTTGGAATGTTTAAATTTGATCGACAGAGATTGCTGTAATACCTGAATTTCTGGCACTGTCCATAACTTTTACCATTGCACCGTGTGAAGAATCTGAATCTGTTTTGATTAAAACTCCGTCAGGATAATTTTTCATCTGAGATTTTATTGTGTTTTCAAGTTTGTCAGAAGGAACTTCTGTTCCCTCAATATAAAATTTGTCTGACGCATCAATCATTACGGTCATAATTTTAGGTTCTTTTTGAACTTGTTCTTGCGCAACATTTTCCGGTACGGTTAAATTTAAGCCTTGCTGATCAAGCATTGTGGCTATTACCATCATTATGATTAACAGTACAAGAAAGATATCTGTTAACGGTGTGATATTAATTTCATTAAATGTATCTCTGTTGCGTGACATAATTTCTCCGATTTTGAATAAGGTGATGTTTTAACCTTTTATATTTTTGCCTTTTTCTAGGTCTTTTTGTTCTTTTTTACTCAAAGGTTCGCCTGCTACAATTAACTTTTTGTATTCTGCATCTTGAGCGGAATTCATAATTTCCATTATTTTCGCGCTCTTAACTTTTTCATCTGCTTTTACAACAAGTTCAGGTTTTTCAAGTTGAAATTTTAAAGTTACCAATTCATTTGTCAAATTTTCTTCGCTTACAGGCGTACCGTTAAGGTACATTTTGCCATCTTTTGTTACTGATACAGTGGCATTTTTTTGCTCAATAGAAATCCCGCTGTTAATCTCAGGCATTGTAATGGAACTGTCATTGGACTGGAAAGTTGGTGCTACAACCATCATTATGATTAACAGTACAAGAAAAATATCTGTTAAAGGTGTTATATTGATTTCTGTAAATAGAGCTTCTTTGCCCTTGTTAGTTTTCATTGACATTTTTGTAATATTCCTCACGATTATTTATAAATTTTATTTTATAAATTTTCGTAATTTCCTTTCTTTTTTATGCTTGGTAACGTCATTATGATAATGATATGTTTGCATTTGAAGGTGTAGTTGATTCATCGTTAGAGTCAACAAAGCTTAAGAATAACAATTTGATTAATTGGAAGTCATCTTCATAACGTTTAACGATAGATTGGAAAGAGTTATAGAAGATAACCGCAACGATTGCAACTCCCAAACCAAATGCAGTAGCAATCAATGCTGATGCAATACCTGATGCAACTGCTGCTGATTGGTTACCTTGAGCTGCTAAGTCTTGGAATGTAAAAAGAATTCTTACAACTGTACCGAACAACCCTAAGAATGGTGCAACACCGCCGATTGTACCAAGAATTGTCAAATGGCTTTCTAATTTTCTTGAAGCAAGTGATGCTGCAATATCAAATGAACGAGAAAATCCGTTTCTTTGTTCAGAGAATATTCTTACAGCTTCTTCTGTTACTTCACCGATTACCCCGCCGCATTGTACAGCAAGATTTTGAGCTCCGTCAAGATTGTTTTTTACAAGTTCTTTTTGTAATCTTGGAATGAATAATACAACATCTCTTTTATTTTTTTTGTAAAAAGAAAATCTGTTGATTACAACGCCTACTACCAATATTGAACAAACTAAAATCGGTAACAATACTGGCCAGTCCATTTTGATTGAATTTAACAATAGTTCCATAGTTTTTTATCCTCTTTTTATAACAATAATTTACGATTTTTATTAATATCCTGATGCTCCAAATACGTTGTAGTCAAACGTGAATTGAATATCAATACTTGAACCTTTGAATTCGGCAGGCAGCGGTCTGAACGGTGCTGTTGCCTGAACTGCATTGATTGCTGCTTTGTCAGCTCCCGGAAGTCCTGAAGATTTGAATACGCTGCAGGAAAGTAATCTTCCGTCTTTTGCAATCTTGAACAATAATACTACACGTTTGCTTTCGTTTCCTTTTGGAGGATCCCAATTCATTTTTATACGTCTTTGCAATTCTCTCATATAAGGTCCGAAATCAGGTTCTCTAATTGCATCGATACCGGGTCTTCCGTTTGGATTTCCAGGCCCCGGATTTCCATAGCCGCCTGTTCCTCCGCCACCGCCTTTAGCGAGTCTGCTTCCAGATCCTCCTGTTGGAGCAAGTGATGGTGCCGGTGCGCCTGAACCTCTTCCTGCAGAATGTGATCCTCCGCCACCTCCGCCTTTAGAGGAGCTTCCTGAACCGCTAATAGGTCCTGTTGTATATCTTCCTGATCCTGTCCCGCCTTTAGGTACAGGTACCGCAAACGGACTTGAAGGTCTTGCAACAGTTCTTGGTGTTGTTGGCGGTTTTAAAGAAGGTCTTGCCGTCGGTGGTGCAGGTTTTGCTGCAACAGGTTTTTTAGGCCCCGGTGCCGGTTGTTGAGCTGTTTTTACAGTCTTTTTAGGTGCAGGTGCTTGTTGAACCTGTTGAGTAACTTGTTTAACTATTTTTTGAAGCGGATTTTGAATTGTTTTAGGTGCAGGTGCAGGCTTTTTAGCTGGTGCTGAAGCTGCTTGTTTTTGAGCACCCGGTGCAGGAGATGGCATAGAAACCTTTCTTTTAGGATCATGATGACCGCCTGCTCTGGAATTTATATCCGCTCTGTATGGAGTTTTCGGGTTGATTGGAGTTTCCTCTTTATCAACAAGTACAAACTCTATGTCATTTACTTTGGGTTTCGGTTTTTCAAAAATTTTGAACGTAATTCCCATAAGTGAAAGAATTAAAACTACCAAAGCCCACACACCAATTGCTGTAGGGTGCAATATTGCTGAAATAAGCATTGATTTTTTCAGACTGATTGCTTCATCATCATCTTTTAGTACAGCAGGTGTTGTGTAACCTGTGTTTTGATTTTGCTCATCTTCTTCTATAAAATTTTCGGTATATTTTCCTATTAAGGACATTATTTTATTTTCCCCAATATCTGTTTTTCTTATGCAATAATTTTATTTTAAAACAAAAATAAAATTATTACCCGATTTTCTAATAATTGTTATTAAACATTGCGGGATTAACGGTAATCGGTTGGGTAAGTACAAGTTCAATTGCTGAATTTGCAGGGATTTCTACGTCATTACCTTTATCCCAAATTGATTTAACAAGTCCGCCTCCTGCACCTACTGCTGTTGCAAGAGCAGTACCTTTGCCGATATCTCCGCCTGCAAGAGGTGAAATTATTACGCCTGCTAATGCTCCGGCGCCTGCGCCTACTGCAAGATCTTTACCATAGTCTTTTGCAACATCCAATTTTGTGCCGCCTATTAAAACGCCTGTGTTATCGGTGGTTTTAACAACTGCTGAAATTGGAATTTGCAAGCCGTAAGGGGTTGTTATTTGGGTAAATCTTAAAAGAAGTTTACCGTTCATACTTCCGTGTTTTGCTTTTGAAACTTCAATTGCTGTACCTGTAACTGAGCTGCCTGCAGGGGCAATAAGATTTCCGTTATAATAAAAATCAGAACCTAAAGCCACTGTTACGCTTTGACCTGTTGTCATATTTGCAGAATTTATTGGAGTTGTTACTACAACAGGAACTTTTTGTCCTGCAGGTACTGTAACAACGCTCCCTTTAAGGGTTTGATTTCCGCTCAAAGTTTGTGTCGGATAGTAATTTTGTTGGAATGAAGGGGCAGGTGTATGTTGTTGTGTGCTATAATTTGGAGCTGCATTTGCAATTCCTGCCGATAAAATTATTGCGGTTAAAATTAATCCGTATTTTCTGCTCATAAAATCCCTTTCGTTTTATTTATTATAACATTTTATTTCACAATTAATTTTAAGTCAATTTGTTAAGGTATGAGTTACCCATACAGGTGATGTGATTATAATCAGTTCATTTGAACCTGGGGCTATTGTTGTATGAGTTCCCATTTTTCTTTCATAAGAGGCGCGAACTTGTAGTGTTGTTTTTTTTACTTTTTGTTGTCTTTGTGCCATTCTTATATATTTTGCCGGTTCTGAAAGCTCTCCGCCGAATATATTGTCGTTTGAGGTGTATAAATAACCTCTTAAAGGTATTTCATATCCGTCTGTATAAACCATTTTTGTAATTCTGATTTTCATTGCGGCATTTGTTCCTATTATCGGAGCATTAATTTTTTCGATGTAGCCGTAAAAAACTGTATCTTTAGGAATTATATTAGTTTCGTGAATATACAAATCATTTGTACATATAAATTTAACTTTATAACCTTCATCGCAGCTTTGGGTTGAAATTTCCTGAGTGTTCATAACCGGAATAAATGTCCCTTCAGGAATTATAATCCCGTGATAATCTCTGAGCTTTAATTGAACATTTGGAAGTTCCGCCGCCTGAATATATGTTGGTATTAAAAGTAGTGCTAAAACTATCAGAAATTTTTTCATAATATTTATTATAACAGTTTTTTTACTATTATCAATACAACGATTTTATAAACAGGTTTGGTTCATTTTTTTTGTTACAATTGTAAATTTTTTGAAGGATTTGTCAATTTTAGTGTAACAAATTTTTTTATATAGATGTAGTGTAGTTTTCAATAGGTGGAAAAATGTCTTATAGTCCAATTGCAACAAGTTATTTTGCAGTTAAAAATGTCGACAAAACTCAACATGGAGAAGTCGGTAGAAGTACTGTTGCTATTGGACAAGCTGCAGGTTTGGTTGAGGATGCAGCAAAAGGAAACAGTATATTTTCGGGTGCTGCAAGAAGTGTTCTTTCAGGATGTTCAAGCCTTGCACAAGATAATAAAGCTTTTAAATATGCAGGGAAAGCCGTAAAATTTGCAGCTGATAATGTTAACCCTTTAATCTGCGTATCAAGTGTTATAAAAACAGGAATGTCAGATGATAAGGTTGGAACAGGTATAACAGAAGTTGGTGCTTTATCTGCTATGTTTGCTGGAGAAGGATTTATTAAACAGCATTATGATAAAGCAATAAATTCAAAAACTTGTAAAGATAAGCTTGCAAAAGCAGCAAAAAATAAATATTTAAAACCTGTATTTGAATATTTGGAAAAAAATAATCTTAAGGGAACAGCTGGTACAGTTATAAAAGGACTTGTATTTGTAACCGCATCAATGAGTTCTTATGCTGCAGGTCAACATATTGGTGAAGGTATGTCAAAAAGAGTTAAAGCAAATCTTGGAATTAAAACAAAAGATGTGAACGCAAATAAAAAACTTTCTCAAGAAAAAATCAATCGCATGGCCTAATACCTTTTTTCAACTAATGTGTTATAATTAATTATGTGAAGAAGATTTTTTTAACATTTTCAATTTTGTTTTTAACTCAATTTTTTGCAAATCCTTGTTTTGCGATAAAGATTGGGCTTCAAACTGCTGTTGAATCTGCAGGAATCGGAACATCTGTTAAAGGTGTTATAATAGATGCCAATACAAACCATAGTGTTTGTGATTTGGAGGCTATGAAGGGTTATGAGATTAAACCTTATCATAATCTTATGGCAATCAGATATAACGGAACTTTTTATAAAATAAATTCTGATAATATTGTTATAAAAACGACTTCTCCGGGCTTTGTCAGTGCTAAAAGCAAATGGTACCGCGGAATTATAATGATACAAAATAAAAACGGTAAATTAACCGTTATAAATAATGTCCCTTTAGAAGATTATATAAAAGGGGTAGTTCCGTCAGAAATGCCTTCAAGCTGGGAATTAGAAGCTCATAAAGCTCAGGCAATTGCAGCAAGAAGTTATGCATTGGCAAATCTTGGCAAACGTGCAAGATACGGTTATGATTTAAAAGATACTCCTGAAGATCAGGCATACGGCGGTGCATCAAAAGAAACTGCAGGAACGAATTATGCTGTTGATCAAACAAAAGGGATTGTCTTAACTTATAATATGAAAGTTATAACAGCTTATTATTCAGCATCCGCGGGCGGACAGACAACAGCTGGCGGATGGGGTGCTAATTTGCCATATTTACGCTCTGTCCCTTCTTTTGACGATAATATTAAGAAAAACGGGCATGGCGTCGGAATGTCTCAACATGGTGCTAATAATTTAGCTAAACAAGGGTATAATGCATATCAGATTTTGCAATATTTTTATAAAGATGTAAAATTTGCAAGAGTTGATCCGAAATCTTATAATTAAATTGAGAATCTCTCTATGAGAGAGTTTTAAGATAATGAATTACTTAAAAAGCAGGATATAGACTAAGATATATCCTGTCTTTTTTTGAAAAACACTTGCCAAATTGAAATAAAATGCTATAATTAATCTTGTCGATAAAAAGAGCATGCGGAGAGAGAATGGTTTCATTGCTGTATGCACAAGGTAAAAGGAGGTTCATAATGAACAAAGAAGAATTAGTAAAAGAAGTATCTAAGAAAGCAAAAGTTTCTCAAAAAGCTACAGCTGATATTATTGCAGCTACATTAGAAACTATTGAAAAAACTGTTTCAAAAGGTAAAAAAGTTACATTAGTTGGTTTTGGTACATTCGAACCACGCAAAAGAGCTGCTAGAACTGGTAGAAACCCACAAACTGGTGCTCCTTTGAAAATCGCTGCTAAAACAGTTCCTGCTTTCTCAGCTGGTAAAAAATTCAAAGAACTTGTTAAATAGTTTTTGAATAGCAAAGGTTTAAAAGACAGAGTCTGATTTTGCAGGCTCTGTTTTTTATATATTTTATTTTCTCAAAAATGTTATAAATTTGTCGCCGTATTTTTTTTGTTTGATTAATTCAAATCCTGAGAAATCAACATCTGTAACATGTTCAAGGATTACAATATTTGAGGCGATATCTTTTATTGAATCAAGACTTTGTTCATATATCCCTGAAAAATAAGGTGGATCAATATAAATTACATCAAATTTGTCTTGTAATTTTTGCGTTATTTTTAAGCTGTCACCTATTAGAAGTTTTGGGGCGGGAGAAAAATTCTTGAAATTTGATTTTATAACTTGAAAAGCTTTAGGATTTTTTTCTATTGCATACACATTTGAAAAACCTCTTGATATAGCCTCCAGTCCCATAATTCCTGAGCCTGCAAACATATCTAAAAAAGAACTTCCTTCAAAATTTGTCATTGCTTGTAAAGTGTTAAAAATACTCATTCTGACTTTTGAAAGCGTTGGCCTTGTTACATTTTCATCAGGTGCTGTAACCTTTTTACCTTTAAATTTGCCTGCCGTAATTATCATATTAACTATTTTACAATGAATAAAATTTGGTGTATAGTTTTGTTTGTATAAATTATATAGCTTATCGGGGCGCTTATGGAGAACGAGGAAAATAAAACAGAGGTTATAGTTGTAGGCGGCGGACCTGCCGGAATTTCTTGTGCTATTACAATAGCAAGAGCAGGAAAAAAAGTTGTTTTAATCGAAAGAGGAAAATTTTCGGGAAGTAAAAATGTTTTTGGCGGTGCAATTTATGCTCAGCCTACTCGTGAAATTTTTCCTGATTTTGAAAAAACAGCTCCACTGGAAAGAAAAAATATAGAACATAAATATGCACTTTTAGGAGAAGATGACGGAACAGTCATTTCTTATAAGAAAAAATCTGAAATTCCTGAAAGTTATACGGTTATAAGATCAAAGTTTGACCGCTGGATGGCTGAGGAAGCTCGCAAAGAGGGAGTAATTATTGTCGAAGAAACCGTTGTTAGAGAATTGATTGTTCAAGACGGTTTTGTAAAAGGTGTTAAAACTGAGTTGGAGGATTATTACTCTGATATTGTGGTTTTGGCTGACGGGGTTAACTCTTTGCTTGCAAAACAAATTGGCCTTAGAGGTGATTTAAGCCCTGAAGATGTTGCATTGAGCGTTAAAGAGGTTATTAAACTTCCTGCTGAAAAGATTAATGACAGATTTCATGTAAACGACGATGAGGGTTGTATTTATGAAATTTTTGGCGGGCCTATGCTTGGAATGTTAGGGTTAGGCTTTATTTACACTAATAAAAATTCTGTAAGTATCGGGCTTGGTGTAACTTTAAGCGAATTAATTGATAAGGGGTTAAAGCCTTATGAGCTTTTAGATAAGTTGAAAAAACATCCGCAGATTGCGCCGTTAATAAAAGATGGGGAATTGCTTGAGTATTCTGCTCATTTAATCCCTGAGGGCGGGTATAAAAAAGTCCCTTTACTTTTTGGTGCAGGAGTAATGGTTTGCGGTGATGCTGCTATGTTTGTTAATAATATGCATTGGGAAGGTACAAACCTTGCTATGATTTCAGGAAAACTTGCCGGTGAAACAGCAATTATAGCTTTAGGGAAACAAGATTACTCAGAAACTGCTCTTGCATATTATCAGGAAGCTCTTGAAAATTCGTTTGTTATTAAAGATTTGAGAACTTATAAGGATTTGATGAGCGGCGTTGGGGAAAGAGCTGAAGAATTTTTAGGATATTATCCGAAGAAGATAAATTCTTTCTTTGAGATGTTTACAACTGTTGACAGTGTGCCAAAACGTGAAAAATATTATAAATTTATAAAAAGTATTTTTACCGACAGAAAAATAACTTGTTTGTTTAAGGATTTTTGGACTGCTGTTAAATTGTTATGGAGTATTTTAAAATGAGTGATTTAGAAGATAAATTATATACTGTAAAATATTCACCTGATTGTGTTTCGCATTTGAAACCCGTTCAAGAATGTTGTCGAAATTGTGAATCAAAAATATGTACCGTAATTTGTCCTGCAGGAGTTTATGAGTGGGACGAAGATAATCAAAAACTTATTGTAAATTATGAAAATTGTCTTGAATGCGGCGCTTGCAGAATTGCTTGTGAGAGTGCTTCTTTGGGATGGGAATATCCAAAGGGAACAAAAGGCGTAACATTTAAGCAGGGCTAAGGGCTTGACAGAATTTAAAAAATTTCACATAATAATTTTATCGATTGCACTATTTTAAGGAGAGGCATTATGAAAGAAGAATACACAAATCAGCACAGACGTTGGTATGATAAAGATCCTGTTTTATCTCAAGCTGTGAATACTCTTGAAAAATCTGATGATGAAACTCAAATCAGAATTGCGTTAAATCTTATTAAAATTATTATTGAACATAATATTGAAGATGAAAAGTTTGAAGCTGTTGAAGATATTATAAACGCAGTAGGTTCAGGTCTTGATGATAATAGAAAAGGCCGTTGGTACGATATTGACAGCACTCTTAGAACTGCTATGAATATGTTACAAAATTGTCCTGCTGATACGCAAAAAATTATTGCAAAAGAAATGGCTGCAATGGTTTTGGATAAATTCAAAAAAGAAGAAGATTCTGATAGCAGTGATGAAAACTAATTTTTAATAAAATAAGGTTATTATTGAAAAAAGTCATTTAAAAATAAAATTTTAAATGACTTTTTAATATTTTATAATCTGATTGTTCTAAAAATCATATAATATCTGTAATCTCCCCAATAAAGTATAATTGAGATAAAATTATTTTCTAAATCCGTTGTCTCAAGATAGGTGCTTGGGGCAGGTTTTCTTTGGGAACTTCTTATATATTTACCGACAAAATCGTATAATTTAACTTGAAATTTTTGTGATGGGGTTAATTTGGCTTTTGGGAGGTTTGCGTCATAAAATCCCATCGGAACAATATCTTTGTTATATGCAGGAATTATATATTTAATTTCGCCTGCTTCTTTAAACAAAATATACCAATTTCCCTCGTGTTCTCTTGGGGTTAGGAGGTAATATCCGGGTTCTATTGTTATGCTTTTAAAATATAGAGGAGAAGTTAGCCTGAATAGCGGATAAGGTGACCAGGAGGTGTGTTGAACATCATACATTTCTCCTGGGTCGATGTTATGGATATACGAAAAATCAGGGACTTCAAGATCTCTGTATATTTGCTCGTAATCTGATTCTGCACAGGCGCATAAGCCAAATAACATTATGCTTAAAATTAGTAGAAACTTCTTCATATTTTTATTTTAATGATTTGATTAAAAAATGCAAGTTTTTTTATGGTAAAATATTTTTACTTATTTTATGGAGGGAAAAATGCTTACAGGACCTTTTTTAGACAGGAATTGGATTGGACAAAATCCTGATTTTAATTCTTCAGATATTATAATGCTTGGACTCCCGTTTGACGGAACAGTTTCATACAGATCGGGTTCAAGATTTGCACCTGAACAGATTCGACTTGCAAGCTGGGGGTTGGAGGATTATTCTCCTGTGTTTGATAAGCATTTGGAAGATGTAAATTTTCATGATGTCGGGGATTTAGAGTTCCCGCTTGGAAATACTTACAAATCTCTTGATTTAATTGAAAAAAATGTTGAAGAAATTTATAAATGCGGAAAAAGAGTTTTTGGAATTGGCGGAGAGCATCTTGTAACTTTACCTGAAATTCAGGCTGTATCTAAATTTTATAAAGATTTTGCCGTAGTTCATTTTGATGCACATACTGATTTGAGAGAAGAATATTTGGGTGAAGAAATGTCTCATTCTGCCGTAATTCGTCACGTTTCCAAAATTGTCGGACCTGAAAATATTAAGCAAATTGGTATTCGCTCAGGCATGAAGGAAGAATGGGAGTTTATGAAGGAACATAATACTCTTATTTCAGAGTATTCGGGGCTTGATGTATTTAAAAACAAAAAGATTTTTGTAACTGTTGATTTAGATGTTCTTGATCCTTCTGTTATGCCCGGAACAGGAACTCCTGAAAGTGGCGGAATGCAATTTAATGAACTTATCGGGTGGTTTAAATATTTGAAAGATTTTGATATCATTGGTGCTGATGTTGTTGAACTTGCGCCTGATTATGATGCGTCAGGAGTATCAACTGCGGTTGCAACAAAAGTTATTCGAGAACTTTTAATGATAATGTAGTTTTTATTTTTAATTTATTGTTGAAAATTAACCAAACCAGAGGTGGATATGGTATTAGACAGGATAAATTTTTTAAAAGATGAAATTAATAAAGCAAATTACAAATATTATGTAGAGGATAACCCTTCTATAAGTGATTTTGAGTATGACAAAATGTTTGCAGAGCTTAAAAAACTTGAGAGTGAAAATCCTTTGTTTGTGACTCCTGACAGTCCTACTCAAAGAGTCGGTTCTGTGAGTGAAAAATTTTTCCCGTATAAGCATAAATATCGCCTTTACAGTTTGGATAACACTTATGATTATGAAGATTTGAAGGATTGGCATAAAAAAATAGTTAAAGAGTATGGTGAGCAGGAGCTTGTGTGTGAGCTTAAAATTGACGGGCTTGCTATGGCTTTGACTTATGAAAACGGAATATTTGTCCGAGGAGTTACTCGTGGGGACGGAATTACGGGTGAAGATATTACGAATAATTTGAAAACAGTTAAGGCAATTCCTTTAAAACTTTTTGAGCCTGTAAGTGTAGAAGTTCGCGGCGAAGTTTATATGCCAAAAGAATCTTTTGAAAAATTGAATAAAGAAAATTTGCAAAACGGGGAAAAACTCTTTGCAAACCCTCGTAATGCTGCCGCAGGCTCTATCAGACAGTTAGATGCTTCTGTTACTGCAAAAAGAGATTTGTCAATGTTTTGCTATACGGCGATTTTTACGGGGAATATTAAAAATCCGCCAAAAACTCATTATGATAGCCTTATGTATTTGAAAAAATTAGGTTTTAAGGTTAATCCCAATATAAGACTTTGTAAAAATGCAGATGAGGCTGTTGAATATTGCAAAGAATGGGATGAAAAGCGCTTTTCTCTTGATTATGCAACAGATGGAGTTGTGATAAAGGTTAATAATCTTCTTGTTCAACAAGAAATGGGATTTACTTCAAGAGCACCGAAATGGGCGACGGCTTTTAAATTCCCGCCGGAAGAGGTTACAACAAAGCTTATCGCAGTTGAAGAAAGTGTCGGTAAAACAGGTGCTATAACACCGATTGCAATTCTTGAACCTGTGCAATTAGGTGGTAGTACGGTTGCTCGTGCAAGTTTGCATAATTTTGATGAGGTTGGAAGGCTTGATGTTAGAGTAGGTGACAGAGTTTACATCAAAAAAGCTGCTGAAATTATTCCAAAAGTTGTTAAAGTTATTGAGGATGAGGAGCATTACAAACTCCCTCAATATATGCCGCCTGAAAAATGTCCTTCTTGTCATAGCCAATTGCATATTCATGAAGGTGAGGTTAATTTGTACTGTGACAACCCTGATTGCCCTGCAAAACGTTGTGCAAAAATAGAATTTTGGGTTTCAAAAGATGCAATGGATATTGATAAAATCGGTCCTTCTATTATTGAACAGCTTTATAACAAAGGTTTTGCAAAAAATCCTGTTGATTTATACAAACTTTCTATGCAAGATTTTATGCAATTGGATTTGGTTAAGGAAAAATCTGCATTTAATATGTATAATGCAATTCAGGAAAGCAAACATAAACCATTATCACGTCTTGTAACTGCATTTACGATTAAAAATGTCGGGAAAGAAACGGCAGGAGTGCTTGCAAATGAATTCGGAACACTTGAAAATCTTATGAATGCTTCTGTAGAGGATTTGTCAAAGGTTGAAGGTGTCGGTGAAATTATTGCAAAAGATATTTATGATTTCTTTAGAAAACCTGAAAATATTTCTATGATAAATGAACTGAAAGAGCTCGGGGTTGAACCTTTGCCACCTGTTCAAAATGTTTCTGATGAATTTAAGGGAAAAACATTTGTTTTAACGGGAACGTTACAAAATATGACGCGTGATGAAGCTTCCGAAAAAATTAAACAAATGGGCGGAAAGACCTCATCATCTGTATCTCGCAATACTTCGTATGTAGTTGTCGGAGAAAATGCCGGATCAAAATTAGACAAAGCTCAAAAATTAGGTGTTATAATATTGACAGAAAATGATTTTCTTAACATGATAGGTTATGGAAAGTAGGATTTATGAAGAGAAAAACTAGAATTATACAAATCTCAGGATTGCGCGGATTATTTTTAGCTGTATTTATTGTAGCTTGTCTTGGCGCAGGTTTTATTGTGTTCCCTGGTATTGTTGCGATGAAGGCTTGGAATTTGACAGCTTCTTATATTTCGCTTCCGCTTATTAATCTTTATCAAGGTTTGCTTTTATGGGCAATTGTTGCAATTTCTATATTTATTATAAATGATAGAAAGAAATTTCTTGTTGCTTTAAAATCCCCTGACAGATTGAGCGAAAGTGAAGTTAAATCGCTTTTGGAACGTATGAAACTTCAATCTCAAGCGCATGCTCTAAATTCTATGATACTTAAATCAGGTGAAATTAAATCTGTGGATAAAAAGGTAGAGAAATCTGAGGAAAAATCAGAAAAAGATAAGGAGAATGTATGAAGAAAGTATTGTTATCAATTACGGTGTTAAGTTTACTTTTAGGTTGTGCTTCATTGTCAACTCAGGCTGTATCCGATGCAATTGAAAGAGGGTATATTTCAGTTAATACTTCTGCAAATACTGAATTAACTCCTGATATTGCGGATATTTCAATTGCTGTAAGAACTTATGATTCAAAATCTTTGCAAAAAGCTACAACTGAAAATAAAGAGATTTCGCAAAAGGTTTTGGATTCTTTGAAAACAATGATTAATCCTTTGCAGGGTGATTATGTTAAAACAATGGATTTTAGCGCATCACCTATTTATACATATTCAAATAATAAAAGAAGTTTAGATAAATATGAAGTTTCCAATACTGTAATTATTCATACAAAATCAATAGATAAAGTTGGTTCTATGATTGATAAGGCAATTGCTCTTGGAGCTACAAATGTCAATAATCTTTCATTATCAGTCTCAAAGTATGATGATGAATGTAATGAACTTCTTGCAACTGCTACTAAAAAAGCTCAAGCAAGAGCTAATTTGGTCGCAAAATCTGCAGCTACAACAGTTGCAGGTGTTCGTTCTTTGAATGTAAGTTGCAGTGCAAATAATTCAGTTGTCCCTCAATATCGTATGTTGGCTGCTAATATGGATAGTGCAGCTGCTGAATCAAAGGTCGCTTCCACATCAATTGAAAAGGGTGTTGTAAAAATTTATGCAAATGTAAGTGCTACATTCTTTGTAAAATAATTGTGAATATTAAAAATTATTATAAATCTAAAAAAATCATCTCAATTATTGAGATGATTTTTTCTAATATATGTTATAATAATAAAAATTTTGGAGGGTTAAATGTTAAATTTATGCTATAAAAAGAAGTCTGCTGCATTTACGCTTGCTGAAGTTTTGGTTACTTTAGGTGTTTTGGGTGTTGTTGCAGCAATGACTATGCCTACTTTGGTTGGAAATTATCAGAAAAAAGCTTATGTTACTCAGTTAAGTAAAGTTTACAGTGAAGTTCAACAAGCTGCTTTAAAATATAAAAATGATAATAATGCGATAAATTTAAGAGAAGCGGGATTAACCTCTCAAGCTAAAATGAAAAGTTTTGTTCATGATTATTTAAAGGTTGTTTCAGATTGTGAGTCTGTTGTGAAAGAGCCTTGTTTTGCTGACACATATACAGATTTAAGTGGTAATTCTCATAATACTAATGATTCTTGGGGTGCTGCGGCAAGTGTTACTTTAGCAAGCGGGGCAAGTATAATTATAGATTATCCCGCATATTATACTCAGACAGTTAACGGAGTGGTATCACATTATGGTCACATGGTAATTGATGTAAACGGCCCCAAAGGACCAAATAAAGGTGGTAGAGATATCTTTTTTGCAGAATTTTATGATGATGGGTCAATAGATGTTTCTGGGGCTACTCCTGAATGTAAATCTAAAGGTGTTTGTACAGGAAATAAGAGTTTAAAAGACATTAGAGAATCTTATTTTAATTCAAATTGTAAAACAGGCAGATATGGTACAGGTTGTATTGGTAAAATCTTGAATGACAATTGGGAAATGAATTATTAATACAATTTAATGCTTAATTTATAATAAGGAATGATTTTACGCTTCTTCCGGCACCGTCCCCGACAGAGGTTACGCTGTATTTGTTAAGGTAATTCATAGATGTTGAACTGCCGCCATCAAATGCCATTGCTCTATCAAGGCCAAGATTTTTTACATAATCATGAACTTCATACATATCCATTGGATGTTTGTCCGTAATGATTAAGATATGAGCATCATCGCCTTTCAAGCCAATTATTGTTCTTGCTGTTTTATGAAGAACTGAACAGCTTTCCCTAATGACTTGCCCGTCTTTTTTTACAATAAATCCTTCTTCTTCAAGTCTTAATTGAGGGTAAACAAGAGGGCCTCCTTGTGCTGAAGTTATTATGTTGCAGCCAAAATCTACCGAACTTTTATGCGGTACAATTTCATAGTGGAATTTTCTGTTATCACATTCTACAACTCTGAATTCTGTTCTATTTATGATTTTGTCTAAATTTCTCATTAAGAAAGGATTTCTCAAAAGATTTTCGTTAACCAAAGGATCGTCAACAGTATTTCTGTCGCTTACAATATAAGAAATTGATTTTTGGTTTTCAGGATCAAAATAGCCTGCATTTACTGTCAATTTCGCTTTTGCTCTGTTATGAGCTTCTTTTGCAGTTATAAGGCTTTCAGAACTTATAAATTTTACGTGGCGTTTTATTTTTTCACCTTTTAATACGATATGATATATTCCGTCATTGTATGTTACATCAATTGGCGGAACACCGGCTTGCGCAACAGTTGTTACGATTAATAAAGATGCGATTAAAAAAAATAATTTTTTCATATATTATAAGTCCTTTGATTTGTAAAAACCTATTATAGCGCATAAAAATGCAAATGGTGGAAATATTGCGGTAATAAACGGAGGCAATACTCCTTTTTCAGCCAAAAGATCAAAAAACGGCAGGGTTATATAATATAAAAATATGCTGCCAATTGCAATTGTAAATCCGACCAATCTTTGTTCTCTTGGTTTGCTGAAGCCTAACAGTGCACCCATAATTGCAAGAAGCACGCATACAAATGGGTGGAAAAATCTTTGCAGATATTTGTTTAACATATATCTGTATTCTTCATCAAGTCCTTCTTTTTTCAAGAGTTTGATGTAGTTGTGCAAATCGTGGTTGTTGATTTCACGTTCTTTTTTTACGGAATATGTCATTAGAGTAAAGGCATTCTTTGCAGATTCACCTTGCAATATATCCATTTTTGGAAGTTTTTCGATTTCTGTAAATATTCCGTCATTTGAAATATTATACCGTGTTATATTTTGCAGTTCCCATCTGTCAGGATAATTTTTCCCTGTTTTTGCATAGTAAATATTTTGTAGTTGGTGAACATCTGTATATTCTTTAGGTGAAAAATCCAAAACTATAACATTATACATTGTGTCTTTAGAAAATTTAGACACAACAACTGCCATTGTCGGAACATTATGTTTATCTTTTTGAGTATAAATATATTGAGTTGAAATGTAGCCGCCTTTTAGGGCAATAGCTTTGTTTACTGAATATGGAATAAGTTTATCACACGTTACAAAACAAAGCCATGTAACAATAAGGCTTAATGCCATAACAGGTGCGATAATCCTGTGGAATGATAATCCTACAGCTCGAAAAATAGTAAGTTCTGAATCTTTGCTGAGTTTATCAAATGTGAAAAGAGTTCCTAATAATAATCCGACAGGGAAAGCTTTTCCTAAAATTTTCGGTAACTCATAAAAAATTACAAGTATTGCGGTTTTAACGCCATATTCACCTGCCAAAGTCTTTTTGATAGTGTTCAAAAGCATTTCAGGCGCAATCCAAACAACAGTAAACAACAATATCGCAACAAAAGTTGCCATCAAAACCTGCATGAAAATATATTTGTCGTAAATTGTTATTTTTGGAAAATTTTTCATTACAGAGCGAAATCCTTTCCTAAGTAGAATTCTTTAGCAACAGGATCATTTGCAACGTCAATACTTTTACCTTGAATTTTAATTTTCCCGTCAAAAATTACATACGCTCTGTCTGTGATAGAAAGAGTTGCTTTAGGGTTGTGGTCTGTAATCAATACGCCTAGACCTTTTTCTTTAGAAATCTTTTTAATATTATCTTTAATATCGCCGATTGCAATCGGGTCGATACCAGCAAAAGGTTCATCCAGCAACATAAAATCTGGGCTGGCTGCAAGTGCTCTTGCAATTTCAACCCTTCTTCTTTCTCCGCCTGATAGTGATACGGCCGCGTATGAACGTAATTTTAATATACCAAATTCTGTTAAAAGTTCTTCTAACTTACGTTTTTTCTCGTTGACAGTAAGTTTGTCATTCATTTCCAAAACAAGTTTTATATTGTCTTCAACAGACAATTTTCTGAAAATTGAAGCTTCTTGCGGAAGATAACCAATCCCTGCTTTAGCTCGTTCATTCATCGGCCAAGCTGAAATATCTTCCCCATCAAGAAATATATGCCCCTTATTCGGTTTTACAAGTCCTACAACCATATAAAATGTTGTGGTTTTCCCTGCGCCGTTCGGACCTAAAAGACAGACAACTTCTCCTTTGTTTATATCAAAAGTTACGTCATTTACAACGCTTCTGTCTCCGTATATTTTTATAAGGTTTTTAGCTTCAATCCTCATTTCATACCCCTCAGTTTATAAAAACATTTTACTTGAAAAAAACTTATATTGCAATTTTTTCGTGACTCTGTTTTTTATTTTTGTTATAATATTTTAGAAAAGAAAGGGAAGGCTATGAAAGAAAGAATTGTTTCCGGTATGAGACCGACAGGAAAATTACATTTTGGTCATTATCTTGGAGTTATCCAAAATTGGGTTAACTTGCAACATAATTATGATTGTTATTTCTTTGTAGCAGACTGGCACGCTCTTACAACAAAATATGATAAGACTGAAACTTTAAGAGAAGATGTTATTGATGTTGTTATAGATTGGTTATCTTGCGGACTTGATCCTAATTTATGTACAATTTATGTACAGTCTTTAGTCCCTGAGATTGCCGAATTGAATGTATATCTCGGTATGATTACTCCTCAAAATTGGGTTGAACGTGACCCGTGTTTGAAAGATATGGCAAAAATTATTAGATCAAAGGATGGCTCTGCTTCTCAAATTAATTACGGATTAATGGGTTATCCTGTTTTGATGAGTGCTGATATTATGATGTTTAATTCTACGGCTGTTCCGGTTGGAAAAGATCAGATTGCTCATATTGAAATTACAAGAGATATCGCAAGACGTTTTAATAAATTGTATAAAGAAGAATTTTTCAATGAGCCTAAACCGCTTCTTAATAATTGTTCTTTGATTTGTGGACTTGACGGAAATAAAATGGGTAAATCTTTCCATAACGATATTAAAATATCAGATACAGAAGAAGTTACTGCAAAAAGAATAATGACTGCTATTACAGACAGAAGCAGAATGAGAAAAAGCGATCCTGGACACCCTGATGAGTGTGAAGTAGCATTCAAATATTGGAATGTATTCGGCTCTAAAGAACAGGTTGAAACAGTTAGATGCGAATGCGAAAAAGGATTGCGCGGATGTGCTGATTGCAAACGTCAATTAGGTGCTTTGGTAAATGAAAAATTTGCACCAATCAGAGAAAAAAGACGCTATTATGAAGCTCATCTTGACGAAGTTAAAGATATTATTAATCAAGGATCTCAAAAAGCTCGCGTGGAAGCTCAAAAGGTTCTTTCTAAAGTTCGTGATTTGATGGGAATGTATTAAAAAACATCAGGCAGACGCAAAAAATAAACGGAGTATTTGTGTCTGCCTGTAATCCGCGACTATGACTTTTTTGCGCGGTGTACATTTATCATTTATTCAATTTTGTAGTCAATAAAAAAGCCGTTGTGAACGGCCAATTTCATATTTGGTAAAAGGTTAGTGTGTGTGTAGGAGAAAATAAAGAAAAAGAAAATGGTTTATATATTTTATCTATACCACATATATAGATATCTATAACATATACTAAAGATATATTTACAAATATTAATATAAATTTTAATCAATAAAAAAAGATGGTCTATAATTGCCATCTTTTTAAATATTCCTTTTCCTGATTTCCTATTGATTTATCTAACGACTTTTGATACAAAGTTTGCTATTTCAAAAAATGAATCTTTTACAAATTCTTTTGCCAAAGTTTTGATTGGCCTGTTTTCAATAACATCAAATACATAATAGATTGGATCTCTTGAGTTATTGAAACGCATTCTTTTATCTTTTTGTGCCAGGTAATTATAATCTTCAATATTGAATTCTTTAGAATTTGTTTTTTTATTTCTTCTTGTCAAAGAACCAAATTGACCATTACCTTTTGTATTGTTATTGAATTGATTTTTTGTTTGAAGCATTTTCTTTTCTCTCTCTTTATACATCTCTTACATATATATAAAGTATATAAAGCTCAAAAAATTGCTTTTTTCTTTTATTCTATGTTACAAAATCTTAATAAAGTCGTAAATCCCTTAAACTGTTTGATTATTTCCCTAATTCAACTATATCGCCTGTATTTTGGGTTAAGTTTTTCCCAATTGCTTTTTCAAGGGCTGCTTTGGCTGAATTATATTGATATAGGGCATTGTAATAGCTTAGTTGAGCTTGTTGGTAGTTAATTTGTGCATCTTTAAGCTCTGTCGGGTTTGCTTCTCCAACGCGGTATCTGCCATAAGAAAGCTCATAGTTTTCTTTTGCCTGTTTTACACCCAGCATTGCAACAGGCATTTGATTTTTCTTTTCCTCAAGCATTAAGAATGCGTTTTGAATTTCCAGATAGATTTCGTTTTGAGTGTTTTTAGCGTTTGCAATTTCTTTATCATAAAGGTATCTGGCTTCTTTTATTTCGTTTTTGATTAACATTCCGTTTATTGTCGGGAAGTTTAAGTAGCCGCCGAAATTGTAACCGTAATTTGATGCCCAACTTTTACCACCTATTTGAAGTTGACCTTCTACAGATAGTGTTGGGAAATATGATTTTTTAGTTAATTTTATTGTTTGGTTTGCGCTTTCAACTTTTATTTCTGCAAGTTTTAATTCAGGGCGGGCTTCTCTTGCAATGTCTATTGCTTCATTAAAGGTTATATCGACAGGGTAATAATTCAATCTTTCTTGAACGTTGTATTTATCAATAAAAGGAACACCCATTACATTGTTTAATTTTGCAATCGCAAGGTTTACGGCATTGTCTGCCTGGATTAGCTGTAATTTAGCATTACTCAGGTTTACTTCTGCGATTGTAACGTCAACCTTTGGGTTCATACCGATTTCGTAGAATGCTTTTGCCTGATTATAAAACATTTCAAATTTCTTCACTGTATCTTCTGCAACTCTTTTGTTTTCCATTGCATATAAAAGATTGTAGTAGGCATCTTTTGTTTGATAAATAATATCATTTATTGTTGCAGCAAGTGTTGTTTTGTTTGCTTCATAATCCAATCTTCTTATTGTTGCTTGGTTTTGAGTTACACCAAAGTCGTAAAGCATTTGTTGAAGCGTAATTTGCCCAAGAATATAGTAATTAAACGTTAAGTTTCTGTTGAATACATCTGACAATTGTAATTGACGGATTCTTGTGTAGCCTGTTTGCCAAGAAAATTGTGGAAAATAATTTGACCAAACTTGTTTTATTCTTGTATCTGAAGCTAGAATATCATGGAATGCCGCATTAATTTGAGGGTTATTTCCAAGTGCAAGCTCGATACATTTATCAAGTGTCATATCAATATTTTTTTCAACAGAACCTTCTATTATAAAATCTGCATTCCCATTTTGCTTTGGAAGAACGGCATCAGAGGAGGGGTATTCTTTTTCGTTAACTTTGTTTCCGATATCATCTGCTGAAAAAGCGTTAATCCCTGTTAAACTAAATATTAAACTTAATATTATTATTTTTTTTAACATTGAATTATTTATCCTTATTTTTTAGTTTTTTTGCTTGTTTAGAGGCGAATACTTTAAAGTTTTCAACCATAACGAAAAATGCCGGAACAAGAGATGTCCCGATGAATGCAACCGCAAGCATTCCGCCAAATACTGTCATACCTACGGAGTTTCTGCTTGCTGCACCTGCACCTTTTGCAAATACCAAAGGTAAAAGACCTAAGATAAATGCAATGTTTGTCATCATAACGGCTCTAAATCTTAGTTTAGCAGCTTGCATAGCTGATTCTGTTATGCTCATACCTGCTTCGTGTGCGTCTTTTGCAAATTCAATAATCAAGATTGCCTGTTTTGTAGACAAACCGATTAACATAACAAGTCCGATTTGAGAATACAAGTCGAGTGAATAACCTGATACATATTGGAAGAACAATGCACCGACAAGGGCTACCGGAGATATTAAAAGTACGGCTATCGGCAGCATCCAGCTTTCATACAACCCTACAAGGAATAAGTAGATGAAAACAAGTGACATTGCAAGGATTGGACCAATTTGTCCGCTTGATTCTTTTTCCTGTAAAGAGCTGCCTGACCAAGCGTAACCCATATCTTTAGGAAGAACTTCATCCGAAAGTTTTTCCATAGTGCTTATTGCCTGACCGGAACTTACGCCTTCTCTTGCCTGACCGTTTATAAGGATTGACGGGTACATATTAAACCTTGTCAAACTGTATGGCCCTACAATATTGCTAATATTTACAACTGCAGATAGAGGAACCATTGTTCCTGCATTATTTTTTACATAGATTTTATCAATATCTGCAGGTTTTTCTCTGAATTCAGAATCTGCTTGCAGGTAAACACGATATACACGACCGTATTTGTTAAAGTCGTTTACGTATGATTTCCCGAAATAGCCTGATAATGCACTATATATTTCGTTTATGTCAACACCTTGAGCAAGAGCTTTTCTCTCATCAACTTTTATTAGTAATTGAGGCAAGTTTGCTGTGAATGATGTATAAACCATTTGGAAATCAGGACTTTTATTTGCTGCTGCAATAATTTTTTGAGCTTCATCATAAAGTTGTTGAGGAGTTCTGTCGCCTTTATCCAAAAGCTGGTATTCAAAACCACCAAACATACCTAAACCTGAAATTGATGGAGGTGAGAATGATGCAATTGTTGCTGACGGATAATTTGCAAATTCTTTTTTGATTTTGCTTAAAATACTTTGCATAGATTGATCTTTGCTTTTACGTTCAGACCAATTTTTCAACTGAGCAACAATAAGTGCCGTATTTTCTCCTGAATATCCTACAAGGTTAATTGTTGTATCAACCCCAGGGATTTGAAGAATTCTTGATTCAACTTCTTTTGCAACCATTTCTGTTCTTGATGCTGAAGAACCGTCAGGTAGCTGTATTTGAGAGAAAACAGCACCTTTATCTTCTGTTGGCAAGAAGCCTTTTGGAATTAACCAGAACATTACGGATGTAAAGAGGATTACTCCAATATAAAGTGTTACTGTAAGTTTTGGAGAGTTAATAAATATTTTAACCCCTTCCAAATATTTATCTCTGATTCCGTTGAACCAATCATCAAATTTTTGGATAAATTCAAAATCGGCTTTTTCTTCACCTGATTTCAAAATCATTGCACAAAGAGCAGGTGCAAGAGTAAGAGCAACAAGTGTTGAAAGACCGATTGATGATGCAATACACAATGCAAACTGTCTGAACATTTGACCTGTAATTCCTGACATAAATGATACAGGAACGAATACTGCCATCAATACAAGAGATGTTGCCAATACTGCGCCAAATACTTCCTCCATTGTAATTTCTGTTGCATCAACAGGATTTTTGCCTTCCTGAATGTGTCTTTGCGTGTTTTCAAGTACAACGATAGCATCATCTACAACCAGACCTACCGCTAATACAAGTCCGAATAAGATAAGCAAGTTTACCGAGAAACCGAGAATATTCATAAAGATAAATACCCCGATTAGAGAAACAGGGATTGCGCAGAATGGAATTAATGCTGCTCTTGCACTTCCAAGGAACATATAAGTTACGATACCTACAAGCACAATTGCAAGGGCGATTGCGTTAATAACTTCTTTAATTGATTCTCTAACGAAATCTGTTTCATCACGCTGAATTTTATATTCAATACCTTGCGGGAAACTTTTACTTAATTCTGCCATTTTTGCTCTGATTTTGTTTGACAAATCAATAGCGTTAGCTTCAGGTAATTGGCTTATGGAAATCATTGCGGTATCTTTTCCGCCAATTCTTGAGAAGTATGAATAACTTTCTGCACCTAATTCTACTCTGGCAATATCTTTTAATCTAATTTGAGAGCCGTCAGGCTTTGAACGAATAATTATATCTTCAAATTCTTTAACGTCTTTTAAACGGCCTTTAGTTCTCATTGTAAGCTTAATCATCTGCTTATTTTTCATAGGTTCAACACCCAAATCACCTGCAGGAACCTGAGTGTTTTGAGCTTGGATTGCTGCATTAACCTCGGAAACAGAAACTCCAAGGTTTGCCATTTTACCTGCATCAAGCCAAATTCTCATAGAATAATCAGATGAACCGAATACTGAAACTTTACCTATACCTTTGATACGGGCAAGTTCATCTTTAATATATATAGATGCGTAGTTTGCAACGTATAATGAATCATAAGTGTGTGTCGGTGAATTTACGGAAATCATCATCAAACCTGGCCCACCTGTTGACTTTTTAACCGAAAGTCCGTATCTTCTAACTTCTTCAGGCAAACGTGGAGTAACAAGTTGAAGCTGGTTTTGAACGTTTACAACCGCCATATCAGGGTCAGAACCGATTTCAAAATACAAAGTAAGCTGATATTGACCGTTTTGAGAAGTTGAAGACATATAAATCATATCTTCAACACCGTTTAACTGTGCTTCAACAGGAGCTGCAATTGTGTCTTCAATAACATCAGAACTCGCACCTGCATAAGTTGCGGTAACAACTACCTGAGGAGGTGTAATTGACGGGTATTCTTCCAAAGGAAGAGTCGTAATCATAAGCATACCCGCTAACATAATGGCAAGTGAAATTACAATTGCCAGTTTGGGGCGCTTGATAAATATATTTCCTTTATTTTCTTTTTGCATCATATCCCTTTAATTTGCGAAGATTAATATTTTATGTAAATTGTTAAAGTTTTTTTATCTTCTATTTAGTTACCTTGTGATTTAATTTTTTTCATTTCTTCTTCTGTTACGATTTTAACTGGTTTCCCCGGAATGACTTTTTGTAAGCCTTCAGTTATAATTCTATCTCCTTTTTGTAATCCTTCGTTTATAATCCAATTATTACCGTTTTGTTCGCCAATTTTTACGTATGTTAGTTGTGGTAAATTATTTTCATCAAGTTTATAAACATATTTACCTGCCTGATTTTCAAGAACAGCAGTTACAGGTGCAACAGGAACTTCTACAGGATTGTTTGAATATAATCTGACTGTTACAAATTCTCCGTGTATAAGTTCATTGTTAGGGTTTTGGAATGTAGCTCTAAGGGTTACTGTGCCTGTTGATTGGTCAACTTTGTTGTCTTGGAAGTCTTGAACTCCGTTTATAGGATATTTTGCACCACCGCTTAGTAAAAGTTCAACTTTTCGGTTTTTGTTGTTAGCTTTATCAGCGTTTGCAAGCACCTGAAAATCAGTAGAATCCAGCGGGAATGTTACATATATCGGGTTTGTGCTGTTAATTGTTGTCAAAGCACCTGATGTCGGAGATACATAGTTTCCGACAGTTACGTTGATAATCCCGACTTTCCCGTTTACAGGAGATTTTACTCTTGTGTAACCTAGATTTCTGTTTGCATCGTTATAGGATGCTTCTGCAGATGCAAGTTGAGCTTTTAGAGCATCTCTGTTAGATAATAGTTGGTCATATTGCGCTTTTGCAATGTAATCTTTTTTTACAAGTTCTGCGGCACGTCTGAGTTGTTTTTCGGCATATACAAGCTGGGCTCTTAAGTTTCTTACATTAGCTCCTGCAACGTTTGCAGCATTTGAATATTCTGTCGGCTCGATTAAGAACAAGATTTGTCCTTGTTTTACGTAATCACCTTCTTTAAAGTAGCTTTTTTCAAGATATCCTGAAATACGAGCTAAAACGTCTACTCTGTATTTTGAAACGACTCTTCCGGGTGCTTCAAATTTGCGAATAACTTTTTGAGTTCCGATTGCTTGTACCGTAACACTTGGTGCCGGTTTGTTAAGCATTGACTTGTTTTGCATAATACTTGAAACTTTGGCGTATCCAAATCTTATGAGTATTGCTGCAATAATTATAGACAAAAATATTATAATATTTTTTTTCATTGTCTCTCCCTGTCTGATTTAAGATAAAATCGGTTAATTGTGTTGTTTTTGCAACATTCCTATTTTACTATTAAACATAAACGGGTGTCAATAAAATTATTTCAAAAATTGCCCTGTTGATTATGATAAATCTTTCTTTTTGACAAATATTAAAAATTATATACTTTATTTAATATAAATTTAATTAGTTGGGTTGGTATTTAAAAATTCCAAAACTTTTCTTAGTGCTCTGCTGCGGTGAGAAATTTCATTTTTCTCGTCTTCTGTCATTTCTGCCATAGTTTGTTTGTATTCGGTATCTTTTGTTAGAAAAACAGGATCGTAGCCAAATCCGTTTTGACCTGATTGTTTTTCTGCAATTTTGCCAAAGCATTCCCCTCTTGTTTGGAATAAGATTTTTCCTTCACTGTCAACAAGTGTCATTGCGCATACAAATTTTGCGTTTCTGTTTTTCTCATTTTTTAATACGTTTAATAATTTATCAATTCTTTTTTGCGGAGTTGTTTCATATCTTGCAGAATAAATCCCAGGTGCACCGTCAAGTGCTTCCACGCATAGTCCAGAATCATCTGCAAGTGAAATTTCCCCGCTCACTTTTGCAGCTTCTTTTGCTTTTATAAATGAATTTTCTTCAAAAGTTTTACCGTTTTCAATCGGGTTAAAGTTATCTGGCGGCAAAACAAATTTTATACCGGTATCTTTTGCAATATCTTGTATTTCTTGTAATTTATGAGCGTTTCCTGTTGCAAATACAATTGTTTGAGTCATACATTTATATCCTTTACGGGCTTTATAGAAGTTTTGGGACAGGAGGTTAAAAAGTTTGGCTTTATTTAAAATAACCTGTAATCTGCCTTTTTGAATAGCTTGCCCTCTTAAAATTTATTTTCCAAATCTTCTTTGGCGATTATGGAATTCTTCAATAGCAAGAGCCAGTGAAGCTTTATCGAATTCAGGCCAATATTGTTTTGTTATATATATTTCAGAATATGCAATTTGCCACAAGAGGTAATTTGATATTCTCATTTCTCCGCCTGTTCTTATTAGCAAATCAGGATCAGGAATATTTTTGGTGTATAAGTTTTCGGATATCAAATCTTCAGTGATATCTTCAGGCTTAATCCCTTGTGCAACAATATTTTTAACGGCATGCACAATTTCATCTCTTGAACCGTAATTAAATGCAATCTGTAAATGAACTCCTGTATTATTTTTTGTAGTTTCAACAGAATTTGCAAGAATTTTTTGAAGCTTGTCACTCAATTTGGAAATGTCGCCGATAAAACTTATTACAACACCTTCTGAGTGCATTTCAGCAAGCTCATTTGTAAGAGTAATTGCTAAAAGTTCCATCAAAAAATCAACTTCTTCTTTTTTTCTGTTCCAATTCTCGGTTGAAAATGCGTAAACAGTTAAATATTTAATTCCAAAATCTTTGCAAGCACGTAAAGTAGCTTTAAGAGCATCAACGCCTTTTTTATGTCCCATTGCGGACGGCAAATTTTTCTCCTTTGCCCAACGGCGGTTTCCGTCCATAATAATTGCAATGTGCTTTAAAGCAGTTTCTTTTACAATCTCAGCTGTTGTTAAATCTTTTTCTTTAGTTTTCATAATCCTAATTATATTGCAAATATTAAAAATTACAAACAAATTGTTTTGTAAAAATACATGTTTGTGTGATAATTTTTAATGAGGCTAAAAATATAATAGCGATGTACACAATATAAAAAAGGAAAAAACAAAATGGCAAGAAAAACTCCATTAGAAAAAATCAGAAACATTGGTATTGCCGCTCACATTGATGCCGGTAAAACCACTACAACTGAACGTATTTTGTTTTACACAGGTAAAACTCATAAAATCGGAGAAGTTCATGATGGTGCTGCTGTAACAGACTTCATGGAACAAGAACGTGAAAGAGGTATTACAATTCAATCAGCTGCTGTTACTGCTGAATGGAAAGGTCACCAAATTAACATTATCGACACCCCGGGCCACGTTGACTTTACAATCGAAGTTGAAAGATCTTTACGTGTATTGGACGGTGTTGTTGCTGTATTCTGTGCAGTAGGCGGTGTTCAATCTCAATCAGAAACAGTTTGGAGACAAGCTAACAGATATGAAGTACCTCGTATGGTATTCGTTAACAAAATGGATAGAACAGGTGCTGATTTCTATAGAGTTGTTGATCAAATCAAAACAAGATTAGGCGCAAATGCTGTTCCTATTCAATTACCTATCGGTGCTGAAGATAAATTTACAGGTTTGATTGACCTTATGACAATGAAGGCTGAAATTTATACAAACGATTTAGGTACTGATATCAGAGAAGAAGACGTTCCTGCTGATATGGCAGAAAAAGCTAAACAATACAGAGATGCTATGGTTGAAGCTATTGCTTCTGAAGACGATGCATTGATGGAAAAATATTTTGATGATCCTGATTCAATCACAGTTGATGAATTGAAAGCAGTATTGAGAAGATCTGTTTGCGAAAACAAAATCGTTCCTGTAACTTGCGGTACAGCTTTCAAAAACAAAGGTGTTCAATTATTGTTAAATGCCGTTGTTGATTATATGCCATCACCTGTTGATGTAAAAGCTATTGAAGGTGAATTGGAAGATGGTACAAAAACTGAAAGACATTCTTCAGATTCAGAACCATTTTCAGCTTTGGCATTTAAAGTTATGACTGACCCTTATGTTGGTCGTTTGACTTTCTTAAGAGTTTATTCAGGTGTAATCACTGCAGGTTCTTATGTTCTTAACGCTACTAACGGCAAAAAAGAACGTATCGCAAGATTGGTTCGTATGTATGCTGATCAACGTATTGAAGAACAAGAAGTTTATGCAGGTGATATCTGTGCAGCAGTTGGTTTGAAAGATACAACAACAGGTGATACATTATGTGATGAAAAAGCTCCAATCATTTTGGAAAGAATGACTTTCCCTGATCCTGTAATTTCTGTTGCTATTGAACCAAAAACAAAAGCTGACCAAGATAAGATGGGTATTGCTCTTCAAAAACTTGCTGAAGAAGATCCTTCTTTCCGTGTTAAATCAGATACAGAAACAGGTCAGACAATTATTTCCGGTATGGGCGAACTTCACCTTGATATCATTGTTGACCGTATGTTAAGAGAATTCAAAGTAGAAGCTAACATCGGTAAACCTCAAGTTGCATACAGAGAAACAATCAGAGGTACAGCAGATCAAGATTCTAAATTCATCCGTCAGTCAGGTGGTAAAGGTCAATATGGACATGTTAAAGTTAGAATTTCTCCTGCTGAAGAAAATGCCGGATTTGTATTTGAAAACAAAATCGTTGGTGGTGCTATTCCTAAAGAATACATCGAACCTGCAAGAAAAGGTATGGAAGAAGCTTTAGAAGGCGGTATCTTAGCAGGATTCCCAATGATTGACGTTAAAGTTGAACTTTATGATGGATCTTACCACGAAGTTGACTCTTCTGAAATGGCATTCAAAATCGCTGGTTCTATGGCTATTAAAGATGGTTGTAGAAAAGCTCAACCTTGTATTTTGGAACCTATGATGAAGGTTGAAATAGAAATCCCTGATGAATTTACCGGTACAATTATCGGTGATATTTCAAGAAGAAGAGGTCGTGTTGAAGGTCAAGAACCTGTTGGTACAACAGGAAACGTTATTGTAAGAGCTTTAGTTCCTCTTGCTAACATGTTCGGTTATGCTACTGATTTGAGATCAAATACTCAAGGCCGTGGTACTTTCTCAATGGAATTCAACCATTATGAACAAGTACCTGCTAATATTGAAAAAGAAATCATTGAAAAATCAGGCGCAAGCAAGGCATAATTTTTTCATACTTTATATAAAAAGAAGCTCCTTAAAATTTTTAAGGAGCTTTTTTTATTTTTAATTATGCCTCTTCTCTTCTTATTTTACTTATTAACCAAATGTTTTGAATGAATTTTCAACGTTTTTGTCTACTACGTTTTTAACTGAATCGTATTCTGTTTGAAGTGCACTGTGTTCAGTATCAAGTTTTTTCAATTCAAGGTCAAGCTTTTTATCTTTGTTTTCAAGATCAGCCATATCTTGATTGTATTTAGATTCAGCTGCTGCAATTGCTCTTTCATCTGAAACTTCTTGAATACAATTGTCTTCAGAGATTGTTGTTGAAACGAATTCTTTATCTGTTGATGAGAAGTATTCAAGTCTTAAAGTTCCGTCTCTAAGTGCATCTTCAAATGTTACGTTGTCTTTTAGCGGTGATTTTTGAACATTTCCTGCTGTACCTGTACCGATTGAAGCATATTTATAATGTTCAGGGTCGCTGTTTGCTTTTGCAGCTGTAGTTGTGTATGTGAAATATCCGCTTGTTTGCATTTTTGTGAATATATTTTTGTAATAGTTTAATGCTGATGTATTGTCTGCATTTGAAGCTGATTTGTAATTACTCAAATCATAGTATTGGTTTTGAGCTTTTTGAGCATCTGTAAGACTTTCTTCAGTTCTCATAAATGCTTCTGTGATTGCCATTGCATAATCGTATAATTCTCTTGATTCTTGGGTTGTACCTTCGTAGTTTATTGGATTGTAAACAAACTTGCTTTCATCATATTGAATATTAGCTTTAGCTTCGTCAGAGAAAGCATCATAAGGTACCATAGTTCCTGTTGTTTTGTCGTAATATCTTAATTCATAATTTTGATTATATTGAGTGTAATCTGAATATGCGTCATAGTTTTCTTTTACTAAGTTTCCAGCTCCATCGTCATAATAATAGCCTAATGTGCCAAGTTTAGTAGTTTCAGAAAAATCATCATAATCTATTATTGCATTTTTGTCATTTACGTAACGTAGAGTATTATCAGGGTTTGATGTTACAGTTGTGCTATAACTATCTTTTACATTATCGTTATTAGAGTCTACATCAAAATCAATGATGTTGCCATTTTTATCAACGTATCTTTGTTTGTTTGAACTGTTATTTTGTACGGCAGTTGAATATCCGTCATATTCTGTAACAACAGATCCATCTGCTTGTTCATATCCTTTTTTGTATTTGCTATTAGTAGTAATATCAAGAGAATATGAATTAAATCCAACTAAGTTTCCTGTAGTTTTATCAAAATATCTTAATTCATAGTTTTTATTTTTTGCGATATCATCAGAGTATGTATCTTTTTGAATAGGATCTCCGTTTACATCTAAAATATTACCGTTTGCATCTGTTTTGTATAAAATATTGCCATCTTTATCTATCGGTTGTCCGTCTGAATTTAATAGAAGGTAGCTTGTGTAACCACTTCCAACAAATGAATAACCTTGATTTTGTAAAATTGCTGCTATTTCATCAGCAGTTTTGCCTGAAGTATCGATTACATTGCCGTTTTTATCTAAGTATTTACCTTGTTCGTTTGTACTCCAAGTGTTGTTCCATTTGAATTCTTCTAAGTAACCGTCGTGTTCAACATCTCCAAGGTTGATTCCAACTGTTGCAAAGTATTTATCCCAAGCTTCGTGAAGTTTTGTTGCTGCGTTAGCTTTATCTGTTGTTGATAATGTAGCTGTATTTTGTACAGTCATATCTGATTGAGAATATCCCAAGTTTGCTAAGAATTGGTTGTAATTACCGCTTGATTGTTTATAAGCGTTTGCAAGTTCTTCTGTTACTAAAATTCTTCCTTTAGTATCAGTTACGATGTATTGTTTTGTGTTTTCTGCCATTTGCAGACCTGTCATTAGGTTATAAGAAATGTCAGAATATGTTGCTTCTGCTCCGTTGAAACCTGTTAAGACAGTTAATTTTGTTGCAGAAAGAGCTTCATTGTATTCGTTTGTAATCTGTTGAGTTTGATCTGCCAAACGTTGTTTTGAATAGGAAATGCTCTGACCTGTATTTTCATTGTTGGTCAGTCTGGCTGTTATGCTTAATAATCTTGCTTGTGATGCTGCCATTCCCATAGTTTGTACCCTTTCCGTAAGTTTTGGTATAGCTTTGATTGTAAAGCTTATTTCCTTTCGAATAGTTCCTTTAGTCATGTTTACGGCATTGTTATGCGAAATCTTTAAATTCTTATATGAAAATGTTACAAAATGTTTACAAAAGTTTTACAATTTTTTTCATAAAAAATATCCCTTCTCTAATTTTTAGGGAAGGGATTATTTTTTATTTTATATTTTAAGTTTATTTTACAGCTTCTTCGCATTCTTGGCAGATGCCATTTGAATTTAGTTTTCTGTATTTCCAACATCTTGAGCATTTTTCGCCTTCTGCTTTTACAACCCAGACTGTATAACCTTCTTCTGTATATTCATTTAATACATTTTCAGGTTTTTCATCTGTTACATAAGCTTGAGATGTGATAAATATATTGCATAATTCATCTTCATTTGCTTTTAATACGCTATCATCATCTGCTTTTACGTAAACTGCTACTTCTAAAGAGCTTCCGACTTGTTTTTCAGCTCTTAGAGGTTCAATTGCACGGGTTACAACTTCTCTTGCTTTAAGGATTTTTGTAAAATCTTCTTCTAATTTTTCATTAGTCCATTCAGGTTTAGCTTTTGGCCAGCTTGACAGTAAGATACTTTCCAATCCGTCTTTTTGACATTCCGGAACGCTCATCCAAATATCTTCTGCCTGATGTGGCATAACAGGAACAAGTATTCTTACCAATGTTTGTAATGTTTCATACAAAACAGTTTGGCAAGCTCTACGTGATAGAGATTTTTTACCTGCTGTGTATAATCTGTCTTTTACGATATCTAAGTAGAATGAGCTTAAATCAACTGCTGCAAAGTTTTGCAATTGTTGGAAGTATTTGTAGAATTCATAATTATCAAATGCTTCGGTTACAGTTTGGATTAAGTGGTTTAATTTATGAAGAGCAAATTTATCAATTTCTTTCAAATCTTCATATTTCACATAATCAGTTTTTGGATCGAAGTCAAATAGGTTTCCAACCAAAAATCTTGAAGTATTTCTTGTTTTCTTAAATATTTCAGCAAGCTGTTTAATTATGTTGTTACCGATTTTTGTATCATTTCTGTAATCAACTGAAGCAGCCCACAATCTTAAAATATCTGCGCCGTAAGTTTTGATAATTTCATCAGGTCTGATGTAATTACCTAATGATTTTGACATCTTTCTACCGTCTTCTCCGAATACAAAACCGTGTGTTAAAACTGATTTGTATGGCGCAATACCTTGAGTTGCAACAGATGTTAAAAGTGATGACTGGAACCAACCTCTGTGTTGATCTGAACCTTCCAAGTACATTTCAACAGGAGTTTTGCCAAGAACATCTGAACGTTTGTTTACAACTGCACGCCAAGTGATACCTGAATCAAACCATACATCCATGATATCATTTTCTTTTTTGAAGCAATGAGTTTTGCCACATTTCGGGCATTTGAAACCTTGAGGCAAAAGTTCATCAACTGAATATTTTACCCAAGCATCAGAGCTTTCTTTTTCAAAGATTTTTGCAACATTTTCAATTGTTTCATCGTTAACAATTACTTCGCCGCATTCTTCGCAATAGAATACAGGAATTGGTACACCCCAAGCACGTTGACGAGAAATACACCAATCAGTTCTGCCTGCAACCATATTTGAAATTCTTGCTTCACCGCCTGCTGGAATCCATTTTACTTTTTTAATTTCTTCCAAAGCTTTATCTCTGAATTTGTCAACTTTAACAAACCATTGAGGTGTAGCTCGGTAAATTACAGGGTTTTTACATCTCCAACAGTGAGGGTAACTGTGGTTTATATCTTGAGCTTTCAAAAGTGCACCGCAGTTTTGAAGTTTTTCAATAACGATTGAATTTCCTTTGTAATAAGGAACGCCTTCCAAATCTTTATCTTTTACGGCATCTGTCCAAACACCTTTGCTATCTAATGGTGAAAATACTTCAATACCGTATTTGCAACCTACTTCATAGTCTTCAAGACCGTGTCCCGGAGCTGTGTGAACTGCACCTGTACCTGCATCCAGTGTAACGTGTTCTCCGAGAATTATTGGAGATTTTCTATCTGCCAAAGGATGTTTAGTATTTAACAATTCCAAATCTTGACCTGTGCAAGAGCCTAAGACTTTAATGTCTTTTTCATCCCATTCAACATCAGACAAGAAGCTTCCTAAAAGTTCTTGAGCAACAACATATACATCATTGTTATATTCAAAGAATGTATATTCAAATCTAGGGTGCATACTTATTGCCATATTTGAAGGAATTGTCCAAGGAGTTGTTGTCCAAATTATTGAATAAATATCTTTTGTACAAGAAGAAAGGAATCCAAATTTATCATGTAATTTATTTGTGCTTTCTTCATCGAACTTAAATCTTACATAAATTGATGTTGATGTGTGATCAGCATATTCAACTTCAGCCTCAGCAAGAGCTGTTTCGCAAGATGCGCACCAATAAACAGGTTTCAAACCTTTTTCAATATAACCTTTTTTGTACATATCTCCGAAAACTCTAACCTGTTCAGCTTCAAATTCAGGAGCAATAGTCAAATAAGGATGTTCCCAATCACCAAGAACTCCAAGACGTTTAAATTCGCTTTCTTGCCCTTTTAAACTTTTATGAGCAAATTCTCTGCATTTTTGTCTTAATTCATAAGGAGTTACGGCATTTCTTCCTCCTTTTATATTTTTAACAACCTTATTTTCGATAGGAAGCCCGTGTCCGTCATACCCCGGAACGTAAGGTGTATAATATCCTGCTTGAGCTTTATATTTCAATAGAATATCTTTAAGGATTTTATTAAGAGCGGTACCAACGTGAATTTTTTCAGAGCTTAAATATGGAGGTCCGTCGTGTAAAATAAATTTATTTGCTTTGTCACGGTTATTTATAATTTTGTTATAAATATCATGTTCTTCCCAAAATTTTTGAATTTCAAGTTCTCTGACAGTTGCGTTTGCTCTCATCGCAAGAGTAGTTTGAGGAAGATTTAAAGTATCTTTGTACTCTGTTTTTGTACTTGTTTCGTTAGCCATAATAAATTATCCTTCTTTAAATTGTTCTAATGTTTTATGTAAATCATTACCAAGGCTTTCTTCTTTAGAAAGTCTTACAAATTCGTTCATTTTATTGTAATCAAAAACGTTTTCCCAGCGTGCAATAACAACTGTTGCAACACAGTTGCCGACAAGGTTTATAGCAGTTCTGCCCATATCAAGGATTTGGTCTATTCCTAAAAGAATTGCAACCCCGAGAATTGGGATATTAAAGCTTGCCAAAGTTCCTGCAAGAACGATTAATGCTACACGAGGTGCACCTGCAATTCCTTTACTTGTAAGCATTAATGCAAGCATTATAATTATTTGCTGGTTTAAATCAAGATGTATTCCGACAATTTGTGAGGAGAACAAAACTCCCATTGCAAGATAAATAGTGCTACCGTCAAGGTTGAATGTATATCCTGTCGGCATTACAAATCCTACAATATTTTTCGGTACACCAAAACTTTCCATAATTTCCATAGCTTTAGGAAAAGCTGCTTCGGAACTTGCTGTTGTGAAAGCTAATAGTGCAGGTTCTTGTACTGCTCTAAGCAAATTCCGTAATGATATTTTTACAATTTTGCAAGCAATAAAAAGTACAAGAAGTACAAATATTGCTAAAGCAAAATACATTGCACCGATTACTTTGAAATAACTTTTTAATACGGATAGTCCGTTTGCCCCGATTGTAGATGCGATTGCTCCGAAAATACCTAAAGGCGCAAAATACATTACATATTCGGTGAACTTAAACATTATTTGAGAAACAGAATTTAATATATCAACAACAGGTTTTGCAGTCTTACCGACAGCAACCATTGCAAGCGCGAAAAATATTGAAAATACTACGATTTGCAATAAATTCCCTTGAGCCATTGCATCAATAATACTTGTCGGGAATATGCTTGTAACCATTTCACTAATAGATGTGTGAGCTTGAGTAGCAGCCATAAGTCCTGCTTCTTGCATGTGTATTGCATGTGGAGTATTTCTTGTTACAAATCCTACACCGGGTTTAAATATGTTTGCCATAGTCAACCCGATTATTAAAGCAAGGGTTGTAACAACTTCGAAGTAAATAATTGTTTTAAGCCCTATTTTACCAAGTCTTTTGGCATCACCGTGACCTGCAATTCCGACAACCAATGTTGCGAATAACAATGGAGCAATAATCATTTTTACCATTCTAAGAAAAATTACTGCAAAAGGTCTCATTCTTACCGCAAAATCCGGGGCAAAATGACCTACTATAACACCTAAAATTAGCGCTAAAAATATCAGGGCTGTAAGTTTTGAATGTTTCAATTGTCTTTCCTCAAAAATATTATATTATAAACATGTCTATATGTATAATTCCTGTAACGTTTCGTAAAAGTTTTGTAACAGATTTTACCATGCCTTATTATTGTTGGTGTAAAATTATAGAACAAGCATGTTATTCGAAAATTTTATAAATATAAAAAGGGGAGGTTAATGTGACGGATTCCACATGTATGGATAAATTAGATTTATCCGAAAATGCGATTAAAGTTCTTGAAAAAAGGTATTTGAAAAGAGATAAAGAGGGGAAATGTGTTGAAACACCTGCTGATATGTTCAGACGTGTTGCTAATACTATTGCTTCAGGCGATTTGAAATTTGGCAAAACTCAGGCAGATGTTGATAAATTAGCTGACAGATTTTATGAAGCTATTACAAACAGATATTTTATGCCTAATTCTCCTACATTGATGAATGCAGGTCGTGAATTGGGACAATTAGCAGCTTGCTTTGTTCTTCCTGTTGAAGATAGCTTGGAAGGTATTTTTGAAACTGTTAAAAATACAGCTTTAATTCATAAATCAGGTGGTGGTACAGGTTTTTCTTTCTCAAGATTAAGACCTAAAAACAGTGTTGTAAAATCAACAATGGGTGTATCTTCAGGACCTGTTTCTTTTATGGAAGTATTTAACGCTGCTACTGAAGCTGTTAAGCAAGGCGGTACAAGACGTGGCGCAAATATGGGAATCTTAAGAGTTGATCACCCTGATATTCTTGATTTTATTGAATGCAAAAGCGATAACAATAAATTAAATAACTTCAATATTTCAGTTGCTATTACTGATAAATTTATGGAAGCTTTGAAAAACGGAACTGATTATGAACTGATTAATCCGCAAAATAACACTGTTGCAGGTAAATTGAGTGCTAAAAAAGTATTTGATATGATTGTTGACGGTGCTTGGAGAAACGGCGAACCAGGTATTATCTTTATTGATAAAATGAATGCTGATAACCCGACTCCTTTAGTAGGCCCAATTGAATCTACAAATCCTTGCGGAGAAGTTCCTCTATTAGCTTATGAAGCTTGTAACTTAGGTTCTATAAACTTAGGCAGAATGGTAGAAAATGGAAAAATTAATTGGGATTTACTTGCAAAAACTACAAGAACAGCTATCAGATTCTTAGATAACGTAATTGCAGTAAATAACTATCCGCTACCTCAAATTTCTGAAATGGTTCAAAACAACAGAAAAATCGGTTTAGGCGTAATGGGTTGGGCTGATATGCTTATGAAACTCGGTATCTCTTACGCTTCTGCTGAAGGTACAAAATTGGCAGGTCAAGTTATGGAATTTATTGATTACGAATCTAAATGCGAATCAATCGAACTTTCAAAAGAAAGAGGAAGATTTAATAACTTCAAAGGCAGTGTATATGATTCTCCAAACTATTTGTATAACAAGTACAAAGGAAAATCAGCAGGCAAAATCTCTGATGAACAATGGAAAGAATTGGATGAACAAATTGCAAAATTCGGTATCAGAAATGCTACAACAACTTGTATTGCACCGACCGGTACAATTTCAATGATTGCATCAGCTTCAGGCGGTGTTGAACCTTTATTCGGTCTTGTATTCTCAAGATTGATTATGGACGGTACTGAAATGCTTGAAGTTAATCCAATCTTCAAAGATTATGCCGTAGAACACGGTTTCTATTCAGAAAAATTGATGAAAGAAATTGCAAAAACAGGCTCTGTAGCTCATGTAGATGGTGTTCCTGAAAATGCTAAACGTATTTTCGTTACAGCTCACGATGTTTCTCCATACTGGCATGTTAAAATGCAGGCAGCATTCCAGCTTCACACAGATAATGCCGTTTCTAAAACAGTAAACTTTGAAGAACATGCTACTCGCAAAGATATTGAAGAAGCATACATCTTAGCTTATGAAAACAACTTAAAAGGAATTACTGTTTACAGAAATAATTCTCGTCAATTCCAACCTATGAATTTGGATGACAAGAAGAAAAAAACAGAAGAAGATAAAAAAGAAGAAACAGTTGTTGAAGAACCTGTTGCTTCTGAAGAACCAACAGGTGAAATAAAAACAGTTAAATGCCCTGAATGCGGTAATGAAATTAAAATGGCAGAAGGTTGCTTTATCTGTTTGAAATGCGGATATTCTGGTTGTTCATAGGAGCGTAGCCGCTCCACCCGCCACTTGGGTTTTGTATAAAACTTAAAAAGGCAAAAGCTAAAGAAGGAGCGTAGCCGCTCCACCCGCCACTTGGGTTTTGTATAAAACTTAAAAAGGCAAAAGCTAAAGAAGGAGCGTAGTCGCTCCACCTGCCACTTAGGTTTTGCATAAAACTTAAAAAGGGTAAAAGCTAAAGAAGGAGCGTAGTCTCCCCTCCCACTAAGAAGGTTTGGGAAATTTATAAAAGAGGTTTATCCGTTAAAAGAGAGCATAAATACTACCCCTAAAAATAAGGGGTAGTATTTTTTGTAAATATTTGTTAATATATGATTAAAAATTAGCATTTTTTTTCTTTACGTGTTTTCATGAATACAAAGTAGTGTGTGTAAATTTTGAAAGGTAGAAGTTTATGACAAACAATATGGCAATCGGACCAGCTCTTGTAATCGGCGGTAACAAAGTCGAAATGACTCAAAAAGGCAAAATTCAGGTTACAAATCCTCAAGGTAAAGTAAATACTTTATCAAAAGATGAATTCAAAAAACAATTAATTAAAAATGCTGATAATATTCAAGCAGGAAAAGATTTTGAATTCAAAAAAGATAACAAAAATGCAAAAGCCGCAGTGGGTGTTGCAGGTCTTCTTGCAGCAGCTTATATCGGATTAAGTGTTGCAGTTGGCAAAAAAGCATTGACAAAAGCAGTTCCAAAAGCTGGTGAAAAATTAGGCTTTATGGGAAGTGTAAAAAATGTATTTGTTGCAATTGGTGAAAGCGGTGTTAAACTTTGGAATTCAATTGCAGGAAAAGCTGCTAAAGTAAAAGATAAAATTACAGGAAAATCAAAAGCTTTGCAAGAAAAACGTTATGCAACTTATTCAAAAGAACAAGCTGCAAATGATGCGCATATAGATTTTGCAAAAAATGCGGATACAATAAATTTATCTAAAGCTGATAGAAAAGCAGTAATGGATGATGCAAAAGCTGCATTTAAAGATTATGATCCTGTAAAATTTAAAAAATCTAAAGTTTTGGAAGAAGCTGGATTGACAGAAAAACAATATAACGCAGTTAAAGAATATGCTAATTCTGATAAAAAAGCTTCATTAACTAAAAAAAGAAAAGAAGTTCTTCCAAACTGGATTCAAGATAAAGAATCTTGCAAAAGATACACAAATATGATTGAAGCAAAATTCGCAGAAATTGATGAACAATTTGCTAAAAAATAAATAATAAAATAAGATTTTGAAATTTACACATAATTTAAAAACACTCTCAATTTAAGGGGAGTGTTTTTTTGTAGTATGATAATTTTATGAAAATTTCGGTTGTCACTGCGAGTTATAATTATCAGGATTATATAAAAGAAACCATACAATCTGTATTAGATCAAACATATAAAGATTGGGAACTCATTATTGTTGATGATTGTTCAACAGATAATTCTGTTGAGGTTATAAAGTCATACAAAGATGACAGGATAAAGTTATTTGTAAATGAAAAAAATTTAGGGCTTAAAGAAACCGTAAGACGTGGAATTGAAAAAGCTACGGGTGAATGGATTGTATTTTTGGAAAGTGATGATATTTTAACTTCTGATAATATTGAAAAAAAAGTTGAAATTGTAAAAAAATATCCTGAGGTTAATTTAGTATTTAATGATTGTGAATTTTTTGGTGATGAAGAACGTGTAAAAAAAGTTGAAAATGATTTGAGAAAAACGAGGAAAATTTTAAGACGCAAAAAATATCCGACAAAGATGTTTTATAATTTTTATTTAAGTAATAAAATTTTTACATTTTCATCTGTAATGGCAAAACGGGATGATTTATTAAAAGTAAATTTTGAAACTCCGATAGATGTTCTTTTGGATTGGTGGTTGTGGATACAACTTTCAAATTTAGGTAAATTTTATTATATCCCTGAATATTTGACCAAGTGGCGTTTGCATAAGGCGAGTTATGTATCGCAATCGACTTATTCATCGCCAAAACAATTTCAGATGAAAATGTATATGGAGATATTTAAAAAACAAAAAAATTTATATATTTTATTGTTTGTTTTATTTGAACAACTTATATGGAATTTGCAGAAGCATCAACGCAGAATAAAACGATTAATCTTTAATAAAACCAAATAATTTGTTTATCATAATTGCAAATGTTTTTCTTATTGGAAAAGGAAAATTTGCCAGTGTATCAAAAATTAATTTCTTTAAATAAAACGGAGTTTTTTTAGAAATTTCTCTTGGAAGTTTGATTAAATTTTTCGGATAATTTTTGAGCAGCAATTCATAATTTTCGATAGTTGTTGCATCTGTATTTCTTAAATCGAATAATGATTTTTTTATAAACGGCATATTATATTTTTCAATGATTTGTCGCCATTTAAGTATTGTTATATTGTTAATATTTTCATACGCATTAATGAATGTTTTGTATTTAAATCCCTTATTAACTAATAATTCAGTTAATCCTATTTCATAGTTAGAGATAATTTGTTTTTTTGAATCTTGGTGTTTTATTGATTTTATAAATTCTGCAAAGAAATCTTTTGTAAATATATTTTTTTTAAAGACAATAAAATAACTTTGTATATGTGGGCGTTTTACAAAACAATGTTTTATATTTTTTTTGTATCCGAAATTGTTTTTAGTAATTCCCCAAAAGTCAAGAGCTTGATTTTCCATTTTTTCAAATATATTTTCAAGCGGATATAAAGGACCATAGCAGCTATCGTTTGCAAAAATAAGTTCATCAAAATCATCAAGTTTGTCTTTTAAATATAAAAAACCTCTTTTGTATGAACCAAAATCATATTCATCATGTGGCTCGTCAATAATTTTGTCTGCTAATCCGTTTAAACATTCAGGATTTTTAATATTATTGCAAGATACGAAAACTATTGTTTCAGCGATTTTTTTAAGCTCTTTTATATAATAAATTACATAGTCATCAATAATATTATCTTTATCGTAATGCGCAAAAACAACAGCTCTTTTCATACGTGAATTATAACATGAATTTGTTATAAAATTTTATAAAAAATTTTTTTGTTATTTTAGGTTGAATAGCAATAAGGTAACAAAAATATTTTTTTATTATAAATTTAAGTGTGTTATCTTTTTTTAATGAGTGAATTTGAGTTCTTGCCAGATTTTTTTCAATAATTTCTATTGGGTAATTTGTGTTTTTATGTAAAATATTTTGCCAATCTTGAGTTGTTGTTGTGTATCCTGATGGATTTCGTAAAATAATACATTTTATAAATGGCATGTGAAAATATTCGATAAGCGGACGCCAAAAATAAATTAAAATATTACTAAATTGATTAAATGCTTTAACATAATAATTGGAAGAGAAACCATTTGAGTGCAAAATTTCTGTTAATCCAATTTCATAGTTCGCGATTATATCATTTTTATTATCGTAATGTTTTATTGAATTTATAAAACTTTGGAAAATTTTACTATTAAAGACATTTTGTTTAAATACCAAAAAATAACTTTGTAAATGTTCTCTTTTTACTAAGCTGTATTTATTTTGTTTTTTGATAATCCCGAGACGGCTTTTTGTAATTCCCCAAAAATCAAAAGCTTGATGTTCCATTTCATCAAATAAATTTTCAAGCGGATATAAAGGACCATAGCAGCTATCGTTTGCAAAAATAAGTTCATCAAAATCATCAAGTTTGTCTTTTAAATATAAAAAACCTCTTTTGTATGAACCAAAATCATATTCATCATGTGGCTCGTCAATAATTTTGTCTGCTAATCCGTTTAAACATTCAGGATTTTTAATATTATTGCAAGATACGAAAACTATTGTTTCAGCGATTTTTTTAAGCTTTTTTATATAATAAATTACATAGTCATCAACAATATTATCTTTATCGTAATGCGCAAATACAACAGCTCTTTTCATAAATTTATTATAACATAAATTTGACCTTTAATTTACATTCCATCTCGTTTGTAGTATCATTCAGTTATAGATTAATTAAAATGAGAGGGAATTACAAAAAATGCAAGTATCATTAAACTGGTTAAACGAATTTGTTGATTTATCCGATATAGAAGTTGAACAGATTGCTCATGAACTTACAATGAGCGGATTAGAGGTGGAAGCGGTTGAAGAATTGAAGCCGAAATTTACAAATATAAAGACTGTTAAAATTGAAAAAATAGATAATCACCCGAATTCTGATCACCTTCATTTAGTAACCGTTAATACTTCAGATGGTTTGAAAACTGTTGTATGCGGTGCTCAAAATATTAAAGAAGGTCAAATTGTTCCATACGCATCTGTAGGTTCAAAAGTATTGGATAGAAAAACCGGTGAAATGTTTACTTTAACTCCTGCTGTAATCAGAGGGGTTGAATCTCAAGGAATGCTTTGCTCTGCTGATGAACTTGGCGTTGCAGAACGCGGTTATCAGGAAGAAGACGGTATTCTTATCTTAAACAGAATTTTCCCTGATGTAAAAATAGGCGAAGATGTTGCAGACGTTTTAGGTTTTGAAAAAGATTATATTCTGTTTGTTGCTCCGACTGCAAACAGAGGTGATCAAATGTCTGTTATCGGTATTGCAAGAGAATTGAGCGCAATATTTGACAAACCTTTAAAATTCTCTCCTCTTGAATGTACAAGAGATTTATCAACTGATAAATTTAAAGTTGAAATTATTGATAATGACGTTTGCAAATATTATTCACTTGGAATTTTGAAAAATATAAAAATTAAACCGTCTCCTGACTGGATGCAAAAAAGATTAATCGCATCAGGAGTTAGAGCAATAAATAATGCCGTTGATATTACAAATTATGTAATGCTTGAATATGGAACTCCTTTCCACGCATTTGATTTGGACAAATTGGACGGTTATATTTGCATCAGACGTGCAAAAGAGGGTGAAAAAATCATTACCCTTGACGGTTCTGAAAGAACTTTGACACATGATAGCGTTCTTATTGCCGATAAAGATAAAGGTGTTTGTCTTGCAGGCGTATTTGGCGGTGAAAATTCAGAAATTGATGAAAATACTAAAAACGTTGCTCTTGAAGCAGCTTATTTCCCGTCAGTAACTACAAGAAAATCTTCAAGAAGTGTCGGATATCGTTCAGAAGCTTCTGCAAGATTTGAAAGAGGCGTTGATATGGAAGCTATCAAACCTGCATTGATGCGTGCTATGCAATTATTTACAGAGCTTGCTGATGCGCAGATTGATGGTGTTGTTGAAGCAGGTAAAAATGAACTTCAACCTATTGAAATAACTTTAAGATATGCTCAAATTAAGAGAATGTTAGGTTGTGAAATTGCTCCTGATAAATGTATCTCAATTTTAGAAAAATTAGGATTTAAAAAACTTGGCGGTAATGAAATGGCTGCAAAATTTTTAGTTCCTTCATTCAGAGCTGGTGATGTTACAAGAGAAATTGATTTGATTGAAGAAATCGCAAGAATTAACGGTTATGATAAGATTACTCCGACATTACCTAACAAAAACAGCACTGCAGAAATTTCTTTAGAAGAAAAAGTTATTAAAAAAGTAAATGAATTGATGCTTTCTGCAGGGTTAGACGAAATTATAACAACATCATTAATTGGAAAACCATTATTGGATAAATATATGCAAACTTATGATGATGAAAAAGCCGTAAAGGTTTTGAATTCAGCAAGTGATGAAAGCACAATGCTCAGACAGAATATGGCTGCAAGTGTTTTAAATTGCATGAAATATAACTATGATAATGGGCAGAAAATCCTTTGGGGATACGAAATCGGTAAAACTTATAAAATAGTTGCTCCTGCTGATGAAAAAAATACCGGTGTAAAAGAAACAAGAGTTTTAGCTGGTGTAATGACAGGTGAAACAGAAAATTCAAAATGGCAGGTTAAAGCTCATACTGATTTTTATTCTCTAAAAGGCGTTATAGAACAGTTGTTTGATGAACTTGGAGTTACTAAAAGAATTAAATTAACTCCTTGTGAGGATATTGACTATATGCACCCTTACAGAAGTGCAAAGGTAAATGTTTTGGGTAAACATTTAACAAATATCGGATATTTCGGACAAATTCACCCGTTATTGAAAGATAAGTTGAAGATTAAAGGTCAAGAGGTATTTATTTTTGAAATCAATCTTGATGAAATAATTTCAATTATAAAAGAACACACCCCAAGATATAAAAAACTTCCTCAATTCCCTGAAGTTCGCAGAGATTTGGCATTTGTAATAAATGAAGAAGTAAGTTTTGATGATATTCAGCGAGTAATAAAAGGCGCTGTTCAACAAAATATATTCAAAGGAAGTGAAGTTTTTGATGTATATCAAGGCGAAAATATTGAAAAAGGTTTCAAGAGTCTTGCTTTCCGTATAAAAATGCAGGATGAAAATGCAACTTTGACAGATGAAGTTATTGAACATCAGATGAATAATGTTCGTGCAAAACTTCAAAAAACTTATGCTGAAATTTCTTTCAGAGAATAGGTATATCAAATATAACGATTTGCCTTACAAAACACAGGTTTTAATTCATTATTTTTCAAGATTAATGAATTGCTGTGAAAGTGTCGGAGGATAATTCAAATGAAAAAATTTTTTCTAATATTGGCAATATTTTTGTTAATGCCTATAAGCGGCTTTTGTGCAGAAAACGTTGTTCCGCAATACGTGAGTGTTGAAAATACTCATACATTTGGTCTTTATCAGGCTCCGAATGAAATTATTTTGTATAAAGAACCATCTGAAACATCAACATTAGTTCATAGCATAAGTTGGCTTGGGCCTAAAATTTTTCCTGAAAGTGTAAAGCCTCAAGATTTGTTTGTGGTTTACTTGCCCGATAAAAATTTAGCTTTTATGCCTGTTGTTGATGAAACTGAACATTGGGTTCAGGTAATATATAACAATGCAACAGGAGCTAAAGGTTGGATAAAAAAGGATGATCCATACAGATTTTACACCTGGGTAATGTTTTATAATATGTATGGCAGAAAGTATGGGCTTAATCTTTTAAGGGAAGCGCCTGCTGAGGCAAAAGATTTGCACACATCAACAGATGGCAAATCTCAAATTGTCGGAACAATCAATATGCCACAGAAAATAAATTTGAACGTAATCCGTGGAAATTGGGCTTTAGTAAGTGTTATGGATATTGACAAAACCCCAAAAACAGGATATGTCAGATGGCGTTCTGATGATGGGGTGAAATACTATTTCCCTGCAATTAAATAAAAATATATACATAGCCTTGTCTAAAACCTTTTTATCTTTACAATCCGAAAAAAATACTCGACATTAAGTTTTGTTTATAGTAGTATATGCTTACTTGCGAGATATAAATAGAAAAGGAGATATAAAATGCAGGTTATATTAAAAAAAGATGTTCAAAACCTTGGCGAAGCAGGCGACATCATTAATGTAAAAGATGGTTATGCCAGAAACTTCCTACTTCCTCAATCAATCGCAGAAGTAGCTACTAAAGGTGCTTTGGAAAATAGAGAAAAGAATTTGGCTAGAATTAAAGCTAAACAAGAAAAATTGCACGCTGAAGCTTTAGAAACAGCTAAGAAAATTGAAGAATTTGCTAAACTTGAATTATCAGCAAAAGCTGGTGAATCTGGTAAATTGTTCGGTACTATTACTACTAAGAAATTAACTGAAGAATTGAAAGATAAATCAGGTATTGAAGTAGATAGAAAAAATGTTTCTTTGAACGCTCCAATTAACAAAGTTGGCGAATACACTATGCTAATCAAATTGACTTCTAAAGTTAAATGTGAATTAGCAGTTGTTGTTACTGCTTCAGAAGTTTTGAAAGAATCAGTTGAAGAAGTAGCAGAAGAAACTGAAGAATAGGCGGCCGATGACTGATACTTCTAAATTGACTCTTGAATGCTTAGCAATAGGTTCTTTGCCTCATACCAATTTAGAAGATGCTATGGAAATTGTTAAAACTGATTTTAATAATATTCCGTTTTGGCCACAATTAAGCAAAATTAGTAAAAACGAAGACATGATTTTTCAATTTTTGGAAAATATGCCTTCGTTTTTTATTGACAAAGACAGCGAAAAAACTTATCTTGAAACTGAAAGTGACAACTTTTTTGAAGATATGGAACAATTTTTCTGCGATTATGAAGAAATAATTGCGGATATAAATTGTGATGTTACTGATAAATATGCGATTAATTGCTCAAGAGCTTTCCCTGAGTTTATAAAAATTATTGCAAATACAAAGCCGAGTTTTGCAAAAGGGCAAATTGTCGGACCGTTTACGCTTGCGACAACTCTTGTTGACAAGGCAGGAAAATGTGCGTTTTATGATGAAACTTTAAAAGAAATAATCATAAAAACACTTACTTTAAAAGCTTTGTGGCAGATAAAAAAAATAAAGGCTGCAAATTCTGGTACTGTTCCCATAATTTTTATTGATGAACCTTCAATATCTCAGCTTGGAACATCTGCTTATATAACAATTTCTGTTGAAGAAGTGACAGAGATGATAAAAGAGATTTCTGACTTGATAAAGGCAAATGGTGCGATGAGCGCAATTCATTGTTGCGGAAAGTGCGATTGGAATGTTCCTGTAAACGCAGGTGTTGATATTATCAATTTTGATGCTTATACTTATTCTCAAAATTTGAGTCTTTTTAATAAAAAATTAGAGGTATATTTGGCTCAGGGAAGAAAAATCGCTTGGGGTGTTGTTCCTACATTACGTCCTGAAATTTTGGAAAAAACTGATTTGAAAGAGATGGTTTCTGTTTTTGAAAAAGCTGTTAAATATTTGACCAAAAAAGGTATTGATGAGAAAATTATTATAGAAAATTCTCTTATTACCCCGTCTTGCGGTGCGGGTTCTTTGAGCGTTGAAATGGCTGAAAAAGCTATGAATTTAACCAAACAATTGTCAGAAACTTTGAAAGAAAGGTATTTGATTTGACATACAAATTAGCAATAACTGGAAAAAGCGGAAGTGGTAAAACAACTATTGTAAAAAGTTTTTTGAGAGTTTTTCAGGAATATTTTCCGGAAAAATCTATTTTGCTGTTTGATAATGATTTATCGAGTGAACTTGGGCACAGCTTTGGACTTGATATAAGAAATACAATTTACGGTATAAGAAGCGGAAAACATGAATATAAAACAGGGATTCCTGAAGGTATGTCAAAGCAGGAATTTGTTGAATGGGCTATGGAAGATATTGTTGTTTCGCTTGATGAAAATGTTGATATAATTGTATCTTGGTTTGTAGGTTCAAAGGATTGCCGTTGCCCTATTACAGGTCAAATTAATGATGCTGTTTTAAAGCTTATTGACAGATATGATATTGTAATTTTTGATTGCGAATTTGATTTGAAATATTTAAATCAGCTTGTTGATACAGATATTGATACAACTTTGATTGTTGCAAATCCGACAGATGAGAGTGCTCATCTTGCAAAACGTATTGAAGAATTCAGTGCAAAATATGCTGCAGGAAATCAGCTCGGTGTTGTAATTAATAAAGCTGACGGATCTGATTTGAATGCTTTATACGACTTTTTACAACGTTATGAATTAGATATTCTTGGGGTAATTCCTATTGATGAAGAGTTGAAAACTCACGCTATGGATAAGGAATCTCCATTGATTCAAAATGCTATTAAACAGTTTTATTTTAGATTAAATCTTCCGCAATTGAAAGAGTAGGTAAGATGGCAGAAATATTAGACGGGAAAAAATTAAGAGATAAAATATTTGACACGTTAAAGACAAAGATTGAAAAAATGTCTTTAAAGCCAACTCTTGCAGTAGTTTTGGTTGGGGATAACCCTGCAAGTCAAATATATGTTCGCAACAAGAAAAAAACTGCCGAAAAATTAGGGATAAATTCTGTTGTTATTGAATATCCGAAAAATGTTTCAGAAAGCGAACTTCTTGATAAAGTACGTGAATTAAATAATGATAAAAATATAACCGCAATTCTTGTTCAGCTTCCTCTGCCTGAACATATTGACAAATTTAAGGTAATAGATGAGATTTCCCCTAAAAAAGATGTTGACGGGCTTACCCCATACAATCTAGGAAAACTATTTGCAGGCGAAGAACCTTATGTTTATCCTTGCACTCCAAAAGGGATTTTGCTATTGTTGGATGAATATAATATAAATGTTGAGGGTAAACATGTTGTTGTTCTCGGACGTTCCAATTTGGTGGGAAAACCTGTAGCGCAGATGTTGTTGAAACGTAATGCAACAGTTACTATGTGTCATAGTCATACAAAAAATCTCTCCGAAATAACAAAAACTGCTGATATAATCGTGTCAGCAGTAGGGAAAAATGTTATAGGGGAAAAAATGTTAAAATCAAATTGTGTTGTAATAGACGTTGGAATTTATAAAGATGAGACCGGGAAAGTTCGCGGCGACGTAGATTTTGAAAATGTTTCTAAAATCGCCGCATATATTTCACCTGTTCCGGGCGGAGTTGGCCCTATGACTATCGCATCTTTGATGCTTAATACTGTAGAACTTTTTGAAGCTAACTTGTAAATGCTTTACTTTACTATTGACCTATAAGGTTCAATGTACAGTAAGATTTAATATTGCTGTTAACTAGGTTCTTTAAGCTGGAAATTTCATTTTCCATTAAGCTTATCTGCGAGTCAAGTGAATCTTGCCGTGTCTCAAGATACGATTCTTCCTGTTGAAGTTGAATGTATGTTGGATCATCATCAACATCAATTTCAGCATCTTCTAATTCTTGTGCTCTGTAGCCCATTTGTTTTGTAATATAGTTTGCTCTGCTCATAACTAGAGTTTGCTCAAATTGCAGTTGGCTTTTCTGCAATGTAAATAAGTTTTTTTGTGCATCAAGTGCTAAAAAAGTCATCTCAATCTCTCCTTATATTTTTTTCATCTCTTCTTACACATATAAAGTATTTTGAAATTATCGAATTTCACAAGTTGAATATTTCGTTACATTTGTTAACATAATTCCTTGAAATACTGATATTGTTTTATTCTAATAAAAAAAACCGACAAAATTGCCGGTTCTTTGAAATATATATTTGATAAAATAAATTATCTTTTTGAGAATTGGAAACGTTTTCTTGCACGTTTACGACCGTATTTTTTACGTTCTTTAACACGTGGGTCACGAGTTAAAAGTCCTTCTAAACGTAAAACGTTTTTGTATTCTTCGTTAGCTTTAACCAATGCTCTAGAAATACCATGTCTGATAGCTCCGCATTGAGCAACAACACCGCCGCCTACTGCTTTAACTTTAACATCATATTTTTCTTGATTATCAGTTAATACTAAAGGTCTGTATACTAACATTTCAATTGCAGGTCTGTTACCGATATAATTTTTTAATGTTTTACCGTTAACAAAAATTCTGCCTTTGCCTTTTACTAATTTTACAACCGCAATAGAGGTTTTTCTGCGGCCTGTTGCCATAATTTCTTTATCTGCCATTATTTAGCCTCCTTTTCAAGCACAATCGGTTTTTGTGCTGCGTGCGGATGTTCAGGTCCGTTGTATACTTTTAATTTTGTAAATTGAGTATCACCTAAAGTATTGTGTTGAAGCATTCCTTTAACTGCTTTTTCAATTAAAAGTCTTGCATCTTTTTCACGTAATTCTTTTACGCTTGCACTCTTTAATCCACCAGGAAATCCTGTATGGTGGTAATATATTTTGTCAGTTTCTTTTTTACCTGAAACCAAAACTTTGTCAGCATTGATTACGATAACGAAATCACCTGTATCAACGTTTGGTGTATATTCAGGTTTGTTTTTTCCTCTTAAGATGTTAGCGACTCTGGTAGCCAATCTGCCAAGGATTTCTCCTTCTGCATCGATTAAATACCATTTTCTTTCTACTTCTAGAGGTTTTGCTGAATATGTTTTCATGCTTATTCTCCATTTTACACCCGTTTTGAAGATTAAGTAATCAACTTTTACGGTGTTTCTTTTATTAGTATTCTACATTAATTAATGTCAATCCGTATGGACTGACGGTTTGGCCCGCTTTAGTTCTGTCACAAGCCTCAAGGACTTGTTTCATGTGTTCGGCGGAAAGATTATGACCTTCTATTTCTAAAAGGGTTCCGACGATTGTTCTTACCATATTGTAAAGAAATCTGTTTCCTGCAATATCAATAATTATTTTATCGCCGTCTTTTTTACATTCGGCTTTCTTTATTATACAGACTGTGCTCGGGTTTAGCGTTCCGGAGCTTTTGAAACTTGAAAAATCATGCTCGCCTAATAGATAATTTAGGGCTTTTTGCATTCTTTCAAGGTTGATGTCAAATTTTATTCTCATCAGATCTCCGTCAAAAGCATTTTTATACTTACGATTAATAAAAACGTATCTGTAATATCTGCATTTTGCGGATTTTTGGGCATGAAATTTGTCATCAACTTGTCTCAAATTACTTACAGAGATGTCTTTAGGTAATATTTCATTAAGATGATAGATAAACTTTGAAGCAACAATCGGTTTATCTGTATCAAAATGAAATGTTTGCCCGATAGAGTTAACACCTTTATCAGTTCTTCCGGAAAAGACTGTTTTTAAGTGCCGATTATTATTTGCGGTATCACCGCTTATCAAAGTGCTAATTGCTTTTTCAAGTTCTCCTTGTATTGTCGGAGTATCTATTTCTTTGCCATTTTCAAATTGAATTTGGCTTCCGGCATAGTTTTTACCGATGTATTGAACTTGAAGTGCGTAACGCATCAGGCTTATACCAATTGGATTAAAGCCATTTCAGATGCATCACCGCGTCTTGGAGGCAATCTGAATATTCTTGTATATCCGCCTTGACGGTCTGAATATTTTTTGCCGATAATTACGAAAAGTTTTCTTAAAACTGTTTCTTCAGCTAATTTTTTATCAGCAGAAGGTGCTTCAAAAACTTCTCCTGTTGCTAAATCCATATATTTGCCAGTTTCTTTGTCAAATATAAATTTAGCTGCTTGACGGCGAGCGTGTAAATCGCCTCTTTTTGCTAGGGTGATAATTTCTTCAGCGTATGGTTTTAGAGCTTTTGCTCTTGCCATAGTTGTTTTGATTTCACCGTGTACAAAAAGTTCGGTTGCTAATGAACGCAACAAAGCATCTCTTTGATCCTTTGCTTTACCGAGCGTATGTTTTTTAGTTTGGTGTCTCATTGTTTTTATCCTTTATTTTTTGTAATTAATTTCAGTTTTTCTGAAAATTTGAAGATAAGATTTTAGGTTTATTAATTATTTAATTGTATAGGTTAAAATCTTATCTTCTTCTTTTCAACTAGCCTACTTCTTCTTCAGTTTCAGGATTTGGAGCCAAATCTAAACCAAAGTGGTGAAGTCTTTCGATTACTTCGTCAGAAGATTTCTTTCCGAAGTTTTTAATATTTAATAAATCATGTTCTGATTTTTTCAATAATTCAGCCATTGAATTGATACTTGCACGTTTCAAGCAGTTGTATGCTCTAACAGAAAGTTCCAATTCTTCAATAGTCATTGTTGGAGCGTTTGTATCATCTTCAACTTTTTCTTCAACAGTTGCAGCAGGTGAAATTACAGGTTGACCTGTGATTGCTGCAATTTGCATAAAGTGATCGATTAACAGATTTGAAGCTTGGCTTAATGCGTTTGTTACGTCGATTGAACCGTTAGACCAAATTTCAAGAGTTAATTTATCAAAGTCGATAGAATCGCCAACACGTGTGCTTTCTACGTTGTAGCTTACACGTTTGATAGGCATAAATGTTGCATCAATTGGAAGTACGTCAATAGAAACGCCTTTTGAATCTCTTGGTACATCGTGAGCAACATATCCTTTTCCTGTTTCAACTACGATGTCTGCGTGGAAGCTGCCACCATCTGCAACTGTACAAATTAACCAGTCAGGGTTAACTACTTTAACACCTGCAGGTAGTTGAATATCACTTGCGAGTACTGCGCCCGGATGATCAACATCTATTCTTAAATGTTGAGGCTCTTTGGAATCAGTTTTTACAACCAATCCTTTAAGGTTAAGCATTACATCAATAACATCTTCTAATACACCAGGAATTGCAGTGTATTCATGAGTAATACCTTCGATTCTTGCAGAAGTAACAGCAGTTCCTTCTAAGCTTGAAAGAAGTACACGTCTTAAAGAGTTACCGATTGTTGTACCAAACCCTTTTTCTAATGGTTCAATTACGAATTTTCCGTATTGTGATCCATCAGAACTTGTTGTTGTATTAACACATTTAATTTTTAATTCCATATTTTTAAATCTCCTAGTTGTTGCTAACTATTTGTTCTTTAGACGGTTTAATTTTCAGAGTTCAAAAATTCAGGTTATTTTATAATAAATGACTTGTCTTTTTTCCCTGCTGAATTTCTTACCTTCTACTTAGAGTAGTACTCAATTACAAGTTGTTCTTTAAAGTCAGGGTCTAATTCTTCTCTTTCTGGAATTCTGTCGAAAGTGATTTTTAGAGCTTCTTTATCAATTGTCATCCATGCTGCTGTACAAGCCATATCAATCATTTCTGTTACGCTTTTCAAAAATGCGTTGCTTTTTGATCTGATTGTGATTACATCACCTGGTTTTACAAGATATGAAGGGATGTCAACTTTTTTATCGTTAACAAGAACGTGACCGTGATTTACGATTTGTCTTGTTTGTTTACGTGTAATACCTAAACCTGCTCTATATAGAACATTGTCTAATCTTGATTCAAGAAGTTGTAAAAGGATTGTACCAGTTACGCCTTTTCTTCTTGCTGCTTCTTTATAATATTTTGCAAATTGTTTTTCACTTACCAAATATGTAAATCTGATTTTTTGTTTTTCTGCTAAGTGAATTGCATATTCAGACAATTTTTTTCTTACAGCACCGTGTTGTCCTGATGCTGTTTGTCTCATTGATGAAGTTAATTTTCTGTTTGATAGATCTTTAACTTTTTTATTTCTGAATAATTTATTGTTTGGTCCTGTATATCTAGCCATTTTTTATTTTTCTCCTTTACTTTTTGCGGGGCATCTATGGTTTACTTTTGGCTTATAAAGCAAGCCCCCGCATTACTTTAATTAAAATTATACACGTCTTTTCTTAGGTGGACGGCATCCGTTGTGAGGGATTGGAGTTACGTCTTTGATTAATGTAATTTCCAAACCTGCTGCTTGGATTGCTCTGATTGCAGTTTCTCTACCTGAACCAGGTCCTTTGATGTGTACTTCAACTTTTTTCATACCTTGGTCGATTGATTTTTTAGCTACAAGTTCAGCTGCTGATTGAGCTGCGAACGGTGTTCCTTTTCTTGCGCCTTTGAAGCCTGTTGCTCCTGCTGTTGCCCAAGCAATAGCATTACCTTGTGTATCTGTTGAAGTTACGATTGTATTGTTAAATGTTGATTGAATGTGTACAACACCTTGCAATACGTTCTTTTTTTCTTTTTTCTTAGTTTTTACTGGTCTTGCCATTTTTACTTTCCTTTATGTTTTTTGTTATTTATATCTTCTGGATTTTGTATAACCGATTTTAAATTTTATTGGTTATTGGGTTATACAGTTTTTTTCTTAGTGATTGCTAAACCTTTTTTACCACGTCTTGTTCTAGCGTTTGTTTTTGTTCTTTGTCCGCGGCATGGAAGGTTACGTTTATGTCTTAGACCTCTGTATGAGCCGATTTCTTGTAAACGTTTGATGTGTAATGAAACTTCACGGCGTAAGTCACCTTCAATGTGGTAGTTTGCCAATTCATTTCTTAATAATTTAATATCTTCATCTGTTAAATCGTCTGTTCTTAAATCCGGTGAAATTTTTGTAGCTTCAAGGATTTTTTTTGCTCTAGTAGGTCCGATTCCGTAGATGTATGTTAATGCTACTTCCATTCTTTTGTTACGAGGTAAATCTACCCCTGAAATTCTTGCCATTTTTTATTTTCTCCTTTTCTTGGCTTTTGGTGCGTTTTGCGCACTCCCTGTTGTTAGATTTTTTTTGATATGAGGCTTAAATACTTCCTCACCATTGACCGTTTTTTAAAGTCCGTCAATTCGACTTTTGTCAGATATTTAGAAGGTCAGATGTCGGAATGTTAAGCTTGTTATTGCTTGCCTTTGTGCCATCTTGGCTTCCGAGTGTCTGACTAACCTTGTCTTTGTTTGTGTTTTGGATTTTCACAAATTATTGCGATTCTGCCTTTTCTTTTAATACATTTGCATTTATCGCACATTGGTTTTACTGATGATCTAACTTTCATTTTTTTCTTCCTTTATATTGTGTTTGTACGTGAGATTTTTTATTTATTTAAGTCTGAAGGTGATTCTACCACGGCTCAAGTCGTATGGAGTCATTTCAACTTTTACTTTGTCACCCGGCAAAATTCTTATGAAATTTTTTCTGATTTTACCTGAGATGTGAGCAAGTATTTCGTGGTCATTTTCAAGCTTTACTCTGAACATTGCATTCGGCATAGCTTCTAAAATGGTACCTTCTAATTCAATTACGTCTTTTGACATATTGTCCTTTCAAATTCGGCTGTACATTATACACCTATTCTAAGGCGTTACTATAATCATACTTGTAAAATATTTGATTGCAAGGGGTTTGAACATGTTTTTACCACAATAATATTAGAAAAAATATTATTGTTTTTCTAATAATGGCACACTAACAATATTTACTTGAATCTTAGAAAATGTTTATTTAAGCAACTTTTCACAGTTTTGTAAATTTTTCTTAATATTTTTAATGATTTTAATTTTTAATTAAACAATTTTAGGTAAATACGCTGAATTTTATGTTTAAAATAATTAATTGTTAACTTTTTTTACAAATAAATGATTTTCTGAAATTAGCTGGGAATAATATACTTAATATATATAGAGAGAATTGTATATATTAAGGAGATGTGCTATGGCAATAAGGGTTGACGGTATAGAATCTGAAGACGAATTAAGAAAAGCTCAAGCTGCGGCTCAAGCTCAAGGTACATCTATTACTAATTATAATGAATGGGCGCAGATTTTGCAGGAGTTTCAGGATAATGGTATTGAATCTACAGGTTCTTATGCCGGTGATAAAGCAAGAATGCAAGAAATTCAAGCTGCAGTTGAGGAGTATGCGGCTCAAGTTCAGGAACAGGAGAAAATTCAGCAAAATGCACCTGATAACAAAGAGACAGAAAAAGTTCAAAAATCTTCTGAAACTGATAGAAATCAAGAGTTAAAAGCAACTGTTGCTAATGCTACAAGTTCTCAGATTATGGCTGATTACATGAAATATTATCACATGTTGATGTAATTTTTTGTATATAAGTTTTAGATTTTACTTAAATATTTTGACTCTGTTGAAGGGCCAGAAAAGGACTACGGCTCTGCCGATAAATCTGTCTTCAGGTAAAAATCCCCACCATCTGCCGTCAAATGAGTTACCTCTGTTATCGCCCATCATAAGATATTCATGTTCAGGTATTACAATAGGTCCGCAAATCATATCTTGAGTGCATGGTTTATCGTAATATTGACTGCTTATGTATGGTTCATTTAAAGGTTTGTCATTTATGTAAACCGTACTTTTGCCGTTTTTATCAGTTTTTATTTCAAATTTATCACCCGGCATTCCGATTACACGTTTTATATATGCTACATCTTTGCAGAAAAAGCCTGTAAGACGTGAAAAGACTTTCCAAGGAGTATTTTTTAACTGTTCAAAAGGCGGGTAAAATACCATAATGTCTCCGCGTTTTGGGGTTGTGTAAAATCTTGAAAATCTTTCAACTACAATTCTGTCGCCTTCAATTAAGGTTGGACGCATTGAAGCTGAAGGAATCCATCGAATTTCTCCTATAAAAAATCTTATTATAATTACCATTACGACTACAAAAACTACGGTTTCGATTATTTCGCGTACTGAAGGGTTAATTTTCAGGTAATTCTCTTTTATCTTATTTATTAATTCTTTAATTTTATTCATTTGCTATAAGTCCTAAAAGCTCTTTCAATGCTGTTTTATATTTATTATTCTCTAAATCATTTATTTCTTGTAATGCTTTATCAATGTAATTATTTAACAAAATACGGGCTTTTTCAATCCCATTTTCATAATTTCTTATGTCACCTGCAAAAATTATCGGTGCATTGTATATTCCTTCTTTAATATCTGATTTAGTTGTTTTCAAATTAATGATATCATCTCTTATTTGAAAAGCTATACCAAAGTTTCTGGCAAATTCTTTCCCATTTTTATCTGATTTTGCAATTAGCAGACTGCCACATAGCGCTGTTTCGAATAGTTTCGCGGTTTTTTGTTCTGTTTTTTTTAGATATTCTTCTATTGTCGGAATTTTAAATTTGTTTAGACGTTGATTAATTTCTCCGTTCGTCATAGCATCGAGTGTGTCGGAAAACATTTCTATAAGCGGAATTGAGTTAAATTTTGTTATGCTTTTTAAAGCTACTGATATTAAATAATCGCCTGTTATTACTGCAAATTTGTTGTCAAATTCATTATTTATTGTTTTTGTATTTCGTCTTTCCAAGCTTTCGTCAATAACGTCATCGTGAATTAGTGATGCATTATGAACAAGTTCTATTGCTGTTTGAAGGTGAATTTGTCGCTCGTCAATTTCAATATTTGAGGCTTTTAAATATAAAAAAGTCAAAAGCGGTCTTATGTGTTTTGAGGGTGCGTTTAAGATATCGAAAAGTTTTGATTTCAGAGGCTCTTGAATGTTTATTCCAAGAGTTAAACCGTCTGAAACTTTATTTATTTCTTCTTCGACAAGCCCCAAGATTTTTGAATATTCATTGCTAAAATTCATATAACTTATATTAACATAAAATTATCTCAGAATAAAGAAAAACGACAAACTTTGTGCTTGTCGTTGGAAAATCAATAGGAAAAAGGGAAAGGAAAAATTTTTTTTATAAGATTTTATCTTTTAGTTTGGTATTTTTGTCTTTTTTTGTTTTGTTTTATTAGTTTTAATTATCCGAATGTTTTGAATGTAGTTTCTGTGTTTTTTTCGATAACTTTTTGAACTGCATCCATTTCTGTTGATATTGCATCTTGTTCTGTATCGAGTTGTTTCAATCTCAATTCAAGGTTTTTATCTTGTGATTGGATAATTTCTATTTTAGAGTTGATGTCTTGAATTGCTTGATCATATTCATATTTTTCAAATTCATATTGGTTCATAGCATCTTCATAGGCACCTTGATCTGTTGTTGTTGATGTTGTTAATGAATAAGTTACTCCTGTGTCTGCAATCGGTGTTCCGTCATCGTCATATTGTGGAATTGTTATGTTGATATAACGTCCTGAACTGTCTTTTTCGATTTTGCAACCTTGAGAAGCTTTTACTTCTTCTGTTTTTGTTTCACTACCGATTGTGTAACAGTTAATGTTTGATTGAGAATTACCATTGTCATCATAGTTTGCGTTTTGCAAATCTGTTAATTTATAGAAATATGGGTTGTATTCTCCTGTTGTTGTATCTTTTACATATCTTACAAGGTAGTCACTTGCACCATATTTTTGATTTAGTAATTCAATATATTCATCTTCTTCTTTTTGAAGTTGTGCAACTTGATCTGCGGACAAGGTTTTTAAGTATTCATCATCACTGTTAATAGCGATTGTTTTGCCTTCTGTATCAAGTGCTGTTCCTGTAAAATCAGGGTTTGCATAATATTTTTTATCTTTTGAATTATAATAAGCTGTTGTTCCGTCAACATCATAAGTAATTGCATCACTCATATTTCTAAGAGTAGTTGCGCCTACTTTGAATGTAGATCTGTTTTCATCAGCGTTAACAATACTTGTAGATGCACCGACAACTGAAAAATCATCTGTCCATTGTCTTAAATAGCTGACTGTATAAGTTCCGTCATTTTGTGCAATCATCGCTGTGATTTGGTTTGTTAAAGCTCCATCTTCGAAAGTATACACTGTTTTAGTGTAATCATCGACAGACGGCGGAACCGGTACTGACATACCCAACAAATCGTTGTAGTAGTTAGCAGACTGGTTAGACAATGTTGTTCTTTGTTGGTTAATCTGTTGACCTTCAAATTCAACATTGGTTTTTCTGGCTGTCAGTCCAAGAAATCTAGCTTGTGATGCTGCCATTCCCATTGCTGTCGATCTTCCTTTCGTTTTACTTAGTTCTAGTATTCATGTTATCGACACATGAGTTTTAAAACTTTAATCATGTTGGAAATCATGTTAAGTTTTTGTAACATGTTATTTCTGAGGCTGATTTCTAAAACGGGGTGAAATATAAGATAGGATTGCTCCTCCAATCTCTTCATTAGGATCGAAATTTGAAGCTTGAGGATGTAAAGAATTTTGAATTAACATTTTTACAAGCGGACCAAATGCGTCAGGAACTTGGGTTTTTCTGTAAATTCCTGCAAGGTAAGTTTGTATATTGGGGGATTTTGTATTATTAAATCTTGATAATATCGGATACATTTTATCAATCCCTTTGACTCCGTTATCAAGCATTGCATTTACTATATGGAGTGTTTCTACAATTTGAGTTTCATCATTTGAGTGAGATAGGATATTGGCAAGGTAAGGAAGGGCTGCTTCTTTTTGAGATACAAAGCAGTCAACCTTATTCTTATCAACTATTGTAAAATTTCTGTTGCCCGAAGGTAGTTGGCAAGGTTGATATTGATATATATTATTATATGTTATTGGCGGTATCGTTGTATAATTATACATTTTAGCCTCCTATGAATATACAAACGGAGGACCGTTCTTGATTTCGAATAATATATTATCTGCAATAACTTTTAATTCTTCTTTTGGTTTGTTATTTCTTGCTTGTTTATAAAATTCATTAACAAGCGGTTGAATTGCTGCTTCTTTTTTTGATTTAAAGTTTCTTAATTCCGTTGATACTAAGCGATTTTGCAAATCTACTTCGGTTTGAGCGTTAAGTTTTTTTACCTGAACTTCTTTAATGGCATCTCCTGTGAGCTTTCCGCCATAGCTTATTGCTGTTATACCAGTTATCCCAAAGAATAATTGCTTGAATTGTGTGTTATCGGTATCTAAAAGCCAGTTGTAGAAAAATGCTCTGTAATCATCAACGTGTGAATAGAAGGTTGGTTTTGGAGTGCCGTCTCCGCCTATTGTTTCATTTACTTTTGTTGTTGATGTTTTTGCTTTTTTAATTAATTTTTGAGCAAATTCATTCACTTCATTTTTATCCCAGTTAAGATTTTTCAAGTAGCTGTTAATTGTATCTTCATTTGCATCTATTGATTGGAAATATGCTTCTAAAAGTTTTTTATCATTATCTTTTGTTTTGCTTGTCGAATTATTTACTATATTTTTTATAAGATCTTTTTTATTTTCTACATAATTTTCTAGCAATCTTTTACTTTTGCTAAGGTTTTTGAGCGATATATAGCCTAGTCCTACGATTGCGGCAACTGTTCCTGCACCGAGCAAGAAGTAGTTAAGAGTGTTATTTTTTTTGTTTTTATCTGTTGTTGGAAAGTTTGTGCCTGTAAAATTCATGTGCTTTCCAAAATTCGGTAATATTTTTTCTCTGTCATCAGATAGATATTTACTGAATTCTTGAGCTTTTTCAGAAAGCATACTTCTTGTTATTTGGATTTTCCCCGCAAACGATTGAGTTTCAATATCTATAAGTTGTTCTTGCATATTTTTTTGAATATCTGCTTCACGTTTTTTTACCCAGACATCTTTAAATCCGTCAAAGAAAGTTTTGCCCATAAATGCCATTGCGCTGAGGGTTAAAACTCCTACTCCGGCAAGAATTGTTTTTCTTGTAGGACTTTGTATCATTTGATATAAAGCTTGATGAGTTTCTTCGTTTATTGCAACATTCCTTGTTGTTGCAGGAAGTCTTTTTTCATTTGAAATTTTAAGATTAATCTTAGTATTACGTCTTACAAATGCCGAAAGTAGTGCAATTGCCCCCATAACTCCTGTTGCGATTGCACTTATCGGAACTATGCTTTTTTCAGGTGAGTTGCTGTATTCATATAATTTTTGAGGCATTTTGGTATTTTTAGAAATTACTAGAGTGTCGCAGGTGTCTTCCAAGTTTATGGAAGAATCCGGTTTTATAAAATTATTTACAAGAACACCTTCTTTAGTTTCGGTATTTGCACGTTTTTGTGTTGTTGTTAAATTCTTTTGCTGTCTTAAAGTTTCACCGTCTCTAAGCGGACTGATTGTCATTTTCGTCTAAATCCTTTTCGTCTTGAGTAAGCTTTTTGTATAAATCGTGTATAAATGTTCTTAATTCAAAAGCTTTTTTAGTTTCATCAATTTGTTTGTCGTTATTGTCTGTGTCTGTTGGTTGGAATATTGAAAATAGCGATTTTACTTTCTTTTTCAAATCCTTAAAAGCTTCTGAGATTTTCTTTTCGATAGAGGCTTTTAATTCTCCGACCATTGCTGTTAATTTGTCAGATATATCCGCCAATTTTTGTTGAATTGTTTGAATTGTATTTGAGATAGTTGTCGGAAGATTTGCTATTGTCCTTGCAATTCCGCCAAGAACCGTATTTAATACAAAGTTGATCGGTTTTGCAATTATTTTTGGTGTGTTTTGAGTGAAGAATTGTGCTATGTTTGCAAGTCTTTGGCTAGAACTTATTAAAGCATTTTGAAAGGCTTGAACATTTTGAGCAAATTTTTGAGCATCTTCTGCACGTTGCTGTTTTGCATTCTGTTGAGCTTTTAAAAATGCACCTATTGCTGCACATTCATTCCAGCTCATTTCACCTGGTTTGGCGGAAAAATCTGCCTTTTTCATTCCGCCTCCGCCACCCATACCGTTGCATATCGGGCATGCCCCAAGCGGCAGTCCGTGTGGACAAGTCCCAACTCTTGCGCTATTTGTTTGTACGGCTCCTAGTGACAATAAAAAATCCTCATGTTTTTGTAAACGTTAGAGGACACTTTTGAAAAATATATCTTACTTACTGATGCTCGCAGTAAATAAGTTTTTCTGAGTGTTCCGGCTTTTACGGTTGCGGCACAGCTGGAGATATTCACTCCATTTCCTCTATGTAAAATCGTAGAATAAGAAAAATTCCCTGTCAAATAAATCTTGTGATTTGTTGACAAATTTTAAACAAAGTTATAAAATCAAAATACTTCCATAAGGAAAGCATGGGTGAAAATCCCTCACTGGACCGCAGCCGTTATAGTCGGAATGCTTATTGAAGTTGGTGTTACCACGGAAATCTGGGAGATTTTTTTATGAAAAATACTATTTTGCATGACAACAGGGTTGTCAGTTTGAACGATGCTAAACGTTCTTTTATGTCTAATGCTTTAGGAAATGACTCTTTAAAAAATGCTAACATTAATTTAGTTGAGAGTTATTTGAAAAAGCTTGATTGGAAGGTTAATGAAAATTCCAATATGGCTTATTCAATTCAAGGGTTAAATAACTATATTGCATCTGAAATAAGCAAACAATATTGGTTAAACAGAGTTTATAGCGAAGATATTAAAAATGCTCATTTGAGAGGAGATATCCACATCCATGATTTGAATATAATTTCTGTATATTGCGTAGGATGGGATTTAAAAGATTTATTAACAGAAGGTTTTACAGGGGTTAAAGGTAAAATTGAAAGTGCTCCTGCAAAACACTTTAGAACTGCTTTAGGACAGATTGTTAATTTTATGTACACTATGCAAGGGGAAGCTGCAGGTGCTCAAGCTTTTTCTAACTTTGATACTCTTTTAGCACCATTTATAAGTTATGATAATCTGGATTATAAACAAGTAAAACAAGCAATTCAGGAATTTGTATTTAATATGAATGTTCCGACTCGTGTAGGTTTTCAAACTCCATTTACAAATATTACAATGGATTTGACAGTTCCTTCATATTATGCCGAGCAGCCAGTAATCATCGGTGGAGAATTGCAGGAAAGAACTTATAAAGAATTTCAAAAAGAAATGGATATTTTAAATAAAGCCTTCTTTGAAGTTATGATGGAAGGGGATAATTCAGGACGTGTATTTACATTCCCTATCCCGACTTATAACATAACAAAGGATTTTGACTGGGATAATAAGGATATTGAAGGCTTATGGGAAATGGCTGCCAAATATGGTATTCCATATTTCTCTAATTTTATTAATTCCGATATGTCACCTGAGGATGCAAGATCTATGTGTTGCCGATTAAGAATTGATAACAGAGAATTGGAATATCGCGGTGGCGGTTTGTTTGGCTCTAATCCGCTTACAGGCTCTGTCGGGGTTGTTACAATTAACCTTCCTAAAATTGCAGAATTTGCAAAAACTAAAGGTGAATTTTTTGAAATGCTTTCTGACAGAATGGAGCTTGCAAAAGAAAGCCTTGAAGTTAAACGTAAATTGTTAGAGGAAATGACTGATAAGAATTTGTATCCTTATACAAAATTCTATTTAAGAGATATAAAGGCTCGTTTTGGAGTTTATTGGAAAAATCACTTCTCGACAATTGGCTTAATTGGAATGAATGAGGCTTGTTTAAATTTCTTGGGCAGTGATATCGGAAGTTTCAGAGGAAAACAATTTGCGCTTGAAGTAATGGATTATATGAGAGCTAAAATTGTAGAGTTTCAAAAAGAAACAGGAAACAATTATAACTTGGAGGCAACTCCGGGAGAGGGTACATCTTACAGATTGGCAAAACTGGATAACGAAAAATATCCGTATTACACAAATTCAACACAGTTGCCTGTAAATTATACTGACGATATTTTTGAAGTTTTGGATCACCAAGATGATTTGCAAACAAAATATACAGGTGGAACAGTTGTTCACATTTATGCAGGAGAAAGAATTCAAAATATTGAAACAATGAAAAATCTTGTTAAAAAAGTTTGTACAAATTATCATTTGCCATATTTTACTTTTTCTCCGACATTCAGCACTTGTCCAAATCACGGATATTTATCAGGTGAACATTTTACTTGTCCTGAATGTGGCGCGGACTGTGAAGTTTATTCTCGTGTAGTTGGTTATATCAGACCTGTACAGCAGTGGAATAAGGGTAAACAAAAAGAGTTTGCCGATCGTAAAGAATTTAAAATAGGTGAATGCGTATGCAAATAGGTGGAGTACAAAAAACTTCGCTTTTAGATTTCCCTGAAAAAATAAGCACTATAGTGTTTACTCAAGGGTGTAATTTCCGTTGCGGATATTGCCATAACCCTGAGTTAATACATAAAAATCAGCCGGCATGGACTAATGCCGGCTTTTTTGAGTTCTTAAAATCAAGACAGGGAAAGCTTGACGGGGTTGTAATTACAGGTGGGGAACCTTGTTTACAAAAAGATTTGATTGAATTTATTAAAGAGATTAAAGCTTTAGGCTTTTTGGTAAAACTTGATTCAAACGGAGCGTTTCCTGATGTTTTAGAAAAGGCAATTCCATTTTTGGATTATATTGCTATGGATATAAAAGCTCCTCTAAAAAAGTACAAAGATATTGTCGGTGTAAATATTGATACTCAAAATATAAAAAATAGTATTGATATTATAATGAATAGTAATGTTGATTATGAATTTCGGACAACTGTTGTAAAATCTCAATTATCAATAGATGATTTTTCTGATATTGCAAATCTTATTTGTGGGGCAAAAAGATATTATTTACAAAAATTTGTGCCGACTAAAACTTTGGATGAAAGTTTTATGAAACTTGAGACTTATTCCGATGAAGAATTTAAAGTTATAATATCTATATTATCAAAACAGCTCCAAAATGTGTATTTAAGATAAAAATTTAAAATATATTATATTTTTATATAAAAAAGTTAATTTTTCTTAAAATTTTTTATTTGGAATTTGCTATATTTAATTTAATGGAGTACAATTTATATATGGTAGTTGAGGAACAATTATATTCTGACATCCCCCCTACAAAGCTTAGGAACAAGGAGGAGAAATTTAAACCGGCTAAAACAAGTAAATTTTGGCTATGGGTAGCAAGTATGTTTTTCTTTAACATGCTTCAAAATCGTTTTTTCGCATTCAGATACAGGGGTGAAGAAAATTATTATGACGGAGATACATCTGTTCCTACAATCCTTTTTGCTCCGCATTGCAACTGGTGGGATGGTATTGTTCTTTATAATACTACTCATAGAATTTTCCATAAAGAAATAAGATTGATGGTTGAAGAATTAAACAGATTCCCGCTTTTAAGACGTGGCGGCGCTTATTCTGTTTATAAGAAATCTGCTCAATCCGCTATGAAGGCTTTGCAATATTCTGTTGATGTTGTTGGTGATATAAGAAATATGCTTTGTATTTTCCCTCAGGGAATTATCAGACCTCCGCATTACAGACCTATTGAATTTCAAACAGGTCTTGCGTATATCGCTGAAAATGCAGTAAAAAGATACGGAAAAGTTAACCTTATTCCTATGGCTATTGATTATTGCTTTTTAAGAGATAACAGACCTGAAGTTATTGTTGAGTTTGGAAAACGTATTGAGATGAGAAAGGGTAATGAATTAGATAAGCTTTCAAGAAAAGAACTTACTCATTATCTTGAGCATGCTCTTCAAGAAACTTGCGATAACTTGTTTAATGAAATTTCTCAAGGTGATATTTCAAAATATAATATTCTATTCAAACAGCATTTGAAGTGGTACAGAAGAATTGAACAACGTTTAAAAAGTATTGATTTACCACCTGTTGCAGGTGTATAAAAAAGAAAAACCGATTTGTTTTAAAATCGGTTTTTTTATGCGTTATATCTTTTGAAAGATTTTTCAATATTTTTCGATATAGTATTTTTAACTGTATCGTATTCTGTGGTTAATGAAGAAATTTCTGTATCCAAGTTTTTCATTTTCATATCAAGAGTTTCTTCTTTTGTATTTAATTTTGCTTTTTCCGTATTATATTTAGCTTCTGCTTGTGCAATATATGTATCATCTGAAACTTCTTTAATATATGTATCTGTTGCGTAATTACCCTGATAATAATATCCGTCATCTTTAACTTTTGATATATATAACATTCCGTTTTGAAGCATTTCTTGAAGATAATCGTTATCATCTACTTGATTGTTTTCAGTCCAACCGTTTGCACATATTTGGTTAAATAATGTATCATAGAATGTTGATTGAGCTAAATCATCGCTTGAAACTGATACTCCTGTTGTTATTGTTAATACTGTATTGTTGTCAACAAGAGATGATTCTGCAAGCTTGTTCCCGACATAATAAGCATCACAACCGTTTATATCTGTGGCAGAAACACCGTTCATAAAATCATAAAAGTAGGTTAAATAGGCCTTCATTACACTACTGATATTTACAGCTACTGCAGATTTATAGCCGTTCTTATCATCATGACCGCTGTCAGGATTTCCTCTGGCAACAAGACCAATATATCCGCTTCCAGATGAGCTGACCCACTTGTAAGCCTCATTTATAACTTTCTTATTATTTGTTTTGCTGCCACCACCTTGATGGGCAAAATTACACATATCAGTATCATTGAAAAATTGATATCTCTCCCCTCTGCTGGCATTTCCATCTCCTTTATGCGAAGGTTTTCCTTCCTGCTCACATTGGTTACTTATCATATATTCAATATTAGATCTTGCATAGTCAAGAGCCTGTTGAGTATAAACATCCCCCGTGTCCAAAAGGGATTCCATTACATCAAGCATATCTGACCAAACACTTGAAGTTACAACAGCATCAATAGCACCGCCTGAGTAACCGATTGAACTTGTTCTGTTACCTTGACCTTGTGCTATTAGTGTATAATCACCACTTAAGATATCTCCGAGTGTTATTTGACCTCCCGATTCCATTTCTGTATAATCAGTATTCCCAACTATTTCCTGAAACCCCTTTAAACTAGAGGCTATATCACTCTCACCTTCTTTATAATATTTTTTTGCATTATTATCGTAAAGAACAATACCACGAGTAATTGAGGTATCATAATAACCATCTGTCGGATTAACTGCATAACTGTCTAATATATCTGCTAATTCATCTATCGTAACATCTTGAGTTTGGACAGCGACAGTAGTATCACCGCCAAAACCTGCAGCCTGGTTATAAGGTAATCCTTGAATTGTATTTTTTAATGTTTCTGTTATTAATCCACTGTTATACAAACCTTCAACAAATGCCTGACGCATAGTTTCTGAAGGTAATGTTCCTAAACCTTCTTGCGGAATACCTGCAAAACGTGCAGCCGCTGCATATTTTTCGTTCAATGTAACTCTTCCCATTGAATCTGTTAATACAGTCGGCATATAATCATTTAATGCAGAAGGATTCATCAATATACCGTAAGATAACGGATTGCTGGTATCTCCTGTTCCATAATAATCGTATATTAATTTTGTTTGATTTAATGAATTTTGATATTCGTTTGAAAGGTCAGACAGCTCTCTGGACAATGCAATTTTCTGGTGAGATAATCGCATTGATTGATATTCACAGTCTGATTTCCTCGCTGTGATTGTCAATAATCTTGCTTGTCCTGCTGCTAATCCCATTGTTTTCGATTTTCCTTTCAAAACCAGTAACGTTCATTTACTAATTACGGAATTTCTTGATTTAATCTTTAAAAAATAATCATTTTTTGTAACATTTGTTAATAATTTATAGGGTAGAAAATCAAAAAAATAAAAGTAAAATAAAAATGCTACAAAAGTAATAAGATAAAATGATGAGATTTTGAAAAAAAGTGGTATAATATAAATAGAAAGGTGAATAAAATTAGTAAATATTAAAAATTTGTTCCGTTTCGGGTACGGAGTATCAGCCGGTTATTATTTTGTAATATACAAAATAGAAGAAAGGCAGAAAAGAAAATGACCAGCTTACAATTTCAAAATGATTTGGATCGCTTGACAGAAGTTTTGCCTGATAAGGTCAGGAAGCACATCTCTTATGACAAAATGGAAGATGTAATAGAAATTGTTTTGGATATTGGCAGAACTCCGGAAATTCGTCATGCAGGCGGTAAGATAGAATATCTTGGTGATGAATTTGTAACGGAAGATGATATTAATTATATAACCTCAAGAATTCAAGATTTTACATCTGATAACCGTTCCGGAATTCCTGGAACCCTTCACAGAATCAGTGCGATAAGAAACAGACAGGGCAAAATTATTGGTCTTACTTGCCGTATTGGTAGAGTCGTTACAGGTACTATTGATTGTATAAAAGATATTTGTATGATGAATAAAAGTATCTTGTTTCTAGGTCGTCCGGGAGTTGGAAAAACAACTAAATTGAGAGAAATTTCAAGATTGGTTGCAGATGAGCTCGGAAAACGTGTTGTAATTGTTGATACGTCAAATGAAATTGCAGGCGATGGAGATACTCCGCATCCTGCAATAGGTCATGCAAGACGTATGCAGGTTACTCAACCGCAGTTCCAAAAAGACATTATGATTGAGGCAGTTGAAAATCACACACCTGAAGTTATCGTTGTTGATGAAATCGGTACGGAAGAAGAAGCGCAAGCTGCACGTACAATTGCAGAACGTGGTGTTATGCTGATTGCAACTGCCCATGGTAATAGTTTGGAAAATTTGATTAAAAACCCTACATTATCAGATTTGGTCGGTGGTATTCAATCAGTTACTTTGGGTGATGATGAGGCTAAACGTAGAGCTTCTCAAAAAACTGTTCTGGAAAGAGAAAAACAACCGACATTTGATGTTGTTATTGAAATTTTGGACAGAAATACTCTTGCGGTTTATAAAAACACGGCAGAAGCTGTTGATTATATTTTACGTGGTTGGCCAATACGTCCGGAAATCAGGAAGGTTGATAAGTCTTATGATGTTCAACCTCAGATTGAAGAAAAACATGAACCTGGAATTACAGATATTCCAAAAGAAATTGACAAATTAGAACAAAAAATTCAGCCTGAACATAATTCTGATAGCTTGAAGTTTGGTTTTTCACGTCAAAAATATGTTGAAGAAGTTAAAGGAATAAAGAAAATATATCTTTATGCTGTTTCAAGAACTATTGTTGAAAAAGTTATTGAAAGACTTGATTTGAAAGCCGAAATTACTCGGAATTTAGAAGATGCAGATATTGTAATTGCTCATAAGAACTTTATAAAAGGTGGAGCAAAAGTCTTGAGTACCGCAAACGATTACAGGTTGCAAATATTTTATGTAAAAACAAATTCAATGGCTCAAATTCAAAAAGTATTAAAAGAAGCTTTGCAAATAACTGAAGCATCAGAAACTCTATGTGGATATTATGATGATGCCGAACGTGCTTTAGATGAAGCAAAGGCTGCAATTAATAAAATTCTTGCGGGTGCTGAGCATGTTGAATTGACTCCGCAAAATCAACATATTAGAAAGTTGCAGCATGAACTTGTTGAACAACATAATCTTTCAAGCAAATCTGTTGGTGAAGGCAGCAACAGACATTTAAGAATTGTTGGCGGGAAAGATTTTAATAACTGATTTGCTATGTTAAATATTTTTTGTTTATAATAACCTAAATTTAAAGGAGGTTTTATGAATAAAACAGATATTTATACATCTTCTACATGTCCATATTGCATAAAGGCAAAAAAACTTTTAAAAACTTTAGGCTTGACCTATGAGGAACACAATATTGATGACTCTTTTGATGAAGTAACAAAAGAATTATCGGAAAAATTTGAAAGACCGATTATGACAGTCCCTCAAATTATTATTAACGAACATTATGTCGGCGGATATGATGATTTGGAAGCTATGTATAAAAGTGGAAAACTTAAAGAAATTATAGAATAAATAAAAAATGTAAATAAAAAGACGGAAATTTTTTAATTTCCGTCTTTTTTTATTTGGAGGTTCAGCTGAACGCTTATCTTTAGTTTAGCTTTGATAAGTTTATGCAAAACCCGAGTTGTGGGTTAAGCGGCACGCTTATCTTTAGTTTAGCTTTGATAAGTTTATGCAAAACCCGAGTTGTGGGTTAAGCGGCACGCTTACGCTTATTTGCAACCAAGTGGTCCTTCTTCTTCTTTGCTGTGTTTGAATTCAATAACAGCTTGAGCAGCAGCAAGTCTTGCTTGCGGTACTCTGAACGGTGAGCAAGATACATAGTTCAATCCAATTCTGTGGCAGAATTTAACTGACGCAGGATCGCCGCCGTGTTCTCCGCAAATACCGCGTTTTAGATGTGGTCTTACTTTTAGAGCTTTATCAAGAGCTATTTTCATTAATTGACCGACACCTTCCTGATCAAGAGTTTGGAATGGGTTTGCAGGAAGTATTTTTTGTTCTACATAGTTTTGTAAGAATTTGCCTTCTGCATCATCTCTTGAATATCCGAATGTCATTTGTGTCAAGTCGTTTGTTCCGAATGAGAAGAATTCTGCGTACTTAGCGATTTGATCAGCAGTTAGAGCTGCACGCGGAATTTCAATCATTGTTCCGAACATGTAATCAACAATAACACCTTTTTCGTCCATAACTTCTTTTGCAACTCTTTCAAGAACAGATTGAACTGTTTTAAGCTCGTTAACATGTCCGACAAGAGGAATCATTACTTCAGGTTTAACGTTAAGTCCTTCTTTTTTCAAGTCGCAAGCTGCAGTAAATATTGCTCTAACTTGCATTTCGTTGATTTCAGGGTAAGTTAAGCCTAAACGGCAACCTCTCAAGCCCATCATTGGGTTAGATTCAGACATAGCTTCAACGATGTTAAGAAGTTTTTCATCTTCTTTGTAATCTTCGCCTTTAGCTTTTTTAGTTGCGACTTTTGCGATTAATTCTTCTTTATCAGGTAAGAATTCGTGAAGTGGCGGATCTAAAAGTCTTATTGTCATTGACTTTTCGCCTAAAGCCTTGAACATTGCGTAGAAATCACTGTATTGCATTGGTAATAAGTGATCTAAAGCTTCTTTTCTAGCTTCTGGTGTGCCTGCAATAATCATTTTTTGAACCCAAGGAAGTCTTTCAGGATCCATAAACATGTGTTCTGTACGGCATAAACCAACGCCTTCTGCGCCAAGCTCTAAAGCTTTTGCAACATCAGCAGGAGTATCAGCATTAGCTCTTACACTTAATAATTTAGTTTCATCAACCCATTTGAATAGTTTTTGGAAGTTTTCATCCATTTTAGGTGGGATTAGATGAACTGCTCCAGCCATAACTTCGCCAGTACCACCATCAAGAGAAATGATGTCATCTTTGTGGTAAACTGTGCCATCAGCAGCTGTAAGTGTTTCATTTTTAAGATCAATTTTTAAATCTTCGCAACCTGCAACGCAAGGTTTACCCATACCTTTTGCGACTACAGCTGCGTGAGATGTCATACCACCTCTTAGAGTTAAAACACCTTGAGATTGAATCATACCATGAATGTCATCAGGGCAAGTTTCAATTCTTACTAATATAACTTTTTCTCCTGTTTTACCACGCTCAGCAGCTTCTTCTGTATCGAAAACGATTTTTCCTACTGCTGCACCTGGAGATGCTGCAAGTCCTTGTGCAATTTTATGAGCTTCTTTTTTAGCTGCTGGATCAAAGTCAGGAAGAAGTACCTGATAAAGTTGGTTTGCATCAACAAGTTCTATTGCTCTTTCTTTATCAATAATTCCTTCTTCGCACATTTCAACGGCAATTCTAACAGATGCTTTTGCTGTTCTTTTACCGTTACGGGTTTGTAGGATGTACAATTTGCCTCTTTCAATTGTAAATTCCATATCTTGAACATCTTTATAACCTTTTTCAAGTTTTTTAGCAATATCAACGTATTGTTTGTAAAGTTCAGGCATTTCATGTTCCAATTCAGCAATTGGTTTTGGAGTTCTGATACCTGCAACAACGTCTTCACCTTGAGCATTTGTTAAGTATTCACCGTAGAATTTATTTTCACCAGTTGATGGGTTTCTTGTAAATGAAACACCTGTTGCACAGTCATCGCCCATATTACCGAATACCATTGTTTGAACGTTTACGGCAGTTCCGTAATTGTGGTCGATTTTATAGTGATCTCTATATGCTACGGCTCTTGGAATATTCCATGATCTGAATACTGCTTCAATAGCTTCTTCCAATTGAACGTATGGATCTTGAGGAAATTCTTTGCCTGTTTCTTTTTTGATTAATTCTTTATATGGTTCTATTAAAGATTTCCAATCTTCTGCGGTTAAATCTGTGTCAGATTTATATCCTTTTTCTGCTTTAATTTTATCAAGGTAATCTTCAAATTTTTGTCTGTCAATTTCCCAAGCAACAGAACCAAACATTGTTAAAAATCTTCTATATGAGTCATAGCAAAATCTTGGGTTATTAGTTAATTTAATCATGCCTTCAACTGTTTGATCGTTCAAACCGAGGTTTAAAATAGTTTCCATCATACCTGGCATTGAAAGTCTTGCACCTGAACGAACAGATACTAATAATGGATTTTCAGCATCTCCAAATTTTTTACCTGCTTGTGATTCAACTGTTGCAAGTGCTGTTTTTACTTCATCCATTAGTCCAGCAGGCATTTTATTGCCATGATTAATGTAGTCCATACAAGTTTCAGTTGTGATAGTCAACCCAGGAGGTACTGGTAATCCGAGATTAGTCATTTCTGCAAGGTTTGCACCTTTACCCCCAAGAAGATTACGCATATCTGCGTTGCCTTCCTTAAATAACCATACGCGTTTTTCGGTCATATTAATCTCCTTTCTTATTAATATAATAAACACTTTTAATGTTTTTACTATAACACAAAAATAAAAATTTAAACGCTTCTAAAACATTATAAATTTTAATCTCTGATGCCTGGCTGATTGAATTTAGATTACGCATTAAATTTTGCATATTTGGTAAGTTATTTGCGTTAATGTTTAAATATATGCATATATTTATTTTTTAAAGTAATCACAGATTAACGTTTTTTTACGTGGAAAAATATTTTTAATATTTTCAATAATTTTATTTTTTTGTGATTCTTCTAATTCTTTTTTTAGGATGGCTTTTTCTAAAACGACTTTGTTATATAAATCTGAGCACACTGAACTTTTTTCAACGTGTTTTCTGAGTTTAGCCAGTTGAATTTCTTTTTCTCTAATAAATCGTGTTAGTTCTTTTTTCACTTTCAGATGACCTCATGAACTGTACATTATTAGAATAAGCTTAATATTGAATTTTTAAATCGGCTTTTTAGTTGATTTAATATTTAAACAGTTAATAAATCATATTCATAGCCTATTTTTAGAGCTTTGATATTTAACGGTAAAAGATTTTTTCTGTGAGGTGGAATAACTGCATCAAGTGCTTGGTTAAGATATTCCAAAGAAGTAACTTTTCCGCCTTTTGCAAGAATTCCCAGAGATAAAATGTTTGCCATTTTAATATTTCCTAAATCTTCTGCCATTTTAGATATTGGGGCAAAAATATAATTAATATCACTTCTTGTTTTTTCTTCTTTTACAAGAGTTGAATTGGCAATCATCAAACCGCCCTTTTTAATTTTTGGTAAAAATCTGTCAAAAGATGCCTGATTTAATGCAATAATGAAATCTGCATCAGATTTGTTTACTTCACTAACCTCATCATCACTCATAACAACTTCGCAATTAACGGTTCCGCCACGCATCTCAGCACCGTATGAAGGATACCAAGTTACATTTTTACCTTCAAGCATAAATGCATTTGCTAAAACTTCTCCTGCAAGTAATACGCCTTGACCGCCAAATCCTGCTATTATAAAATTCTTTTCCATTGTTTTTTCCTCTTTATGGGTGTTTTGATATTTATATGTGTTTTACTGTGTGAGGTTAATTCCTCTGTTAATTTTCTTGGGTTACATCTTTATAGATACCCGGTTTAAATATTGGCATCATCTCATTTTTTACTCTTTCATGAGCTTTTTGAGGTGACATTTTCCAGTTAGTTGGGCAAGTTGATAGGATTTCTACAAATCCAAGACCAAGTCCTTTTATTTGAACTTCGAAAGCCTTTTTAATTGCTTGTTTTGCTTTTCTGATATTTGCAACAGTGTCAAGTGAAACTCTTGCTGAAAATGCTGTTCCGTCACATAGAGCGATATGTTCTGCAATTTTTATCGGATAACCGTAATAATCAACGTTTCTTCCTGTCGGAGAAGTTGTTGTTACTTGTCCTAAAAGAGTTGTAGGTCCTAATTGACCGCCTGTCATACCGTAAGTTGTATTGTTTATACAAATTGCGGTGATTTTTTCTCCTCTCAATGCTGCATGCATACTTTCTGCAAGTCCGATTGATGCGAAATCTCCGTCACCTTGATATGTAAATACAATTTTATCAGGTCTGGCTCTTTTAATACCTGTTGCTTCTGCCATAGCTCTACCATGCGGTGCTTCAAGTGAATCTACGTTAATAAAGTCGTATGTAGTAACAGAACAACCGATAGAAGCTGCAAGAATTGTATTTTCTCTAATTCCGAGTTCATCTAATACTTCTGCAACAAGTCTTACTGCAACACCATGATCACAGCCCGGACAGAATGAATATTTTACATCTCCTTTTAGAGATTCTGGTAATTTAAAAACTTGTGTTGCCATTATAATAATTCCTCTATTCTATTAACAATTTCTTCAGCAGAAGGTGGAACTCCTACTCCTTTGTTGATTAATTCAACAGGACATACACCGTTTACGGCTAATTTTACATCATTAACCATTTGTCCCATATTAACTTCAACTGTTATAATTTTCTTTACTGTTTTAGCAAGTTCAGCAATTCTCTTTGAAGGGAACGGATATAGGGTAATCGGTCTTAAAAATCCTGCTTTAATTCCTTTTTCACGGAGTTTTTTCATTGCTGTTTTAACGTTTCTTGAAGTGCTACCGAAGCTTGTTAAAATTATTTCAGCATCTTCTGTGTTAATTTCTTCCCATTCGGTTTCGTTTTCTTCAAGTAATTTATATTTATTATATAGTTTTTTCAAAAATTCACATCTGTCCTCTGCAAGAGGTCCGTATGAACGGATGATTCTTCCGTCTCTACCTTTAGCACCTGTTAATGCCCAATCTGAATTATCGATTTCAGGGTACGGATAATCGTAATATTCAACAGGTTCCATCATTTGACCTAACAAACCGTCTGCTAATAAAACAGTCGGGTTCCTGTATTTTTGAGCAAGATAGAATGCTTTGTATGTCAAATCTACGCATTCCTGAACTGTTGACGGAGCAAGAACGATTAAGTTATAATCACCGTTTCCGCCGCCTTTTGTTGCTTGAACATAATCTCCTTGAGAAGGATAAATATTGCCAAGTCCAGGACCGCCTCTCATAACGCTTACAAGTACAACAGGTAATTCATCTGCCGTTGCATAAGAAAGTCCTTCCTGCATAAGTGAAACCGCGCAAGAGGAAGATGATGTCATAGCTTTTACCCCTGTTGATACGGCACCTATTGTCATATTTATTGCTGCAAGTTCACTTTCTGCCGAAACATATCCGCGATGTAATTCTTGCATTTTACCGCTCATAAATTCTCCGATTTCGCTTTGCGGAGTAATAGGGTAACCGAAATAACATTGGCAGCCTGCTAAAACTGCTGCATTCGCTATTGCGTAATTACCTTTTGTTAAAACCTTTTTATTTGTTAGACATTGTGTCATTTTTATTCCTCATTAATCTGTATTGCGGAAATAATTTTTCAATTTCCTAAAATGTTAGTCTTTGTAAACTTCAGTAATTGCTAAATCAGGACATCTCATAGCACACATAGCGCAACCAAGACATTCATGATTAGGGTCATGAAATTCAACAGTGTGAACTCCAAGACTGTTTGTTTCCTCTCCAACCCTTAAAAGTTTTTTGGGGCATTCGTTTATACAAAGATAGCATGCTTTACATTTGTCTTTATTTATTACTATTCTGCTCATCTTTACCTCTTCATCAAGTGTCTAATTCATATTATAACATCGAAATAAAAAACGGTATACTTTATCTTTACAATTGTAATAATAAACGTTAAGAGTTTGCATTGATTGGTATTCTTCTGATAATATATATATAAAATCAAATATTATAAAGGGATATTATTAGGAAAGAGAATAAAATGGCGCTGACAGTAGACGAAATTGCTGAGATCCTCAACACGATGCGTGTTGAAAATGAACATAATGTTGAAAATTTTCAAAAGGTTTTGACAGGGATTAATAATAAAATTGAATTAATGGCTGAAGATAACGAGGCTACTGATTTAATAAAATTATATATTTCAGAATTAAAAAAGAGTGTTGAAGATAGACATAATGATGCAAATAGTAGATTCTCAGGAATTGAAAATTCTCTTGATAATATTCTTTCATCCCAAAATAATGGCGCTAAAACATCTGAAATAATTGATTTATCAAAAGTTGTTAGTGCAAGCTTTAATGCTATGTCTGATGAATTTTCTCATCAGGAAAATGCTTTGAATGAATTGGATTCAAAACTTGATTTAATAAAAACAAATTCCTTTAACAAGGATGAACTTGCAGGTTTATTAAGCAATTTTGCATCTGATTTATCACAAATGAGCAGTGATGTTGAAAAATCTTTCGGTAAAATAGAAAATTCTTTAACAGAAGCTTTGGAGAAAATTAACGATTTAGATTTTTCTTCTCAAATAAGTTCTATTGACAGTAAAATTACATCTTTGTCAGAAAATATTGATGCTATCCCTTCAAAAATTTCTTTTGCAAATTTGGAAGATAAAATTTCTTATTTCCAAAATATTGTTGAATCATTAAGAGGGGTTATTACGGAAGTTCCGGCTTTGAGCGCTCAAGCTGTTTCAAAACAATTTTCAGAACTGGAAAATTCTTTTGAAAATATAGTTTCTGAAGAAGATTTTAGTGCTTTTAAAGATAATCTTTTTGATTATATAAGACAGTTAAATGATAGTACAGTTATTGTCAGCACAAGTATAAGTGCAAATAGAGAAAAAATTGAAAATATTTTAAATGTGATAAATTCACTGGATTATAAAAATAATTTCAGTGAAATTTCTGATAGAATTCATGAACTTGAAGATGCTGTTAAAGGTATATCTCAAAATAATGCTTACGAAATTCAAAATCTTGAAAAAACATTGTCATCAGTTGTTACTGATTCTGATTTTGCTGGATTTAAATCAGATTTGGCAAATTTTGTACAAAAGATTATAGATAATTCTACAGCTCTAAATTCAGAACTTTCTTATTCTACAGAAAGAATTGAAAATATTTTAACAACTATTAATTCAATGGATTATACTCAGGATTTTGACCGTATAACCAAAGAAATGGCTGAACTTGAATCTGTTGTTAACGAAAATATTGCCGGTATTGAAAAAAATATAAATACCTCAATTTCTGATATTTCTGAAAATGTTTTGAAAAAACTTGATGATTTAGAAATCTCATTGTCAACAATTGTATCTGATTCTGATTTTGCCGGGTTTAAATCTGATTTGGCAGATTTTGTCCAAAAAATTATTGATAATTCAACAGCATTGAATTCTGAACTTTCATATTCTGCTGAAAGAATTGAAAATATTTTGACAACTGTAAAAGCTCTTGATTTTAGAGATGATTTTGTCGGGATTGAAAATCGTATAAATGATTTGAAAGAAGCTTTTGATGAAGGTGCAAAGGTAAATTATACGAATTTATCAGAACAAATTAGTGCAATAAAAGCTCTTCTTGATAGAGAGTTTGAAGATATAGATAATTCAAGACAATCTGTTTATAATGATTTGAAAAATAATCTTGATGCCATTTTATTAAATATACAAACTGTATTAAATTCAAATCCTCAAAAATCAATTGATGAGCTTTCTGCTCTTGTTATGAATTTGTCAGGAGTTGCATCTGAATTAAGAAAGGGTATAAGCAACGATATTCAAGGTGATTACGGTGATGTAAAATCAAGTATAAATGCAGTTGCAATTGCTTTACAAGCCGCAAAAGATGATATCATAAATAAAAATAATGAATTTTATTCATCTTCTTCAAATGATATTTTGTCGTTGCAAGATAAAATAGATGTTCAAATAAAAGCATTGGATGATATTAAAAATTCGGTTAATGATGATAACAGATTTGATATTTCAGAAATTACATCATCAATTGAGAATATAAACAATGAAATTTCTTCAATTATTGCGGATTTAAAAGAAGATTCTTCTTCAAATTATGAGGCAATAAAAGCTTATGTAGATGAATTGGCATCTGCTATTCAATCTAATCATGAAGAATTCTTAAATGTAGCAAGCAAAAATTCAAATTTGTTGAGTACAAAACTTGATGTTATTGCATCAGATGTTTCAGATTTTAGAGAAGAATTTAAACAGACAATTTCTGCCAATGTTGGAAACTTTTCTATGATTTCTGAAAATGTAAACGGAATATCTCAAAAACTTGAGAAATTCCAAAATGATTTTACTGAAAATTCTACAGAAAATGTTAATTCTTTAAAATTATTACTTGATGAAATGTCTAAAAAGTTATCTGAAGATATTGAGTATCAAAAGAAAATGTTTTCGGAAGAATATCAGGAAGAAGATAAAAAACGTTTGGAAGCTGTTCAAAAGTTAACATCTGATGTTCAAAAAATTGAGGACTTGCTATCTTCCAATAATGAAACTTATAAGTTAGTTGCTGATGAAAGTATAAAAAATATAAGAGAGTATATTAAAGAATTAAGTGATTCATTATATTCATCACAGCAGGAAGGTGTAAGCAAATTTAATGCCAAACTTGAGACTTTAGATGTATTAAGTCATGGGTTTGAAACTTTTGTTACAAGTTTGAATGAGCAGGTTCAAAAAGTCTTGTATGAAATTCAATCTCTTGATTCAACAAAACAAAATAATGAAATTCAGGCTGAGTTAAATGATTTAAAATTGTTATGCGAGGGCTTGCTAACATCAATAAATGATATTTTAGGAAGAAACGATAAATTATCTTCAGTTGTATCGTCATTGATGGAAATTGTTTTGAAAAAAGATGATATTAATGAGATATCATTTAAAATGGATGAATATTCTGATATTTTAAAAGAATTGAAAGAATTTATTGAAGGTTCGTTTGCAAGTAATTCATCTGAAATAAATTCATTATATGAAAAAGTTGAAATGTCTTTTGAAAATATCGTATCAAGAGAAGATTTTGTGGAATTTAAAAATGAATTATCAAAATTTTTGGAAAAAGTTACAGATAATTCAAACATTTTAAATTCTGACATAAAATTTAATCAGGAAAAATTAGCAAAAATACAAGACAGTATTTCTTCGATAGAACCTTCTGATTATTCGTATGAATTTACTCAAATTGCTTCAAAAATTGATGATTTATCTATAATGTTTTCAAGTTCTGCTTCTTCAAATTATGAAGGCATAAGTACAAAGCTTGATGAAATTAAATCTCAGATTGAAGAAAATAATAAAGATGAAAAAGTTGTGAACAAACTTGATGAATTTTCAGAACTGATGAATTCATTAAAAACTTCAATTTCTCAATCCGTTGCCCAATCTGTTGAAGCAAATGCAAAATCTATAAATGAACAATTTGAAAAATTTGAAAATTCATTTTCAAAAATTGTAACTGAAGATGATTTTACAAATTTCCGTATAGATTTTGGTGATTTTATTCAAAAAATATTGGATAATGCAGATGTTTTGCATTTTAACAGTGACGCAACAAAAGAACAAATAAATAGTATTTTGGACAAGTTGAATGAATTGAATTATTCTGAAAACTTTGCAAATTTAAATAATAAATTAGATGAAATACATTCTTCTTTTGAAAATATTTCAAAAACTAATTGTGGAAATATTGTTACTGAGATTAACAGTTTGAAATCTTTATTAGATGAAAGTTTTGCAAAAAATTCTGATTTAGATAAAGAAAATTATGATAAATTAGTTTTCTCGTTAGCAGCTATCACTGATAATGTTGAAATATTAATGGATTTATCTACTCACAAACCAGTTGAAATTGTTGATAAAGTTTCTGAACAAATTAGTAATGTAGTTTTAGAAATTAATGAAAATATTAAAAGCGGAAATAAGTTAAATCTTGAAGAATTAAAGCAAACAATTTTAAATATTACAAATGAATTAAATACTTTAAAACAAGCATTTGAAGATAAGACTGATAATTTGACCTTCAGTTTAACATCAGGATTTGATAATGTGAAATTATCATTGGAAAATATATTGGTTGCATTTAATTCTTTGAATGACGCATTAAAAGATGGATATGAAAAAAATTCAAAAGATGTAATAGATAGTGTTGAAAATGCTGCTGAAAAAATTGACGAGTTGAAAAATGAAATTCATCAATTTACAACTGATTATTCAGATAGAGTTTACAATGTAGTTAATGAAATATCTGATAAATTAGAAGGTATTTCAACAGGAGTTGCACAAGGTGTAAATTCTCAGATTGATGAGGTGAAAAATTCTGTTGCTGAAATATCAGAAAATTTAGAAAAACTTGTGGGTGAATATTTTACTCAATTGAAGGATGCAAATGATGTTCAATCAACAGAAATAAACGGAATATCTGAAAATATAAATGATTTTAAATCTCATGTTGATGAAACAATTCAAAGTTTAAAAGATTATGTTACAGAATTGAATGTGGCAGCAAAATCTTCAAAATCATTAAGCGACAGCAAATTTTCGGAAAAATTGGTAAATTTGGAAGCCGCATTAATTAGTAATGCCGAAAGTTATGAGCAGAAGGTAGGCTTGCTAAATGAAAAGTTGGCAGAATTTGTTGGAGTTGTCGAAAACAGTTCATCAACAACAGACGAAAAAATTGCATCTTCAATAGATGAAATCAATAGTATGAAAGAGGAATTTTCATCCTTAGCAGAGCTTTTAAATACTATAAAACAATCAGCAGATGAAAAAAGCTCTCAAATGATTTCTTTGTTGGATACAAATATTGAACATGTAACAGAGTCTGTAAATGAAATTACAAATGGAGCTATTAAAAATATAGATGCTTCTATAAGTCAAAATATATCTTCTATAGAGGAAAAACTTTCAAATCTTTTAAATGTTGTTGAAGGTTTGAAAGATACAAATTTGGATGAGTTTGCAGAAAGCTTAAATGATAAAATTTCTGAATTGAAGCAGGAATTGGAACTTATAAATACAGATATATCAGGAGCATTGCAAAACAAGGCTGAGGATATTATAGGTGCTATCGAACCTATAAAAGCCGCAATAGATGATTTCTCTTTAGATTCTGAATTTGCAAAATTGTTAGAAGATATAAAATCAGAGCTTGAAACTTCGTTTATGAATTTCAGTGTGGATGTAAACGGAGAACTTTCTGCTCATTCTGAATCTGTTTTGCGTTTGGAACAAGCATTTAAAGAAACTTATAATAAGGTTTCAGTGATAGAAGATTGTGTATCAGAAGATATAAAAAACAGTATTGAATTGTTAAATGTTACTGTTGAAACAAATACCCGAAATCTTAAATGCGGATTGGAAGAAAAGCTTGATGAATATATAAATGATTTAAAAGCTCATCTTGATTTGGTTATAAATGATACAAAAACATTGGATTCAATAGATAATTTGAGAGATGAATTATCTGTGAAATTAGATTCCGTAATATCAGAACAAGAAAATTTAGCTCAACAGAATAATGTTTTATCTGCAGGTATAACAACACTTGGTGATGATTTAAAAAATTATGTTCAATCAGCTTGTGAAAATACTATAGATAAATATAGTCCAATACAGCATAAAGAAGCTGTAGATTTATTAAATCAAAAAGTTGATGCTCTTGTGGAATCAACAAGTGATGAAGAAATAATTGATATATTAGATCAACTTGAGCAAAAAACAGAAAAATATGGAATGGATTTGTCAGGAGCTGTTAATTCAATAAAAGATAAAATTGATTTAATAGAAAATGATGATTCAATAAGTACTGAATTAAAAGCATTATCAGATAAAATTGATATTATTGCGACAGATGCATCTGTTGATGAATTACAAGAAAAATTTGATGAATTCTCTTCAAAACTGGATTCATTTACAGAAGATGATTCTATTGAAAATGCAATAAAAGCTTTGTCAGAAAAAATTGATATTATTGCAACTGATACTTCTGTTGAAGAATTGCATGAAAAATTTGATGATTTTTCATCAGAAGAAGACAAAATATCAGAAATGCTTGCAACATTGCATGAAAAGGTTGATGCAATAGCTTTGGACGGAGCAGATTTTGATATAGAAGAAGAAATTGATGATATCAAGTCATTAATATTTGAACAGCGTAAATATTTTGAAGCATCTTCAGATGAAAAAGCTGCTGCAATAGATAAATATTTGCGTGATGTTTTGATGAAGCTTGATAATGTTGATTTGGAAAAGAATTCAGAAGATATAAAAGATTCTATTATCAACACGTTGGTTTCTTTGTTTGAACAAATATCTTTTGTAGAAGAATCTGAAGATATTAAAGATTTTGTTGAAGAAAAAACTGATGAAATTAATCAAAATCTTATTGAAGTTCAAAATCAATTAAAGCAAATAACAAATCCAAGTGATGATTTTGATTATTCATATACATTGCAGGATGTTGAAAGTGATATTGCCAAATTGCGTGTTGCAATTAATAATATATCTGACAGTAATTTTGAAAATATATCTGATGATATCAAAAGAATAGTAAGCTCAGTAGAGGGGCTTGAATCAACTTTAACTCAAGATCAAATTGTTGATTTAAAGGGAGATATAGAAAAGTTAAACGAAGATATATTAAGTATCAGTTCTCGAACAAACAAACTTTTACTGACTTCTGATGAATCATATAAAGCGTTAAATGACGGATTAAATAATTTTAGCAGTCTTGTATATAAGCTTGAAGACCGAATAAATTATTTGGACAACTCAGAAGTTAGCGAAAGACTTGAAAGAAAAATTGATAACATTCAATCTATGGCAGTTGCTTCTGCAAACGCTGATAAAGTTTTCCATCAAGTGATGATGTATTTGGGTGAATGGATTGATTCTACAACGGAAAATATTACAAGTATTACTGAAAAAACTTCTGAAATCTCAAAAATTAAAAAGAATTTAGAAGAATTGAAAGATGCAATCCCGGAAAAGTCAGATATTCTTGATGAAATCGAAAATAAATTTGAAGAACAAGAATCTCGTATTGACAGATTAGAGATGAAATTAGAGAAAATTTTATCGACACTTGAAGAAAAAGATAATATGATGTTAAATAGAAAAGTGGATAAAATAGAAAAAATGTTATCCAGACTTGGTACAAATATAGAAAAACTGGCATCATATGTTGATGAAGAATAAGCTGATTTCAGATTTAAAAAAGAATATACCACCCTCTAATGTTTTAGATACATTAGAAGAACGATATGCTTACGCGCAGGATGCAACAAATATCAGGAAAATAAAAAATTTGCCTGATGCTGTTGTGTTTGTTGAAAATGTTGAGCAGGTTCAAAAGGTTGTAAGGCTAGCAAATAAATATAAAATTCCTGTAATTTGCAGAGGAGCCGGAACAAACGTTGTCGGGGCATGCGTTGTTGAACATGGCGGTATAATTTTGAATTTTTCAAAAATGAACAAAATTATTTCAATCAGCAAAGAAAACATGACAGCTATTGTTGAACCTGGTGTTGTATTAGGTGATTTGCAAAAAGAAGTTGAAAAATTAGGCTTGTTTTATCCTCCTGATCCTTCAAATCTTGCAGTTTCCACAATCGGCGGAAGTATTGCTCAATCATCAGGTGGGGCAAAATCTTTTAAATACGGAACAACTAAGGATTATGTAATCGATTTAAAAGTTGTAATGGCAAACGGCGAAATCTTAAGAACCGGTGCAAAAACGATTAAAAATGCAACCGGATATAATCTTAATACATTGTTTGTCGGCTCAGAAGGAACTTTGGGAATTGTTGTGGAAGCTGTTTTAAAATTAATCCCAAAACCTCAGAGTAAAAAAGTTTTGATGGCTTATTTTGATAGTGTAAAAGATTCTGTTATAGCTGTAAATTCATTGATAGAACAAAGAATTTTTCCTGCAACAATTGATTTCATGGATAAAAATGCAATACAGACAGTTGAAAGATTTTATCCTGCAAATTTATTGACTGATAAGGAAGCTGCTCTAGTTATAGAAATAGATGGTTTTGAATGTTCTATGCAGTATCAGGAAGATATTATTATTAATATCTTAAATAATTGTCATGCAAGTGCAATTCGAGCATCCCATAACGAAGAAGAATATAATGCGATATGGACTGCAAGACGTTCTTCAATGGGAGCATGCGCAAAATTAAAACCTAATGTAACAACAGATGATGTGATAGTTCCGAGAGAAAATTTGGAAGCACTTGTTTTAGGAATTAGAGATATTTGTAATAAATATAATCTTGATGTTTGCATGGTTGGGCATGTCGGAGATGGCAGTGTTCACCCTCAAATTCCGATAGATTATAATGACGATGATGAATACAGACGTTATAAACTTGCAAAGAGTGAAATTTATAATCTTACAGCAAGTCTTGACGGAATTTTGTCAGGCGAGCATGGGGTTGGTAGTGAAAAAAGAGAACATATAAATAAGGTTATAAATTCTGTTGCGCTTGATTATATGCGTAAGATTAAAAAGATTTTTGACCCTAACAATATTTTGAACCCTTATAAAATATTTTAAAATTTAAAATTTTGTATATGGATAAAAAAGAACTGATAAAATACTTTAAATCTTTAGGTATAACTGTTCACACAGGAACAAAAGCTCGTGGACATCAAGGTTTTTTCTTGAAAAACAGAATTGATATTTCAAAAAATGTTCCTGAAAATAGAGTTGTGCAAACTTTAATGCATGAATTTGCTCATTATATTCATTCTAAATTAGAACCTGATATGAATAAAACAGGTGGAACTTTGAACTTGCTTTTTAACACTGAAAATGGTGATATTTTTTTTGATGAACTTGTTAAAGTTACAAATTTCGTTGATGAAAATTCTTTATTTGTAAGACTTTATGAACATAAAGACAGAGTAAAATCAAGAATTTTAGAATATGAAAAGATTATAAAAAATTATTATCCAAAATTTCAGCGTTCAAAAAAATTTAAAGAGTTTGATAAATATATAAAAAAATCAGAAGCAAAATATCTTTTGAAATTCGATAGGGTAAAACTTGTTAAAGGCGGATTTTTTAGAAAAACCGTAAAATTATATACAATAGATAATATTGAAAAAGATTTTACAGACATGCCAAAAGCATTTGCGGCTTACATAAGATTAAAATCTTGTCAGAAGAAGCAATCAAGGATATCATCACGTATAAACAGGTACAAAAAATATTATGAAAAACCGGCAGAACTTTTTGCAAGATTAGTTGAAGGACTATATCTTGACAAAGAGTGGGTTGAAGCTATTGCTCCTAATGTTACAAAGCGATTTTACGAATTATTGAACAATGGTTATTACAAAGAACTTGTTATATTAGAAAAAGTTTAAACTCTTCCGTACATATCTTCGTATCTTATAATGTCTTCTTCAATAAGCGGATCGCCCTTTTGAACTTCAATAACTTCCAAATCTTCTTCAAACGGATTTTGTAAAGAGTGAATTGCTTTTAGTGGAATATCGATACTATGTCCGGGAGATAAAATCAAATCTTGACCTTCAAGAATAACTTTAGCTTTTCCTGTTAAGACAACCCAATGTTCACTTCTAAAGTTATGAGATTGCAAAGACAATTTTTGTCCCGGATTAACGTGGATTATTTTAGTCATAAAACCTTTACCCTGAGCGATTACTGTATAAAATCCCCAAGGACGATAAACTGTTTTATGAATAAGATGAGTATTGTCATGTTGTTCTTTTAATGTGTTATAAATATGTTTAACATTTTGAGCTTGCTCTTTTTTGCATGCAAGAATAGCATCTTCTGTTTCAACAATAATCATGTCTTCAAGACCGATTGTCGCAACAAGTTTTGACGATGCGTAGACGAATGAATTTTTTGAATTTTTATCAAGTACATGACCGACAAATACATTTCCGTCTTTATCTTTGTTGCTGATGTCATAAATTGAATTCCAAGAGCCTAAATCAACCCAATCGCTTTCAAGTTTAACAAGAGCAATATTATCAGATTTTTCCATTACAGCGTAATCGAATGAAATATTTGGCATTTTGTCAAAAGTTACAAACGGAATTTCATTAGATTTAGAAAAATCAATTTCGTTTATAATTTGCATAATGTTAGGAGCATGTTTTTCAGCTTCTTGTAAAAATGTAGAAGCTTTGAACATGAAAATTCCGCTGTTCCAGAAATAAGTTCCTTCATTTATGAATTTTTTAGCGATTTCAAGCTCAGGTTTTTCAACAAATTCTTTAACCTTAAAGCCTTCAGCAATTTTATCGCCTGTATTAATATAACCAAATCCTGTTTCAGGGTATGTAGGTTCAATCCCGAAAGTTACGAGGTAACCTTCTTGAGCAAGTTTTTCACCTTTTTTAACTGAATCTTGTAACTTTTCAATATTATTAATAATTTGATCAGAAGGAGCAACAAGTATAATAGGATCTGAGTTTGTTGTTTGAATAATATATTTTGTGCAGGCTGCAATTGCAGGAGCAGTATTTTTAGCAACAGGTTCAGATAAAATTACAGGAGATTTAGTCAATTCAGATAATTGAATACGCACATTTGATGTATGCTTTGTATTCGTAATATTAATAATATTTTGTTCGGGAATAAAAGTTTTCAATCTGTTAAATGTTACTTGTAAAAGACTTTTGTCTGAATTTAAATTTAATAACTGTTTTGGGTATAATTCTCTTGAAATTGGCCATAAACGGCTTCCTGAGCCCCCTGCTAATATTATTCCGTACATATTTACTCTCCTATTCAAGAATATTATAATATAAAAATGACATTTTTGCTTTTTATATTAAGTATGTTATGTTTCTTGAACAAAATCTTTTTTTTTGATAATATGTTGAAAGAATGATTGAGAGGGATTTAAAAAAGAGAGTATTAGCAGCGGTTGCTGTTATTCTGTTGGTTGGCGGTGTTTCTTTTGCTGCCTTATATCAGTCTCCTGAACGTACTGATGAAATTTATACTGCAGCATTAGATGATTTTTCTAAAGGAAATTATCAGAACGCATATTATCTGTTTTCAAAAATTACATTATTTTCAAATTTGAAACCAATCGCAATTTATCATAGGGCAGAATGTGCGAAGATGCTAGAGGACGATAAGTCCGAGTTAAAACAGTATCAATTTCTTTTCAATAATTATCCAAAGCATAAATTAAGTATTCGATCTCGTTATCTTGCAGGTCAAAAGCTTGTTGAGACAAAACCAAATTTAGCTAAAAAATATTTTGAATATGTTATTCATAATGCACCTGACACAGATTATGCAATCGCGAGTGACTATTATTTGGGGCTTATTTTGAAAAATAAATATGCCGGTGCAAAAATAGTTCCTCAATCTGTAAAGGATGATATTCAAAATCATTTTAGACATTATCTTGAAAAAGCTCCTTCCGGCAAATTAGCCATGAATGCTGTCAATGAATGGCTTGATGTATCTGATGACATATTAAAAGACGATTATTTGTTGATGGCAAGAACATGCTTTTTATTTGAGGAATATGAAAAAGCACGTGAAATTTTGCACAAAACTGATGTTACAGAAAATTGGGCACTTGATGTAAAGGTTTCAAATGCTTTGAAGAATTATCAGAGAGCAAAATTTTTGACTGAAAACGGGCTTCAAAAACGTTCTCAATATGTCAGTGAAGACGATGTAATTGATGCAATAGACATTTATTTAAAATTATCAGAATCTAATTCAAAAGCTGTTAATAGATTATTATCATTAGCTTCTGGCAAAGGGCGAGATTATCTTTTGAGTTTGAAATGTTCAAATGTCGCTCAAAGGGATAAATTGGCATGCTATAACAATCTTTATTTAAAATATCCGAACGGTAAATTTTCAGCAGATGCTTTGGCGAATATATTTTTCTTAAAGATTAAATCAGGAGATTATGAAAACGCAAGAAAAATTGGTATTGATCATTTAAATAAATTCCCAGATGCAAATTCTGCCCCTATGGTTATGTTTTGGCTAGGTAAAGTTGCCGAAAAAATGAACAATTATACAGAATATACGTCTTATTATGAAAATGTGATAAATACATATCCTGATTCATATTACGCATATAGAGCATATTTAAAATTAAGCCGTATGCAAGGCCCATTAATTACAAATTATATAGACCCGAAACCTGTAGTTTATCCTTATAAATATAAGGCAAATAATATAATCGTAAAGCTTGTTGATTTAAAGGATTATGATATTGTAAATGAACTTGCAGGTGATGACGGTTTTATAAAAAGTTGGGCTTTATATAAAAAAGGAGATTTCCCAAATTCCATGCTTACAGCCAGAGAGGCTATGGAAAAAGTGAAAGACAAACCTGATAAATACGATTTGCGCTGGCGTCTTGTATATCCAGTTGTTTACTATAATGATATAAAGCATTTCGCGGATGAAACAGGTAATAACGCGCCTTTAATGCTTGCTCTAACAAGAGAAGAAAGCTATTTTGATCCGCTTGCTCAAAGTGTAGTCGGTGCAAGCGGTCTAATGCAGCTAATGCCGGTGACTGCAAGTGAGATAAATCGCAAGTTCAAACTTGGCATGCTCATACCTTCTTCATTATTTAATCCTTACCAAAATATAAAACTTGGAAATTATTATTATGAATTTATAAGAAATAATTTGCAAGGGCATGACATTTCATCAGTTGCAGCGTACAACGGTGGAATAGGTTCTTTGCAAAGGTGGAAAACTTCTCTTACCTATAATGATACCGATGAATTTGTAGAACAAATTCCGTATCCTGAAACAAAAAATTATGTAAAAAAAGTTTTTGCAAGTTATTGGAATTATATAAGAATTTATAATGGAAACAATTGAAGTTATTATTAAAAAAGACCTGATTTGATATCAGGTCTTTTATTTATTGAGCATGCTTTATAAATATATAAAATATTTTCTAACCCATGTTCTTTCTAATGTTTTCTTTTTGTTTATCAATTTTTTTAATTCTTTTTTCAAGAGATTTAATTTGCTTATCTAAAGCTTTTCTTTCTGCTTTTACTGCATTATATTGAGCGTCAATATCAGAATATTTTGATTTATAGTTCAAAAGTTCGTTCCTAACATCAACTTGCGCATTATCTAATTGAATAATAGCGTTTTGCATTTTTCCGTTACCTGCAGGTTCATCTGTTGTTGTAGAAGCTGTTGGTGCAACAACTGTTCTTGTTGTTGTAGATGTTGCAGAAGTTCTGATTGGGGTTGTAGTTGTATTATAAGACGAATCGCTAAAATTAAGTGGAGTGAAAGCGTTACCGTCAGCGAATGCAACACCTGCGCAAACTACTAAAAGTGATAATGATAATACACAATTTTTTAAAGTTTTTGTCATGCTAATTCTCCTTTATTAATATTTTCCATATTAGACACTTATCTAAGAGAAAGTATATATTATGGTTTATAAAAAAAACTCATTCAAAAAAATGAAAAATACTCGGAACTTTTATAAAAAACATGCGTCTGAAAAACATGTGTATGAGCTAATGTAAAGTTTGTAAATCTCGTAAAGTATTGATATAAAAGGGCTTTATATAAATAAAAGAAAAATATATAAAATAAATAAAAACAATTTTCTTGACAATGATATATTTTTCTTATACATGTAAAAGAGTGCCTTGAGCACATTGAACATTTTGCAATCAATCATAGTAAAGGTTAAGAAATTTAAAGAATTAAAAAAATAAATACTT
>CAJMSH010000002.1 GCA_905216055.1 uncultured bacterium | reverse complement strand
CTTTTACACTTTTATCTCTTTCTCATATCTCCACTCCCTCATCCTTCATCTCCCCCCTCCTCACGCTCCTCCCATAATAACATTATACCACCTAATTCGTTCCCTGAAAAGGATTAAAAATTCTGTTATTATATTGATAACATACATCACACAATAAGAGGAGTTTTTATGAAAAAGAGAGCTGCATTTACTCTTGCGGAAGTGTTAATAACTTTAGGAATAATTGGTGTTGTTGCAGCAATGACAATGCCTTCGTTGATTGCTAATTATCAAAAAAAGCAGGTTGCAGCACAATTAAAAAAGGCATATTCAACCTTTGCTCAGGCACTTGTTTTGTCTCAATATGAAAACGGCAATTCTTCCGAATGGAATTTAACAGAGCAGGGCAGTTCTTATGATGATAATTTAAAATATTTTGAAACTTATTGGAAACCATATTTAAAAGTAATAAAAGTTTGCAAAAATATGAAAGAATGTGGTTATGACATTAATGGCTATGCAGAACTAAACAATAAAAATAGTTACCTTTATTATGGACAAGAAAGTAATGTCCCGGGATTTATATATGGGGACGGAACTTATGCTTATATCAGACCTTATAGTTTAGCCCCAGATTATGTTCCAGAGATACAGCTTTTATCTGTTGATACTAACGGACCAAGTAGACCGAATATTATAGGCCGTGATGTTTTTCAATTTGAGATTGATACGTCGAGAGGAGTTATATCTGCTTATGGAAGTAATGAAGATTGTACAAAGGAAAAGATTTATAATTCTAATGATACTCAATATGCTCGAACCTGCGGAGGAAAAATTATGTCTGATGGCTGGGAAATTCTCGATGATTATCCCTGGTAATTCATATAAGTTAAAGTTTTTATTTTAACATTTTTTTCTATGTTAAAATTATTAGTATGAAGTGGTTGGACAAAATAAAAAAATTAAGTAAAAAACAAAAAGCTTATGCTGGAGCTTTTATTGCGATTGTTGCACTTTTAGCATGGGCTTTTATATCAGCAGGTGTTATTACACATAATTTTAACAGGAGCCAGCTTCAAACAGATCAAGACAGGCAAGAAGCAGTTATTGACGGTATTATTTTGACCGAAACTAAAAATGAGAAAAAATATTGGGAAATATATGGCGAAACCGGGAATTATGACAGCAAAAATGGAGTAGCAATCCTTAATAATGTAATTGGGAACTTTTATGATGATGATAATGAAGTATCAATGAGTTTTGAATCATCTAAAGGAACTTATAATGAAAAAAAAGAGCAAATTATTTTATACGATAATACATATATAGTTCTTAAGGATTTTACAACATTAAGAGCAAATAAGCTTGTTTGGACCGGTAAAGATGTTCCTATTGTTGCAGAAGGAAATGTTAGGATTACAAGAAAGGCTGATCTTTTGGCAACTGCAAAAAAAGTTGAAATTAGCCCTGATTATGATAAATTTAAAATTATAGGAAATGCTGTCTCTAAGGTTTACAGCGATAAGGAGAATAAGTGAAAAAATTAGTTTTAACTTTAATAATGGTATTATTTACTACTGGGCTTGTTGTTCAGGCTTCTGATCTTATTATTGAATCTAAGACACAAAGCTACAGTGAGCAGGATAATAAATTGAAGTTTAACGGAAACGTAAAAGTTTCTGTTGACGATATGCATGTTGTAGGAGATTCTGCTGATGTTACTATGACTGATGATCAAAAACTTGATACTGCAACTTTTTATAACAAACCTTATGCTTATGAAGTAAAGAAAAATAAAAAACGTGAAGTTAAAGCAAATATTTTGAAAATGTCCTTAATTACAAAGATTGTAAAAGCTCAAGGAGATACTCAATCTATTGTTTTTGACGGTAAGGTGCCTATTGTTGTAATAAATGCTGATGAACAGGAATATGATACAAAAACAGGAGTTATGACAGCAACAGGAACAGTTACTATAAAATATAAAGATTTGGATACATTTTCTGATAAGGCAAAGGTTAGAACTGATAAAAACGGTGATTTAAAAGATATTGAGCTTATCGGAAATGCAAAAATTAAACAGCAGGGAAATGAATCTTATGCTGACAGATTTATGTACGATACAATTACCAAGGTGCTTGTAGCTGTCGGAAACACTACATCAAAAGCTGTTATGGATGACGGGGCAACGCTTGTTTTGAAATCCAGACGTCAGGAATATGCTCAGGAAAAAGGAATATTCAATGCTTCCGGAAACGTTAGAGTTTGGTATCAGGATTATTATGCAGAAGGTCCAAAACTTACATTGTATCCGAATAAAGAAGGAAAACCTAATGAAGCATATTTTACGGGACGTTCAAGTATTACACAGGGTGTAAGAACAATTTATGCTGATAAAATTAAAATGACAATGAAGCCAAAAAATTTCCATGCTGACGGTAACACAAGAACCGTAATTAAAAATATCGGTTCAGGTGATAACGGAGAAAGCGAAAACGGCGGAATAGGATTAGGGTTATAAATTATGAGTGAAAAAGAAAAAGTTGATAAAGCATTAGACTTTTATAAAAAAGGCGATTACAAAAAGGCTATTGATATATTCAGTACAGTTTTGGAAACTTGCAAGGATAATGCTGAATTATATAACAATATCGGATTGTGTTATGCAAATTTGGGAGAATTTGATAAAGCCGAAAAGAATTATTTAAAATCACAGGAGTTAAATCCTAGATTGCCTGAGGTTTATATAAACCTTGCCGATATATATTATCGCAGAAAAGATATGGGAAGCGGAATTGCTCTTGTGTCTCGCGGATTGGGAGAAGTTCCAGAAAATCTTGTTTTGCGTCATTATCTTGCAAGATTTTATATGGAAGATGCGCGTTTGGATTTGGCAATTGATGAGCTTGAATATATTTTGGACAAACAACCTGATAATTATGATGTTTATTATGATTTAGGCAGAGTTCATTTTGAGCTTGGAGATTATGCAAGCGCTATTGAAAATTTTGAGAATGTTTTGGAATATAAATCTGAAAATCCATGGATTTATTATTATTTAGGGGAAGCTTACGAGGCAAATGATGAAGTTGATAAAGCTCTTTCAAATTATTTGAAAGCTATTGCTCATAATGATTCATTCTCTCCGGCTTATAAAAAGGCTGGGATTCTCTTTTTCGCAAGAGGTGATTATGATGATGCAATCGAATATTTTGAAGATTATATTAACTTAGATGTTGCTAAAGAAGAAGAAGAAAAAATAAAAGAATTGATAGAAAGAATAAAGAAAAAACAAAATGACAAAAAATAAATATTGGATTGCTTTTTCATCAATAGAAGAGATTGACAGTTCTTTTATTTTAAGACTGTATAATTACTTTGGAGATATCGAGTCTGCTTTTAATGCGAATAAATTATCAGATATTGAAGGTTTAAGTGTAAAAAAGGCTGAGAATTTTTTGCGGCAAAGAGATAAAGTTGATGTTGACAAAGTTTTAAAAGATGTTGAAAACAAGGGGATAAATTATTTTACATTTGAGGATGAAAATTATCCTTATATGTTGAAAAATATAGATAATCCGCCTGCCGTTTTGTATTATAAAGGGGATATCGGAGCTTGCAATTTGAAAAGAACGCTTGCGGTGGTCGGTTCTCGAAAAGCAACAAGATATGCAAAAGATGCTTTATCAATGCTGATTTCTCAGTTGAACAATACTGATATATGTATAGTTTCAGGGTTGGCATCTGGAATTGATACAACGGCTCATTTATCTGCAATAGAGAACAATTTGAAAACGATAGGTGTTATTGCAAGCGGCTTTGACTATACTTATCCTACTGCAAACAAGGATTTGTATAAAAAGATTGAAAATGACTGCGGTGCTGTTGTAAGTGAATATTTTCCGACTTTTCAGCCTATAAAATTTAGGTTCCCTCAAAGAAACAGGATAGTTTCAGGGTTGTCTTACGGAACACTTGTTGCAGAAGCTTCGTTAAAGAGCGGGGCATTGATTACCGCAAATTTAACATTAGAACAAGGTCGTGAATTGATGTGTATTCCGGGGTTGATTACAAATCCGAATACCGAAGGGATTTATAAGTTATTAAAAAACGGTGCAACATTTGTTACTTGCGCTGATGATATTTTAGAAACTCTTGGTTGGGAGGTTAAAGTAGAACAAAAAAATCTGTTTGACTTACCTGATTTAAACGAAGATGAAAAAGTTATTTATGAAGCACTTGAAATTGAAGAAAAATGTGTTGATGAGTTGCAGGCATTTACTAAATTAAGTATAGATAATTTGCTAATGTACTTGACAACCATGGAGCTTAAAGGCATAATTAAACAAGTCGACGGGGACAGATATAAGAGAGTTGCTTCTGTAAATTACTCAAAATAAAAAAGAGTAGTTATAGGAGAGGTGGTATAAATAATGGCAAAAACAGCTGAAAAAAAAGAAAAAGCATTAGTAATAGTTGAGTCTCCTGCTAAATCTAAAACCATAAGAAAGATTTTAGGGGATGGATATCAGATTGAAGCAAGTTACGGGCATGTTAGAAATTTGCCGACTAAAGATCCTACAACTGAGAATTTAGGATTTGATATTCAAAATCATTTCCAGCCTAAATTTGAAATTATCCCTGGGAAGCAGGCAGTTGTCAAAAAATTAAACGATATGGCAAAAAAAGCTGATAAAGTTTATCTTGCATCCGACCCCGACCGCGAGGGAGAAGCTATTGCATGGCATGTAAGACAGATTTTGAAAGTGCCTGATGAAAAAATTTGCCGTATTGTATTTAACGAAATTACCCCTAAGGCTGTAAAACATTCTGTTGAAAATCCGCGCGGAATTGATATGGATATGGTAAAAGCCCAGCAGACAAGGCAAATTTTGGATAAACTTGTAGGTTACAAGCTCAGTCCTGTTTTGTGGAAACAAATCGGTAACAGAAATTTATCTGCAGGTCGTGTTCAATCTGTTGCTTTACGTATGATTTGCGAGAGAGAAGATGAAATTGAAGCATTTGTTCCTCAAGAATATTGGTCTATTCATACGTTGTTAGATAAAGGCGGGAAGACATTTGAAGCTGAATTATCTAAAATTAAGGGTAAAGCTGTTGAAAAATCTGTAAAAAATAAAGATGAAGCTCAAAAGATTGTAGACTTCTTGACTAATTATCCTTCAGAATTTGATGTTTCAAAGGTTACGAAAAAATCTACCAAAAGAAAACCGACAGCCCCTTTTATAACTTCTACTATGCAGCGTGCAGCAAGTTCAAAACTTGGGTTTGGCGTTCAAAAAACAATGCAGGTTGCTCAAAAGTTGTATGAAGGTATTGAAATTGACGGCAATCCTGTAGGTTTGATTACGTATATGAGAACCGACAGTGTGAGAGTCTCTGATGATGCTCAAAATATGGCAAAAGACTATATCTTGGCAAATTACGGAGAAAAATATTATCCTGCCAAACCGAATATTTATGTTAAAGGAAAACAAAATGTTCAGGATGCGCACGAAGCTATCAGACCGTCTTATCCTGAAAGAACACCTGAAAGTATAAAAAAATACTTGGATAATGATCAGTATAAACTTTACAAATTGATTTGGGAAAAATTTATGTCTTCTCAAATGACTCCTGCAGAAGTTGCAAATAAGACAGTTGAAATTACGGCAGGTGATTATACTTTAAAGGCCGGTACAAGCAAGGTAACATTTGACGGCTTTTTGAAAGTTTATAATGACGCTGATGAGGATGAACAGGAAGCTGAAGCAAAAATCCCTGATTTGAATGAAGGCGATAAGGTAAAATGTGTTAAGGTTGAACCAAAACAGCATTTCACTCAACCACCGCCAAGATATAATGAAGCATCACTTGTTAAAGCTTTGGAAGAATACGGTATCGGTCGTCCGTCTACTTACGCAACTATTATTACTGTTATTCAAACCCGTAAGTATGTTGAAAAGAAAGATAAAGCTCTTCATCCGACACTTTTGGGAAGAACTGTTTCAAAACAATTGGTCGCTCAGTTTGCAGACATTATGGATTATAAATTTACTGCAGGAATGGAAACAAAATTAGACCAAATTGCAGAGAAAAAGGCTGTTTGGAATGATGTTTTGGAAAACTTTTATGAACCTTTTATAAAAGAGGTTAATAATGCTTTGCAAACAGGTGAACGTGTAAGAATTGAAAGTAAGATTAAATGCCCGAACTGCGGAAAACCTATGGTATTGAGAATTGGTAAAAACGGCTCTCAATTCTTGGGTTGTTCAGGTTATCCTGATTGTAAGACAATGATGTCTTTAAACGCTTTGTCAGAAGATACAGGTGAAGAAAATTCAAACGAACCGGAAGTTTGCGAAGAAAAATGTGAAAAATGCGGTTCTGATATGATATTCAAAACAGGTCCTTACGGCAAATATATGGAATGCACAAATGAAAATTGCAAACATAGAAAGCCTTATCGAAAATCAACAGGAGTAAAATGCCCGAAATGTGGTGAAGGCACAATAGTTGAGAGAAAATCAAAACGTGGAACCGTATTTTATGGCTGCGATAAGTATCCAAATTGTGATTTTGTTTTATGGAATGAACCGACAGGTGAAAAATGCCCTGAGTGCGGTTCTCTGTTAGTTAAAAAAGTTTTGAAAAAAGGATCGGTTATTGCATGTTCAAGCTTGAAGTGTAATTATAAAAAGGAATTGGATGAAAATTCTCCGCAGGTAAGCGAGTAATATAAATGTAAGAGAGGGTAAAAATATGAATCCGGAATTGTATGAACGTTATCTTGCAAAAAAAGCTAAAAAATTAGGAATTACAGTGGAAGAATTGAAGGCTCAAGGAACATCTTCTCCTGTTTCAGAACCCTCATCTGCAACATCATCTGTAACAGCATCTGCACCTCAAGCAACATCGTATTCTCAACAGAATACAAATTCTGAATGTCAATACGTTCAAAGAACAATTCAGGATCAAATTGCCTCTGAGAATTCAGAACCTTTACACAAACCGTATTCAGGAATGCAGGCTGAAACCGTAAAAAGTGAAGTTCCGTCTTATATTTTTGGACCGTCAAAAATTAATGAAACTTCAGCTAATTCTAATAATTATAATAATTACAATAATTACAGCAATAACGTAAATAACATAAATAGTACAAATTATAACAGTAATAACTATAACAGTAATAACTATAACAGCAGTCCTATAAATGAACCTGTTAAGCCTGAAATTAAAGATACCAGAGAAAATAAATTTGGTGTTATAGGTTATCCTTTAGGACACTCGTTATCAAAGGTTATTCACGAAGCGGGATTTAAAAGTTTGGGCATAAATGCAACTTATGATATTTTGGAAACTCCGCCTGATAATCTTGTTGATAGGATTAAATGGTTAAAAAGTAACGGGTATAAAGGATTTAATGTTACTATACCTTTGAAATTACCTGTTTCATTGTTTGTAAATGAGGTTGATAAGTATGCGGATCTTGCAAGAGCTGTTAACACTATTTATATTGATGCTGATAAATCTTTAAAGGCTTATAATACTGATGTTATAGGTTTTAGACGAGCTATCCCGAGTGATATTGATCTCAGAGGTAAAAAGGTTGCAATTTTAGGAACAGGTGGTGCAGCTCATGCTGCTTGTGTTGCTTTGACAGAATGCGGAGTTGATGAAATTGCTTTCTTTACAAGAAATATTCCAAATTCAATTGATTTGATGAATTATGTAAGAAGAAAATTCCCTGCTGTTAATTTTAATGTTTACCAGATAGAAAATATTAGAAATTTGGGTGAATATGCAATGCTTGTAAATACAACTCCAATAGGTATGCTTGGCAAATCAGCAGATATGATGCCTGTTGAGCCAAACGCTTTAGGAACTTTATCATCTAATGCGATTGTATATGATGTAATTTATAACCCTAAAAAAACATTGTTGATAAAGGCTGCTGAAAAATTCAATTTAAGAACGATTACAGGTCTTGATATGCTGATATTTCAAGCGGTGGCAGCTCAGGAAATCTGGTTTGGCAATACTCCAGACTGGAAAGATATGAAAATTGCAGCTTTAGAGGCTTTGTAGATTATTATTCATATCTAAGTGCATCAATCGGATTTAATAGGGATGCTTTGTATGCTGGGTAATAGCCGAACAAAACTCCTATTGCACCTGAAAATCCTAATGACAAAATTATTGAAAATAGGGAAATTGATACATTCATTACACCTGTAATCTGTACTATTTGTGCGCCGATTACACCGACTGCTACTCCAATAAGTCCACCGATTATTGATAGCAGGAATGATTCTATTAAAAATTGTATTCTAATATCGGAAGGTTTTGCACCTATTGCCATTCTGATACCAATTTCTTTGGTTCTTTCGGTTACAGACACAAGCATAATGTTCATAATCCCGATACCGCCGACAAGTAATGAAACTGATGCAATTGATGCAAGAAGAATTGCAAATGTTTGAACTGTTGATTTCATTTTTTCTTGAAATTCTGCTGAATTTCTTATCTCAAAGTCGTTTTCCTGATTTTTACCTATTCTGTGTCTTGCAACCAGTAATTCTTCTATATCTTGTTGTGCAAGAGATACATCATCAGGATCAGAGCCTTTTACGACAATCATTGAGACTGTACCCGGGAAAACTGTTCCGAAAACTTTTTTCTGAGCAGTTGTGATTGGTATAAATATTAAATCGTCTTGATCCATAGGTCCCATACTGCCTTTTGATTTTAAAGTCCCGATTACTCTAAAAGGAATACCACCGACTCTTATTGTTCTGTCTATCGGATCAAGATCTCCAAAAAGTTCTGCTGCGACAGTTGAACCTATTACAGTCACTTTGGCGGAATTTTTTATGTCTTCTCTTACAAATCCTCTGCCTGAAGCTACTTCGTAATTTTTAATATAAAAATATTCTGGATCTATACCATAAACACTTGTTGCCCAGTTTTGGTTTCCATAAGTTAATTGTTTTGATTCTGAGCTTACCGAAGCTACTGCAGAAACTCCTCTTGCATTTTTTGCGATAGCTTTTGCATCTTTAATGGTAAGAGTTGGTTTGGTACCCATTCCCATTCTGACACCGCCTGATTTTGCCGAGGCTGATCGTATTGTCAGAATATTACTCCCCATTGATTCCATATCTTTTTTTACTTTTTCACTTGCGCCTGTTCCGACTGCAAGCATTATGATAACGGCACTTACTCCGATAATTATACCTAAACTTGTCAGAATAGAGCGCATTTTGTTTATTTTTAGCGATACTACCGCCATTTTTACAAGTGATTTGAAATCTATCATTTTTATCCTTTTTAATATGGAATTGTTGTATGAGTATTCAATTCATCAGAAATTATGTTGCCGTCTTTAAATCTGACAACGCGTTTGCAATATTGTGCAATATCAGGTTCGTGAGTTACAAGAACAATTGTTTTGCCCATTTCTTTATTGAGGTTTACGAAAAATTCCATAACTTCAATACTTGTTTTGGTGTCTAAGTTTCCTGTCGGTTCATCTGCAAGAATTAGCGGGGGATCATTCACTATTGCACGAGCGATTGCAACTCTTTGCTGTTGACCACCTGACATTTGGTTTGGCATGTGATCTTCTCGCTTTTCAAGACCTACAATTTTTAGAGCTTTTTTGGCTCTTACAATTCTTTCTTCCTCTGGAATACCTTTATAAATCATTGGAAGCTCTACATTTTCCAGAGCTGTTGTTCTTGAAATTAGGTTAAATCCTTGGAATACAAATCCCATTTTTTCATTTCTGACTTTTGCAAGATTGTCTGTATCAAGTGAGAGCATATCAATACCGTCAAGATAGTAGCTGCCTGAATTTGGTTTATCAAGTGTTCCTAACATATTCATAAAGGTAGATTTTCCTGAACCTGAAGCTCCCATTATTGCAACAAATTCTCCGGTATCAACTGATAGAGATACGCAATTTAATGCGTTAAAACTGTCTTCTCCTGTTTGATAAGTTTTTATTGCTTCTTTTACTTCAATTAGACTCATTTTTTACAACCTCGGAACACGCATTCTGCCGTCTTGTTTTGCATTTTTGCTTTTTATTGCGGTAATAACTTCTGTTCCTTCATTAATTTTGTCAGAAATTATTTCTGTATTGGTATCATTATTTGCGCCTGTTTTTATTTCAATTCTTTGCGGTTTACCTTTTTCGAGAATCCAAATACCTTGATTTTTGTATTTAGGACCGTTTATGTCAGGTGTAAATTTAAGTGCAATATTAGGTGCACAAAGTACATTTTCGCTTCTATCAGTAATGATTGATACGTTTGCAGTCATTCCGGGTTTTAGTTTCAAATCTTCATTATTTACATCAACAATTACTGTATAAGTTACAACGTTTGATTCTGTTGTTGGGGATAATCTTACTTGAGTTACTTTACCTTTAAAGTTCATATCAGGGTAGCCGTCAATTGTATAGGTAACGTCTTGCCCTTCTTGAACATTACCGATATCTGCTTCTGAAACGCTAACTTCAATTTGCATATTTGTCAAATCTTGTGCTATTGTAAAAAGTTCGGGAGCTTGAAAGCTTGCTGCAACAGGAGATCCTAAGTCAATTTCTCTTGAAATTATAGTTCCGTCAACAGGTGCTATAATTTTTGTGTAACCAAGGTTTGTCATCGCAGTTTTTAATGACGCTTGATATTGGCTAATTTGAGCTCTTGCTGCGCTTATTTGTGCAAGATCTGATTTGTAGGTACTATATTTCTCATCAAGTTCACTTTTAGCGACAAAGTTTTTTGCATAAAGATTTTTGTATCTAATGTATTGTTGTCTGTCAAAGTCTGCAATAGCTTGTAATTTTGCAACGTTTGCTTGTGCATTATTAATTTGTGCCTGATTTTGTTGAACTGTTGCTTCAAAGTTTGCAGGGTCAATTTGGGCTAAGATTTGTCCTTTTTTTACAACATCATTGTAGTCTACATAAATTTCTTTTATCAAACCAGATACTGTTGAACCTACGCTTACTGTGTTTACAGGATTGATTGTGCCTGAAGCTTCTACAACTTCAGTTATTGTGCAGCGTTTAATAGGTTTGGTTTGGTAATGAACTTTTTTACTGTTTGTAACACCTATGATACAGCTTGCCAATACTACGATTATAACTGTTCCTGCAATTATATGTCTTTTTTTTATATTTTTTATTTTTTGTACATAATCCTTATAAAGCATTATTTATCCTCTATTGATGTTGTAACTTCTTGCGGTAAAGCGATAGCTTTTTCTAAATTAGCTCTTGCTACGTTATAATTATACACTGTTTGTACATAAGATACTTGTGCGTTATTATAATTTACTTTTGCATCTTGAAGTTGTATATAATCACCTAAGCCAACAGCATATCTGCCATCTGCAAGTTCAAAATTTTCTAATGTCTGTTTGACTTTTACTGCCAAAAGCGGAATTTGTTTTTCTAATTGCATCATTGTAATATAAAGATTTTGAACTTCAAAGTAGATATCTTGTTTAGCTTGATCTATTTCTGTTTTAGCCAAATCTACCTGTATTTTAGCGTTATCAATTTTGTGTTTTTGCCCTTTTATATTAACGTTAGTTGATAGATTAACACCTACATTGAATGAATTTGTATTGTATTGATCTCTGTAACCGTACCCTGCTGTTGCAGAAATCTCGGGTAAGTATTCTCTTTTGGTGTATTTTAGTGATTCTTGCATAGCTTTTAGTGTTGCATTGTATGCTTTCAAGTCAGGTCTGTTTTTATATGCAAGATTGACGGCTTCTTCAAATGTGTATGGAAACGGTTTGAATTTGTAGTTATCAAGTACATTTATTTTTTCAACTTGTGATGTTAAAAAAGCATCTCCGACAGCTTTGGGCGGTTTACTTAAATCTTTTTTTTCATCAATTTTTTCTAAATTAACAGGAACGTAATTGTTTTGGAAATTGAAAGTTTCGGTATTTTCAATTTCATATTCCGGTGCAAAAGCTATATACATTGAATTATTAAGTTGAACCAATGCGTTTTTATAGGCTTTTTCCGATTCAACAAGAGTAACTTTTGAATCACTTAGGTTTACTTCAGCATTAACTAGGTCAATTTTAGATCTAATCCCTTCATCAAAATAAGCTTTTGTTCTTTGGTAGTTTCTTTCATTTATTTGAACGTTAGCTCTGTTTACATCAAGAGTTGCTTTAGCAGCTAAAACTCCGTAATAGTTTGTTTTAACTCCAAATATTGTTTGTAAAACAGTATCTTCAAATTCGTATAATGCAGCCATTCTGTCAAAATTATACATTCTGATATTTGCATTTGTTTTCCCAAAATTCCAAATAAGCTGATTTATATTCGCTTCAGCAGAATAAATTCCAGAATTTGTAGATAGTCTGTTATTATTATTGTTAGTATAATTATACCCTGTACCTATTCCTAAAGTCGGGAAGTATTCAGATTTTGCAATCCCTAAGTTGCCTTTAGCAAGTCCATAATTGTAACGGGATTTTTTTATTAAAGGGCTGTTATGTAGTGCAATTTCAATGCAATCTTTAATATTCAAAACAGCATTTTTTTCAACACTCATCTGCTCTATAGCAGAAACAGACAAAACACTACACGACATAAATATTATTAAGGTTATAACCTTTATATTGAATTTCAAGTTTAAAATCCTCGTTACAATATTGTAACGATTAAACCATAAATTTTGTTCATTTTAATCATTTATGAATATGAGATATGTAGCCATTTTTGTGATGCAAAATTTTTATATATAATATAGGTAATTTTTGGAAAAGGTAGTATGAAAATTTCAGCGATTAGTGGATTTGTAAATAAGTTTCAAAAGGCTTTAAAAATAAAGTCGGGAGCAGATAAACCTCTAGTAAGAACTGAAGATTTATTTTGTCATAAGTATTGGGCTGATGCTAGAAAAGAAAGGGTTATATTTCAATCTAACAAAGAGAATGTTTCTTTGCATGGTCAATTGCATGGAATAAATCATCATTTTATATTCAGTCCTTATCCTAAACAAATGGATATGAAGTTTATGAACACTGTTCTTACTCCAAGAGAAATGATAAGTATTGCAGATACTGAATTTAAAACATTAAAATCTTAAAACCTTTGGAGCAAAAGCTTAATGTATATAGGTGTATTGGAGAAAAGCCTGATTTCTTTTCAGAATATCCTCTTTATTTGAAAAGATTAAGTATTAAAAAAGGTGATATTATTGATATGAAGGAATATGCTTATGCAACATCAGATATTTCTTATGCAAAAGTTTATATGCCGAATAATCGAGGAGTATTATATGAAATAGAGGTTCCTAAAGGCGCAAAAGTCTCAAGAACCGGAATAATTGGGGAACAAGATGAAATAGTCTTTCTAAGGAGTTCAAAATTTGAATATGTAGGTGTAAAAAATATTAAAGATGCAAATAATGATTACTTACATGTTAAGTTGAAATATATTGTTCCCGAAGATGTGTTTAATGCTATTAGTTAATTGTCTTTGAGCGTCCAAAAATCTTTTTGTAACATTACAACAAACGGAATTAATTCAAGACGTCCGACAAGCATGTTAAAAATCATTATGCCTTTGCTTGCTGAATGTATACCGTTAAAGCTACTCATAGGACCTGTCATCTGTTCAAAACCCGGCCCGATATTTCCAAGTGCTGTTATACTTCCAGCAAGTCCTATAACACTATTATGCTCTATTATTGATATTATAATTGAAGTTATCCCGAAAATTATGAAGTAATAAAATACATATACTACAATCTGTCTTGTAACTTCTGCAGGTACAGTTTTGTTATCAACTTTAATATTTACAATTGCATTAGGATGTAAAATTCTCACTAATTCGCTTTTCATAGCTCTATATACAATCAGCCAGCGCACCATTTTAATACCGCCTCCGGCAGACCCTGAGCAAGAGCCCATAAACATTACAATAAACAGAAGCAGTTTAGATGTATAGTCCCACTGTATAAAATCAACATTTGCACTTCCGGTAGATGTTGTAATACTTACTACCTGATATAATGCATCGGTAAATCCCTGGAAAATACTGTAATGAGTATTTAAAATAAGCGAAATTGTAATTAACACAGCCATAAACATAACTAATGAAAAATAGAGTTTGAATTCTTCATTTTTAAATAGTACAAGTGGATTTTTCTGAACTACGGCTTTATATTGTATATTAAAACTGGCGCCTGCCAAAAACATAAATATTATTGTTACCCAGTTTATCCAGTTTGAATGGTATCCCATAATGCTTTGAGGATTTGGCGAAAAACCTGCTGCTGATAATGTTGAAAAAGAATTACAAACAGCATCAAATTTCGGCATCCCTGCAATTATTAGGGAAATAGCATTTAAAACTGTGAGTCCTGCATAAATTTTCCATAATGCAGATGCAGTGTTTCTGATTCTCGGAGTAAACTTATCTTCTGTAGGTCCGGGGGCTTCCGCAAAAAACATTTGCCTTCCTGCAACCGCAAATTGTGGTAATATCGCAACGAATAACACGATTATTCCTAAACCGCCTAACCATTGAGTTAATGAACGCCAGAAGAAAAATGCTTTCGGATAGTTAAAATGTGTCAGAATTGTTGCGCCTGTTGTTGTAATCCCTGATACTGCTTCAAAAAGAGCATTTAAAGGAGAAATTCCATAGAAAAGATACGGAATTCCTGAAATAATTCCGAATATAATCCATGAAACAGCTACAATAAAAAGAGCTTCTGCTTTTTTTATGTCATTAAGGTTTTCCAAATCAGATGTACCTGGGACTAATTTCATAAATATCCAGCCAAAAGATATTGAAATTAATGCGGCTGTTGCAAAAGGAGTTATAGAATTAAAATCGTGATAATAAAGAGCTGCTATTATTGGGGTTAATATTACAAGCCCTATATATATCATTGTTAATCCTATTGCTTTTGCAAGATAATTTAAGCGCATATTACTTTACCTTAAAAAATTCTTTAATAGTGCCCGCATTATCAGATGTAGTGAAAATTATTAAAATATCATCTGTATAAATTTCTGTTTCTCCATAAGGAATAATAATATTATTTTTTCTTATGATAACACCGATAATTGCTCCGGCAGGGAATTTGATATCTTTAATTTTTTGACCGTTAAAGTCTTGTATAACGGTAATTTCCAATACTTCTCCCTGACCTTGTTCAACAGTTGCAAGAATATCAACATCATTTTCTTGCAAATCATTTTTAACTTCATTAATAGCTGAATTTTTAGGAGAAACCGCAATATCAATCCCGACTTTTTCAAATAGCGGAATATTTATAACTTTTGCAACTCTTGCAATAACTCTTTTTACTCCTAATTGTTTTGCTAAGAGTGAACAAAGCAGATTCTTTTCATCGTTATTTGTAACGCTTATTACAACATCTGCTGCACCGATTTCTTCTTCATCAAGAAGCTTTAAATTTGTGCCATCACCGTTTATAACAAGTGTATTTGTCAGTTCCTCAGCAAGTACACGGCATCTGTCATAATCTTTTTCTATTACTTTTGTTTTAATTTTTAATTTTTCAAGAGATTTTGCAAGCATCATTCCGACATTTCCACCGCCAATTATTGCTGCAGATTTTACAATTTCTTTTTCGTGGAAAAATGTTCCTGCCAAAATGTCGAGAGAATGAGAAGTTCCCATAAATATTAGTTTATCATCCTCTTTAATTTCTGTTTCTCCGTTTGGAATAAAAAGTTCTGAATTTCTTGTTAATCCTACGATTAAGGTGTTTTTAGTAAATCCGCAATCTTTAACCTTTTTACCTACAATCGGATGATGAGGTTTTACCTTGTATTCCAAAAGTCTTGCTCTTCCGTCTGCAAAATTTTCAACATCAAGAGCATGGGCAACTGTTACTATGCGGAAAATATCTTGGGTTAGAAGTTCTTCAGGCCATATTATGTAGTCTATGAAGAAATCACAAAAATTAGCGCTATTTTTTTCTAGGCTTAATGTTTTTTTGTATTCTTCTCTGCTAACAAAGCAGATTGTTCTAACTCCACCGAACTTTTTAGCTGATAAGCATGCAACAATATTAGCTTCATCTATTCCTGTACAAGCAATGAAGATATCAGCATTTTTAATATCAGCATTGTTTAAAACATCAATGCTTGAAGCATTTCCTTGAACAAAGCTTATATCAAGCTTGTCAAATTCATCTGACCTGTTTTCTTCTTTGTCAATTATAGTTATATCATGGTCTTCGAAGAATTCTGTTGCCAAAAGACAACCAATTTCCGTCGCACCGTAAATCACCATCTTCATAACCCGAATTATATCTTAAGTAAACTTTTTTTACAAGCATCATTTATTTTGTCAATTTTGAAGTTTCATATTATTTATGAAATGTATGTTAGGTAGAATTCCAAAAGTGAATTTTGAAAAATGTTACCCGACGCGCTTGAAAAGATTTTTTAAGGCAAGTTTCGGATACAAAAATTATGATGCATTTGTGCCTAATGCAAAAAATAAAGTTGTAGGAAATCTACCTAATGAAATTATTAATCTTTGGGATAAAAAAGATAGGGAATATAATATCAAACTTTTCCAAAGAGCGTTGTCTAATATGACGACTTATTTGAGGGCTTGTTATAAAAAATGTAAAGCAGAAAATATTATTTCATACGATTTTAATGACTTAGATCCAGAAAATTTAAAAATTTTAGAAAAAGATTTTACTAAATTTTTTAACAAACTTTTGAAAGATATTGTTCCTGATAATATAAAAGTTGATTTATCTTATATAAGCAGGGGTTGTTGGGGAAATGTATTTAAGCTTGTTATGTATGATAAACATACAAAACAAAGAATTATGCACGATAAAGCTTTTAAGGTTTTTCATAGTATAAAATGTCCTGTAAAAGAGCTCTCAAATTCTCAAGGCGTTTATGCAGAAGCAAATTTTTGGACATATTTAAAAAATATAGCAGGTCATAAACTTGATAAAACTCAGTTTACAAAACATTATATCTCTGATTTGGAATCAGGATATGCTATAACAGAATTGGCAGATATAAGAAATACAAAAACAACTGCTCCGCTTGATGTAGATCACTTGTTTAAAATATTTTATACAGATACGACAAATGAACCTATTCATGGCAAGTTTTATGATGTAGGCGGTTGTCTAAAATATCCGGGCTTTATAAAAGATAAAGTTGTAATGAAATATTTTAAAAAATTAATGCACAGAAATTCCGAAAAAGAGTTGAATTCCTTTTTAGAACATCTGCAAGTAAAATTGAACAATCCTAGAACCCCTCATAGAGCGAAAATTCAAGAAGCTTTAAGATTATTTAAACAAGAAAAGCAAATAGATAATTAAATAATTTAATATTTGTAATGCGATAACCGCAATAATCGGAGAAAAATCCAAACCTCCAATTGGCGGTACAATTCTTCTAAACAGATTCAAATATAAATCAGTACAATCTTTTAATGCTTCAAACGGTTGTTTATACCAGTCAATGCTTGGTATAAAGCTCAAAAGACATCTGACAAGAATTAGCCAAAAATATATTTGAAAAAAGCTGTTTGTTACAAATATCAAATTATTTATCATATCTCACCTGTTTTTTGTTATTTCTTATAATTGAGAACTTTTTCTTGTATTAGCACAATCACAATTATTTCTTTGTGCAGGGATTTTTTCAATCATCTTGAAGAGTAGATTTTTCAAGTTTGATACATTAGAATTAAATACTTCAATAACTTCATGATGAGAAACAGGAGGAACATCTCCAACCAAACCTGCATCATAATCAGTAATTAATGAAATATTTAAAGGACACATATCCATTTCTTTAACAAGGTAAGCTTCAGGGAATGCTGTCATATTAATAACTTCCCAACCTTGATTAGTAAAGAATTTAGATTCAGCTTTTGTAGAAAATCTAGGTCCGTTAATTACAACAACTGTTCCTTGTTCGTGAATTGTAATACCGAGTTCTTTGCCTGTATTGATAGCTAATTTTCTTAATTCAGGACAGTAAGTTTCAGCAGCAGACGGATGCGTAACGATAGGTCCTTCAAAGAAAGTTGATTTTCTACCGTCAGTCCAATCTACGAATTGATCACAAATTACAAAATCTCCCGGTTTAACGTGTTTTTGCAAACTTCCTGCAGCGCAAGGAGAAATTACTCTTTCGCAACCAACGTGCTTCATAGCCCATACGTTTGCTCTGTAATTAATTAAATGAGGCAAAATAGTATGGCTTCTTCCATGTCTTGGCATAAAAGCTACTTTGTGCTCTCCGACAGTTCCGATAAATAAACTGTCACTAGGCATTCCATAAGGAGTTTCAACTTTTACTTCTTCAATATTGTCAAGAAATTTGTAAAATCCTGATCCGCCAAATACACCGATATCTGCAAGTTTTTTGTTTTCCATAATAATTTTCCTCTCATTTAATCTAATTATAATAAAAATATTATCATAAAAAAGAAAAATAATCTTACAAAAAAGACTAAAAAATACAATCTTAACAATTGTTTTAAATACACTTAAAGCCTTATGTATAAAGCGTTAAGCCAGTTTAAAATAAGGCTAAATTGGTCTTGGGGGTTGAAATTTTATTTTTTTGTAATATATTAATTATATAATCATTCTTAAAAGTTTTTGATTTTGTTGAAGAAACGAATCGTTAGGGAATTTTTAAGGATTTCAATTTACAACATAGAGGATTACATTTTGAAAAAATTGTTACTGTTAACTTTTACACTGTTATGTGTATTTTTTAACAATGCACAAGGTCAGGCAGCTGACGTTAACTCTGTAAAAGCCACAATAGTAAAACATGCTATTGAAATGGGGGTGGATCCTGCAATTGCGCTAAGTATTGCGCGTACTGAATCAGGTTTTCGCCATGAGGCAAGAAGTTCACACGGTGCAGTAGGTGTATTTCAATTAATGCCTTCTACTGCAAGAAGAATGGGGTATAATCCATATTCACTTAATGAAAACATTAAGGCTGGAATTACATATTATAAAAAAATGTATAATATGTTTGGTTCTGTAGAATTAGCTCTTGCTGCTTACAATGCTGGTCCTGGAAATGTAAAAAAATACAATGCAGTTCCTCCTTATGGTGAAACAAGACGCTTTGTAAGCAAAATTATGACAGATGTAAACAGACAAAAATCAAATCCTGATCCTGCTGTAGTTAAAGCTAAAAAAGGTGTTTATACAGCTCAGAAACCAAAATCTGTTACTGTAAAACCTGTTGCTCCAAAAGCAACTGTTCACAAGCCTGTTAGCAAAACTGTTGACGCTAAGGATTTGCAGGTTGAAGTATTGCAAGAAAAACCAATTGAGTTAAAATTAGAAACTCTTACTGTTGCAATATAGTTGTTTACAAAATTCAAGGTTAAAAAAGAATCGTTTCTCTAAAACGGTTCTTTTTTTTGTGTAAAATTTCTTAACAATTGATTGAAATCTATTAAAGAAACTTCTCGCATGTGTCGTATAGCTATTTAGAAAGGAATAATGTATCAATTATGGGAATGTCAGCAGGACAAGCGAGATTATTAAGTATCACTTCAAGATTAAGTGATAATGAATTACGTTCTCAAACCATAACAAATTCAAAGTTAAGACTTGCAACAGAATCAACTGAGGCAAGTAAAGCTTATATGGAAGCTTTAAATTCCACACAATTGATGTATGGAACATACGGGGATGACGGAAGTTTAAGCTATCAAAAATTGACTGCAAATACATTATTAACTTACGGAGATTTAAAAAATCAATATTCTTTAGTAAATTCATCAGGACAAATTATGCTTAGTGGTACTGACATAAAAAATTATGAAGAATCAAATTCTTTAGACGAATTTTTATATAAATACGGTATTGAAAAAGTTGATAACCCTAAGTATGCTGAAGCATTAAAAGATATATACGGAAAAACAACAACAGATGACGGATCATATTTATATGAACATTTGTATGATGAAACAAATCCTCTTGAGTGGGATGAATTTTGTTCAAATATTTTAAATAATGATTTGAATGGTGATGGGGTTGCAGATTCAGATTTGAATGGAGATGGAAATATTGATGATAATGACAGTTATATCAATTATTTAACAAGTCTTCTTCAAAAACCTGCAGAAGAATTTACTCAAGCAGATGCTAATATGTTTGCTCAAGTTGTATCAAATTGGACAAATGTTGTAAATTCATCTGAATTATCCGGTATATGGAAAAATATGGGCGGTACATTTGGGGCTTATGTAAATGGTATGTTAAATTTACCGTCTGTGGTATTTCCTGATAAAGAAGATTATCGTGTTTCCACTGGAACACAGTTGGCTAATGATTTTGATATTGCATCAAAACCTTGTTATCACAATGCAATTGATAAAGATGCTGCAGGATGTTATATTCACGTTTTGGCACATTTGTTAGATTTGGAATCAGGAGATATTACAGGATCTTCCTTTGGAAAACCTAGTGTTGCCACTGATTGGGGGCAACAATATACAACAACATTAGGTAAAGGTACGATTACAACATCAGTTACCCAAATTTCAGGTTCTGCAATACAAACAGCAGGTTTGACAGAATCAATGGTAGCTGTATCTGAATTTTTATGTAAAGATGCAGATGGTGATGGCGCTGCTGATGTTTTAGCTCCTGATAAAGGTGATCCTATTGATCAAAATTCTTCTGATGTTGAAAAATTATTAAGTAACTACAAATTAAATGATGCAGGAGAAATGGAGCGAAAAACATTCAAAGAAAAAATTATTGATTTGTACTATGTTGTTGAAAACAGAGGTTCATTAGGAGTTGATTATCAAGATTTGAAAAAATATTTGGAAGATTTCCAAACTGATATGATTGAAACTTTGAATACAATTTCTCCTGAATATTATAATGCTGTTGAAGATTGGAAAAACACAATGAGAAGATGGCTTCAATCTATACCGGCATTAGAACAAAACTATATGGATAGTATGGGTAAAATTCCGGTAAAGGAAATTCCTGATGAAACAGATGCTAAATATCAATGGTATGTAAATTTATACTATCGTATGGGCGGTGGTGAAACTACAGATGATGGAGTTACTAAAAATAATAACAATTATAAGGAATTAGATGAAAATTTAATAAATAATGCAGAATGGTTGCAATTTGCACTAGAACACGGTATATTAACTATGGAACAAGCTTCTTTTTCTGAAGAAGGTTCTCAAAAGTATCCTGAAATTGGAACTTATGATTGGGTTTCTATTATATACACAAATTCAGCAGATATAAAATCACAAGATAATGAAACTGCAATTGCGTTGGCTGAAGTTAAATATAAAAATGCAATGACAGAAATTGAAAATAAAGATAAGAAATATGATCAGGATTTGAAAAAACTTGATACAGAGCACAACGCACTTCAAACAGAATATGAATCAATTAAAAATACAATTGATAAAAACGTAGAAAGATCCTTCAAAGCATTTTCATAAACATAAAAAATCCCGCTATATTACAAGCGGGACTTTTTTATTAATAAATTAATATTTATGCATTGAAAGCTTTAAATAATTCTTTTAAAACCTCTTGACCTTTAAGCATTGTTTTGTAATCAAGGTATTCATTTTTTGAATGCATATTGCAAACTGTTGCGAGTCCTAATAAATATGGGACGAATTTATCACTATTTGCATTTACTTCGTTTGCATAAATATGAGTTTCAGCCCCTGCGTGGAATGATGTAATATCAGGGGTTACTCCTGCTTTTTTTGCTGCTGCTTCAAAAAGTATAGGAATATAATCATCTTCTACTTTTTCAAACGGTGGCAAGTGTTCTTCAAATTCAATAGTTGCTTTTGCAAGCTCTTTGTTTTTTTCATTGAATTCATCAACAGTTAGTGACATTTTATTTTTTAATTCTTCTTCTTTTTTGCGACTTGAACTTCTGATTGAATAGCTTACTTCCGCATCAGTGTTAATAATATTTGTAACATTGATATTACCTGCTGAAATTCCGCCAATATTGCAGGAGGTTATAACTGTGCCTTCTTCTTCATAAAATACCCCTTGAGGTAGTGCAGAAATTAAATCAGCAATAAGTTTTGCCGCATTTGCACGCGTTTTATCTCCGATATCGATTCCTGAATGTCCGCCTTTGAAGCTGTGAACTTTAATTCTTGCTAAAGTGTAGCTTGCGCCAGAAACTTCGCATTGACCTAAAGTGTCGCTATCAAGAACAAGAACGTATTTTGATTTAAAGTTTTTAAGGTTTGCATTTCTGATTCCTGAAAGATTGTTTTCTTCATCACGAGTGAACATAACTTCCAGTCCGCCGTGTTTCATTGTTGATTTTACAAGATTTTTTGCAAAATAAAGAGCATTTGCAACACCTGCTTTGTCATCCCCGCCTAAGGTTCTATCTATCGCGTGGATATATCCGTTTTCATCAACGTAAGTTTTAACAGGGCTGTCATCACCTATAACATCCATGTGAGCTGATAGCATTAAAGGTTCTTTAGTGTTATCAGTTGCAGGAATATTTATAACGACGTTTTTAAAATTGTCTAGTTTACAGTCAATTCCGTTTTTATCGCAGTAATTTTTAATCCATTCAGCAACTTTTTCTTCGTGCATAGATGGAGATGGAACTTCTGCAAGGCTGCAGAACAAATCTACAAGCTCGTGTTCTTTTCTAATATCTTCAATCATTATCATAGTTTTATCCTCTCTCTTTCAAAGTTATTGTATCATTTTTTTTGACTTTTGCAAGGATAAAATTACAAATTTAATTTATATCAACGACACTCACGCCATCTCCGCCTTCGGCGTCTTCTCCCGGACGGAATTTTGCAACGTATGGCGATGTTGATAAGAAATCTCTGACAGCAGATTTTAAAGCTCCTGTTCCGTGCCCGTGGATAATTGTTACACAGGCAAGGTTTGCAAGGCTTGCTTTATCAAGGTAAAATTCAAGACTGTCAAGTGCATCTTCAACTTTGTAGCCTCTCAAGTCAAGTGTGCTTGAAATATTTGTCTTTCTTAATTCAAATTTTTCAAATGAATTTGGACGATATACATTTTCTTTCTTTTCGTAAGCAGAATCATAAGGTGCAAGTTTGTTTGTTTTGATTTTTGTTTTGAAATTACCCATTTGAACTGTTATACAGTCGTTTTTATCAGGTAAAGAAAGAACTGTTACAGGTTGATTAAGTTCTTTTAAAATTAATTTGTCGCCATTTTGAACTTTTGTCCAATCAATTTCAGCGTATTGTTGTTTTTCATCAAATTCTGATAAATCTCCTCTGAATTTTTGTTCTGTTTGGGCAAGTCTTGCATAAGAGCGACGTGCGATTTTTTCGGATTTTTCTTTGCGTAATTCATCTAAAATTTGTTTAATTTCGGCTTTTGCCTCTAATAATTCTCTGTCAAACTTGTCTTTGATTATTTTTACTGTTTTCTTTTTATCTTTTTTTATTTGTGCCAGAGAATTTTCGTATTCAGTTTTTAAATTTTCTGAAGTTTCTTTTAAATTTTCTGCTTCTTCAAGATTTTGGGCAAGTTTTGCTTGAGTTTCCTGCAATTTTTCAACAACCAGAATTGATGGATCTTTTGTTGATACGACTATATTTTTTGCTTTTTCTGTTAATTCTTTATCCAGTCCTAAATTTGTTGCGATTGAGATTGCGTTACTTAAGCCGGGAATTCCAATAAGCAATTTGTATGTAGGTTTTAAGGTTTCTGTGTTAAATTCAACTGATGCGTTTTTGAAATACGGATTTAGATATTCAAGAGCTTTCAGCTCTCCATAGTGGGTTGTAACTGTTGATAAAACCTGTTTTTGTGCAAGTTTTTCTAATATTACTTGAGCAAGCACCGCACCTTCGACAGGATCTGTCCCTGCACAAATTTCATCTAAGATTACAAATGTTTTTTCATTACTTTGTTTTAAAATTTCTATAATATTTGTCATATGAGATGAGAAGGTTGATAGGTTTTGTAAAATGCTTTGGTCATCTCCGATGTCTGCAAAAACGTTTTCAAACGGATAAATTTTTGCAGCTGTGCAAGGCAGAAACATTCCTGCTTTTGCCATTAATATGTATAAGCCTATGGTTTTAATCGTAACAGTTTTACCGCCTGTGTTTGAACCTGTTATGATTACTGATTTGTAATCTTTCCCGATTTCAAAGTTGTTGGTTACGACATTTTCAACATTGTCAATAAGCAGAGGATGCTTCATATTTTCAAATTCAAGGAATTTATGAGTAACTATTTCAGGCTCTGTTGCGTGAATTTTTACGGCATATCGAGCTTTTGCGAAGTGATAATCTATTGTTGCAAGAATTTGTTCTGATAATATCAGCTCTTTAATTTCTTCTTTTACAAGTGAAGTTAAGCCTGCAAGAATTCTAACCATTTCTGAATGAATTTTTGATTGTATTTCTCTGATTTTGTTATTTAGCGGAACGATTTGTTCAGGTTCTATATAAAACGTCTTGTTTGTGGCTGAAACATCGTGGACAATCCCAGGAACTTTGCTTTTTGATGATGCCATTACTTGAAATACAATTCTGTCATCACGTGTTGTATAAATATTTTCTTGAAGATGTTTTGAAAAATCTGCGGAATTTAAAAGAGAATTAACGGTGTTTTTAAGATTTTTTTCATTATCTCTCAAAGATGCGAATAACCCTCTTAATTCAGGGGTTGCATCTTGTTTAATTTTTAGGTTTTCATCAAATGTTGCAAAAATTTTATCTTCCAATAATTTGTCTGTCACAAGGTTTTGTGCAGCATTTCGTATTATAGAAAGCATCGGAAGATTTTCTGATAAGAATTTTTTTACCAGTCTTGAAGTTTTAAGAGTTTTTGCAACGTCAATTAATTCTTCTTCAGATAGATATGTGGCTCCCATATTTTTTTGAATTTGTTGAATATCTGCGACAAATTCAATCGGAATATCATTTGGCATATCGAGTATGTATTTTGCTTCTGCAGTGCATTTAAGTTCGTTCTTAATTTTTACGATATCGTCAAATGGCAAAGTCTTTAGGCATATTTCTTTACTTTGCTTTGTTTTTGCGTAATTTGAGAGCTTTTCTGCTATTTTATCAAATTCGAGAGATTTTCGGCTTTTTTCAGTGATGTCCATATTTATATTTAAAGATAATTGTATAATAATTACAATAATTTATTAACTTTTTTTGATATTCTTGCATAAAAGATTTTTTGAAAGTAAAATTATAATAGAATAGGGAGAGGTATAAAAATGGCAGTTGAAAGACAACACGTAAAAGAACAAGATAAAAATGAAAGACGTCATAATTTTAATCCGGTAGAAAGCAATTTGACCGAAGAACAAGTTAAGCTTGAAGCATCAAGATGCTTGCACTGCAAAAATCCAAGATGTGTTCAAGGATGTCCTGTAAATATTCATATTCCTGATTTTATTCAGGCAATCAAGGATGGAGATTTGAATAAGGCCGGAGAAATTATCCGTCAGACAAGTATGTTGCCTTCTGTATGCGGACGTGTATGCCCTCAAGAAAGACAATGTGAAGGTAATTGTATTTTAGGAATTAAAGGCGAAGCTGTTGCAATCGGAGCTTTAGAAAGATATGTAGGCGATAATACTAAAGCAGCAATGCCTGAAATTAAACCTTCAGGTAAAAAAGTTGCAATAGTCGGCTCAGGATGCGCAGGCATGACTGCTGCTTGTGATTTGAGAAAAGCAGGTCATGATGTAGAAGTATTTGAAGCATTGCATGAATTAGGCGGTGTTTTAAGATATGGTATTCCACCTTTCAGATTGCCTCGTGTTGTTCTTGATAGAGAAATTGAAAACTTGAAGGCTATGGGTGTAAAATTCCATACAAATGTTGTTGTTGGAAAATCTATTACTCTAAAACAATTAAAAGAAGATGGTTTTGACGCAATATTTATTTGCTCAGGTGCAGGATTACCTAAAATGCTTCACGTTCCGGGAGAAAATTTAAACGGTGTATTTTCTGCAAACGAATTTTTAACAAGAGTAAACTTAATGCACGCAGGACAACCTGATAGTCCGACACCTTTAAGAGTTGGTAAAAAAGCCGCAATCTTTGGCGGTGGCAACGTTGCAATGGATGCAGCGAGAACTGCTGTTCGTGTAGGATTTGAAGAAGTTTATATAATTTACAGAAGAACGGAAAAAGAACTTCCTGCTCGTTTGGAAGAAATCAGACACGCTAAAGAAGAAGGTGTTGTATTCAAATTCTTATACGCACCTAAAGAAATTATTGGAGAAAACGGTTATGTAAAATCTGTTGAACTGGAAGTTATGGAATTGGGAGAACCTGATGAATCAGGTAGAAGACGTCCTGTAGCGACAGGAAAAACTGAAATTATGGATCTTGATACTGTAATTGTTGCATTAGGTACAGGTCCAAACCCAATTATTCAACGTTCGGCAGAAGCAGACGGTATAGAAATTGTAACCGATAAAAAAGGTTATATCACAGTTGATGGCGAAACTCGTGCAACAAATATTCCGACAGTATATGCAGGCGGAGATGTTGCTCCGGTTGGCGAATCTAATGCAATTAATGCTATGGGAGCAGGTAAAAAAGCCGCAAAAGCAATTAACGAAATGTTAAAATAAAATGAAGTTGAATTTTTTGCAAAAATTTATAAGTTCGGTATTTGCACTTTTAATTAGTGCAATGCCGATTTTTGCTTTTGAATTGGATACTTCTGTTGACGATGAAATAAGAAGAACTTATGACCCGTCAAAACTTGAACAAACTCTCCCAAGTTTGCCTAAAACTTCTCCTTCTCAATCTGTGCAGACATCTCAACCTGTAAAAGCAACTCAATCTCAGACGAGTGCTCCGCCTAAGACATTGCCTGCCCAACAAGAAGCTAAGCCGCAAATAAGAGTTAAAAATTTCCAAAATGATTATAAATATGATAAATCAACTGCAATAAGAATTAAAAAAGGTACAAAATTCAGGGTTAAATCAAATTCTGTAATTTCTGATTACTTAAAAGAAGGTGCAAAGGTATCATTTACATCTATCAGACCTGTTACGCAAAGATATATAACAGTTCCTGTTGGGACAAAATTTACTGCAGTAGTAGAAGATTCTCACCAACCTCAAATGAGCGGGAATGGCGGACTTGTCGTACTTATGGTGGATAGTATTACCGTAAATGGTCAAACAAGATCTGTCCATGGGAAAATTACAAAAGCTAATATGAAAAAAATATTTTTTAATAATATGAAGGGCAAGCGCAGTTACTGGAAAGGTGTTGCAAATCAAATTGATAAAGGTGAAAACTTCTACAAAAAAACACGCAGAACATCGTCAAAACTTGCTGATAACCCTGTTGGTGTAATTGTTTCTCCTATTCCGACAATTACCGGAATTTTAGTTTATGCAGTAAATTTTGTAGGCTCTCCATTGTTTGCAATCTGGTCTAAAGGCGCTCGAATTTCAATTCCTGCAGGTAGCGAATTTGAAATTAAGCTGTTGGAAGATGTTTATTTGTATTAATTTGGAAAAACTCTATATTATTTTAAAGAAGTATTAGATGTTTTTTTCTTTACATTATTGTAAATATTTAAATTTGTTTTATAATATTACTATTAATTATTAGTAGTAGGACAACTTATTTTTAGTGAAGGAGAGATTATGATTAAAAAGTTGACTTCTCCAAAAGCATTGATGGCTCTTTTTGCTACATTGCTAATGGGTGTTTCGCCTGTTCTTGCAAGCGAAGCAGATTTGGTTGTTCCAAGTATCAGAGACGTGAATGGCAGTTTCTTTAACTATTTGTTAATCGGAATTGCAATTTCTGTTGTAGGTTTGATATTTGGATTTATTGAATTTTTCAGAATTAAAAAATTGGATGTTCACAAAGCTATGGCTGAAGTGGGTAATACAATTTTTGAAACTTGTAAAACTTACTTGATTCAACAAGGTAAATTTTTACTTGTTTTGGAAGTATTAATCGGTTTATGTATCGCTTTTTACTTCGGTTACTTGCAGAATATGCCTTTGAAAAATGTTTTAATTATTTTGGCATGGTCTGTAATCGGTATTTTAGGTTCTTATGCAGTTGCTTGGTTCGGTATCAGAATGAACACTTTGGCAAATGCAAGAACTGCTTTTGTTTCTTTAAAAGGAAACCCTTTGAATATTTTAAATATTCCTTTAAAAGCAGGTATGTCAATTGGTGTTTGCCTTGTATCTGTTGAACTTATTTTGATGTTGACAATTTTGTTATTCGTTCCTGGCGATATCGCAGGTGCTTGCTTTATTGGTTTTGCAATCGGTGAATCTTTAGGTGCTTCTGCTCTTCGTGTTGCAGGTGGTATTTTTACAAAAATTGCCGATATCGGTTCTGACTTGATGAAAATTCAATTCGGTATTAAAGAAGACGACCCTAGAAACCCTGGTGTAATTGCCGATTGTACAGGTGATAACGCCGGTGATTCTGTAGGGCCTACAGCTGATGGTTTTGAAACTTACGGTGTAACAGGTGTTGCTCTTGTTTCATTTATTCTTTTAGCTGTTGTTGGTGAAGCTAATCAGGTTCAATTATTGACTTGGATTTTCGTAATGAGATTCTTGATGATTGTAACATCAGTTGTTGCATACTGGATTAACGGTATAGTTGACAAATTCTATGCTGCTAAAACAGATAAATTTGACTTTGAAAAACCGTTAACTAACCTTGTTTGGTTAACTTCAATTCTTTCAATCGCTATGACTTTTGGCGTAAGCCACTGGTTATTAGCTGATATGGGCGGTAAATTATGGTTAGTATTATCTACAATCATTTCTTGCGGTACTTTAGGCGCAGCTTTGATTCCTGAATTTACCAAAATATTTACTTCTCCTAAAGCTAAACATACCGAAGAAGTTGTTACTGCATCACGCGAAGGCGGTGCTTCTTTGACAATTCTTTCAGGTATTGTAGCAGGTAATTTCTCAGCATTTTGGATTGGTATGGTAATTGTATTATTGATGGGACTTGCTTATGTTGCATCAATTCATATTCCTGAAGCTGTAATGATCTATCCGTCTGTATTTGCATTCGGACTTGTAGCATTCGGTTTCTTAGGTATGGGGCCAGTAACAATTGCAGTTGACTCTTATGGACCTGTAACAGATAACGCTCAATCAGTTTATGAATTATCTTTAATCGAAGATATTCCAAATGTTGGCGAAGAAATTGAAAAAGAATTCGGTTTCAAACCTGATTTTGATAACGCTAAAAAATACTTAGAAGAAAATGACGGCGCAGGTAACACATTCAAAGCAACTTCAAAACCTGTATTAATCGGTACAGCTGTTGTTGGTGCTACTACAATGATTTTCTCATTGATTTTGGTTATCAAAACAACTTTAGGTATTGATCCTGAAATGATTTTGAACGTATTAAACCCATATACATTACTTGGTTTCTTATCAGGTGGTGCGGTTATCTACTGGTTCTCAGGTGCTTCTATGCAGGCTGTAACAACAGGTGCTTATTCTGCAACTGAATATATCAAAGATAACATTAAACTTGGTGATGCTGATTCTAAGAGCGCAAATGTTGCAAATTCAAAAGAAGTTGTAAAAATTTGTACTCAATATGCTCAAAAAGGTATGATTAATATCTTTATCGCATTGTTCGCATTTGCTCTTGCATTTGCTTGCTTGTCAGCTCCAAATTGTTTAACATCAGCTCCTGTTGCATTCTTTGTAAGCTACTTGATTGCAATTGCCGTATTCGGTTTGTTCCAAGCTGTGTTTATGGCAAACGCAGGCGGATGTTGGGATAACGCTAAGAAAATTGTTGAAGTTGACTTAGCAGAAAAAGGTACTCCGCTTCATGAAGCAACAGTTGTTGGTGATACTGTTGGTGATCCTTTCAAAGATACTTCTTCAGTTGCTATGAACCCGATTATCAAATTTACAACATTGTTCGGTTTATTAGCTATGGAAATTGCAATTTCTGAAAACTTTAGAAGTATTGCACCTATTGCAGGATGGGTATTCTTAATCGTTGCATTAGTATTTGTTGTTCGTTCATTCTATGCAATGAGAATTCCTTCAAAATCTGCTAAATAGTATTGAGGATAAACTCAAAAATTAAAAACGGCCACTCTTGAAAATGGGTGGCCGTTTTTGTTATATGTTTTAATAAATCAGTAAAAATAACGTAGTTTTTATTTTTTTTTGTGTTAGTATAAAGTTATATTCAATATAGATAGAGGGAAATGTATGAGTTTAACAGTATACTTAGGGATAGATGTTGGTTCGGTAACAACAAAATTAGCATTAGTTGATGAAAAAGGTAAATATGTAGACAGTTACATGCTTAGAACTGCCGGTAAGCCTGTTATGGCAGTTCAAAAAGGTTTGAATGAGCTTTATGCTAAAAAGCTTACAGATTATGATGTAATGGGGGTTGGCACAACAGGTTCAGGTCGTAACTTGGCTGGGGCTTTAGTTGGTGCTGATATTATTAAAAATGAAATTACAGCGCATGCTGTTGCTGCAAGTATTAATGTCCCGGGTGTGCAGACTATTCTTGAAATTGGAGGTCAAGATAGTAAAATTATTATTTTAAGAGATGGTATTGTTACTGATTTTGCAATGAACACTGTATGTGCTGCTGGTACAGGAAGTTTTCTTGACCATCAGGCTCAAAGATTGAATGTTCCTATCGAAGAATTTGGTGATACTGCGTTAAAGTCAGAAAACCCTGCTCGTATTGCAGGTCGTTGCGGTGTATTTGCTGAAAGTGACTTGATTCACAAACAACAGCTTGGATATCCTGTTGAAGATTTGTTATACGGACTTTGTCAGGCTCTTGTTCGTAATTACCTTGCTAACCTTGCTTTAGGTAAAGAACTCTTGCCTGTATTCTCTTTCCAAGGCGGTGTTGCAACAAATTCAGGTATGGTAAAAGCTTTTGAAGAAGCTTTAGGTCATAAAGTTGTTGTTCCTGATCATCATCAGACAATGGGTGCAATTGGTGCTGCATTGCTTGCAATGGAAAATCATCAATATACAGATGCTCATACAACTTTCAAAGGTTGGGAAGTTGGTGAGATGAACTTCCATTCTATAACTTGTGATTGTACAGGTTGCTCAAACAATTGTGAAGTTATTACAATTGTTGAAGGCGGAGAAGATATTCACCACGTTGATAAAATTAAAGATATCAAAGGTAATATTATCGCTCGTTGGGGCGGAACTTGCGGAAGATGGGATATTTCATAGAATATTCGAAAATTTATAAATTTTCATAGTTGGTATTAATCCATTTATGAATATTTTCAAGGTTAGAAAATTCTTTTTTGAAATTTTTATCTTTTTCAAGTTGTAAAATAAGTTTTTTATCACCTGTAGAGAAAGCGTGTCCAATTATTTTGTTTGGTTCGTCTAAATCATAGAAGTAATCTACTGTTTTATTGTTAGAGATTGTTTTTTTCGGTTTTTCGTCCAAACTTAAATAAGTAACACGTTGTGTTGTTTGCTTATTATCTTTAAAGTTTGTTATAGTCTTTTTATAACCAGTTGGGATTTTTGAGGTATATATAAGCTCTGTTATTACTTGTTGTTTTTTTATTTTTTTGCCGTGTTTATCATAGAATGATTTTTCTATTTTTTCAGTTGCTCCGTCATAGAAATATTTTTTTATAATTTTTTGACCATTTTCCTTAAGAATTGTTTGGGTAGATTCTTTTATGTCGTCTGCTTTTTCTTGTAGATTTTGAGCAGATTCTTTTATATTGTTCGTTGTTTCTTGTAAAGTTTTAGATGTTGTATTTTTTTGATTAATTTTAGGCGGTTTTTTCGTTATATAATATGCAGCAAGCAGCCCTGCGCCTGCAATAGCTGTTCCTATTGCAAGTTTAAGAGTTGTATTGGATTTCTCTTTTATTGTATCTTTATAATTTTGTTCAGAGCCATTAAAATATGTATGAGGACCGATTGCAGAAATTTTCATAAAAAATCTCCTTTTCGCATACACATTTTAAATTGAAAAATAAAATTTTTTTATATTTTATGGAAAATTTTTACAATCCTTAAAAATTTATGATATCATATAGCTATGGATAGCTTAAAAGATACTGTTAATAATATGAAGCAGATGTATCGAGAAATTTTTCTCAAATCTTCAGATGCTATAAAAGATCGTGTTGATAAAATAAAACCTGAAGGGATTGAGGGGGATATTTTTGACAGTTATGAAAAAGGTTCCGAAGGGCAAAAATGGCAGTATGCCGTTTTAGATATGTTTGAAAAAGATATTTCTCATGAAATTTATCGAAAATGGAATGAAATATTGAAATTGAGAGAAAATTATTCCTGCAATGGTTGCGCTACTTGCTGTAATTTGGCTTGTTCTGAATTTTCTTATGATGAATTAACGAAAAGAGCAAAAAATGGTGATAAATTTGCAACACAATTTACAGGAATATTTGTCCCTTATAAGTCAAAGGAAGAAGCAAGAAAAGTTTATCCTCAATATATTGAGCTTTTGGATAGTAGTGTAGATGAAGAAGTTTATTTTTATCATTGTCCAAAACTAAATGATTGCAAAAGATGTTCGGATTATGAAAATCGTCCTCAAATATGCAGGGATTTCCCTGACAATCCTTTGAGCATTTTGCCGAAATCCTGCGGATATTATGAGTGGCGAAAACTTGCTGAACCTGTTGCTATGATGCTTCATGCAATGGTTGAAATAATAGATTATTATAAACAAAAAATACCTGTTTCAAAGAATTAAAAATCTTTGCGTCAGGAGAAAGTTTAAGTTAAAAAGATTATGATTACTTTATCAGGTTTAAATTTACAAGAAATAGAAAAAATTACAGACGAATTAAAAGCTTCAAAGTTCAGAGCGCGTCAAATTCATAATTGGATTTATTTAAAATCGGTTAAAAGTATTGATGAAATGACTGATTTATCCGTAAAATTCAGGGAAGAATTAAAAAAAGTAGCAACTGTTACGGATACAAAAATAAAGGTTAAGCAAGAAAGCAGTGACGGAACGTTGAAATATCTTCTTGAATACCCTGATGGAGAGTGTGTTGAAACTGTATTGATGCGTTTTGATAATCGTGCAAATTTAACGGCTTGTGTAAGCTCTCAGGTTGGTTGTGCCGTTAATTGTTCTTTTTGCGCAACAGGAAAGCGCGGTTTTATAAGAAATTTAACTTATAAAGAAATTATTGAACAAGTGTTGATGATTCAACGTGATACAGGATTGAAGGTTACCAATGTTGTTTTTATGGGGCAAGGCGAGCCGCTTTTAAATCTTGATAATGTCTTAAAGGCTATGGAAATATTTAATGAAAATTTTCAAATAGGTGCAAGACGATTGACAGTATCTACATCCGGAATAATCCCCGGAATTGAAAGACTTGCAAATGAGGATATGCAATCAACTCTTGCAATTTCTTTGCATGCGCCAAACCATGAAATCAGAAAACAATTAATGCCTATTGAAAATAAATATCCTATGGCTGAACTTAAAAAGGTTTTGAAAAGATATATTGAAAAGACAGGAAGAAGAATTACAATTGAATATCTTTTGATAAAAGATTTGAATGATACGTTGCAAAGTGCAAAAGAATTGGTTGCGTATTTGCACGATTTGAAATGTAATATAAATTTAATTCCATATAATCCGACAGAGAAAAATGATTATAAAAAGCCTTCAGGTAATTCAATAATGCGTTTTAAATCACTTTTGGAACAATCAGGTAAAAAGGTTACTGTAAGATTGGAACGCGGAGCTGATATTGATGCGGCTTGCGGACAATTAAGAGGAAAGGTTAATTAACAAAATTGAAAGCATTAATTCAAAGAGTAAAAAGAGCATCTGTAAGTATTTCAGGAAAATTATATTCGTCTATAAACAAAGGAATTCTTATTTTTCTCGGTGTGGAAAAGGAAGATGAAAAAGTTAATGCAGAAAAATTGGCTGATAAAATTTTGAAACTGCGTATATTTGAAGATGAAAATGAAAAAATGAATTTATCCGTAAAAGATGTAAATGGCGAACTCCTTGTAGTTTCTCAATTTACGCTATGCGGTGATTGTAAAAAAGGTACCCGCCCATCTTTTGATAAAGCTGCTTCTCCACAAGATGCTGTTGACTTATATGAATATTTTATTAAATATCTGAAAGAACAAAACATAAAAGTCGAAACAGGAAAATTTCGCGCAATGATGGATGTAGAGCTTGTCAACGATGGTCCTGTTACATTTTGGCTTGAAAAATAAGTTGGCATGTTGCAAAAAATTATAAAGCATGTTATAATGTAAACATTGATATAGAGTTAGAAAATATATATTTTTACTGAGGAGAAATTTTTTACTTTATTAACCCGGAATTACGTTATTATTTTTTTAATTAAGAGGCTTTCATTATGTATGTAAACAAGTGTATCAAATGCGGTCGTGAATTTGAAACTAAAAACCCCAAAAGAGTTATTTGTCCAGATTGTTTGTATCCGGATAAAAAAATGATGTTGTCACATTCATCAACTGATGAAACAATAAGTCAGGCTTCAACTCCTGCTAAAGAACAACCTTTAAACGGTTACAGCGCAGGTGGAACAGAAGAAGCTCCACGATACTATAGCGCAGGCGGAGATCCTGAACCGCAAAGATATAACAGAAATCCAAGACCTTATAACAATCAAGGCGGTTATAGCAGAAATAATTACAACAATAACCGACCAAGTTATAACAGAAATCAAGGCGGTTATAATCGCTCAGGTTATAATAACAGAGGTCAAGGCGGTTATAACAATAACAGAAGCCAAAGACCGGGATTTAACAACAACAGACGCCCTCAAGGCGGTGGATTTAATAACAGAAATAACTTTAATAAACGTCCACAGAAAAAAGCACCAAAACAACTTTTGGTAAGTAAGGAGCAATTAGAACAAATTGAAAAGCTTTATAAAGCTATGCTTCCTTTGCCAAACCCTGATTGTCACGAAGTAATCGGTGAAAAAATCGGTTTGGAACCAAGAAAAGTTTTCTTTGGTATAAATCTTGTAAGACAAAAAATGATGCTTCCGAAATTGCCGTTCCCTAAACGTAAATTGGCAATTTCTCCGGATCAACTTTTTGCAATAAAGAATTTATATGAACCACTTTTACCTTTACCTCCGATTGGTTGCCACAAAATTATTGCAGCTCAATTAAAAATGGATGAATGGAGAGTCCATGTTGGTATCGGCTTAATCCGCTCTCAAATGGGATTAGCAAGATGGAATCAAGATAGACCTGATTTGCCGGAAGAATTTAAAAAGCAAAAAGAAGAAGCTGAAAAAGCTAAACAAGCTGACAAAGAAGAAAAAGCTCCGGTTGTTGAAGAAGATAAAAAGTCAGAAGATGCAAAACCTGCTGAAGAACCTGCTAAACCTAAAAGAGGAAGAAAACCAAAAAAGGTTGAAGAAACTTCGGATTAGGATTTATGACAAAGTTTGTATCAGTCGGTAAAATTTTGAATTTTCACGGTATAAAAGGCGAAGCTAAAGTCGGTTTTACTAAAAATCAGGCAGATTTTTTCTGCTCACTTGATAAAGTTTTTATTAAAAAAGATCACGATTATTTGCCTTTAAATATTCAAAGTACAAGGCTACACAAAAATTTTGCCCTAGTGAAATTTAAGGAAATTAATTCAATAAATGAATTGATGGAATATAAAGGTGCTTTTTTATATGTAGAGGAATCAACTATAAGAGAGGCTTTAGAGGAAGATGAATTTTTAATTGATGAGCTTGTGAGCCTTGAAGTTTTTGATCAAAACGGTGTGAAGCAAGGCTTTGTTGTTGGGGTTTCCAATAATGGGGCGAGTGATTTGTTATCAGTTAAAACAAATTCCAAAAATATTGTATTAATTCCGTTTGTTAAGGCAATTGTCACTGATGTAAATATTAAAGAACGCAAAATTACAATAAACAATATTGAAGGATTGATTGAATAATGATATTTGATGTGTTAACTTTATTCCCTGAAATGATTGAGCAGAGTTGTAATTATAGTATTTTAAAACGTGCTGTTGAAAGCGGAATTTTGAAAGTTAATACAATTAATCCAAGAGATTTTACATTGGATAAGCACAAAAAAGTTGATGATACTCCATACGGAGGCGGGGCAGGTATGGTTTTGATGGCTCAGCCTTATGTTGATGCTTATGAAAGTGTAAAAAGGATGGATAATTCATTGACGGTAATGCTTTCTCCACAGGGTGAACCTTTGACAGATAAGATTGTAAATGAGCTTGCAGGATTTGAACAAATAATCATGCTTTGCGGTCATTATGAAGGTTTTGATGAAAGAATAAGAGAAATAATAAAGCCAAGAGAAATTTCTATTGGCGATTTTGTTTTGACAGGAGGCGAATTGCCAGCTTTGTGTCTTATAGATGCAGTCAGTCGAAAACTTGAAGGTACGCTTGGCAAGATTGAATCTGCTGAGGAAGATAGCTTTGCAAACGGGCTTATTGAATATCCTCAATATACAAAACCAAGAGAATTTAGAGGTCTGAAGGTCCCTGAAGTTTTGTTAAATGGCAATCATAAAGAGATAAATGAATTTCGTTTAAATGAAAGTATTAAAAGAACCAAAATTAAACGTCCTGATTTGTACAAAGCTTATATGGAAAGCTCAGACGGTTAATATTTCTTGTTTAAGTCGTTATAATGGCCGAAGCCTAATACGTCTTTGAAAATTTTAACGACACCGAATACGCCTAAACCGATAGCTGAAAATTTAGACCATTTCCCTTTCCCTAAAAGTGCACCAAGACCAAGACCTAATGGAATGACGCTGTCAACAAGCATTGAGCCAAAACCTTTAAAGTATCCGATGCCTGAATTTACAAAGTGGCGTATGTTACTGTCAACTTCCCAGTTGAAGACTCCTTTTTTTAAATTAGACATTGTAATACTTGGACTTGTTAAATATTGAGAATTGTTGAATGCGGACATACAAGCATCTGCATCTCCTGTTTTAGAATATACATCTGATTGAAGTTTCCCTAAAACATGAGCATCATAACCAATTATACCTAAAGCAGCTACGCCTGCTCCTTTGTATATATATTTTGGAATATTACTTTTTACTGATTTTAGTGCTGTACTAATACTCATACTTTACCTACTATTTTGCTGCTGTTGTTGCTGTTTCAGCTTTGTTTTCAGTTGTATTTGCTGTTTTTGTTGAGTTTGAAGTTGTTTGTGTTTGATTGTTTTTGTTATCTTTTACTTCAAATTCTTTTTCAACTTTCTTGCCTGACATTTTCAGTAAGATATTTGTTGCTTGCATTGCATCTTGTCCGTAGCCTGATGTTGAATTTTGCATTTGTTTTAACAGACCTACTGTATAGTCATCGCCTGATACTACTCCTGCATCAAGTGCGCTAAGTGCAAGTATTTTTACAGGAGTTGAAGGGTCTTGAAGCATTTTGTTTACTAAGGCATTTAATGCTTTATCATCTTTTCTTGAATGATCTTCTTCAAGTCTTGCAATTACTTCTTTTGCACCCATTAGTCGAACTTCTTTATCCTGACTGTTTAAGTAATTTTCAAGATTTCTTATATAGTCATCTGTTAATTGTACTATTTCTCGTTTTTCTGTCTTTTTATTTGTTGTTTTGTTTTCTGTTGTATTAGTTGTATTGGTTGAATTTGTTGTATTATTTCCATTATTGTTATTTATATTTTGCCCGTCAAGGTTGCCTTTACCCCAATCATTTGTATAATAGTTTGAAGGATAACAGCCTGAAACAGGTGTATTTCCATAATTTGGAGCATTAACATTATATACCGGAGCAGTTGATCCTGGAGGAGTTACTGTCGGATTAAATATCTGTATATTTACACCTGAATAATTCGGAACTTGAACATTTTGGCTTTGTGGTTGTGGAGAATTAATCGGTGATGTTTGATATTGAGGTTGTGCCGACATATATTGTTGTGTCGGTTGAGCCATTGTAGTTTGTTGAGGTACAGATGTTTGTACCGCTTGAGTTACATTTTGAGTATGCTGTTGTGGTGCAGTTTGTACCTGCGCCTTTAACGGTTGCTGTTGTATGTTTTGTTGTCCTACAGAACTTTGCATAAAAACTACCCTTTACTACTTACTATATTAATAAAGTAAATATGTTATAATTTATTGCGTTTATTTTAAGAAATGTTACATTATTTTTTATATTTTGCATGATAGCTATAATTTTTGTATGGGTAATTATGAAGAAAACTATTTGAATAAACGTCCGCAACATTTGTGCCACATGTGCGGAAAATGCTGTCGTGTCGTTACAACTTCAACCCCGTATAAAAAATTACTCGAAATGGCAAATTCCGGTGATAAAGGTGCAAAAGATTTTCTATCACTGTTTGTTCCTTTTAATTCAATTGAAGAAGCAAGAAAAGTCGATGCAGGAATTGTTGATAACATTATTAATCGCCTGATAGATGATGGAAAATATAATGAAAATGAGATTACATTTTATACTTGCAAATATCTTCAGGATGATAATTTGTGTTCAAGATATGAAACTCGTTTAGATTTATGTAAGCATTGTCCGTCTTCTCCTTGGTCAATTGTTCCGCCGGGATGCGGGTTTGAGGGGTGGCTCTTTTGGCAAAGAGAAGAAATTAAGCAAAAAATAAGGCGGTCTAAAGAGGATTTGCTTGAACTCAAACTTTTGCGTATGCGAACAAATGATAAAGATACTTTGCAAAAAATATCTTCTGTTGAGAATAAAATTTTGAATAATATTAATGCTTATAAAAAGTATGGTTCAGAAAATTGGTAAAATCCTAAAACTTTATTATTGCAGCATTAATTTATCTAATTTTTTTCTGTAAAATTCTGTATTGATATTCAAGTTTTCTCCGATATCAAGAAGCATTTCCACAAATCTTTTGGTTGAAGAACGTTTTTTATTAAAGTCTTCTGATTCTAGAATTTCACCTATTCTGTGATAAATTTTAGTGAAATATGTGTTTTGGGCTTCAGAAATATCGATTTGTAATTCTAATTTTCTAATGTTATCAAAAATTTCTAATACAACATCAGCTTGTTGAATTTCAAAACTGTGAACAAGCCTGTTGATATTTTGAAGAATTTTCTTCCCGAATATCAAGTTAGAAGGTGATTTATCAAGTTGAATATCTATTTTCTTAGCTTCATAATTCAAGTCAACTGCTTGTTGTATAAGTTCATCATCAATAAAGCCGTCTGAATGTATTACGATATCATTGAATTTGTGGCTTAGTGCATAAGCTGCTGAAATTTTGAATTCATCAGGAATTTTTAATCCCAAGCCTTGCAAGTGGTAAATTGAACCTTTGCCTTCATCATACATTTCCTGGTATGTTTGAGAGAATTTTTCAAGTTTACCTCTAAGAAGAATTTGTAAAATTTTACGTCTTTCTTCGATAAATATATCTTTTAATGTAAAGTATTCTTTTCCAAAATATTCATCAAGAGCTCTAATAATTTCAGTCAAAGGATTCATCAAGAATGTTTTTATAAGATCTGTTTTTATTCTGTTGAATTCAGCATCATCTGAATATTCTTTTATTGAACAATGGAAATCTCCGCCTGAATATTGCATTAGAGCAAACATAACATTTGATTTTTGCAATGTAATTTTTGATTGAATTTCAATATGTCCGACAACAAATGTTGATAGGGCTTTTTGTACTTTTTTGTATGCGTGGCGTGTAATTGTATAGCAATAAACGCTTTCTTCATCTTCAAAATCTTCATATAAAGATGACAAAGCCCATAAACTTGCAATTTGTTTTGTTGTAACAATTGATGGTTTGACAAATCTTTCAAAGATATCTTTTCCTGTTCCGTGTTCAGGAATATTACTTTTTGCTTCTGCAAGAATGTTCAAGAATTTTTCTTCAAGATTTTTTGTTGTAAATTTAGATGCAAGTTGCATTGCTCTGGCTGCATATTTCATTATTTGTACTGTTTCAATCCCTGAAATTTCTGAGAAGAACCAGCCGCAGCTTGTGTACATAAGAAGTGCTTGTCGTTGAATTTCCAACAATTCCATCGCATGAACTTTTTGTTCATCTGATAAATCAGGTTTGAAATTATCATGTTGGAATTTTTTTACATTTATTTCGTTTCTGTCTAAAATAACGTTGATATAGTTGTTACGTACTTCCCAAACATTATCGAAATATTTTGCACCTTCTTGTTCAAAAAGGACAACAAGTTCATCTCTAAGGTAGTCTAAGGCTTCTCTTAAAGGTTTTCTCCATTTTTGATTCCACCCCGGATGTCCGCCTGTTGAGCATCCGCAGTCTTCTTTCCAACGACCTACACCGTGGAAACAACTCCAGCTTGATGCTTGTTTTATATCAACTTCACAATCGCTTCTGTATTTTTCGAGGTATTCACCGTAATTTGTGATTGTAAAGCCTTCATCTTTAGCTTTTATTTTTAAAATATATGCAAGAGCCATATCGCCAAATTTTGTATGGTGTCCGTAACTTTCACCATCTGTTGCGATATGAACTAATTGAGGATAATCTCTTAAATCAGATACCCCTTCTTTTAAACGTTTAATAAACTTGTTACCGTCTTTTAAAAGTTCGTCAAAAGCAACAGAGCGTGATATTGCACCGTCGTAGAAGAATAAGTCAATTGATTTTCCAGGTGCTGATTTAATATTATATTTGTAAGAGCGTGCAGGATCAATGTTGCCCCAGCTTACATCAGTCCAGTCTTTATCTTTTTCTTTTTTGAATTTTAAAGCCTGATATGGTGACAAAATTGTAAATTTAATGCCGTTTTCGACTAAAAGTCTTAAGGTATCATCATCAACAGCAGTTTCTGCAAGCCACATTCCTTCAGGTTTGCGCCCAAAGCGGTATTCAAAATCTCTAATACCCCATTTTATTTGGGTTTCTTTATCCTTTTCATTAGCAAGAGGCATAATGATATGGTTGTAAACTTGAGCTATTGCGTTTCCATGTCCGTTATGTTGAGAAATACTTTCGATATCGGCTTTAATAATTCTTTCATAAGTTAAAGGTGCATAATGTTCCATCCAAGAAAGAAGCGTAGGACCGAAGTTAAAGCTCATGTGTTCGTAGTTGTTAACAACATCAAGAATTCTGTTTCTGCTGTCAACTATTTTAGAAACGGAGTTAGGGTTGTAGCATTCTTTGTTAATTCTTTCATTCCAATCGTGGAAAGGTAGGGCACTATCTTGAAGCTCAATTGCTTCAAGCCAAGGATTTTCTCTTGGAGGTTGGTAAAAGTGTCCATGTATTGTTAAAAAGACTTCATTTTTTTTATCGCTCATTTCTTAACTCCGTTATAAATTATTGTGTTTTTTTATTTCTCTTCTTTTGGCTTAGTGCTGATTACTGTGAATTTTTCAGCGTCCATCCAAGCATCTCCCAAGGCATTAGAAAATACTTTGCCGCTAAATTCTACGATGTCGCCTGAATTCAAGTCGATATATTTTTCAGCTTCTGCTCTTTTGATAAATATTTTCAATTCTGAAAGCGGAATGTTGTGATCTGTAACATCCGGACGTTGAATTAAGAATGAGATGTAATCCTGAGAGCTTCTCATTGCTGGTTTGTAGTCTAGCCCAAGTGTTGAAAATTTATCGAATTTAGCTTTTATTTTAACATTTTTATTAAGATAAAAGTTTGGTCTTGCAACAATATCAAGTGGGTTTACTGTTGAATAAGCAGGAGTTGAACTTTGTGTTTGAACTCCGTTTGCACTTACAATAGTATAGCCTGATGTAGCTGCAAATATATTTGTTCCTGCTGCGATAGCTAGTATTAATATAAGAATTTTAAAATTTTTCAAATTCATTAATAGAATCCCCTTCTCTAATTTTTTTACATCAATATATTAGCACAATATTTGTTTTTTGTAACTACCCGTATTTATGATATTTGTGAAAAATTTTTATATGTTAGTTTTTTTTTAAATTATTGCGCGAATGTGCGTTTTGTGATATTATTTTTTAGAAAATAGGAGAGTTCGGGTTTTATGGCTACAAAAGAATTTTTTTCAACTTCTGAGGACTTAAAAAAGCTTATGTCTGCAGCGAGGGCGACTATTATTGCTCCGTTTTTTGGAAATAATGTTGAGGAGATAAAAACAGTTGCGGAAGCTTATAAATTGGCAAAAAATAGTCCCGGGACTATTGAGTTGACAGGTATGCCTGTTTATGAACCTGAAAAAATCGGATTGCCAAAGGGAGCTAATCAGCTTTTATTTAATGATGGCGCTGTCGTTGGAAGATGTGCTGCGGCAAGAAATATTGTTGGTGATCCTGATTGTGATTTACAAGTTTTGTTGCCTGTTATAAGAGAAGCAATTTACCGTACAAGAGACAGGCTAATGTATAGAACAGAAGCGCTAATCGGACTTGACAAAGATTTTATGGTAAAAGCGCATTTGCTTATTCCTGAAGGTTTTGAAAATATTTTATATAGTTGGATGCTGAATTTTCAATATATAAATGAAGTTTATGCAGAATTATATTCAGATTCAAGAAATATTGATGAAGGAGATATTTTTGTATTCTCAGATCCTGATTGGTCACATCCTGATTTCCCATACGGTTTGACCTTCTTTGATCCGGAACATAATTGTGCAGCAATTTTAGGTATGCGATATTTTGGGGAACATAAAAAAGGTACTTTAACTCTTGCTTGGGGTTGTGCTTCTCGTAACGGTTATGCCTCTTGCCACGGTGGTATGAAACGTTACAATCTTGGAGATGGGAAATCTTTTAGAACAGCAGTGTTTGGCCTTTCAGGCTCAGGTAAATCTACTATTACTCATGCAAAACATGGTAACAAATTCAATATTACAGTTTTACACGATGATGCTTTTATAATAAATGTAGATAAAAAATATTCTATTGCATTGGAACCTGCTTATTTTGATAAAACTGCAGATTATCCAATCGGAAGTGAAGATAATAAATTTATTTTAACTCAGCAAAATGCAGGTGCAATAGCTTTCCCTGACGGTAAGATTGTATCTGTTACAGAAGATATCAGAAACGGAAACGGACGTGCAGTTAAATCAAAACTCTGGTCGCCTAATAGGGTTGATAGAATTGATGAGCCGATAAACGCTATATTTTGGCTTATGAAAGATCCTACAATTCCACCTGTTTTAAAGCTGTCTGGACCTTCCTTAGGTTCTGCAATGGGCGCTACTCTGGCGACTAAAAGATCTTCTGCAGAGAGGCTTGCTAAAGGGGTTGATCCAAATGCCTTGGTTGTAGAACCTTATGCAAATCCATTCAGAGTTTATCCGCTTTCTGTTGATTATGAAAGGTTTAAAAAATTAATCTCTGATGGTGTAGATTGCTATATCTTGAATACAGGAGATTATATGGGAACAAAAGTTAAAAAAGAAACGACTTTAGCTATTATAGAAGCTATAGTTGAAGGAAATGCAAAGTTCCATAAGTGGGAAAATTTCTCAGATATTCAAATTATGGATATTGAAGGGTTAGATACATCTTTTTCTAATGCGGATTATGCAAAGCAATTCAAGGCTCGTATGAATGATAGAATTGAGTTTGTAAAATCTCGTGAAACTGAAAAAGCAGGTCGTGATAAACTTCCTGCAGATGCTTTGGAAGCTTTAAATTCAGTTATAAGTGAAATTCCTGTGTAGTGAAGAAAAGGTAGTTTTTATGCAAAAAAGAAATGCTATGTCGAATATGGGTTATGCAATTATTTCTGTAATTGTGCTTGGTGTCATCATGATTATTAGCACTCCTATGATAATTGACAGTTATAAGGTAGGAAATAAAAATAATCCTCAAAATTCATCAGATTATCAAAACAGGGAAGAAAGACATGCTCCTGATAGTGAAGATTATAATAATTCTGTTGGAAATGTAACAGAACGCGATGTGCTGGATTTGAGTAATAGAATAAGACGGCTTGAAACTGAATTTAATATAAGAATTAGAGAGCTTGAATCAAATCAAAGAGAAGCTATCAGTAATAATTCATCTGAACAGACTCAATCTTCAAAGGGTGAGATTTCTGATAAATTTGTTTGCACCATTGAAGGTAATTTGGATGCTGAGGGTAATTTAATTCCTCTTGATAGCAAATCAGTGATGAAATCAGATAAAAAACAAAAAATTGTATTTGTGTGTGATTATAAAGAATAAATAAAATAAACCGTTTGTACATAATATACAAACGGTTTATTTTTTATTAAATTAAATTGTTTAAAATTATTCAACTTCGATTGCTGATACTGGGCAAGCTTCTGCTGCTTCTTTTACACAATCCATATTATCTGCAACTGCTGCTTCATCAACTTGAGCAACACCGTCTACTGAAAATACTGCGTCACAAATTGATTCGCAAGCGCCGCATCCGATACAAGAATCATTTACTTTTACTGTCATTTTACTTTCTCCTTATATTTTAAATACAGTGTGAATTCCTTCACCTAAAAAATTATAATATAAAACTTTTAAAATTTCAATTATACTTTTTAAATATTAAGCCATTGTTTAATTCTATTTGAAATATAGTCAAAACCTTTTATCATACCGAGGTTTTCGCCTTTTATATTTTTGTGATAAACAAGGATTGGCACATATTCTCTTGTATGATCTGTTCCTTCAACTGTCGGGTCGCAACCGTGGTCAGCCGTAATTATTAACAAATCATCATCATTCATTGAATTTATAATATCATCAACGTATGTATCTATTTCTTCAATAGCTTTTCCGTAGCCTTTTGCATCATTTCTGTGTCCGTATAACATATCGGTATCCACAAGATTTGTGAATATAAATGTTTTATCATTAAAGGTTTTATTATGTGATGATGGATAAGCAATTTTATCTAAATCAAGTTCATTTTTAACTGCTTTAAGTGTTAATTCAAGTCCTTCTTTGTTAGAGCCTGTGTGAATAGCATGTGTTATACCTGATTTTGAGAATATATCTTCAATTTTGCCTATGCCAATAACTTTTCCGCCTTTGTCTTTTATTTCGTTTAAGACTGTATGTGCTGGGACCATTGAATAATCTCTTCTGTCTTTTGAAATTCTGGTTGGCTTTCCGTCAATAATTTTATACGGACGAGCAATTACTCTTGAGACATTCCAATTACCTTCATCCAATATTTTTCTTGCAATTTCGCACCATTTGTATAGTGTTTCAAGTGGAATTAAATCTGTATCAAGCGCAATTTGAAAAACGCTGTCAGCACTTGTATATACAATCGGAAATTTTGTTTTGTGATGTTCTTCATTCAATTCTGTGATAATTGCAGTTCCACTTGCAGGAATATTTGCAAGTACGCCACCACAATTTGTTTGTTTTATAAATTCTTGTATTAATTCATCAGGAAACCCGTTCGGGAAAGTTGCAAAAGGTCTGTCTGATACCAAACCTGCCATCTCCCAGTGACCTGTTGTTGTATCTTTGCCTTTTGATTTTTCTTCCATAATCCCATATTGAGCTGTCGGATTATCAACTTTTTTTATCCCTTCGTAATCTTGGATATTTCCAAGTCCCATTTTTTCCATATTAGGAACATTTAATCCGTTGTTAAATTCACATACGTGTTTTAATGTGTTACATTTCGGTGTGTCATTAAATTCTTGGCAATCAGGCATTGCACCTGTTCCCATAGAATCTATCACCATTACTATTGCTCTTTTCATAATTTTTACCCCTTCAGTACAAGTTAATTTTATCAATCTTAACCGGCAATGTCAATTACTGAATATGCGTTAAAATCAATACTACCGAATATAATTTGTACGTGATAATCCCCATGGGGTATAAGTTTTACAAAATTTATCGTAGGTTCTCCAAAATCGTCATTTGTTTCTGTTGCAGGAAGCTTTGCAATCATATAGTGTGATTGATATAATTTCAGATATGGTTTCCCGTTTTCTTTTACTCCTTCGACTTCATAGTGTCCCGGAGGGATAACTGTATCTTCGCCGATTTTTAATTCAAGCGGAATAAGTAAAATTTGAGGCTCTTTTGCAGTTGAATTGAGAGCTTCTGTTTCGTTACTTTGTGAAAAGTTTTCGCCTTTCGGAATATTTTTATCTCGTTTGGGTTTTCCTTTTTTACTTTCTAATGCTTTTTGAAATTCTTCATCACTAACCGGCTTTTGCCCGTAAACGTTTGTATCTCCGTAATTGTCCCACAAATCATCTTCTGCAACTGCGATATTTACAGTTGCAAAAAGCAAAATTAATAAGATTGTAAAAGCCTTTCTCATACTTTATATTTTAATGATTTTTATAAAAAAGTATACCTTTATTTATATGAATATAAATAAAGGAGGTTAAAAAATACCTCCTTTTAAAAACTTTTCAGTTAAACACAAAATAAAATAAATAGTACACACTTAGTCAACATATTGACCTAACACGGAGAATCTCATTTTTTTCAATGCTCTTAATTCTGTTTGTCTTATACATTCTTTTGTGACTCCATAAATATTACCGATTTCTTCAAGAGTCTTTTTCTCATCGCCTTCAAGACCATAACGCATTTTTACAACTTCTTGTTCACGTTCTTTTAATGTTGAAATTACATTCAAAATGTCTGTTTTTAAATCTTCGTATTCTGCGTTATCTGTTGCAGATGCTTTTTTGTCTTCAAGAATATCTGCAATATTCATTTCTTTGCCGTTGTTGTTTTCCATACTGCTTTCAATTGAAATTGTTTTTGAATATGCGTTTAAAAACAAATCAATTTTATCTGATGAAATATTCATTCTTTTTGCAACATCTTCATTTTTTACATAACAATTATTTTCACGTTCCATTTGATGTTTAAGTTTTGAAAATCTTGATAAGGTTTCTTGAATATATACAGGAATTTTCATGCAATGTGATTGCTCAGAAATTGCTTTAAACATTGATTGTTTAATCCACCAGCTTGCATAAGTTGCAAATTTGTAACCAAGTTTGTAGTTGAATTTTTCAGCCGCAATCATTAAGCCTAAATTTCCTTCCTGAATTAAATCTGTCATAGGAAGGTTTGACATGTGGATTGCTTTTTTTGCAATTGTAATTACAAGTTTCAAATTTGCATTAATAAGCTTTTTTTTTGCTTCTTCATCACCATTCTTTGCTCTTTTTGCTAATTCTTTTTCTTCAGACGGTGTAAGTGATCTGTAATCAGCAATTTCTCTCAGATAATTAGATAACACGCTGTCATTTGAACCGTCTAAAATTTCGTTTTTTGATGGATTTGATAATTGTCCGGCTTTTTTCATTTTGACGGGTAAATTGTTTTTCATACCTATTTAAACTCCTTCGTTATTTTGGGGAACACAAGACGATACACAGAGATTATATACTTCAATATTATAGTATATATTAAGTATATACCATAATATATACTTTCTTAAACATTTATGTAAAGTTTTATTTCGGATTTTAATAATTTGTCAGACAAAAGTTTTATTGTATAATAATTGTAATGGAGGATATTATGAAGAAAAAATTAATTATTACTTTAGGAATTATTATTGCAATGGCTGTTTCATCTGTTGTAGGCTTTGCAGTTGCAGCAATGAATACACCAAAACATCCGTCAGATTACAAAATCGGTATTACTTATGAGAAAGCTACTGTTTCTGACAAACCAATGCTTGCTTTATTTTATGCTGATTGGTGCGGATATTGTATGAAATTTATGCCAAAATATAAAGCTTTGAGTTCTATTTATAAAAATAAATATAATTTTGTAATGATTAATGTTGAAGATGAAAGATATAAAAATTTAATTGATGATGTTGGTATTTCAGGTTTCCCAACTGTTTATATCCTAGATCCGAAATATGATAACAGAGTTTTAATGTCAAACAATTTCTATCATAATTTGAAAAAATTTAGAATTGAATTAGATAGATATTTAAGAATTAGAGCTTTGTTAGATAAAGCAACTGCCGAAGATAAAAAATAAGCATAAAAAAAAGACCTTGATATTTATATTCAAGGCCTATCCGTTTAAATAAGAAGAGAGAGCTTTATATTTATATAAAGTACGGATGTAATAAAAAATTGCTATTTTTATGTTCAATTATTAAGAAATTTTAACAATAAATTATGAAAGATATTCAAAACTTAAAAGATAATAGGAATGTTGATATTCAAAAGGTAGGTATAAAAAATCTTGAACTGCCTCTTATAATTCAGCGTAAAAACAATTCTAATCAAGTTGTTTGTGCAAAGGCAAGGGTAAATGTTTCTTTGCCAAGGGATTATAAGGGAACTCACATGTCAAGATTCGTTGAGGTACTTGCTGAGTGGAAAAATAAAAACCTGTTAGGTGTTGATATAAAAGGTTGTTTAGAAAAAATTATAAATAACCTTGATGCTCAAAGCGGTGAATTGGAATTTAAGTTTACTTATTTTATCGATAAAAAATCGCCTGTAACAGGATTGTCAGCTCCTATGAGTTACGAATGTCTTTTTGAAGGACGTATTGAAAACGGGGATTACAAGTTTATTCTTGGAGTTGTAGTTCCCGTTACTACGCTTTGTCCTTGCTCTAAGGAGATTTCTGATAACGGTGCGCATAACCAAAGAGCTTTTATAAAGGTTAAAGTTTCTTATGATGAGAGCGAACAGGTTTGGATTGAAGATTTAATTGATTTGATTGAGGGTTGTTCTTCTTGTCCTGTTTATCCTTTATTAAAGCGAGAAGATGAAAAATTTGTGACTGAAAAAGCTTGGGATAATCCAAAGTTTGTTGAGGATGTATTGCGTGATGTTGTTGTTAAACTAAGAAATCATCCGATTATTAAAGAGTTTGAGGTTGAATGTGAAGCTTTTGAAAGTATTCACAATCACTCTGCTTGGGCTTTCCAGCACGAAATTAAAAACTAAAATTTGTAAGATACAATTGCGTTAATACTCCAGTTTTTCCCACTGTTATCTTTAATATCTTGAAGGTTATATCTTTCTCCTTCTAGTGATATTGTGGTGTTATCATTGATTTTTTGAGAAACCCCTGCAAATGCTCCAACACTGTTTGTCCATTTGTCTTTTTTGTAGTCATATTGCCCTGAATAGTGAGGATTTATGTAAATATTCGTATTTTTGCTTACAGGTACATCAACGGATATTGGGGAATATCTTATTTGTGTTGATTCTGTGTTTTCCCCCATTTTGTTTCTTATTCTTAAATTTTGGTTAAAAATCCCTTTTTTATCGTAGTTATAGCCACCTTTTAAATCAACAACAAACATTGCATCATTTTTGAAATTTGTGCCGGCTCCAACAAATGTTGATACATAACCTTTATTTAATTTAATTTTATTTTTTGTTCTGCTCCTGCAACTGTAAAATTTGAGCCATCAAATGATTGATAACTTGAAACTGAAACATTCCCAACTGTTTTTAATGGTTCTGCCATAATATCCCCTTTGTTATATCCCTTGTATTAATAAACGTTTTTTGGGTAGAAAAATTGCTTAGATTTGAAGAAATATAAAAAACAAGGACAAAGTTTGTTTGTCCTTGTTTGAATTTTGCTTATTAGTTTATTTTTTATTTTATTCGTTAAGTAGTTTTTCTGCAAGTTCTGATTCTGTTCTACCATTTAATGTTTTGCTTATTTTTTGTAATTTTTGAGCAATAAATTCCATATTGTCTGTCCATACAAAATTATCAAGTACGTATTTTTCTGCTTTGTCAAAGCTTCCATCAATTTGAATACGTACAATTTCAGCAAGCATTTCTTTTGCAATAGGAACTACTTTGTCGATATTTACATGAATTTTCCCGTCAATAATTTCATAGCCTTTGCGGTCTGCAAAATATTTATTTTGCATTACTGTGCGGACTCTGTGAGCTTGGCTAAGAGTCGGTTTTGATTTTAAGAAATTGTCTGTAACTGTTGTTACAATAATTTGTTTCCTTTGTTCATCCGTGTACATCCCAAGTTCTGTCAATAAGTCAACAAATGCTAAAGAACCCATATCGGCTTTGTTTTCTTCAATAATATTTCTGTATTTGCCAAGAGTTTCACAAGCTTTTTTAGGTCCGAGAGAATGCGCATTTTCATGTCCGATTGTGAACCAGTGATCTGCTTCATCTAAATAATATTTGTGTTGGTCTTTATCCAAGATTGCATCTAATCTTTCTTGAAGCTTTTTCATATCGCTTATGAAACGGATTTGTCTATGGTAAACGTTGCGTCTGCCACCACCTATTGTAAGTGACAATTTGTCATCATTCGGTAAGTTTTCTGCAAGTGTAATACCGCCTCTATATGCGCCGACATCTCCTGTTACAGCTACCAAATCAACATCAACCATTGTTTGTTTTGCATCACTGTTAGGGTTAATGTTTTGTTCATACTCATCAGCATAAGGCATATTTTTTGCAAGTGTCGGAAGATATTTTTTTATTGCCATAAGAGCATCTGTTCCTTTTTTGTTTACAATTCCGACTCTGCCGCCGAGAAAATCTTTTGGAGTAGCTTTGATACCGTGTTTTTCAAGAAGTTCTGAAAGTTCTTTATTTTCAACAATTGTTCCTGTCATTTCGTCTTCGTAGTTTTCTCTTGTGATTGTAAATTCAAGAGGGGTGTCTTGAAGTGTTGCCCATTTTTTATCTGCGTAAGCATCAAGCATTGGATCAGCTTTTCTAAGAGCTTTGGCTTGAAGTTTTAAGTATTCGTTGAAATCTTCGTTGGTAGATGTTTCTGATGCTTTTTCAATTTCATCAGCCATTTTTGAAAAATCATCTTTGAATTTATCAATATAATCTATTCCGATTAATTCATCGCCTTTTCTTTCAACAACTGAACGTTGAGTTAATATTTTTTTGACTTCATCAATTTTACCTTCATTAACCATTTTAGTTAGAATGCTGTGGAACTCTTCTTTTGACAAGTCTTCAGGGTAAACGCCTTTACCTGGGAATTCTTTTATTCCTTTTGCAAGATTAATTTTGTTAGACATTGTATCTATTGCGTTCATACCTTTCTGCGCATCAAAAAGAATTTTTGTAAGTTCAGCTTGTTTGTTTCCTTTTTTGATTTCTTCTTCTAAAAACGCTTTGAATTCAAGGTTGTGATGGCAGTCAATTTGCATATTGATTTTTTCTAAGATATAAGCAGCTTTAACAAGATGTTTAAGAGCTTCTTTATCGCCGTCTGCAAGCTCTAAATATTCAGGTGCATCACATTTAAGCATCTTTTTTGTCATTAAGTAATCTTTGCTGGTACGTTTTTCTAATTCTTCCATAGAAAGATTAAATTCAAACTCTCTCATTATAATTTCTCCTTTTTTTGTTGTTGCAATTATAACATAGGAAATTTAATTTATATTAGACCAAACAGATGAATATGCTTGATAAATTGATAAAGACTTGTAAAAATGTCAGAATTTGTTATAATTATTATAATAAGTCTATAATTGTATTGAGGAAAGATGAGAAGAGCATTCACTTTAGCAGAGGTATTGGTCACTTTAGGAATTATTGGGGTTGTTTCAGCAATGACTCTTCCAACGCTGACGCAAAATTATCAGCGTAAGAGTTATGTAACTCAGTTGCATAAAGTATATAATGAATTTTCGCAAGCTTTGTTAAAATATAGAAATGATAAAAATGCTTTAAATTTAACTGAGGCAGGGCTTGTATCTCAAAATGAGACAAATTCATTTATGAAATCATATTTTAAAATAGTAAAAGAATGTGATTCAATGGATGATTGTTTTGCTGATGAGTATAATTCTTTACAAGGTACTGTTTATAGTAGTTATGAAAGAAATGTCAAGTCTTTTGTTCTAAGCAGTGGGGCGGTAATAAGACCTTCATATTCCAATGATGGTAAAAATAAGTTGCTTAATGTTGGTATTGATGTTAATGGGAAAAGTGGTCCGAATATTTTAGGAAGAGATTTAATATTTTTTGCTGTTTATAAAAATGGTTTAATCGATGATTATACAAATATTGCAGGTTGTAATGCGCCATTGACAGAAGAAGAACGGAATAACATGTTTAATTCTCAATGTAATGCAGGTGCTGAGGGTAGTGGTTGGGGCTGCTTTGGCAAACTCCTTAATGATAATTGGGAAATGACTTATTAGAAATTATTTGTGGTAAGTTTCGCCTTTGATTATTTTGAAAGCTCTATAAATTTGTTCGACAAGTATTAGGCGTGCAAATTGGTGCAGAAATGTCATTTTTGACATGCTCATTTTTAAATTTGCACGTTCGGACACTATTGGTGAAATTCCGCAGGAAGATCCGATTACAAATACAATTTCAGATGTCCCGTCATTTGTTAATTCTTCTATTTTTTGTGCAAATTCTTCAGAGGAAAACATTTTCCCTTTTATTTCCATTGTTATCACATAGGATTGAGGTTTTATGTGAGAAAGGATTTTTTCCCCCTCCTGTTCCAAAATTTTTGCGGTTAAATTTTCATCTTTTATCTCTATTGGAGGAATTTCGATAATCTCTAATGAGGCATAAGGAGTCAGGCGTTTTAAAAATTCGTCAATTCCTTCTTTCAAATATTTTTCTTTAATTTTTCCGAGAGCTATAATTTTAATTTTCATCTTTAGCCATATAAACAGTTGTTGAAGGGAATGCAAAATCAATTCCTTCTTCTCTGAAACGTTTTACCGCTTCTAATATTACCTGTTCTTTTATTTTTAAATAGTCTTTGTATACGTTAGTTTTTGTGTATGCGTTTACTTTTATATCGATTGAACTTGATGAAAGTGTTTCTAAATATACGATATAGTCATCATGTACATTAGGGTTTTCTTTTAAGATGCTTTCAAGTATTGAAATTGCTCTTTTTAATTTTTCATCAGAAGTATCATAAGTTACTCCAAAAGTTTCAAAAATTCTTCTTTTTTCGCCGTTAGTTACGTTTTTGATAACAGTCCCTGCTACAACATCGTTAGGTAATATAATTAGTGAATTGTCAAGAGCTCGGATTTTAGTTGATCTCATATTGATTTCTTCAACGTTTCCTTCAAAGCCGTTGATTGATACATAATCTCCGAGTTTGTAAGAATGGTCAGATAATATTCCAAATGTTCCAAACACGTTTGCGATAGTATGTTGAGCTGCAAAACCAACAGCCAAACCTGTAATTCCGAAACCTGCAATAAGTGATGACATTGAATAACCATGACTTTGCAAGAATGAGGCAACTAAAAAGAATAGTACAATTCCCTTTAATATATTACTCAATATCGGGACAAATCTTGTAAGCGGAGAATTTTTGCCACCTGATAATTTTGATTTTAAATGAGCATCAAATATGTCTATTAATTTGAAAACGACTGCACCGATAATGAAAATTACAATGATTTCAAATACAAATTTAATTCGTAATGCAGTAAGAAGTTTTTCTATCTTATCAGAAAAATCAGTAATTTCATTAATCATATTTCCCTCACTTAGAACTAATCAAAAGAGATATTACAGGTACAAAAAAAGCGGAAGACGAGACTCGAACTCGCAACAGCCTGCTTGGAAGGCAGGTACTCTAGCCATTGAGTTACTTCCGCATATCTCTAATATAATATAAAAAAAATTTTTTGCAATAGCTAAAACTAAAAAATCTAATCCTTTAGAATTAGCTCATTTTTGTTAGTTTTTCTGTATAAAAGTTATTCTCACGAGTGGTGAAAACCATTGAAAAAAGCGTTAATATAATATATGTAAGCTTGTTATATCCAGGCACTTTTTCGGGGTTGCGACAAGATTTTTTCTTTTTGCGGTTTGGTTGAAAATATAACAAGCTTATTTCCTAAGATTTACAAACTCTATGTTTGATATGTGAAACTTGTTTGATTGATTTCAGACAAGTTTTTTTATTTAAAGTAAATTGAAGAAACTCTTTTTTAGTGTTATCATAATTGTGTACAAATAAAAAAGGAGTTTTTATAATGTTGAAAGAAGTAAGAGCAAGTCATATTTTGGTAAAAACTGAAGATGAAGCAAAAAATTTGTTAGAAGAAATTAAAGGTGGAAAATCTTTTGCCGAAGCTGCAAAAGAACATTCTCTTTGCCCTTCCGGACGTGATGGTGGAGATTTAGGATTTTTTAAACGCGGAGTTATGGTAAAACCTTTTGAAGATGCTGCTTTTGCTTTGAAAAAGGTCGGAGATATTTCTGAACCTGTACAAACTCAATTCGGTTGGCATTTAATTCAAATGACAGGTATGATTGATGATTAGTGCTGTAAATAAAATTCGTGAATTTATGAAGGCGCAAGGAGTTGAATATCTTCTTGTTAATGCAACAAACAAATATTTAGAAGAATATACTTCATTAGATGAAAATTCCCGTTATGAACTGACTGATTTTTCAGGCTCAACTGGTGATGCGCTTGTGACTTTCGATAATATTTATCTTTTTGTTGACGGACGTTATCATATTCAGGCTGATTTAGAGGTTGATCATAATATTGTTACTGTTGTGAAACTTCAAACAGGACAGATTTTTTTACAAGAACTTGTGAAAAAAATTCCTGAAGGTAAGACTCTTGGTATATTTTCAAAGAAAAATTCTCAAAAAAGAGTTGAGGTTTTGAAAGCTTTAGGAGTTGAGCTTAAGTATTTTGATATCGATCCTTTAGATAAAAATATACCTTATGATAATTCAAATATTGTTCAGGTTGAGGGTGTTCCTGTTGAAGAAAAAATTAAGAATATAAATTTTGACGGTGCTGTTTTAATTACTGATTTAGAGGAAGTTTCTTATTTATTTAATTTAAGAGATTTTTCAAAAAATTATTCAAGTAAAATTAGGGGAAAAGCCGTTATTTTGGCAGGCAGAGCTCGCTTGTTAGATGATATTGATGATTTTGTTGAAAGTTATCAGGGAAATATTTTTGTAGATAAATCTACTATTAATGCTTATGATTACGCATTGATAGGCGACAAGGTCAGAGTTTTGGCGGATAGCCCTATAAAGTTGATGAAATCTGTAAAAACTGATGATGAAATAAAACATTATATAGATGCTTTCAAACGTACAGATATGGCAGTTAAGGCAATTCGCGATTATATTGAAAATAACGATAATATTTCTGAATTTGATATCGCTCAAGAATTGGAAAAACAATTTAGACATTTTGGTGCAAAAAGTTTGAGCTTTAAATCAATTGTAGCAAAGGATGAAAATTCTGCATTGGCACATTATTCAAAATGCTCTAAAGATGAAATCTTAAAAGACGGATCTCTTGTTTTGATTGATTGCGGTGCGTATTATGAACAGGGACTTGCAACAGATATTACAAGAGTGTTTGTAAAAGGAACTCCTTCTGAATTGCAAAGGAGAGTTTATACAACTGTTTTGAAAATGTTTTTGAATGCTTATAATTCCAATTTGACAAACGGGTATGAAGTCGATGCTCTTGCAAGAAAAATATATTCTGAAAATGAAATTGATGGTTTTGTATTTAATCACGGCTTAGGTCATGGAATTGGTGTGAGTGTTCATGAGTATCCGCCAAATTTGAGCAAAAATGAAATGGCTAAAATTGAGATAAAAGATAACATGTGTTTTACAATTGAACCCGGTTTGTATAACGAAAATTATTTCGGAGTAAGACTTGAAAATTCTTGTTATATGAATAATGGAAAGAAAACATCTTTTGTTCACATGAATTATGAGAAAAAACTTATTGATTTTTCATTGCTCTCTGAACAGGAAAAAGAATGGCTTAAGGAATTTGAGGTCTTATAGATGCAAGAGATTACAAGCGTAAATAATAATCTTGTTAAAGAAACCGTAAAATTACAGCAAAAAAAATATAGAGATAAGGAAAATAAATTTTTGCTGGAAGGTAAAAAATGTGTTGAAGAAGCTTTTCAGGCAGGACTTGAAATTGATTACGTATTTGTTCATAAAGAAAAATTTGAAGAATATAAGTATCTTGAAGATAAATTAATTTTGACTGATGAAGCTGTTTTAAAAAAGATTTCAACAACAGATTCCGCACCTGAAGTTGTTGGTGTTGCCGTTAAAAAAATATGTTCAATCAGAGATTTGAAAAACTTAAAAAAAGTTGTTTTACTTGAAAATATTAAAGATTTAGGCAATCTTGGAACAATTTTAAGAACGTCAACTGCATTTGGAGTTGATGCTATTATATTATACGGCAGTGAGTGCGCTGATATTTATAATCCTAAATGTGTGCGTTCATCTGTTGGAAATTTATGGAAAATTCCTGTTGTTTATATCAGTGATTTTAGTGAATTAAAGAATGAATTTAGCGGGTTTGAACGTGTTGCAACTTTGCCGAGAGCAAAAGAATACTTGAAAGATATTAAAGTAAAAGAACCTTTGCTTGTGATGTTTGGCTCTGAAGCTGACGGGTTGTCTGATGAGTTGATAAATTTTGCAACAAAAAGTGTAAAAATTGAAATGGCACCAAATGTTGAATCTTTGAATTTGTCAATTTCATGTGCAGTTATTTTATATAAATTGTTTGTATAAAAAATTTTCTAAGCATTATAAAAATTATTTTTATAGTAAAATTAAATTATGGATGAAAAAGAGATATGGAGCAAAGCAAAAGAGGAGTTAGCCGAGACGGTTCCGACATTTAAGATGTGGATAGAACCTTTGGAACCTGTTTCTTTTGACGGTAATGTTTTAACTTTAATTACAGCTCATGCACTTGCCCCGCAAGCAATAAAATCACAGCATGATGCAAAAATTTTAGAAGCTTTAAAAAATGCTTACGGTAAAAATATAAGCTATAACGTTGTGTATGACGAGGAATTTGCAGACCGTTATCAGAAAGAAAAGAAAAAAGAACTTCAAAAACAGAAAAAAGCTCTTTCTGAATCAGATGACAACAGGATTATGGATAATCTTGCTCAGATGCAGTCTTCTGCTAATTTGAATTTGAAATATAAATTTTCAAATTTTGTAGTTGGAGAAAATAGCAGATTTGCTCATGCTGCAGCTTTTGCGGTAGCTCAAAATCCTGCAAAAAAATATAATCCTTTGTTTATATATGGAGCTTCAGGTCTTGGCAAAACCCATTTGATGCAAGCAATCGGGCATTATATAATTTTTAATAAGCCGAAATTGAAAGTAAAATATATTAAAACAGAAGAGTATGTTAATGAGTTAATCAAGAATATTCAATGTGGCGGGAATGACAGAAATGCCCGTATGGAAAAATTTCGTCAGAAATATAGAAATGTTGATGTTTTATTAATTGATGATATTCAGTTTTTGGAAAGTAAAACTTATACTATGGAAGAAATATTCCATACATTTGACAGTTTGCATAACAAAAATAAGCAGATAGTAATAACATCAGACAGATTGCCAAAGGATATTCCGACACTTCCAGACAGGTTGAGAACTCGTTTTGAAATGGGGTTAATGGTTGATATTACACCGCCTGATTTTGAAACTAGAGTTGCAATTTTGAAGAATCTTGCTGAACAGGCAAATGTAAAAGCTGATTTTGATGTGTTTGAATATATTGCTAAAAATTTTGTGAATAATGTGAGAGAACTTGAAGGCGCATTTAATAAAGTTAGTGCTTATGCAGACATCGAAAAAGTTGATTTAACGCTTGCTTATGCAAAAAAAGTTTTGAATTGTGAAGCTGCAAGAGAAGAATTAACAATTGAAAAGGTCGCAAGAGCTGTGGGCGATTATTATGGCGTTTCTTTGAGTGATTTTTTAAGCTCAGCAAGAAATCAAAGAGTTTCTTCAGCCCGTCATATTGCAGTTTATATGTCACGTGAATTGACACAAAAAAGTTTTGAAAGTATTGCAGAATTTTTCAAGAAAAAACATACTACTATGCTTTATTCTTATGAAAAAATTAAAGATGAATTGAGGACGAATAAAGATTTGGAAAATGCTGTATATACAATAAGGCGAACTTTAGAAAAATAAAAAGATTAAAATTTTATTGAGTAGAGGAAATTTTATGTACGATTATATCAAGGGAATTTTAACAAATAAATCAAATTCTTCAAAAGGTACATTTGTAACGGTTGAAACTTCAGGAATAGGTTATCTTTTAGAGGTTACAACAAGAGATTTTTCTCAAATGCCTGACGGTGATATAAAAATTTACACAGTTTTGTTGCATAGGGAAGATAAAATGAGTCTTTGCGGATTTTTGCACAAGGAAGATCGGGATATTTTCAATATTTTGACATCTGTTTCCGGTGTTGGCTCTAAAATGGCTTTGACTTTGCTTGATGAATTTGAATCTTCCGAGCTTATTGGTTTTGTAATAGACGGGAATTATAAAGAACTTACAAGAGCAAAAGGGGTAGGGCCTAAATTAGCTCAAAAAATTATTCTTGAACTAAAAGATAAGTTGATGAATTATCAAACAAAAGAACCTATAAAAATTACTTCAATTACTCCTGCAAAAATTGATGATAAAGCTGTTGAAGATGCTCAAATGGTGCTTGTTTCTCTAGGTTATGAGAGAAAAGAAATTCAAGATGCTCTGTCAAAAGCTCTTTCTATTTTGGGAGATAAAGCTTCTGCAGAAGAAATTTTAAAAGAAGCATTAAAGATTTTGTCTGCTGTTTAAAGATGTAAAAAAAATTTGTAATAATAAAAAACTCTTTGATATATTCAAAGAGTTTTTTATCATATATTTTGAAAATAATAATTTTTTATAAAATTAGAGCAATGAATGCTGCAACAACCATTGCTGGTCCAAACGGCATATAAGTTCTATTTTCAGGGTGTTCGCGTAATCCTTTAAAGATAAATACGCAAGATATAATACCAAGAGCTGCAAGGATTATTGCAAATACTGTGTATAGCGCAATATTTTCAACAGTTATAACTCTGTAATTTTGTAATGCGTAGAATGCAATTGCAAATATTACAAAAACAGTGAAGGTTGTAAGAGTTTTCCAATCTTTATTTTTAACAAGTCCTTTTATAAATATAGGTAAAAATATGATTACTTGAATAAGAACTGACATTGCAAGTACAACAATTAAAGATCTCCATCCAAAAATTGAACCTAAACCTGCAGCGATAAAAGTATCACCTTCTCCAAAAGCTCTTGTCCCAACAATTAAATATCCTGCTCTTGCGCATATTTCAAGAATAGCAGCACCTAAAAGCATACCCATAAGTGACATAAATATTGGATTGTTAAGTACAAAATATTTTGTAAATTCCATTGGAGTTCCTGCAATGTGTGTTTGGAAAATAGATACTGCAGTTACAACAATCGCGTATAAAAGTCCGATAGCTATTAATGTATATGTGTGAACATCATAAACAACTTTTTCCTTAATATCTGTTCCTGCAATTACGATAAGTAATGATGAAATTATCCACGCAAACAGTGTATCTGCGCTTACTCCGAATTTCATAAATAATAATGTAAAAATTATACCTGTTAAAAGTTCAACAATTGGATATTGAATGCTAATGTGTTCTTTACAAAAAGCACATTTCCCTCTTAAAAAGATATAAGATAAAACCGGTATATTATGCCACCATTTTAACGGGTGTTGGCATTTTGGGCATTTAGAAGCCGGAAATACAATGGATTCCTCGCTTAAAGTTCTTAAAATAACAACATTTAAAAAACTTCCAATGCACAAGCCGATAATAAAAACAAATGCTAAAATCGCTATTAAAGCTCCCATTTTTAATGTCTCCTTTTATTTTTCATCTTTAGACGTAATTATTTCATACATTTTGCTTAAGGCTTTTTTCAGTCTTCTTGAAACCTGCATTTGTGAAATATGAATTCTTTCGGAAATTTCACGCTGGTTTAAATCTTCATAATAACTCATTTCGATAATTTGTTGTAAATCATTTGGCAATTTTTTTATTGCAGCAGCAAGCATCATTTTATTTTCATAAGAATTCATAAATTCTTGATAATCGCCAGACGGGATTTTATCAATAAGAGTCAAATCATCATCATCAACGTTTGATATTGCTTGATCAAGAGATAGTGTGCTTTTGCAAAGCTCTATTTCCATTACTTCATGTATCTTTTCAACGGAAACTCCGACAATATCAGCAATTTGATCTTCTGACGGATCTTCAATTCCTTTTTCTTTCAACTGTTTAACAGCAGAACTGATTTTGAATACAAGTTCTTGTAATTCCCTTGGAGCCTTTATCATAGAGGCCTTATCTCTCAAATAGTGTTTGATTTCACCTCTAATAAAATAAGAGGCATAAGTTTTGAATTTTGTGTTTTTTTGAGGGTTAAAAAATTCAATAGCCTTGATTAATCCAATAGAGCCGACTTGCACCAAATCTTCATTAGAAATACCTGATTGAGCAGAAATATTTCCTGCAATTTTTTTTACAAGATTCATACCGCTTTCAACAATATTAATATGAAGCATACGCTTTTTCTTCTCATCAGTACAATCTTTGTATGCAAGAAGTTGTTCATCTAAATCGTCTGTATGTCTTTTTGCTTTAATCTCCAACGAATTAATCTCCAATAATAATAGTATTATAGCATAACATTTTTATTTTAGAAATCATTAAATTTATGTAATAATTTTACATCATGTAATATTTTTATGCTACTATAATAGAATAACGGAGTGGAAAAATGATTACGATTAAAGATGTAGAACATGTTGCAAAACTTGCAAGACTTGAATTAACAGAAGAAGAAAAAGAGTTATATACAAAACAATTAGGTGATGTTTTAAAGTATGTTGATCAGATGAATGAAGTTGATACTTCAAACGTTAAGCCAATGTGTCAGGTTATTGATTTCTGTAATGTAATGAGAGAAGATAAAGTCGTTCAAGAAATTAGTAAGGAAGACTTGATGGCTAATGCTCCTGAAGTTGAAAACGGATTTTTTAAAGTACCTAAAATTAACTAGAATTGTATATTTATATTCCCTAAAGGCTTTGTATTTTGTAATTTTACAAAATTACTTTAGGGAATTAATATAAAAATTTTTATTAAAAATTTAATTGTATTGTTGGAAAGGGATAAGTGATGACAAAATATATTTTTATAACGGGTGGTGTTGTTAGTTCTCTTGGAAAAGGTATTATTGCTGCATCTTTGGGTACGTTATTGAGAGCAAGAGGATTTTCTGTAATTAATCAAAAATTTGATCCTTACATAAATGTTGATCCCGGAACGATGAGTCCTTTCCAACATGGAGAAGTGTTTGTAACAGATGACGGAGCTGAAACTGATTTAGACTTAGGTCATTATGAAAGATTTACTGATACGGCACTTGGAAAATTTAACAATGTAACTTCAGGAAGTGTTTATCAAACTGTTATTGAAAAAGAAAGACGCGGAGATTATTTGGGGGCAACTGTTCAGGTTATACCACATATTACAAATGAAATTAAATCAAGAATTATGGGGGCTACAAAACAGTTTAAACCTGATTTTCAGCTTATTGAAATAGGCGGAACAATAGGTGATATTGAAAGTTTGCCATTTATTGAGGCTATCAGACAGTTTAAAACCGAAGTTGGTATTGGAAATGCTGTTTCTGTTCATACAACTCTACTTCCTTATTTGCCGACATCAGGAGAATTGAAAACAAAACCTTCTCAACATAGTGTTCATGTATTGAGAAGTTACGGTATTCAACCTGAAATTCTTGTTTGCCGTACAACAAAACCTATTCCGAAAACTGAAAAAGAAAAATTGGCTCTTTTCTGTTCAGTTCCAAAAGAAGCTGTAATTGAATGTCGTGATATGAAAAGTATTTATGAAGTTCCGTTAGCTCTTGAAGAACAAAATATGGCAAGCGTAATTCTTGATATGTTGAGAGTTGATGATAGAAAAGCTGATTTAGCAGGTTGGAAAAAACTTGTTGATAGAATTAAAAATCCTAAAGGAACAGTAAGAGTTGCAATTGCTGGAAAATACACAAAACTTTCAGATGCTTATATTTCTGTTGTTGAATCTTTAAAACATGCAGGTTATGCAGATGATGTTAAGGTTGATATAAAATGGATAAATTCTGAGGATTGCCTTGACTATTCAGCTTGCAAGGACTTGATGAAGGATGTTCAGGCAGTAGTAGTTCCCGGAGGTTTTGGTGTTCGCGGAATTGAAGGTAAGTTGAATGTTATCCGTTATGCAAGAGAACATAATGTTCCGTTTTTAGGATTGTGCTTAGGAATGCAATGTGCTGTAATTGAATATGCTCGTAATGTTGTCGGTATAAAAGATGCAAATTCAAAAGAATTTGATGAAAATGCGCAAAATCCTGTCATAGATTTAATGTTAGAACAGAAAAATGTTCACGGGTATGGCGGTACAATGCGTCTTGGTGCTTATGATTGCATATTGAAAAAAGGTTCAAAAGCATATAAGGCTTATGGAAAGGAAAAAATTTCTGAACGTCACAGACATAGATATGAGGTTAATAACGAATATTTGAAACAAATAGAAGATGCAGGTTTGGTATTTTCAGGCATGTCACCTGACGGAATGCTTGCTGAGGTTGTTGAGTTGCCAAAACTTGATTGGTTTGTAGCTTGTCAATTCCACCCTGAATTCAAGTCACGTCCTGAACGTCCACACCCATTATTTAAAGGTTTGATTGATGCTGTTGTAAAAAAATAATGCATTAAAAGCTAAAAGCGTAATATTAGATAAATATAAAAATTATATTATACTGAAATTGTTTCAGTATCTCAAAATAAACAGCTATATTGCTTTTGCCATTGGTGTTGTGTCATTTGCATAATTTACGAGTGCTTTGAATACAAACGGATGAAGTTTGCCTTCTTTCACGTCTTGGTAAATTATTGTCAAAGCTTCTTTTGAACTCATTGGTGCTTTATATGTACGAGTTTCTGTCAGCGCAGAGTATTTGTCTGCTGTTGATAAAATTTGCAAGTCTAAATCTGCATTAAAATCTTTGCCAACCCAAGGATAGCCTGTCTTTTTAGCATTTTGATGGTGGTTTCTGATTAGGTTTAATGTTTTTTCATCAAGGCTTGAATTCTTTAAAAGCTCATAACTTAATTGTGAATGCTTATGCATAATTTGTGTTTCAGCTTCATTAAGTCTGTCAGGCTTGTTTAAAATTTCTGCAGGTATAAGAACTTTGCCAAGATCATGAAGGTATGCTGCTGATTCTATGGCTTGAGTATTTACTTTTGTTTGTAGAGAAAACGGAAGATTTTGAGTTATTCCTTTTGCAATATTTTTTGTATCTGTTGCATGTTGTGCCAAAAGTTGTTCTAATTCCTGCATATTCAAGTTTAATTCAGGGTTGAAATCTTTTACAAGATTTTTTATTTTTGGATTTGAATTAATCATTTTTCTTATAACAGGTTCTGATGTATATCTTTGTGGAGAGTTGCTCTCAAATTTATCAGAATATAAGTCGCCGAAAAAGCCTACATTATATCTGTTTCGGTTAACATAAATATTCGGTTGTATTGCGCCTACACTAAACGCTTTTGAAATTTCCAATCCCATTAGAATTCTACACTATAAATTTACTACACTACTAATATATATTTATAAAGTGTTTTTCTATTTGAAAATTGTCTTAAAACTTGTCCATGTGTACAATTTTTAACAAATTGGGATTAAATATATATAAAGAATAATTTTTTTTCAGATTTCGTGTGTTATTATAAAAATATGAAAGATATAAAAAATGTTTTAATATGCGGTATAGGGGCAGTAGGCAGTATTTATGCCAATAAAATCCAAAATTATGATGCTGAAAATTTAAGGGTTTTGGTTGATAAGCAACGATATGAAAGATATATTAAAAATCCTACGATTTTTAACGGTAAAGAATTAAATTTTAATTATGTATTGCCAGATGATAACAATTTTAAAGCAGACTTAATTATAATAGCTACAAAATATGACGGTTTGTTTGATGTAATTGAAAATATTAAAAATTTTGTTCAGGACGATACTGTTATAATGTCGCTTTTGAATGGTGTTACAAGTGAAAAAATTATTGCTCAAACTTATGGACGTGAAAAACTTTTATATTCATATTTTATCGGGCATAGTGCTGTCAGAGCAGGCAGAAATATAGTTCATGATGATGTAAATACAATTGTCTATGGTTCTGAAAATTCTGCGGATTTTGATAATGTTCAAAGAGTTAAAGAATATTTTGAACGTGTCGGGATTAACTATAAAATTCCTGAGGATATAATTCATTCATTATGGTTAAAATTTATGTTGAATGTTGCGGCAAATCAGACAACTGCAATCTTAAGATTTACGTTCGGTGAGTTTTTAGAAAATGATAAATGTATGGAATTTGCCATAAATCTGATGAAAGAGGTTCAGTTGGTTGCCAAAGCAGAAGGGGTTAAAAATACAGATGTAATGATTGATGAAACTATCGAAAATTTAAATAAAATGATTCCTGACGGAAAAACATCAATGCTTCAAGACGTTGAAGCCGGAAGAAAAACTGAAGTTGAAATGTTTGCAGGTACTGTTATAAAGCTTGGCTTAGAACATGGTATTGCAACTCCTTATAATAAAATTGTTAAAGAAATGATTGAAATTATACAAAAACAACAAGGACTTGATGTTGAAAAACAGATACTTAATATTTGTTAATAATAAGCAATTTTTTTCTCATAATTTCTTTTATTAAAATACGGGGAATTTTATAGGAGAATATTATGGTTGATAAAATTTCTAAGCAACAAGCTTATTTGAATGCTGTTATGGCAAAATTGCCTGATGTAAAAAATAAAGAAATTCATACTGTAAAAAAAGGTGAAACATTATGGAGTTTAGCTAAAAAAAATTTAAATAAGAAAAAAGCTACAAACAATGAAATTAATAATCGAATGCTATTGATTGCTAAAATTAATGAGTTTGACACAATAGAAGAGATGAATAATCTTAAAGTAAAGCAAAAAATATATCTCCCTTCTACAAAAAAAGAGGCAGTAAATAATAAAAACTCCAGAAATGTTGTTGGAAAAAACAATTTAGAGAAGAAAAAAACTTCAGATAATAATTATACTTCTAAAGCTAAGGTAGTCCCTCAAAAATCTGAAGCTGTGCAAAGTGTTAATTCTGCATTAAATACTATAAAAAATGATAAAACGGTAAAAGTCGAAAAAGTAGATCTTTATCTTAGTGATATGTACCATGTAAGCAATGAAGAAAAAACAAAATATGGCTTTATAAATAAAAATAATATGGTTATGTCATTTAGTGTTAATGAACATAAGAAGATAAATAATGTTTATCTCGAAAATAGTAAGAAAAATTTAAATAAATACGGTTATGATTATAAGATTGATCCAAATGGCACAATAAGGGAAAATCAGTATCCTTATTCTGTTAAGGGTAAACTTTCGAAACAGGAAAATAATCAGTTAAGATTAGAATTACAAAAAACAATGAAAAAAGCAAGATAATTGGGTTAAAACATAACAGGAATTTTAAAAACTATCTTGTTGCATTTGATTGTTATAATCAATTGTTTGTTGACGCATATTTTGTATATCTTCAACTTGTTTGTCAACTTGTTCTTCAACGCTTTTTTGATTTACTGATGAACCGTTTAATTTAATGGAAGATATGCCTTTTATTGCATTTATGCCTATTAAAATTATTACGGATGAAACTAAAAGGCTTATCAATAAATCTATTGCGCCAAAAGCTTGTCTTTTCATAATATACCTTAATTTAATTTGTTTTTGTTTATAAAAAATTTAATAGCTTCTTCAGTTGTTCTTGGTGTTTTTAAAATTTCATCTTTTATTATATTTGTATTTCGTTTATCAACAAAGATTTTTTTATAAATTTTTAAGCCGACCAAAATAACAACTGATGATAAAATTACTCCGCCCATTGCAAGTGCAAATTTTATTAACGGATTTGGCATTACAGCTGTGCGGGTTTGTTCGCACAAGCCCGCATTCGCTGTTAAAAATAATAATGTAAATATTGTATTAAATATTTTATTCTTCAACTTTTGCCTCTGTTGTTTCTGGTGTTTCTTTAGCTTCTTTAGTTTTTCTTGTTCTTGTTTTTTTAGCTTTAGAAGCACCTCTATTTGGTCTGCGTGTCTTTTTAACTTCTTTTTCAGCAGGTTCTGCAGGTGTTTCTGTGTTTTCAGAAGCTTCTGTTACTTCTTTTTCAACCGTTTGTTTAGGAGATTGTTCTTCTTCTTTTGGTTGAGTATTTGTTTCCTGTTGTTTTTCTGCTTCCGGTTCTATTGTTGGCTTAATTTCTTCATTTGGTTTAAGCACTGTTTGTGCAGTTTCAACTTCAGCAGATGGTGTTGTTGATACATTTTCGGTTTCCGGTTTCTTTTCAAATTTATTTTTTCTGTTTCCGCGTTTTTTTCTTGTATCTCGTTTTTCTGTTTCTTGAATTGCAATAGCAGATGGATTTTCAACATCTATTTCAGGTGTTTGTTGAATTTCTTGTTGTTCTGCAACCTGATTATCTTGTTGAGGTACAGGTTGATTATTGTTGTTGTTATTTTTGTTTTTATTCTTTTTGAAGTTGTTTACAGGTAACTTCATTTTTGCAGCTTTTGCTCTGTATTCACCTTCTGCTGTTGGAGTTGAGAAGTTAAATTCGTTCATGAAATAACCTGTTCCTTGGCAGTGCGGACATTTTCTTGTAAAGATTTCAGAAAGAGATTGACCTTGTCTGTGTCTTGTTAATTCTACCAAGCCCAAATCTGAAATTTGTCCGACTTGAGGTTTTGCTTTATCAGGTTCAAGAGCAATTTCAAGTTCTTCAAGCATTGCAAGCTTATCTGCTCGTGACATCATATCAATAAAGTCTACGATAATCATTCCGCCGATGTTTCTTAATCTTAATTGTCTTGCAATTTCATGTACTGCTTCAATATTTGTTTTTAAAATTGTTTCATCTTGAGTTGAAGAACTTGTAAATTTACCGCTGTTTACGTCAATTACTGTCAAAGCTTCAGTTTGTTGAATAAACAGATATCCGCCTGATGGCATATTAACTTTTACATTCAAAGCTGCTTTTATTTCTTTGTGTACATCTGTTGCAATTAAAAGCGGTTCTGTTCCTTTGTAAAGAGTTACTTGAACATTTTTATTCATGTGCCAGTTTTGCAAAATATTTTGAACTCTTTGCATTGCAAAAGCTGTATCTACAACGATTTCTTTTACATCTTCCGTGCAAGCTTCTCTAATTGTTCTATATAACAAGTCTTGATCTCTATACAAAAGATTTGGAGGTGTCATTGTTTCTGCAGCCGTAATTATGTTGTTCCATTTTTCAAGTAAGATTTCCAAATCTTCTTGGATATCAGCTTCTGATTGACCTTCTGCTTCAGTTCTGATAATTACGCCTACTCCAACAGGTTTGATAAGGCTAACAACTGATTTTAGTCTTGCTCTTTCTTTTGAATTTTCAATTTTTTTACTTATGCTGATACCCGGTTCATAAGGCATTAATACCAAAAATCTTCCCGGCAAGCTTATTTCTGTTGTAACTCTTGGTCCTTTATGACCTGTCGGTTCTTTTACAACTTGTACAATAAGTCTTTGTTTTGGAGTAAGTTTGTCTTTTAGAGCACCTTTTCCCATAACATCTTGTGCGTGTAAAAAGCCCATTTTATCAGTGCCTACGTTAACGAATGCAGCATCAATACTTGGTAAGATGTTATCAACTGTTGCGAGGTAAACATCTCCTAAAATTACTTCTCCTCTTGAAATAAAAAAGTCGGTTACTTTACCGTTTTCCATTACTGCGGCAATGTTGTCCCGTTCAGCAATGATGATTTTTTTCTCAACATTTCCGTTTTTGTTGTGTTTGTCGTTTGTCATAAATAAAATCCTTTACTGTAATTTTTTAAAATCTTTGTCAAAAAAGCGAATACGCTTAATATCAAAGGTTACATCGGGTGCAATTAAATTCATTAAAACATCTGCTCTCAGTGCGGGAATTCCCTCTTCTGTCGTCCCGTCTTTTTGATTAATTGCGGATTGCCCGCTTTTTAACACTATGAACAGACTTTCGCCTTCAAATCTATATGATTTTATTGACTTTTTAATGTCTGTTTTTTTGATTAAACCTTTTTTGTTTTTCTTCTCAATAAAAATTTCTTTGGAAGATAAAACTTTGTCTGTATTATATCGTAAATTTTCAAAATCGTAAAGTGATTTGCTAAAAATATCAATTTTATATTCTGCCCATTGAGCTGTTATATCAATCGCAGGTGCATTTTTTTCTATTTTTACAATACTTATTACTCTTGATTGTTCCGGTAAGACTTTCTCTAACTTTAGTTTGAGTTCATCTGTTGAAATATTGTCAAATAATTCAATATCTACAAGTTCGCACTCACTTTCTGCAAACAGAGGTAATGCTATTCCCATTGATACCTTCATTGATGGGTTGTAGCCTAGTGAATATACAATATTCAAGTCGGTTCTGGCAAGTGCTTTAAAAAATGTGTTTTGCCAATCCAAATGTGAAAAATATTTTAAAATACCAGTTTTTGTTAATTTAATTCTATATTTATAGATTTCTCTATCATAGCCGTTTATTGTTTTGGGATCTTTTATTTCAATTTTTAAGTTTTGAGCTTTTTCACTTGCTCTAAAGGGTTTTGCAAGTATTTTGTGAGTTTTTAGGTTTTTGCAAACTCCGCAGTTTACACATTTTGTTTCGCAGGTCGGAACAATTGTTGGTGTATCTGTTGAATTTTGTTCTGAAAGTGCTGTTTTGTATTCGTTTATAAACCATTCTTTGTCAACACCGATATTTATAAAATCCCAAGGAAGATTTTCTTCTGTTGAATATTGCTTTTGAGCAAGCTCTGCAAGATTAATTCCAAGCTCTTTTGCAGTGTCGTGCCAAACTTCTTTTTTAAAGTATTCTCCCCACGCATCTAAGTAGCAGCCTTTTTTATAAAGAGCTTCAATATATTTGCAAAGAGATTTGTCGCCTCTTGTTAAAACCGCTTCAATTTGAGAGATTGTATCCTCGTGATAATTAATTTTTAGTCCTTTAATGTGTGCAGTTTTTTCTCTTAAATAGCGAATATGTTCATCAACTTTTTCCAAACACATTTGTCCGTGCCATTGGAATGGCGTGAAAGGTTTTGGAACAAAAATTGATAAAGTGCAGGTTATATCAAGTCCGTGATTTATTCCTTTTTCTCTTTTGATTTGGCGGCAACGGTATTTTATTCTATTCAAAAGTTCTGCCATTTCGTCCATATCTTCTAAGGTTTCTGTCGGAAGTCCGCAGATAAAATAGAATTTGATTTTTGACCAACCGTTTTCATAGAGGGTTAATACCGCATTTAAAATTTGTTCTTCTGTAATATTTTTTTTGATAACGTTTCTTAGTCTTTGGCTTCCTGCTTCAGGAGCAAGTGTCATTGTGGATTTTCTGACACTTTGTACAAGGTTTGCAAGCTCAAGGTTAAAGCCGTCAATTCTTTGGCTTGGAAGTGATACGGAAATTTTCTTTTCATTAAAATCAACTGCAAGCTCTTTTATTACTTCGTTAATATTTTTATAATCGTTTGATGAAAGCGAAAGTAGTGAATATTCATCATATCCTGTATTTTTTACAAGCTCTTTTGCTATTTTTATAATATCTTCCGCTTCTCTTTCTCTAATCGGCAAAGTAACGTGTCCGGGTTGACAAAAACGACACATTCTTCCGCAGCCTCGTCTTATTTCTACAACGGCCCTATCTTGGACTGAGGTTGAAAATGGTATTGGATAAGATTTTAAAGCTGTATCGTATTTTAATTGAGCAATTCTCTTTGTAACCGTTCCGCCAATTGAAGCTGACCATCGGCCGGAATTTTCACCTTCGCAAAGTGCTTCAATTCTGTCTTTTCTTGGCAAGCCTTTTGTTTTTTCTAAAATTTCGCAAACTTCAACAATGCTATCTTCTCCGTCACCGATCATAAAAACGTCAATAAAATCTTGAACGGGTAATGGGTTAAATGCACAAGGACCGCCTGCAATAACAATCGGATCATTATTTCCTCTCATATCATTACGATAAGGAATTCCTGCCATTTCAAGCATTTTTAAAACTGTCGGATATGCCATTTCATATTGCAGAGAAAATCCAATTGCATCAAAATCTTTTACATAACGTTTACTCTCAAGTCCATATAAAAGTTTGGGCTGAAAGTCGGCTTCCGGTGCGTAAACTCTGTCTGCCATAAAATTGGGCTGTTTATTGATTAAATCATATAATACTCTAAGTCCTAAATTGCTTATACCTATTTCATATTTATCAGGGAATGCAAGTGCAAATCTGACTTTTGCAGAATCAAAATCTTTGTTATAGGAAAGAAATTCTCCACCTACGTATTGATAAGGTTTATTGCATTTATATAAGGCTTCGTGATTTTCTCTAAAAAAACAATTCATTTGTTATGCTAAATCCTCCGGGAAATATTTATCTATTTCAATTATAGTGCCATCAAGAGTATTTTCTTCAAAAGATTTCATAAATTTAAAAAGGTCACTGTTTGGCACATCATAATTATAAAGTACTGTTTCCCCTTTATATTCTCTCATTACTCGGACTATATAATGGCATTTTTCTGCATATTTTAACAAGTGTTCAGGAATAAATTTGTTACCGTTATGGTCTTTGTCTATTCTAACATAACTGAATCCTGCATAATATTTTACTTTTTCTTTAGTTTCTTCTGAAACATTATTATTATGCTTTGAAAATATATCAATAACTTTTTTGTTAATTTCATCACTCATATTTATATTTAACTATATTTAAGACAGGCATGGCTAAAATGTTAACAATTTGTGATATAATAACAAGTAATTAAGGAGAAATTTTTGTGTTTATTAAAAAGAATAAGCTTACTGGAAGGTTAATAGTTAATATATTTGGTTTACGCTTGAAATTTCGATTACCAGTGAATAAAAATAAAATGGATGAAAAATTCGCAAATCTTTTATATGAACTGGCTGATCCGAGAACTCTGCAAAATGTGAAATTGCCAAAAGTTTTAAATTTGTATGATACAATGTATGAACTTATTGATTCTGAAAAGTCTTTGGCTCGTTTTGGAGATGGTGAATTTAAAATAATGATGGGTGAAAGTATTAATTTTCAACAGTATGATGCAAAGCTTTCAAAACGATTATGTGAAGTTTTAACTAATAATTTTGATAATTTGATGGTTGGTATTCCTGATGTATTTGGATATTGTCCGAGTGATTATTTTAGACGTGTGTTAATTTCTAGCAGAGATTTTTTATATAAATATATAAATTTTGAAAAATCATACGGTGACGCTTTTTTAACCCGACAGTCAAAATTCTCAAGTGAAACAAAGGGAAATGACTATTATAATAATTTGAAAAAATTATGGAATGATAAGGATATTGTGATAGTTGAAGGAGCAGGAAGCAGACTAGGTATAGGAAACGACTTATTCTCCAATACAAAGTCGATAAGACGAATTATATGCCCGATAAAAGATGCTTTTTCAAAATATGATGAAATATTAAATGCCTGCAAAAATGCAAAAGCTGAATTGTATATAATTGCACTTGGCCCTACTGCGACAATTCTAGCCTACGATCTTTCTCAATCAGGGTTTAGAGCATTAGATGTAGGACATGTTGATACTATGTATGAGTGGTTTTTAAGAAAAGCGACAAAGAGTATCCCGATTGAAGGGAAAATTGTATTCAATGAAGAACGTAATAAAAGCCACATTGTTCCTTGTAAAGACAAAAAGTATTATGAACAAATTATTGCTACAATTGAATAATCTCGTACGCGAAAATATTATTCTTTAGAGTGATAGATTTTTGTTTTTAGTCTTTGTATAATTATTTTTCAATTAATTTCTATAAATAGCCTTATGGCTAATTTATTATAAATCTTTTTGAGTGTAATAATATATATATTATAGGATGTGGAAGATTGAAAATTATAGAAAAAGGTACAGCAAATCATTCATTTAAAATAAATATTTTTGGTATAAAAGTTCGTTTTAGAAATCGTTTAGCATTTCAAAATAATAAAATATTGTTAATTGATGAAAAAGGCAATGAAACCAGAGTTGAAAAAATAAATGGATTAAAAGTTGATTTTCGTGGCGCAAATTCTGTTATTAGAATTCACAAGCCTTGCCCAAAATTTGAAAATACAACAATAACTTGTGGAGATAACGTATGCGTTAGTATAGGCGGGTCAAAACATCGTATAGCTAATTCACATATCTGCGCTACTGCATCAGAGTCCAATATAAATATTGGTAAAAACAATTTTATTAGGGGAATTTTTATTGCAAGTACGGACAAATCAGGTATATCTGTTAATATTGGAGATGATTGTCTTATTGCAAATGGAGTAAGACTTTTGACAACAGATTTTCATACTGTAATTGATAATGAAACAAAACAAGTATTAAATCCGCCTGAAGATATAAATATAGGAAATCATTGTTGGTTATGTGAGGATGTTACAATAAAAAAGGGTGTAAAACTTCCAAAAGATACAATTGTAGCTTCAAAAGCTTATGTTACAAAGTCATTTGAAAAAACAAATACTATTATTGGCGGAATTCCTGCAAGTATTATAAAAGATAAGAATACAAGCTGGTCTGTTTTGCCTTACTGGCAGTATGTTGAATCATTAAAGTCTACTTAAATTTTTTCTCGTAGTCTTTGTATTCTTTTATAAAGTCAATAATTTCAAGCGCAAGTTCTTTTCTAATATCTATTGGGGCATTTTTTAGATATTCCATTGCATGTGAAACTTTAATATTCTTATCGTACCATCTTCGCATAATATAGTTGTACTGATCATCTAAAGACATTTCGATATTGAAATCAATATCTTTTAATTTGTCTATAATAAAGTCAGCACAACGAACCTGAATGTATTCTTCAGCTTTTTCAAGTTCGGCAACAGCTCTACTTACTGTTGGATCAAAATCATACCAACGCTTTTTCATACATTCATAATACTGATTTTTTTATATCTTGTCAAGTTCTAAGCAACTGCAGAATTCATATATGCAAGTACAGATAGAGAAATTTCTTTTTGTAATTCTTTTTTTGTTTCTTTTAAATAGGCAAAAGCTTTAGAAACCGTTTCATTTCTATCATACCATCTTTGATATCTGTTTGCTAAGTTTGTTTTTGTAATGTTTTTGAGATAATCGAAATCTTTATCTTTTTCTTGAACAAGTTTAATAATATATTCAGCATATTCAACTTGTGCATTAGGCGGTGCACACTCAATCATACTAATTGCCATGCAAACATCTGGCTCTAAATCATACCAACGCATTAAGCTTCCTCCCTTTCATCTGTAAAATTATTATGCCCATATTTTTATAAAATAAAACAATATAAAAAATATTGTAATGTTTTTTAATTAATTAATTTTGAATTTATATATAAGTGTTGTATAATTTTGCTATGAAAAAATTTATTGCCTCGTTATTATTAGTATCTTTTTTATCTTGTAACACTTTAGTTTATGCTGAAGTTTTAGAAGGTCATGCTGAAAAAACAGATGTTTATGAGCAGCAACTTCAAAAAGAATTATTTACCGGACAAGTTGAACATTTAGAGAGAAAAGATGTTATTAATATGACAGTTTCTCAGGTTCTTGACAGTAACATTAATATGGAAGGTGATGAATTCTTTGCGGAAGTTACTGATGAAGTTATGGGTGATACCGGGGTAATTATTCCGAAAGGAACTATTGCTCATGGCAGAATTTCCCAAACAGGTGATGCAAAACGTCTTGGACGTCAGGCATGGATATCTTTGGATTTTGACTATTTGGTTACACCTGATGGTCGTGAAATTCCTATTGAGGGTAAAATGTCCACGAAGCTTCATCCTATCGCGGAAACTTCAAAAATTGTAGCCCAAGATGTCGGTTATACATTGGCAGGTGGGGCTGTTGGCGGTTTTATGGCGTTGAATTGGTTGGGACTTGAAGCAGCTATTGCATCTCAAGGTTATACTGTTGCTGGAGGCGCTGCAATAGGCGGAGCGATTGGTCTTGGGATGGCTTTGATAAGAAAAGTAAATGACTTTTAGATATCTCCCGGAGATGAAATAAGATTAAAAATTAATACTTCTGTTCCTTTGCCTGTTTATAAAGAATCTGCATTAATGCAACATGAAATGTTTTACCCGGGACTTGATATTCATATAAGCGATATCAAACATGAAAAAGATCCTTTTGGAGAAGTTAATACAATTACACTTACTGTTATGATTTCAAATATGTCTGACAAGACATTTTCAGGACTTGATATGGCTTTAGTAAATGATTACAATTCAGTTTTCAGACCGTCAATATTTGGTGATACAAAGTTGATGTTTAAACAAATCCGTCCGGGAGATAAGTTTGCAGGTCGTGTGTCATTTGCTGTTGATAATGTGAACAGAAGTTTTTGGTTGACATTTTATGATAGGAGAAAGGGAACAGCTTTAACTAAAATTTCTTTAGATAATGCTTATCGTAGTGTGCCTGAAAAAACTAAAAAGAAAAATTTAAGATTAAGAAGAAGAAAAACTAATTTTAAGAAAGAAGAAGATCTTCTTGATATTCAGTGATTGTAACGATTTTTGTAAAATTTGGTTGCAATAAAATAATTTTGTGTTACAATATTAGTAGTTGATAATGAAACAAAGAAAGTAGAGGAATATATGGTGTGCGGCAAGTTGGAAATTGATATTTTAAATTCATTCTGGAAATTGACTGAGAATGATGAAGATAGAGATATTTCCATTCAAGATATTGTTGATGATTTGTCTGCAAACGGTGTTTTACGTGCTTACACAACAATAAAAACCGTTATGGACAGACTTACTGTAAAATCTGTTCTTGTACGTTATAAGGTTGGAAAAAAATTCTTTTATAAAGCTGCAATGAGTAAGTCTGAAATGGCTTCAGAAGCTATTAAAACTGTTGCCGAAAACTATTTTGACGGTAATTATACTAATATGATTAAGTTCATTGATAAGAATATTCAAGACGTGTTAGTGTAGTAAACAAATGGATTTAATTAAAGATAGACAATTTGTTGCATCGCTTATACGTCAGGTGTTAATTTCTCGTATGTGTGTGAGGGAAGCAATTTTAAATTTTCCGCGTGATACTGAAGATAAAAGTATTCAGGCGGCTTATCATGCTCTAATTCATTATGAGGCTGATGAGGATATTCGCGCAAGAGATAAATTATACCGTGAGGAACAGGATGATTATCTTGAATTTATTTCGAATATTCTTGAAAGAGGAAAAAATTTGCCTGAAAATATTATAAATAATTATGAAAAATATTATGCGTGTGCTAATATTCCTCATGAAAAAAATGTAAAAGGTTTCTTGAAAAGTTTTTTGAGATTTCTGAATATAAAATAGCAGAGAGTTAAATAAGGAGAAAAGATGAAAAAATTAGTATTATTGTTAAGTATTATGCTTTTAGCAAGTGGTTCGGTAATGGCTAAAACAGATAAAAATTTGGACGTTTTGCCGGTAATGTCTTATGAATCATCTCAGGCTAACAGAGTTTGGGTTGGTACATTTCAGCTTGTATGGAATGATTTGATGGATGGAATTGTAAAAGGACCTGTAAAGTTTGAAGGTTACAAATCTCCGCTTGTAAAACAATTAAACAAGAAAAAATTTAATGTAGATCAGCTTTCTGAAGATTCATATTATAAGGCTTATGGTGAAACTTCTCCAGAGCTAAAAAAACAGATTGAAGAAGGCATAAAAGAAAAATTTGATGAAACAAGTGATATTTTAGATTCTGTTGACTGGACTCCTGGACCTGGAAAATATTTCTTGTATGCAATGTTGAAAAAGGATTTTAAATTCTTGACTGCATTTGATAAGTTGAAACCTGCAAGATTTGCTCATTCTTTCAAAAAAGTTGATTATTTCGGAATTGATAAAAATAGCGATAGAGTTTTGGATAATATGGTTAATGTATTGTTCTATAATTCAAAAGATGATTTTGCTGTTTCAATCAGAACTGATGGTAATGATGTTGTTTATCTGTACAGAACAGAAGATAACAAGACTTTCGATAAATTATATGCTGATATGTTAAGGAAGAAAGACACTTATGAAGGACCAAGAAAATTCAATTCTGATGATGAATTAAAAATTCCTAATATCAACTTATATAGAGAAAAATCTTTTGATGAATTGTGTAATCACAAAATTCAAGGAACTGATATGCTGATTTCTCAAGCATTGGAAACAATAGATTTTAAAATGGATAATGAAGGGGTTAAATTGAAATCGGAAGCTGCAATCGCGGTTACAATGTCATCTTTGATACCTGAAAGAGTAAAATCTCGTGATTTCAATTTTGACGATACATTTGTAATGTTCTTGCAAGAATCTGATAAAATCAAACCATACTTTGCATTGAGAGTTGATGATGTATCTTTGATAAATAAAACAGGCAGAAAATAAAAACATAAAAAATACAAAAATATAAAGGTGGCGGTCACAATTTGACCGCCCTTTTTGTTATATAGATTTTAAAATAATCGATGTTGTAAGATTTACGCAATTATTGTATAATTTTTCTATGGCAAAAGTTAAATCAAAATGGGTATGTACAGAATGCGGGTATGAAACGGCAGGATATCTTGGGAAATGTCCTGAATGCGGTGCTTGGGGAACATTAACCGAAGAAGTTCAGTTTAATGCTAAACCTCAACAGGTATCAGTGCATGATGAATTTATAAATACCGAAAAACCTGAACTTTTGAAAGATATTCATATCGGAGAAGAAGTTCGAGTTCCGACAAATATTTCTGAATTTGACAGAATTTTAGGCGGCGGATTGGTTCAAGGCTCTCTTGTCTTAATAGCTGGTGATCCAGGAATAGGTAAATCTACAATATTGTTACAAACAAGCGGTGAGCTTTGCAAAAATAATAAAAAAGTTTTGTATGTTTCTGCGGAAGAAAGCGCAAGCCAATTAAAATTAAGGGCGCAAAGACTTTCTATTAATGCAGATAACTTGTATATTTATCCGCAGACTTCAATGGAAAATATAAAATCTCAAATTGAAGATTTAATGCCTGATGTCGTTGTGATTGACAGTATTCAAGCAATTTATTCTCAAAATGTTGCAAGCTCTGCCGGCAGCGTTTCTCAAATCCGTGAATGTACAAACCTTTTGATGCATATTGCAAAATCAAAAAATATTACCGTAATTGTAATCGGTCATGTTACAAAGGACGGAAATATAGCAGGTCCAAAGGTGCTTGAGCACATGGTTGATACTGTTATATATTTTGAAGGCGATAAGTATAAATCTTATAGAATGCTTCGTTCTATGAAAAATCGTTTTGGGAACACTTCAGAGGTTGGAATTTTTGAAATGGGTACTGACGGTTTGAAATGTGTGACAAACCCTAATGAATTATTTTTAAATGAAAGATCGCAAGTATCAGTCCCGGGAAGCGCAATTGTTGTTACAAATGAGGGAACAAGACCGTTATTGGTAGAAATTCAGGCTCTTGTCGGAACAACTCCTTATCCTTCTCCAAGAAGAGTTACGAACGGGGTTGATACAAGCAGAGTGTTGCAAATTCTTGCTGTACTTGAAAAAAGAGTTGGCTTAAACCTTTCAAAACAAGATGTTTACGTTAATGTTATGGGCGGGATTGATGTATATGAGCCTTCTGCCGATTTAGGAATTGCTTTGGCCGTTGCAACATGTGCAAGAGATGTTGTTGTTGATCCGCAAACCGTTATAATTGGAGAAATAGGTCTGTCAGGAGAAATTCATCCTGTTAATAATATTGAAAAACGCTTGAATGAAGCTGTTATGACTGGCTTTAAAAAAGCAATAATTCCTTATGCTAACAAAATTGATGATAAAAGAATTGAAATAGTACCTGTTAAGCGACTGATTGATGCAATTTCAGCTTGTGTTTCACCTGTCTAAATTTTTATTATTTATCTTTTTTTGTTTCAACTCCAGGTGCATCTTTAATTATAAAAGGTCTTACAAATGCGTAAGTTCCGTATAAAGATGATAATAGACCTGCAATCATTGTGCCTTTAAACAATTTTGGATGTTTGGCTTTGTTTACGAGTCCGCCTAAAGTTACAAGTGTTGTACCTGCCATAATTCCAAGGTATCCTTTGAAAATTGTACGCGCAACAACAATTGTGTCTGTCATATCTGCTGAATTTTTAGCGTAAGTGTGAAATTTGTCCAAAAAAGATTCTTTTTTGTTGTTATTGTTGTAAGTACCATTAAAATGCTGATAGTTTGAAATACTTGCTATTCTCATTGTTGTTTTACCCTAATCTTTGTCAGGAATATATTCAAAAATGTCCTGAATTCTACAATCCAGAGCATAGCACAAGTAATTTATTGTTTCAAGCTATATTTATATTTCAAATTTATGAATTGATATAGATTTGAATTTTTTAAGTACAATCGTTTTGAGAATAATTAACTTTTTTTTAACAATTTAAACCTTCATACCTACTTGATTAGTTTTTTTGTTGATGATATAAAATTCTATGTGAGAGTTTTACAAAAGAAAGGAAAACACTTATGGTAAATGTAGCAATTAACGGTTTTGGTAGAATTGGTCGTAACACATTACGTGCCGCTATCAGAGAAGGTATTTTTGACAAAATTAATTATGTAGCAATTAATGACCCTGGTTTGAAACCTGAACAAGCTGCTCTTCTTTTCAAACATGACTCTGTAATGGGTAAATTTGAAGGAACAGTTGAAGCTTATGATGAAGGTATCATTGTAAACGGTAAAAAAATTAAATTCTTCGCAGAAAAAGATCCTGCACAATTACCTTGGAAAGAATTAGGTGTTGAAGTTGTTGTTGAATCAACAGGTTTCTTCACAGATGCTACAAAAGCTCATGCTCATATCGATGCTGGTGCTAAAAAAGTTATCATTTCAGCTCCTGCTTCAAATGAAGATATTACAATCGTTTTAGGTGTAAACGACAATATGTACGATCCAGCTAAACACAATGTAATTTCTATGGCTTCTTGTACTACTAACTGCTTAGCTCCAGTAGCTAAAGTTATTAAAGAAAAATTCGGTATCGTTAAAGGTTTGATGACAACAGTTCACTCTTATACTGGTGACCAAAGAATCTTGGATGCTGGACACAAAGATCCTAGAAGAGCTAGAGCTGGTGCTTTAAACATCGTTCCTACAAAAACTGGTGCTGCTAAAGCTGTTGCTCTTGTAATTCCTGAATTAAAAGGAAAATTAGACGGTTTCGCAATGAGAGTTCCTACTCCGGATGTTTCATTGGTTGATGTTGTATTCGAAACTGAAAAGAAAGTTACTGTTGAAGAAGTTAACGCTGCATTAAAAGAAGGTGCTGACGGACACGTACTTTGCTATTCTGATGAACCATTAGTTTCTTCAGATTACGTTGGTTCTTCTCAATCTTCAACTGTTGACTCTTTATTAACAAGAGTTATGGGTGACAATATGGTTAAAGTTATTTCTTGGTATGATAACGAAATGGGTTATTCTACAAGATTAGCTGAAACTACTTTGATGGTTGCTTCTAAATTATAATTTGTAGAAGATTATAAAAGAAAAAAGAGTCTGTAATTTTTTACAGGCTCTTTTTTATTGTCCAATTTACCAATTTAAAAATTTTTTAATTCATTAAATTATTGAGTTTGAAAGTGAGGTAAATTTATGCAGATTGTGAAAATTATCAGCTATATTTTAGTTTTGATAGGGGCTTTAAATTGGGGGCTTGTTGGATTTTTCAACATTGATTTAGTCGCTTTAATTTTTGGTGATATGACCTTGATTTCAAGAATTGTATATGGATTAGTCGGAATTAGTGCTATTCTTTATACTATTGCTTCTTATCGTGATGTTTTTGAAAATAATTAAGGGTGAATTTTAGTGGGAAAAACTTGATAAAAGACAGGCTTGTTTTGTATAGGCTTGTCTTTTATAGTGTAATATGTTAAAATAGAATATATTTTGCGAAAGGATTTTGTATGAAAAAGAGTTTATTATCTTTTATTGTATTATTGATGGTTTGTCCAACTGTTGTTTTTGCACAATCTTATTTAGGAACAGAGCTTCCGCTTGTTGGCAAAACTATACTTCCGCAAAATATGCAGGCAGTTGTGCTTGGCTTTGTTTATTCAAAAGTTGCTCGTGAGGCAAAAGGTTGCAGGAATATAATGCTTTCGGATACAAAAGTTGTCAAAGAAAAAGAGGATGTTGTATATAACAGAAATGGTAGAGAAATTGGCGGAAATTGGTCTGAGGAATGGACTGTCTATGCTTGTGGTGTAAAATATGTAGTTCCTGTGAATTTTACAATAACCGGCCACGGCGTAAAATATGATATTCAAAATGTTAAATAATTAGCAATTATTTAGCCAGATTTTCAAAATATTCTTTATTGGCATTAAGTGTATCTTCGGTTGCAAGAATTGAGTAGGTCGGTTTTCCTGCAAAAATGTAGTTTGCTGCATTATAAATATCGTCTGCCGTAATTTTGTCTATTTCTTCAAAAAGTTGATTATCTAATGAAATTCCATAAGGTGAATCCATACCTGTTAAGATACTCATTGTTTTTCCATGTGGAGTATGGCTTGCATTCAGTAAGCTGTTTTTCAAGCTTAATTTTGCGTTATTTAATTCTTCATCAGTAACTTTTTCGTTTTTTATTTTTTCAATATGTTTGTTAAATCCGTCAATAGATTTTTGAATATTATCAAAACTTTGTTCACCTGTTTCTTTGTTGTCGGTTGTTGTTTTGATTTTTAGAGTAAGCAATCCTATATCGTCATTTGTTTCGTAATTTGATTTAACGTGGTATGCAAGTTTTTGTTTTTCACGTAAATCCGTAAAGAGTCGTGATGATGGGTTGCCACCAAGGATTGTATTCAATAGTTCTATAGTTACTTTATCTTTTATATTTTGGTTAATTTTAAATTTATATGCTTCAACGATTTCTGCTTGGTTTTTGAAATCTGTATCAGTTAGTACTTTTGTTTTTTCAACAGGTTTGTAGAATTGTTGTAATTCTTTTTGATAGTGTTCAGTTACAGGTTTGAATTGTCCAAGCGTATTAAAGATTACATTATTTAACTCAGGTTTTCTATCAAAAGGTGCAGCAATTGAAATTTCACCTTTTCCGTTTTTAATTGTGTAATCATAAAGCGCTTTTACATCATTAAGAGTTATGGTTTCAAGATCTTTTAAAATGTCTTCTTTTGAATAACCTGCAGGTTGTCCTTTGTATAATTCTGTTGCAAGTTTGTCAAATGCTGATTTGTCTGATGTTGAGATTGCTTCTTTAAGTTCTGCTTTAGCTTGATCAAATACATCTTGAGTAAATCTTGGATTTTCGACAACTTCTTGCAAGCTGTTTAAAGCTTTTTTTATGTCGTTGCTGTCACAGTATACGCTGGCATAGATTGATTTATTGCTTGCCCCAACTGAGCTGGCAATTCCTGATTTTGCGATATCTGTTTTATATTGTTCTTGAGTTTTAAATATTGAGCCTTCGTCTAAAATTTTGTTAAGTATAAATTCTGCTGACGGTCTGGCATTTAAAGGTTTGTTTGTGGTTATTTCAAAGTTTATAGTTGCATTGTTTGTTTTGGTATTTATCGTTGCAAGTCTGTAATTGTTTGGCATATTGTATTCTTTTACGGTTGCCATATTTATTGCTTCTTTTTTAGCTCCTGTAAAAGAAATGTTTTTATAATTTTGCTTAATGCTTTCTTCTGTTGCTGATGGTGGGTGAATTAGAGTTACTGAAGCTTTATTTACATCTAAATATTTTTTTGCTGCATTTACAAGATCTTGAGATGTCATTGATTTTACAATATTTTCAAAATTATTCAGATATTCTTCATTATTTTCAAGTATAGAAGTCCCGATTGCGTTGTTTGTCGCAAAAGATTCTTCAAACATACTAGAAAATCCGTTAAGCATTTGTTTTTTTACGATTTGTAATTCTTCATCTGTTGGCGGATTATTTGCAATATTTCCGATTTCGTTGAAAATTGTTTTTAAAACTTTTTCGGAATTTTCATCAGAGCATTCTGACATAATCATTAAGACTCGTCCATCTTTTGGATTTGTACTGATTTTTTCTTCTTCAGCCCAAGTAGAGGTGTTATATGGCTTAATTTTTTTATCTATTCTTGAAGTTGCTGATCGTGCAAGAAGTCTTGTAATTGCTTCCGCATAAATTCTATCTTTTGCATTATCAGAAGATGGTCCGTTAAAGCCTACAACGATATGTGTTGCATTTGCTTTATCAGAAATAAAATCTTCTCTTACGGTTTTTTGTATCGGGTTAAATTTCTCAATATGTCTTGTTTGGGCTGGTTGTTTTTTAGATGTAAAATATTTTGAAATAAGTTTCATTGTTTCATCGGGTTTTACATCTCCTGTTACAACTGTTACCATATTTGCCGGATAGTAATTGTTATTGAAATAATTTACAACATCATCTCTTGTAAGATTTGTTATATTATCTGTTGTTCCGCCAATCATATCGGTTGAACTTGTATTAATCCCGTATAGATTTTTAATCATTTTATTTATTGCAAGATTTTCCGGATCAGAGGTAATCATGTTGATTTCAGAATTTACGATACCTTTTTCTTTTTCAAGTTTATCCGCTGCAAAAATCGGGGTTTCAATCATAGATGCGTGAAGCTTAATTTTGTTTTCTAAATCAGAATCATTCAATAAATTTGAACTAATATAATAATTAGTTTCTGCAAAACCTGTGGATGCGTTTGTAGACGCCCCCATTTTATCTATTTGTTTAAAGAAATCTCCTTCTTCCAAACCTTTTGAGCCGTTGAATAAGTTATGTTCTATATAGTGACTTATTCCTCTAAGTTTATCAGGTTCGTTCATAGAGCCTGTATTTACATAGGTTCTTAAAACTGTTTCACCCTCTTGAGGCACAATAATTACTTTTTGACCATTTGCAAGTTTATAGCAGTATGCTTTTGTATCGTAAGGAAAATTAATTTCTCCGATTTTAGAATACTGCATTGGCGTTTTTACTGCATAATCAGGTTGAACATTAGACAATTCCTTTATCTGTTGAGGATTTGTTGTTTGAGTTTCGTTACCTTTAAACGCAGGTTTGTTATTTATTAAATAATTATTTACACAATTAATTGAATTTATTCTAGCCACATGTATATTAAAACATGAAGAATGAAAAAATTGCTAAAGTTATTTTTGAGTTTATTTTTTGAAAATGGTTTGATCTCTATCAGGGCCTACGCTTACGATAGAAATTGGTACTTCAAGTAATTCTTCCAATCTTGCAAGATATTTTTTAGCATTTTCAGGAAGCTTGTTAAAATCAGTAATCCCTGTAATGTCTTGTCCCCAGCCTTTATGTGTTTCATATATTGGTTCTAAATATTTGTGGATAAACACATCTGTCGGGTAGCTTGTGTAAATTTTACCGTTTCTTGTGTCTTTATATGCTGTACAAACTTTGATTTCGTCAAATGTATCAAATACATCAATTTTGGTTAGCGCAACTGAGGTTAAACCTCCGACTAAAACTGCATATTTCATTGTAACAGCATCAAACCAGCCGCAACGTCTTGCTCTGCCAGTTGTAACACCGTATTCATGACCGATTTCTCGAATTTTATCACCTGTTTCATCTTTTAGTTCTGTAACAAAAGGCCCTTCTCCAACCCTTGTTACATAAGCTTTTGCAACTCCGATTACTTCATCAATCATCGTCGGTCCGTAACCTGAACCTGTTGCTGCACCGCCACCGATTGGGTTTGATGAGGTTACAAAAGGGTATGTACCGTAATCTATATCAAGCATTACCCCTTGTGCACCTTCAAAAAGGATTGCTTTCTTTTCTCTTTTTGCATCTTCTAAAGTCTTTTGCCAATCAAAGCAGACGTAAGGTCTGAATATTTCTGCATATTTTTTGCAAAGTTCTAAAATTTCAGCTTTAGAATATGTTTTTAGTCCGTAAACTTCTTTTAATGTTTTATTTTTCAAAGGAAGGATTATATCTAATTTCTCTGATAAAGCATCTTCAGAATACAAATCTTCAACTTTCAAACCTGTTCTAGCCATTTTGTCGGTATAAGTAGGCCCGATACCTTTTTTAGTAGTCCCGATTTTGCCTTTAGTTGCAGTGCTTTCAGAATATCCGTCAACTTCTGTGTGATAAGGCATTGTGATAGATGCAAGCGGGTTAATTTTAAGCCCTGAAACATCAATCCCTTCTTTTATAAGACCTTGAATTTCTTCTTCAAAATATTCAGGCAGAATAACTGTACCTGCTCCTATAAAACAAATTTTGCCTTTATATAAAATTCCTGATGGGATTAGGTGAAATTTAAAAGTTTTGTTATTTGCAACAACTGTGTGTCCTGCATTACAGCCACCTTGGTATCTGATAATTAAATCTGCATCTTGAGCTAACAAATCAGTAATTTTAGCTTTCCCTTCATCGCCCCATTGTGCGCCAACAACTACTTTGTTCATATCCCTTAATCCTTTCTTTGAAAATAGGTCAATTACTAATTTATTTTAGCACAAAAGAAAATGATTGTTTACCATGGATAGTCTTTTGTTATAGTCCAACCGTCTTTAAATATTTTTGCTGCACAATATTCTTTATTGCCTGATATACAGTTTGCATCAATCTCATCGGGAGATTTGTCATATCCGTATGGCATAATCTTTCCTTCATCTGTTCTTATAAGGAAAAAGAAATCATTGCCTGATTTATTTGGTCTTTTAGGTCCATTTGTATCAATTAAAATTAGTTTTTTCCCAATATCTGTGTCTTGTGTATCATTCAAAGAAATACTATATAAAATACCATCTTCAGTTATAAAGGGTACACGGAAATCAGGATACGCAAATTGAGTATAAGACCAGTTTGGAGATTCCCAAGGAGTAGATTCTTTATACCCACATTGAGTGTGTTCAAAACAAATTATTGCCCCTTTAAAATATGGTGTCCAATATTTGTTTAAATATTGTTCAGGTGGCAGTGTATTGTCCCAATATTCAAATTCTCCATTATCTATAGTAGATAATGTTTTTGCTTGATTAATAATGCTATATGCTTTTTTTAAGCTAGTAATTGTTTATTGCTTTTGATAATTCCCAATTAATGCGGGTATAGTTAATGCTGCAACTATACCAATAATGCCAAGTGTTATTAAAATTTCAGCAAGTGTAAAACCCAAAAACTTATTTACGTGATGTTTCATATCACAATTATGACACATTTCTTTTAAAAAGTAAATATAATTATTGGAGATTGTTGCTATACTTACGTTTCTCGGGGGGGGGGCACTTTCAAAGCCTTATTATTACTCATTTTTAAACTCCTCTTATGCTTCCAATATCTTTATTATTTATGATTTAGAAATTTTTGTCAAGAGGTAGTTTTTCTATTTAAAATGCGATTTGCTTGGCTTTTATTATTATAAATTTACGATATATTGATATCCGGTTCATTTTCCCCATTTGACTGTTTTATTATTTTTATCAATTCGGGGATAACCTCAAAAACATCTCCGACAAATCCGCAATCACAATTTTTAAAAATTGGTGCATTTGCATCATTATTTATTGCAATAATTTTATCGCTGTTTTGCATGCCGACTATATGTTGAATAGCTCCTGATATTCCGCAAGCTATATATAATTTTGGGGTTACGGTTTTGCCTGTTTGACCTATTTGAATATCAACAGGTGCAAGTCCCATATCAACTGCACCTCTGCTTGCACCTACACATGCGCCGAGGCATTCTGCAAAATTCCTTAAAAGCTCAAATCCTGCTTCATTTTTCATTCCCTTGCCGCCTGCAACAATTATTTCTGCACTATCAAGCTCATTAATTGCAGTATTTACACCTTTTACAAATTCAATAAATTCAACTTTCTTTTGAATATTATCGATTTCAGGTTTAAAATAAATAAATTGCGTATCTTTGACAATATTTTCAGGTGCAGGTTTAAAAACTTTTGGTCTGACAGTTGCCATTTGCGGTAAAGTTTTGCATAATATTGTAGCCATTAATTGCCCGCCAAATGTTGGTCTGGTCGCTGCCAGTTGACCTTTTTCATTAATATCAAGTTCTATACAATCTGCTGTCAGACCTGTATGTAATGAGGCCGAAATTCTTGGGGCAATATCTCTTCCTTGAGTTGTTGCACCAACAAGGATTATGTCAGGTTTGACTTCATTTATAATGTCAATTGCAATTTTTGAATATAATTCTGTTGAATAATGAGTTAATCTGTTGTTTTCTGCAATATAAACATAATCAAAGCCTGAATTTATAAATGCTTCTTTAAAGTTTTCAGCAAGTCCTGTTTTGCATATCAAAAGAGCAGAAACAGATGCGTTATTCAATTTTTTAGAAAGCTCCTGAGCTTTGTTTGCAAGCTCAAAAACAACAGTATGAAGGTAGTTTTCTTTTGTAACTTCTGCATACAACATAATATTACTCATTAGAAAGCCCTCCAAATTCTTTTATTTTTTGAGCAAGAATATTGCAATCAGGACAGATTTCACATTCTCCCCTATTGTGTTCAGGACGAAAAGCTTTGCTTACATAAGTCGGAGAACCTTTAATCCCTGTTTCATCCGGAGTTAATCCTATATCTTCCATTGAATATATTGTGATATCTGTATTTTGAGCTTTTATAAATCCATTAATTCTTGGTCTTGTAGGTTCTTCAAAACCTTTTAAAACGCATATCAGTGCAGGAAATTCAACCCTAACGGTTTCTAAACCTTCTTCAATTTCTCGTGTCGCGTAAACACATTCTCCATCGCATTTTTTTAGTTCTTTTACATAAGTAACTTGCGGAATGCCAAGTTGATTGGCAATACTAGGTCCGGTTTGCGCTGTATCTCCGTCAATTGCGAATTGCCCGCAGATGATTAAATCAAAATCCGCTAATTTGTTTTTTATCGCAGTTGCAATAGTTTTGCCTGTCGCATAAGTGTCAGCTCCTGCAAATTTCTTATCAGAGATTAAAACAGCATTGTCACAACCGATAGCAATCGCTTTTTTTAGCATACTTTCTGCTTGCAAAGGTCCCATTGTTAAGGCGGTTATTTCAACATCATTAAGTGCTTTTTTAAGCTTGATTGCCTCTTCAAGTGCATAAACATCGTAGGGGTTTATAATACTTTCAACCCCTTCTCTTTGAATAGTGTTATTTTCGGTCCACTTAATATCTGTTGTATCAGGAACCTGTTTTATACAGACAATTATTTTCATATAAGACCTTATCTGTTGTTTTGGTGAGCTGCTTTTTGTCTTGCATTAGTTTCTACTAAAGCATTATAAGCAAGCATGTACATTGAACATTTTCTGACACTTGGCAAATACCAGGCACAGCTTTCAAGTGTACAAACTTTATCTATATCAGATCCTGCACTCATTAATGGGCAGTATGGTATATCTCTAGCCATTATGTCTCTCCTTTTTATTTATTTGCTAACTTGTCAGCTTGTTTCAACAAGTTACAATTTTCATCACGTTTTTTCTCTTGGTCTTTATAAATTTTTGTTCTGTTTATAACTTCGTCAAAGTCAATTTTGTGTGCGTCAAAGTCAGGTCCATCTACGCAGGCAAATTTTGTTTCTCCGCCTACTGTGATACGACAAGCTCCGCACATACCTGTTCCGTCTACCATAATAGGATTCATACTTGCTTCAGTATAAATTCCTTTATCTCTGGTTAAATCAGCCACTGCGCGCATCATTGGCATTGGCCCTACGGCTATTGCATAATCAACTTTTTCTTGTTTCATAATTCTGTCTAAAACTTGGGTTACAAAACCTTTTTCGCCTAAACTGCCGTCATCTGTTGTTATAAAGAGCTCAGTACAAGTATCTTTCATTTTATCTTGCCAGAATATTAAGTCTTTATTTCTGGCACCCATAATCATGTATACTTTGTTACCGGCTTCTTTAAACGCTTTTGCAATCAAATAACATGGTGCAGCACCGTATCCGCCTGCTAAGCATACAACAGTACCGTATTTTTTAATATGTGTCGGTTGACCTAAAGGCCCTACTATATCATGAATTTCATCACCTACATTCAATGAGGCAAGTTGTTTTGTAGAATATCCTACTGCCATAAATACAAGCGTAAGTTCACCTTTTTCTTTGTTTACATCAGCTATTGTAAGTGGAACTCTTTCGCTGTTTTCTTTTGCCCTAAATATTATAAATTGTCCTGCTTTTGCATTTCTTACTACATAAGGTGCTAAAACCGTAATTTCATATTGGTTGGGACAAAGCTCTTTTTTTGATAAAATTTTATATCCCATAATTTTCTCCTTCTTATACCTATATTATACTATAAAATGCGGAAATTAAAATAGTTATTAAAAATTAATATAATAACTTAAATTAGTTATTCTGCTAAGGAAATTTATATTGAAGTGGTTTATTTTGGTTGTTGTAGATAATTTAGTGCTTAATTTACAGGTTATTTTAAGATATGGATAATATTAATAAAAATTCAAAATCTTCGGATGATACAAAAAAGTTGTTTTATGAACGTACTAAATGCAAGGCTCTTTGTCATAAATATAATTCAATTTCGCCTGAAATGATTGGTGCAAGGTTAGAATTATTAAAAAGCATATTGGCAAAAACAAAATCAGTTTTTTTATTAGAACAGCCTTTTTTGTGTGATTACGGGTACAATATTGAGATTGGCGAAAATTTTTATTCCAATCACAATCTGATTATTTTAGATGCTGACAAAGTTATTTTTGGAGATAATGTACTTGTCGGACCAAATTGCGCGATTTATACAAGTACACATCCATTTGATGCGGATTTACGAGAAAAAGGTGTTATTTATACAAAGCCTGTCATAATTGGGAATAATGTTTGGATATGTGGAAATGTTACAATACTCCCCGGTGTTACGATTGGTGATAATTCTATAATCGGAGCAGGTAGTGTTGTTGACAAAAGTGTTCCCGCAAACGTTGTAGCTGTGGGAACACCTTGTAAAGTCTTAAAATATTTAAATTAAATATTTAATATCTATTTATCAATTTGGTATGTATATTCTGGTTTTGCTTTTAATCTTTTTTCGATTTCATCAAATGTTAAAAGCCCTTGTGTAGCCCCAAATTCTGAAACTACACCTGATGAATTAACTGATGCGTACATCAAAGCTTTGCCTATATCTAATTTGGTTTTGCCAAGAGCTGCGCAGAAGGTTGATGCAAAAGCATCTCCAGCTCCTAATGTTGAAACAACAGGTCCGTCAAATACTGGACAATAATAATATTTTTTGCCGTCATAGGCATAAGCACCTTTGCCACCGTCAGTTATTACAATAATTTGATAATCTCTGACTTTTAATTTTTTAAACATTTCTTTAACGTCAGGGTGAATAAGTGCATCAGAGAATTTTTCTTCTCTTGTATCAGGTCTAACAAGGATTTGAGTTGCCATTGAAGCTTCTTCTTTATTCATCACAACAATATGTGCGTTTTCTAATATCTTTTTAAGATAGCTAAATCCTTTTTTCAAACTTGATGAACCTGCATTAAAGCAAACTTTTACATGATTTTCTTTTGCAAAATTTACAATATCGTCAAGAACTTTTGTACTTTCACCGTTAAGTGGTGCAATATATAGTAATTTTGCATTTTTTATTGTGTCAAAATTTATATCTTCTTTTTTAATAGTAGCGTTTGCTCCACGGTGAGCCAGTACAGTTCTATCACCTTGGAAACTTACTAAAATTATTGAAAAACCTGTGCTTTCTTCAGGGTTTTGAATTATATTTGATAAATCTACATTTTTATTTTTAAAGGATTCTAAAATACCTTCAGAATAAATGTCATCTCCTATTTTGAAAATGGCACTGGTTTTAAGTCCCAGATTTGCGAAATTACATGCTGTGTTAATTCCGCCTCCGCCTACTTGTGATGTAAATTCACTAATTTCAACTTTGGCTCCGTAGGGGTAACTCATAAATTCTGATTTTTTGTTTTTTGTGGATACTGAAACAATGTTTGCATCATCACTTTCAACAAATACATCCATTGTTGCGCTTCCGATAGTAATAACATCGCACATCTTAAATGTCCTCCAGTTAATTTTAGCTTAGCACAAAATAAAATAAAACAACAGTTGATATTTTCAACTGTTGTTTTAAATGGTTAAATTTTGTTATCAGTTAGCTTAATTAAATTGTGCTTTTTCTTCTTCAGAAACGCCTTTGATTGTAAGGTTAACTCTACCTTTGTCATCAATTTTAATTACTTTAACGATAACTTCATCTCCTATATGAAGATGTGGTTCAATAGTGTCAATTTTTTCGTTGCAAACTTGAGAAATATGAACCATTCCATCTTTTCCCGGAGCAAGTTCAACAAATGCACCGATTGGAATTATTTTAACAACTTTACCTTTAACAACCATTCCCGGTTCAGCTTTGAATGTTAAATCTTTAATCATTTTCTTAGCGATTTGAGCACCTTCTTGGTCGTTAGAAGTTATTGTAACAACTCCGTTATCTTGAATATCGATTTCTGCACCTGAAGCATCAATAATTGATCTGATTTGTTTTCCGCCAGGTCCGATTACTGTTCCGATATCTTCAGTTGGAATTGTCATTGTCATAATACTTGGTGCAAATGGTGATAGATGATCAGCAGGAGCTGAAATTACTTCTCTCATTTTGCCCAAGATATGTAATCTGCCTTCTTTAGCTTGAGCTAGGGCACGGCGTAATGTTTCATTTGCAATACCTTTAGCTTTCATATCCATTTGTAGGGCTGTAATTCCTGTATCATTACCTGTAACTTTGAAGTCCATATCACCCAAGAAATCTTCGATACCTTGAATATCTGTTAGAACAACAGGTTCTCTGCCGGGTTCGGTAATCATACCCATTGCAACACCGCCTATCATACATTTTACAGGAACACCAGCATTCATTAGAGCCATAGATGAACCGCAAGTTGATGCCATTGATGTTGAACCGTTTGATTCTAATACATCAGATGTTACACGAATTGTATATCCGAATTCTTCTTGAGATGGAAGGGCTGGAATATTTGCTCTTTCTGCTAAATTCCCGTGACCTACTTCACGTCTTCCTGGGCCTCTTAGAGGTTTTACTTCACCTACTGAAAATCCTGGGAAGATGTATTTGTGCATATAAGTTTTTTCAGTTTGAGGATCAACTCCGTCAAGTTCTTGTTTCATACCAGGACCTGCAAGAGTTGCAACTGATAGAACCTGAGTTTGGCCTCTTGTGAATACGGCAGAACCATGTGCTCTTGGAAGAACGCCAACTTCGCACCAGATAGGACGAACTTCATGAGGTTTTCTTCCGTCAGCTCTAACGCCTTCATCAAGAATCATTGTACGCATAATATGTTTTTCTGCATTTTTAAATTCTTCTGCAACAAAGTCGATGCCTGTTTCTTCCATAATCTTTTTGATGTAATCATCTTCAGGAAGTGCATCAATTTTTTCTTTAACAAGTTTTTTAGCTTCTTCAAGTTTGTTTTGTCTGTATTCTCTGTCAAAGTGGTGGTAAGCATCAAAAATCATATCGTGAGCAGTTTCATCGATAATCTTTTTGATTTCAGAAGTATCATAAGGGTTTACGAATTCTTCTTTTTCAACACCGCATTCTTTCATAAATGTAACTTGAGCTTCGCATTGTTTTCTGATTTCAACTTGAGCAAATTCAACAGCATTCATAATATCGTCTTCTGTAACGAATTTGCAGCCTGCTTCAACCATAATTACAGAATCATGAGTACCTGCAACTACAATGTCTAAATCTGATTTATCAGCTTGTTGGTGAGTAGGGTTAGCAATCATATTGCCGTTTTCATCTCTTGATACTCTAACTGCACCGATAGGTCCTTCAAAAGGAGCTCCTGATAGCATTAATGCACAAGATGCACCTAACATTGCAAGAGTATCCGGCTGATTTTGTTGGTCGTAGCTGAATAATTGAGCTACAATTTGTATATCATTTCTGTATCCTTTAGGGAACAGAGGTCTAATTGGTCTATCAATAAGTCTTGAAATAAGGATAGCTTTATCACCGGCTTTACCTTCTGAACGATTGTAACCGCCAGGGATACGTCCTATTGCAGACATTCTTTCTTCATAATCGATTAATAGTGGGAAGAAATCAATCCCAACTCTTGGTTCTTTAGAAACGCAGCAATGAACAAAAAGCATTGTATCACCGCATCTAACAGTAACAGAACCGTTTGCAGATTGAGCATATTTACCGGTTTCAACAGTAACTGTTTTACCGCCGATTTCAATCTCAAATTTTTTTGTTTCAGGTACCATAATTTTCCTTTCTTGCTCGTGGCGAACTTTCCGCGAGCTGTGCGTTTTTCTGACGCAATTTGTTATACACTTCTATTGTTCTTTTTTATTATACCGCAAACAAGAAAAAGTTGAGTTTTTTATACAAAGTATACTACAACTAATTTAATATACTAAAAAAGCCCTTATATGGGCTTTTTTCTCGTATATAGTTCAAAGAAGAATTAGTTGTTTTTTTATTAAAAGTGCATATCAAATGAAGATGGCATTCCGTTAATTTTTTCATCTTCCATTCTCATCGCAGAACCTATTGTAAAGCTTTCTGCATAAAGTTTATTAATTTTATAGTTTATATCCCCTGTGAAAACCTCTTCATTATCTTCCAAAAATTTGAAAAGAGGTTCTGTCGGGTTTTTGACAATATTGCCTAAAGTCCCTTCTGCAAGTTTTAATGTCTTTTCCCCTATTTCCGGAACTTTTACATTCATACCGAATGGTTTATATGGTCTGTTAAATGAAGCACCTGTATCTGTCATTACAATTAATTCCTTTTAACTAAGTACATTTTGTTAATCGGAATTTTCGGAGTAAAAGTTTAATTTTTTGATTATTTAGTTTAACAATTTGTAATAATTTATTCCGGAGTATATTTCATACCGGTTAATTTTATTTTTATACCTGTTTGTTCAAAGTAGTTTTTTGCCATGTTTATAACAGAACTTGCAGATAACAAACCTTTATTTACATCTTGGACAAGGGTTGCAAAATATTTTTCGCCTGCTTCTTTGCTGAACGGGAAATTTTCATTTTTAATGTTTTTACTGCCATGTATAAAGTTACACCAGCTATGAGCAAGAGCCCAGTTATCTATACTGTCTGTACCTCTTTTTATTCTGTTATGTTTTGCCAAACTTTTGTTTAAAAGTTTCAAATCTTTGTCTGATGTATTTCTCAAGATTGGTGTTATATGTTCAAGGGTTACCAAAGAATCTGAAAGTAGTTTAGAAATTATTGTATCGGTCGATTCATGTTTATATTTCACAATGAATGCGTCCATACTATCTAATGATGTTGGAAATTTTTGGATTAATTTCTCAAATTTGTTTAGTATTCTTTCATCTTTTACATTTTCAAGTATTTCATATAGTTTATAAATGAAGGCTTTGTTACTAAATTGTACTTTGACTGGAATTCCAAGTATTTTATTTTTAGTATTTTCGCATAATTTTGTGATAGATGGGTTATTAGCGTTTTTCGCAAGTTGAGATATTTTATTTAATATAATTAACTCCAGTTTTTCTTTTGCTTCGTAGTCGTATGGAGAAATATAATTCCCTTTTGCTTTTGGATTGATTTTAGTTTGTTGGTAAACTCTTTTTAACCATTTTTCAGAAATAAATGGCTCACTTTCTTTAAAAATAGGGTGAGTTAATATTTGTGCTGTTTTTGCTATTTCTTCTTTTTCTTTAAGTGGTAAAGTTTTTGCAAGATTATTAAGCTGATAACAAAATTCTTTTGCACTATATTCACTCACATACGGAATTCCTTTTATTCTGTATGTACTGTGATTTATTAATATATCAAGGTCTTTGTGTAATTCTACAGGTAATTTCGGTTTTAATTTTTTTATATTATGCAATATAAAAAATTGTTTATGAATTAGGCGTTTTTCGGCTGCCGGTGTTATCTTATTTATGATAAATCTCAAATCATTGTTTGGAAATGCTTTACTATAATTTGCAATTAGCTTAATTAATTTAACTCGTTCCGGTGGTAGATAATCTTTAAAATGCAGCATTACTCTGGAAAATAGTTCTGCATTTGATGCAAGTCTCTTGGAAAAATGTTGAAATAGATCGAGTTCGTTTTGCATAAACATTGAACCACCGCACCATATACATCCAAGATGTCCTTTTTTTGCTAATTTTTTTAATTCATTTTTGTTAGTTATTATTTGTTGTGGATATTTACCGGTAAAATTTACATTAGAATTATTGCCGGTTACAAAAGTGTCCGAATAATTATTGAGAGGGGCAGAATACTTGAAAGACGGCGTTGAATACGTTTTTGAGTTAATAGTTGAATTTTGATTTTTTATTCCAAAGTTTATTGGTAAAATTCTCATAGGATTACAATATACCTGAATAAAAATTTTTGCCACTTTGTAAATAACTGTAACATTATACATCAAGTCGGCTTATATCAAGGCATATTATTTCATCAGAAAGTTTATGTAAAGTGTCTTTTAAATTTATTATATATTCTTTGTTACACAATCCTTTTTTGCATAAAGAAATTAATTTATCAGCCTGAATTTGTGCATTCTGAGGCATATATGGGTTTTCTTCAATTTGAACAGATATCGGATAGTGGTGTCTTGAATTGTTGCAATATGAGCATTCGAGAGCAAAATTGAGAGAATTGCTCATGCCTTTCATACATTTAGGCATTAAATGTTCAAATGTGCCAACGGATGGATGAATTAGGTTTAGGGCAATGACTTGAGATCGTTTACGTGCATTTTTTACAACAAAAGCGCATACTTCATCACTGGATCTTGGTAATCTTCTTGCAATTTCTAATATGTCTTCTTTAATTTTTTTGCTTTCAAGATTTTTTATTATATTTTTTAGTTTGTGAATAAAAATTCTTCTTGAAAATGGCTTGTGAGGCGCAGGATCGTAGATTATATCATTTGTGTTAATCATTAATTTGCGAATTTGTCGTGCCATTTTTTTAGGCAAAATCCTTCGATAAAAGCTTATTTTATTAAAAATTACACTTTGGATTTTGACTAGCGCAAGTTCGTGGATATCCTTTTTCATTTGAAGTAATTCTTTAAAATTCTTATCAGGATATTTTGCGGCCATACTTTTAAACATATTAAATACCTGCTTTTCAACTGGGTGCATAATATTTTCGTATGGCTCAAGAACGGAAATAGCTTGAAGTGCAGTCCCTGATAATTCAGGCATCTCCATTAATTTTGTGTAAATATCGGGGTGCAGCATTTCCTGACCGCAACACAGGCATGGAATTCGATAGTTGAGCAAGTCTTTTAATTCTTTTTTGGTCAGAGGAATTTCACAAACTTTTGATTTATTATTTTCGGGTTTTGCTGTTTTTTTCTCCATACTTCATTACCGCAATTATGTTCAATAATATTATTCCCGATTTCTAATTTTTTAATGCAGATTTTCTATTGAACAATATAATTTTGCTGGAGTAAAAATTTTTAATTTGTTGAGGGGAAAATAGTTTTAAGCACCCATTGGAGGCGGTTGAATATATAGAGGTTTAAGTTTTCTCCAATTCCCTTCGGCATTTTTTTGTTCTGCCAAATTTGCAAGAGTTTCGCCTAGAGGATAGTTCGCTGATTGGTATGAAACACCTCCGAGGATTGGTTGCAATTTATCATCTGTAATTACTGTGTAATTCCCTGTTTTTATTATTTCTTGAACTTTTTCAAGTTGTATTGCACCTTTAATTTCATTATCGCAGTAAAGGTATGCACAATTTTTTCTTGCATCAAGTGCAACAAGCGGGTTTTCACTGTTTGATGCTTTGGCAAGAATTTCAAGAGATGAAATTCCGACAGCTTTGCAGTCAAGTTGTTGTGCCATTACTCTTGCAACAGTTACGCAGGCTCTTATCCCTGTAAAACTTCCGGGACCTATGTTTACGGCGATTAAATTAACATCCTGCGGTTTTATATTGTTTTCGCTCATTATTTCCTGTAATGTTGAAATCAAAAATGCTGAATGATATTTATTGTCACGGTTTTCAACAATTCTTGATGCAAGAACTTCTCCGTCACGTTTTAAAACTGCATACATTTTGTCTAAACAAGTATCAAAAGCAAGTGTTATCATTTGGATAAACCCTCTATTATTTCATCTTTCCCAACTGATTCAAATTCATAAGTTCTTGAATCGTCATCATTATATGTTACATTGATTTTTAAGTGTTCGAAAGGTGCTTCATTTTGGTTAAATTCAGCCCATTCTACAAAAGTTACCTTTTTACCGTCGGAGTATTCCTGCAATTCATCGTAAATTGTTTTTATTCCTTCGTTTTCAAGTCTGTATAAATCGAAGTGATAAATTGGAATTGAGCCTGTATGGTATTCGTTCAGGATTACAAAACTCGGGCTTGTAACTTTTTCTTTTACTCCAAGTGCATCAGCCACAAATTTTACAAAGGCGGTTTTACCTGCACCGATTTCCCCGTAGAGGTTTATAAAACAACCATCTTTTAATAACGGTGCAAATTTTTGTGCAAGTTGTTTGGTTTCGTCAAGATTATGGCAAATTTGTTTAAACTTTTTCATAACTTTCTGCTCTGTTCCTTCCGTTTTCCTTTGCTTTATAAAGGGCTTTATCAGCTTTTTGTAATAATGTTTTTTCGTTATCCTCTATGTTAAATTCTGAAATCCCTAAACTAATTGTAACATTAATATTTTTTTCTTGTACATCTGGATTAACTTTTGAAATATCAATTTGTGTATTTTCAACAGCTTTTCTTAGTCTTGATGCAACCATTTTGGCTTCAGTGAGTTTAGTAAATGGTAATATTATAACAAATTCTTCTCCGCCGTAGCGTCCTGCAATATCGTAATCCCTTAGTTGGTGTTTAATTACGGTAGATATTGTTTTTAATACCAAATCGCCAACTGCATGACCGTAGGTATCGTTTACGTTTTTAAAATAATCAACATCAGTCATTATTGTGCATAGGCTTCTGTTTTGACGTTTTGCGCTTGAAACTTCTTGTTTTATACGTTCTTCAAGCTGATGTCTGTTATAAAGTCCTGTTAGAGCATCAAGTGTTGCATGTTTTAGAATTTCTGCATAAACATTTGCTCTGTTAATTGTTGTTGCTGCTTGATTGGTTAGTTGTTCTATATAATTTATTTCTTTTTCGCTCAAAATATTATCAGTGCTTTTCGTTACAACACATCCCAAAAGCTTATTTTCACTAATTAAAGGGAATAATCCTATTTTTTTATCAGGAGTTAGAATATATTCAGATTTATTAGTTAAGCATTTTAGTAATTCAAATATTTTTTCGTCTTTGCAAGCTGATGGCCAAACAAGTTTGTTATTTATGAAAATATAAATAAGATGTTCTGATACAAATTTGTCAATCATTTCTCCGATAATCGGAATTATATAGCTTGTTTCATATTGAGTTTCAATAATTTTTGCAATATTTTTCATTGAATCGTGAAAATCAATATTACGTTGCATTCTGTCAGAAAGAATAACATTTTGAATTTTTAAAGATATTAGATATGATGCAATTTTTAAAAAATCAATTTGGTCTTTTTCAGGTACATTTTCAAATTCTAACATGCCTATAAGTTTTTGACCTTGTAGAAGTGAGTAATAAAACATTCCATCATCTTCTAAGTATGTATTTGTTTTTAATTTTTCAAAGATTTTGTATAGCTTTTTAGATTTATTTTTGTGCCCAAGTTCATCAATAGAAACCCAACTTTTAGCAAAATTTCTTAAAGTTTCCGATGTTTGGTCGTATATATAAATATTTACAGGGTTAAATGTATCCTCAAGAACACGTGTAATACCTGAAGCATTACACGTGTCATTAAGTTGTTCTGATAAATTTTCGATATCTTTTAATTTAGGCATTATGCTTCCAATTTTTGTAAAATTTCATCCGGAATATCACAGTTTGCATAAACATTTTGAACATCATCGTGTTCTTCAAGTTTTTCTAAAAGTTTCAAAATCTGATCTGCAGTTTTTTCATCAGTAATTTCGATTGTGTTTTGAGGAATTCTTGTAAGTTCTGCTGATTCACTCTTAAATCCTGCAGCTTCAAGACCTTCTACAACTGATTGGAAGTTTTCTGCTGATGTAATAACTTTGTATTGTTCGTCTTCTTCAGTTACGTCTAATGCGTCTAAACTGATTGCAGCTTCAAACAATTTGTCAAAGTCAACGTTTTTATCAAATGTTATAATTCCTCGTTGATCAAACATCCAGCCTACACAACCTGTTGCACCTAAGCTTCCGTTAAATTTTGTAAAGAAGCTTCTGATATCTCCTGCTGTTCTGTTTCTGTTATCTGTCATTGCTTCGATTACAACAGCCACACCGCCCGGAGCGTAGCCTTCATAAATAAGTTCTTCGTAGTTATCAGCTGAACCTGCACCTGCACCTTTTTCGATTGCACGTTTAATATTATCGTTTGGTAATCCTGCTGCTTTTGCTTTTTCAATCGCTGTTCTTAATCTGAAATTGCCTGCAGGATCTGGTCCGCCAAGTCTTGCTGATACGATTAATTCTCTTGAGTATTTTTGAAATACTACTGCTCTTTGTGAATCTACTTTTGCTTTTTTATGTTTAATGGTTGACCATTTTGAGTGTCCTGACATATTTTTTACCTCTTTAATCTTTTAATTGTTACCTATATTGTTATTTTAGCACAAAAAGTTTTATTGTTTTTTTAATGTGATAAAATAGTTTTATGAATTCTAAAAAAGATTTATATTATAAATATTTTGATGAGAATATTTTGCCGCAAGTTCAAGAGCTTGAAATTCAACGTGTAGATTTAATTAAAAAAGTTATTATATCTTCTATTATTTATTTTCTTGTTGGAATAGGCTTGGCTGCGTGTTTATTTTTCATCAAGTTTGCGATTATATATAAATTTATTCTTGTACCTTTAATTTTATTTTTAATGTATGCGTGTATTATAAAAAGTATTGTCAATTTTATTATTGCCGGAAAAGATTTTCAGATAATGCTGTATGAAAAAGTCTTTCCTTTATTTTTGGTTCCTTTTGCAAATTTTAAAAAGTGGCCTAAAAATCATAATACTGATGTTATTATTGATTCAAAATTGTTCAAAAATTTTGATACACAAGAGGATGTGGCAAGCTTTTTTGGGTTTTATAATCACACAAATATTATTGTATCGGATTCAAGACTTAAAATGCCCGTAAAAGGAATTAATAAGCCTGATTTATTTAAAGGTACTTTAATTCAGTTGGAATTGGAGAAAAGTATTAATAATCATGTTGTTATGTTTTCTAAAAATGAGAGAAAATTTAATAATTTTAAACAAATAAATCCGCATATTGATGATATGAACAAATATTTATATGTTTTTGCAAAAAATAATAATAATTTAAATTTTATTTCATTAGAATTTTGGAATACTGTTAAAAGATTTGGAGAATTATATACGGCAAAAGGGTTTGAATTGTCGTACAAAGATAATATTGTTTTAATTGCAATCAGACAGAAAAGGCCTATGCTTTTTGGATTTTTGTTCAGGTCTTTGTTAAAGGCAAAAAATTACGATGACCTTATTGAAAGATTCATCGTAATTTTTGATTTAGTGGATATTTTAAATGAAGCTTAAGCAGCTTTATCTAATTTTGGCTTGTCTTCTTTTTTAGTTTCAGTTGTAGTTGCTTGAGTTGTGTTTGCTTCTGCTGTTTTAGCAGTTTTTTTGTCTTGTTTTTTCAAATATGTGTAAGCTACTGTTCCGATTGCGGCAATTCCGATACCTGCACCGATAATAATCTTGGTCCATTTGTTTCTTGCTTTAGAAACGCCATCTCTTATTGCTTCTGCAATTCCGAAATTATCGCCAACTAAACGTTTCATTGGTTCCTTACTACGAGCAGCAATACCTTTATCAACTTCAAATACTTCAGTCATATAACGTTCATTTGCACTTCTACCACCGTTATATGCAGCATTTTCGTGCCAATCAATTTTCTGTTGAAGCCCATCTCTCACCATAGATGCGTATTTTGAAACTTTTCCTTCTTCAGGTTTAAGATTATAATCTGATACTGCATCTTTGATACATTCTTTTACTTCAGCAGCATTTTTAAACATTCTTTCAGAATCAATTGCATTTCCAATGTCTTCACTTGAAACGTTTTCTAATTTTGATGGATCTATATTAACAAGATATGGATTTTTAGTTAAGTATCCTCTTGTAGCAGCAATAAAGTCTGGAGCACCACCTGTTCTTGTACTGATTACTGGAGTACCAGCAGCGAATGATTCAAGTGGTGTAATTCCGCAAGGCTCATATCTTGATGTGAAGATTGAATGAGTTGCACATCCGACAAGTCTGTTAGGGAAGAATCCGTTTACATACATTGCATTACCTTTATAAATGCCACCATCCAGTTCTTCGATTTGTCTGATAATATCTTTAACCCATTTGTAATCTCTTGCATTGTCTTCCCAAACACCTGCACCTACTATTAATTTTGTATGGCTTTTAACATCTTTATCAATGTTTGGATCTTTTAAGAAATCTAAAAATGCTTGGAATGTTGAAGGATAACCTTTTTGCGGGTCAGGACGTCCCCAGCCCATTAATAGCATATCGCCTTCTTTATATTTAGATAAATGTCCGATTACGCTGGCGTTATCTCCAGAAATTTGATTTTTGGTAAAGAACATTTGTGTTAAACCTGCTTGGCTGCTTGTTTCATAGGCATTTCCTAATGTATCAAGTAACCATTTCAAGTTTGCTTTTTTAGCTTTTACTACTTCTTCAAGGTTATCTGATACAAATTTGCCGTTTGCATCATATACAGGTTTATATTCGTATGGAGTAAAGCCGTCTTTAGCTTTTGTTAATCCGTTTATAAAATTACCTCTGCAGAAGTTTGCTGTCGGATCATTTAATCTTAAATTAGCAGGTGTACTTCCGTTTGTAATATCAACAGTTTTTGTATCTGCAAGTTTTGTTGTCATGTATTGTGCAATATCAGGAGTATTTAAAGATTTCATTTCTTTCCCGTAATTTACTGATACTGTACCGCAAGTTATGTTTTTAGGGTTAGCTTTAGTACCTGCAACTGGAACCATTGATAAGTTAAATGTGCGAACTTCGTTTGTGGTGTCGATATAATCATCTCGGAAATTTTGCATAAACGGTTGTAAAATTTGGTATGCAAATTTTCTTTCTTCTTTAGATGCTCTTGACCAGTTTGCTTCTATTTCTCGTAATTTTGCGATTTGAGTATGTTTATTTAATTTATCTACATCTTCTTTTCTGGCTGACATTCTAAAGAATTCGAAAGGATTGTCTTCTGCTCCTTGGTATGATCTCCCTGGGTTATGGAAACGTCCGTCTGCTTTAACGCCATTCCAGTATTGGTTTCCAAAATGAGATTCATCTGCAATATAGCTCATTACCATAAATCCAGGTCTGTCGTGAAGCCAAACATTTGCAGGATTATAAAAACCGTGTTTTTCTGTATTCATTTTCGGAAGTACATCTACAAAGGCTCTGTTGCTGTCTGCATAAGCAAGATCAGTTTTGATTTCTTCAAGTTTTCCGTTTACTTTTACTTTTGCACTTCTTGAGTAGTATGCTTTTTCACTGCCGTAAGGAGATTCAAATCTTGCCAATCCTTCTGTGTGAATGAAATATGCAGCGTTTCTTTCTGCTTTGCTTGGAGCAGCCTTTGATGTTATTGCTTCGATTTGTTTTTTTACTTCATCTGTGTTTAATTTAGCTTCATATTTTTCTTTTAATTCTTTATCGGAATTAACAAGTTGTTCTACTTCTTTTTTTATTTTAGCTTCTACTTTATTTCGTTCTTCGTTAAATACATGTGGTTTATAATCTATTTGCGGGTTATTTTCTTTTTTCTTTTTTATTTCTTTTTTTTCTTGTTCTAAAAATGCGTTATCTTTCTGTTCAGCTTGTGCATATTCATCTTTATATTTTTCACGAACTTCTTTATTGTATTTTTCTACGTATGGCTTTTTAACTTCGTTAAATAAACTTTGTTTATATTTATCAATTTTTTCATCAACAGTATCAGCTACGCTAATTGCTCTGAAAACTCTATATGGAATAGTTTCCATTTCAGAAATAGATTTTGTTGAAGGTCTTGTAACAGAACCTTTTAAATCAGTTGCTTCATCAAGAACGATTACGCTTGAAATGCCTTTATCATTAGGTTTTCTTTGAACTACAAATCTAAATTCTTCGCCATCTTTAAGTTGTATATTTTCTCTTTTCATTAATTGTTCAAGAGTTTCATTCGGAGCAGCATGGTAGAATTCGTCTTGGTTATAAGATGTAATATATTTACCATTGGCATCTTTTTTTACAATAACAGCCTTAACTCCGCCATCGCCGTTGTCATAAGCATGGTATGGCGCGAAGTCTCTTACATCTGCTTTCTCGTGTAATCTCCAGCTAACTGGTGCTTCTTGGGTTACAACACCCAAACCGCCAGCCATATAGCCAAATCTTTTATTTTCAGGTGCATAAGATGCAAATTCATTAACGTGTTTTTCATTGTTTCCTGTAAAAGTTAACAGAACACCCGGCATGGTCCGTTGAGATGTCACACTCATAGCTGTGGGCGCTGTTTGACTTGTTTGTTGAATATTGTTGTTTCTCCTAATATTTTTTGCCTGATAATTTGGCATAACTGAATAAATTCGCATGTTTACACCCTTTTCTGATTATAAATAATATACACAATTCTAATGATATGCAGAAAATTTCTTCCCGCCTATATAGTAAAATGCTGACAAAAATTTTTTCAATAGAAACTTTATATTTTATTAAGAAATATTAAGTAAAGTTTTTTTTAATAATTAAAGTTTTTTAAATTATTTTTGAGTAAAATTGAATAAAAAGTATATGAAAAGGTAAAAATATGAGCAGATTTTTTGGATTGTTAGGAATTGTTTTAATTTTTGGGATAGCTTATTTAATGTCTAATAACCGTAAGGCAATAAATTATAAAACTGTAGGAACAGGTTTTTTATTGCAAGTGTTATTGGCTCTTTTTATTTTTAAAGTGCCTTTAGGACGTGCTATTTTTTATAATTTAGGATTATTTATACAAAAAATTCTTGAATTTGCAAAAGAGGGTGGTGCATTTGTATTTGGTCCTTTGATGACAGAACATAAAATTACTGCTGTATTTGGGGAAGGTGCACAGGTTTTTGCATTGCAGTTAGTTGCATCTTTAATCTTTATGATGATTCTTGTAAATATTCTTTATTATTACGGAATTATGCAAAGAGTTGTTCCGCTTTTCGGTAAAGCTATGAATAAGTTAATGAATGTTAGCGGTGCTGAGGCTTTGTCAAATGTTGCAAGTGCTTTTGTAGGTCAAATTGCGGCTCAAATTATGATAAGACCTTATCTTGCAAAACTTACAAGATCAGAGCTTTTAGCTTCAATGGCGGGAAGTATGGCATGTATTTCTGGAGCTACAATGCCTATTTATATTGGTATGGGAATTCCTGCTCAATATCTTTTAGCTGCTTCTATTATGGCTGCACCGGGTGCTCTTGTTATTACAAAAATTGTTTATCCTGAAACTGGAACTCCTGAAACAAGTGAAGATATTAAAATAACTTACAGTAAGAGAAAAAAGCCATATATAAATGTGTTTGATGCAATATCTGCAGGCGCATCTGAAGGTATGAAGGTTGCAATAAATGTTGTTGCAATGATTTTGGCTCTTGTTGCTCTTGTTGCTATGATTGATTGGTTCTTGGGACATTTAGGTATATTAATCGTAAAATATTTACATATTAATTTTGTATCATTTGACTTAAACCATCTTTCATTGAAACTTATTTTGGGTAAGATTTTTGCGGTATTTGCTTATTTTATGGGCGTTCCTCTAAAGGAGGCAACAACTGTTGGAAGCCTTATGGGAACTAAGCTTGTATTAAATGAAATGGTTGCATATTTTGATATGACACATCTTCCGCAAGCTTTATCTGCAAAGAGCTTTTTAATCGCAAGTTTTGCACTTTGCAGTTTTGGAAACTTCGGATCAATTGCAATACAACTTGGTGGTATTGGAGAGCTTGCTCCAAACCAAAGAAAAAATCTTGCAAGATTGGGTGTGAGAGCGTTAATTTGCGGAACATTAACATGTTATATGTCTGCAGCAATTGCAGGTGTCTTGTTTAATTAATGCATAAATTATTGTTGCGGTAAATGTTTTTGCCAGTCAGCATCAAGATTTTGTATAAATCTGTGGGCATCAATTACATCGTCGTAATTAATTGGCTCAGGTCCTTCCTGTACTTCTAAAGGCTCATAATCTTTTACGTCTATATCTGTGAAGCCTAGAAATGCAACGCCAAAATTTTTGCCGCATTTTTTACATTCAAGACTTACAACCATTAGTCCGTCTTCTTCTCTTTTTATGGTTATTGACTCTTCATCAAAGCTGTTTCTGCAATGTGAACAGCACAAATTATTAAAAAGTTTTTCTATTTTCTTTTTCATATAAGTCCTCATTAATATTATAATAAAAAGTTTTGTTAAATATTGTTAATTTTAAGAAAGGCATGGGTATAATAGTATTAAGGCGAATTATCTTTTATGTCGTTTCAATTCGCTTAAGCTTAACAGATAGGAGTGTTTATCATGGAAGCTATCAACTTAATTCTATTCGGTTTCATCGTTTATACTGCGTTAATCGTAGTTCCGAGTATCTGGGAAGAATTAACAACTGAAGGTTAATACCTTTCAAAATTAAAGACGAGGGAAGTTGATTTAAGTTCCTTTTTGTCGAAAAATTTTTCAAGAGAGTGTGGAAGTTTAAGATTTTAAGAGTGTATATTATACGTTAATTCACTTAACGCTTACTTCACTATTGCTTTTTTTCGATTAAAAGGGAGAAAAGCAAGTTTTTTTGTCTTGTAATAAGGGTTAAAAATTGTTGTTATGACAATAAAATTTGAAGAGTAATATTTGAGAACATAAATTCGGGAGAATACATATTTTTTAATTCTGCATTTATTGGGTCAGGATTTCGTTCATGCATTCAAAAGATGTATTTACAGCATAATCCATGTCTTTTTTTTCTATAATTAACGGTGGATTAAAGTATATTATATCTCCAAGCGGTCTTAGAATAACACCTCGTTTTAAAGCTTTTTTATATATTTGATAGCCTGTTCTTAATTTGCTGTCAAAGGATTCTTTTGTCTTTTTATTTTTCACAATTTCAATTGCATTTATAAGCCCGATATGCCTTACTTCTCCAACGTTTTTGTGGTTTAAGAATTTTTCTTTAATTAAATCATTAAAATATTTTGCATTTTGTTGGGCTGTTTTTAAAACACTTCCGTCTTCTAGAATATCTAAGACAGCATTAGCAGCAGAGCATGCTAATGGATTACCACTATATGTATGGCTGTGCATAAAGGCTTTTCCTGTATTGTAATCTGCATAAAAGGCATCATATATTTTTTGAGTTGTTACAAATAACGCCATTGGCATGTAGCCGCCTGTCAAACCTTTTGAAAGGCACATAATATCAGGTGAAACTTTTGCATGCTCAAAAGCAAACATTTTACCTGTCCTTCCAAAGCCTGTTGCTATTTCATCAGCTATTAAATGAACATTATATTCATCACATAGTTCTCTAAGTTTTTTTAAGTAAAGCGGAGGATAAATTTTCATTCCCGCAGATCCTTGTAATAATGGCTCAACTAAGATTGCAGATGTTTCTTCGCCATTTTCTTCAAATGCTTTTTTTGCATATTCAAAACATTCACAACTGCAATTATCTCTGTTTTTCCCGTAAGGGCATCTGTAACAATCAGGAGCTTTTACTTTTTTTATATCCATTAAAATTGGCTTATAAAGCTTGGTATATAAATCACAATCTCCAGCAGATAGTGCTCCTATTGTTTCTCCATGGTAGGCATCTGTTAATGCCATAAATTTTGTTTTTTGAGGGTTTCCTGTTTGTTGGTGGTATTGAAAACTTACCTTCATAGCGGCTTCAATAGCTGATGAGCCGTTATCCGTAAAATTGAATTTGCACAACCCTTGAGGAAGAATTTTTGCTAATCTTTCACATAATCTTATAGCCTGAGTGTGCGTAAAGTTTGCAAATATAACGTGTTCAAGTTTATCTATTTGCTCTTTTACAGCTTTGTTAATTGTCGGGTTACAATGTCCTAAAAGGTTGCACCACCATGAACTTATTACATCAAGATATTTATTACCTTCAATATCGTATAGATAAACCCCTTCTCCCTTTTTGATTACAATAGGTTTTAGCTCTTCATAGTCTTTCATTTGAGAGCAAGGGTGCCATATATATTCCAAATCTTTTTCTGCCCAGTTTTCCATGTTATACCTCTTTAAAAAGTCCTGATAAGTCATTAATTTCGTTTGCGCCTTTTGGTATTGTTGAAACAACTTTAATCCCAGTTAAGGCTTCAATTTGAATTTTGTTATCTTTTTGCATTATGTTATTTTCATCGTAATTGTTGAGAATAATTCCTTTAACATCAATCCCGTGATTTTTAGCATATTCAACAGTTAAAATTGTTGAATTTATTGTTCCTAATTCTGCTGATGCAACTATCAATATGTCGAGGTTAAGTGATTTTATTACATCTTTGAGCATAAGCTTTTCATCGCCTAGATTAAACGGACACACTATACCTCCTGCACCTTCTACAACTATATAATCAAAATCATTTTTTATATATGCAAAGTCTTTTTGGATTTTATCTAATTTTATCGGATTATGTTCAATTTCAGATGCAAGGTGAGGTGAAAGTGCAGGTTTAAATATGTATGATACAAAATTTGTCGGATCAGAGTTGATTCCTGCTTGTTTTAAGACGTATTGACAGTCTCCCGGAATAATCTTATCTCCTACAACTTCAGCCCCGCTTAATGCAGGTTTATAGTATCCGCAATTTAATCCAAGTTCTCTTAATTTTTTTACAATAAGTGCTGATACATAAGTTTTTCCAACATCAGTTCCTGTTGCGGTTATAAAAATACCCTTAGTCATTTTACTTAATTCCTCTACAAGATTTATCTAATAAAAATTATGCGGCAACTTTAATGTTACCGCATAATTTTTTATATTCAATGTTATTAAATTCTTTATAGAGAACCTCCGCCTCCATCACGGAAGTAGTCATAGTGTCTAATATCATCATAGTTGTTAACATATTCTGCTTCAACATTTTTCTGGAACTGAGTTTTTGGAACTGCAGCCGTACTTCTTGAAGCCAATAATGCATCAATATTAGGAGATAAAGTTAATTCAAAGTGGAAACGTCCCATTTTTCTATCAGGTTCCCAATGGTTGCTGATTAACGGATAGCCCCAATATAGTCTGGCGCTTAAGTCACCCGGAAGTTGAACTCTTAAACCCATACCGACTGATGCTGCGAAATAGCTTCCGCCATATATATCTTCACTGGCTGTCGGGAAAATACCTGCGGTATCAGCAAACACTGCACCTTTTACGTATTTACCGATGAACGGAATTTTTTCACCTGTTCTCGGGCTTGTAATTTGTCTTGGAAGGATTGGGAACATAAGTTCACCACTGATGAAGTAACCGTTTTTACCAATCATCATACCTTCAGAATAACCTCTTACCGTAGCTAAACCACCTGTCTGCATTTGGTCTAGGTAAGGAATTCTTTTATCACCAGGAACGATTTGGTAGTTACTTCTTAATTGACCTATGATACCATGAGAGAAATCATGTAATCTTACGATACTACCACTGTATTTAAAGTAATTGTTATCTCTGTCACTGTTGAATATCGGGAATGAATAGTAAGCATCTTGGTTTAAGTACCAAATACCATACTTAGTATCTTTTCTTAACATCAATGCAACTTCAGCTGATGTGATGTTATCTGTGCTTCCTAACCAATCATCTAATATTCCGATATCACTGAATGTTCTTGCACGTTTGTAGTTCAAACCACCATAAGCTTTCAATTCAAAACCAGGTTTTCTAACTAACGGTTGAGTATAGTACAAAGAATATTGATATGCGTTACTGCCGATTTTCAAAGGAACTAAAGGTCCGTATTTAACATCTGCAAATGTAGATGAGAACATAAAGCCAACACGGCCATCATGTTTATTTACAGGGAAGTTATAATCAAAGAACGGGCTCTGTGCACCTCTTGAAAAATATGAACCTAAAGACATTCTGTCTCTGTGTCCAAACAAGCTGTCCGCATAAATCATAGCACCACCACGGATACTACCTGTATTATAACGACCTGCGTTATCCATAATACCCATTATGTGGAACGGGAAGTTTTCATCTGCAACCAATTCGATATCAGTTGTTCCCGGTTTTTCACCTGCTTTTAAGTTTGCAGTAAGTTTAACTCCTTCATTGTATCTGTTAAAATCAAGTACATCTTTTTCAAGTTCTACAATATCAAATAATTCGCCTTCTTTTTGAGGTAATCTGCTTGTGATGTAACCGTCTTTTGTCCATCTGTTTTGTTCAACAGTGATACTTCCGATTTTACTTTCTGTTAAAGCAATATAAATGTTACCATTTTCAACTGTTTGTTCAGGTAAGAACGCTCTCGCTGTTACAAAACCTTTTTCAGCGTATAAATTGTTGATACTGTCAATTACTTTTTGAATATCTTCGATGAAAACATTTTTACCTACAATTGGCTGAACAAGTTTATTGATTTCTTCTTTTGTAAGAATTTCAGATGGAGCAACTTCTACTGAATTTACAAATACACCTTTTGTATTTAATTCCTCAACAGTTGCCTGATGAATTGATCCGCCATTGTAATTTTGAATTATTTGGTTTCCAGCATTAGGATCTGTTTCAAGTTTTTTTCTTTCTTGATAATAGTTATAATCTTCGTTTCTATAATTATCTTGATATCTTTCTTTTAAATAATTAGTATCGTGCATTTGGTTCAAGCCGCTTTGAGCTCCAACTTCTTGCATCATCATTTGTTGGGGTGTAATGTTTGCTCCTCCAAATTGGTCTGCGTTAGCTTTTGAAAATGATGCAGAAATTACTAATGCAGAAAGCATAATCGCTTTTAGGATATATTTTCTCGAGTTAATCTTTTTCATTTAATCACCTTTAATTATAATTATAAGATTTGTTTGTTATAGTTTATTTAAGTCCGGTCAATATTCTTTTTTGCGCTTAGGAGCTTAAATTAAATTGTTTTCTTAAGATATGTTGCTAAAATGTAACAAATCTTCATTTTTTATGATATTCTAATATGACCTGCTATTATTATACATGATATAGTAATGCTTGTAAATATATTTCTGAAAATATCAATCCCTTAGATGATAATTTCTGTTTTATATAAGGCAAGTAATGTATGAAGGAGAAACTATGGATAACAAAATTAAATTTTTAACGGTTGGTTTATTAACATTTGCTGCAGGAATAACTTTTAGCAACTTTGCTATGTCTGATGTTCCTTCTAAAATTGCTGTTGTAGATGTTCAATCTGTTGTAAATTCATCTTCTCAAGTTCAAGCGTTGAAGAAAGAGCAACAAGCAAAAGCTAAAGATATTGTAGCTTTTGTAGAAAAAGCAAGAAAAGATGTCGCTGCAACAACTGATGTTAAGAAAAAACAAGCTTTAGAAGCAAAATATTCAAAAGAATTGGCAAGCAAAAAATCTGCTATGGATAAAAATTATGCAACAAAATTATCTAATATAGATGCTTCTATTTCAAAACAAATTGAAACTTTAGCAAAATCAGGCGGTTATGATATCGTTCTTTCTAAAAATGTAGTTTTATATGGTGGAAGTGATATTACTGATGCTGTAAAAAAAGCTGTTAAATAGAAAATAAATATATTAAAAAAATACCGACTTTTTAAAAGTCGGTATTTTTTATTGCCTTTATAAGAGTTTTTAAATGTCTTTATAAGACCCTTTAAATCTATCTGTGTAGATTGTATGTAAAAGCTTATGAGCTTTATGAGAATTAGGTTCTTCAAGATATTCATTATAAAGTTTTCTGATTGAAGGATTGAAGTGTGATTTTCTATAAGGAAGCGATGCGTCTTCTTTATAAAGACCTTCTGCACGTTCTTGCTTAATTTTAGAATCATCACAACTTCTAGGTTGTCCGCCACCGTTGATACAACCGCCTGGACAAGCCATAACTTCCAGCATTTGGAATTTAGCTTTTCCTTCTTTTATTTCCTTTAATGATTTTTCAGCTTCTTTAAGTGTTGAAACAACTCTTACAATAAGTTTTGTTCCTTTTAAGTCAAGTTCAATATCTCTGCATCTGTTTGTTGTACCGCGCATTTGTTTGATATCAACATCATTTAAAGGTTCATTTGTCGCAAATTCGTATGCTGTTCTAACTGCAGCTTCCGCAACACCGCCAGATGCACCAAATATTGTTCCTGCACCTGTATATTCTCCGAACGGTGAATCAGGAGCTTCTGGTTCTAACATGTTAAAGTTAATTCCTGCTTCTTTAATCATTCTGCCAAGTTCTTGAGTTGTTATAACGTAATCTGTATCAGGACGTCCGTCTTGTGTTAATTCAGGACGTTTGCACTCGTATTTTTTAGCTGTACAAGGCATAATTCCGACTACTACAAGATTTTCTTTTGCAATATTAAAGTGTTCAGGAACAAGTGTTTTTAAAACTGGTGATAGCATACTCATTGGAGATTTGCAGCTTGATAAGTGATTAAGCATATCAGGATGTTCCATTTCCAAATATTTTATCCAAGCTGGACAGCAGGATGTAAACATTGGAAGGTTTTCACCGCTTTTTAGTCTTGATAAAAATTCTGTTGCTTCTTCCATAATTGTCAAATCAGCACCGAAATTAGTATCAAAGATTAAATCAAAACCGATTTTACGTAATGCTGCATTCATTTTTCCGATAGAATTTTCGCCCGGTTCAAGTCCAAACATTTCCCCGATTGCAACACGAGTTGCAGGTGCCATTTGAACTACAACTTTCTTTTCAGGGTTTGTAATTTCTGACCAAACTTGTTCAACGTCAGATTTAATTGTTAAAGCACCTGTCGGGCATACAGCTACGCATTGACCGCAGTTTACGCAATCAACCTGACCTAGAGGTCTGCCGTTCATTGGTTGAACAACTGTTTTGGAACCTCTGTTTGCAAATCCTAATACTGAATGACCTTGAAATTCTGTACAAGCTCTAACGCAAGCTCCGCATAAGATACATTTGTTAGGATCTCTTACGATTGATGGACTTGAGGCATCAATAAGATGATATTCATCAAGTTCTTTATCAGGGTAGCGAATATTTCTTATGCCATATTCTTCTGCATATTGTTGTAATTCGCAATTTCCTGATTTTTCACAGGTTAAACAGTTTCTGTCATGGTTTGCAAGAAGTAATTCCAGAACTGTTTTTCTTATTCTTCTTGTTCTTTCTGTATTAAGATGAATTTTTAAACCGTTTTCAGGCGGCATTGTACAAGATGATTGAATTCCTCGACCTTCAACTTCTACAACGCACATTCTGCATGCACCAAAAGATGTCAAATCCGGACGATAGCAAAATGTCGGCACATTCATTCCTGCTTTTCTTATTACTTCAAGAAGGTTTGGTTCATCTGTAAATTCAACTTCTTTTCCGTCTATAAATATTGTTTTCTTATCTGTCATTTTGTTATTCCTTATATTGAATGTTTAAAAGCTTTTATTTTGATAATAGTTTGTTTTTTGTTTAGCTTCTAAACTTCTACTCTAATACGATTGCTTTGAATGGGCAGTTTTTCATACAAGCCTCACATTTAATACATTTTTCTTGATTAATGTGGTGAGGATGTTTAATTGTACCTTCAATTGCGCCTACCGGACAAAGTCTTGCACATTTTGTACAGCCTCTGCAAGCAGATTCGTTAATTACAAGTTTTTTCATTGCAGTACAAACGCCTGCCGGACATTTTTTATCCTTAATGTGGGCAATATATTCATCTCTGAAGTATTTTAGTGTTGAAAGTACAGGGTTTGGTGCAGTTTTCCCAAGACCGCAAAGTGAGCCGTCTTTTACTGCATGTGCCAATTCTTCCAATGTATCCAAATCCTTCATTTCACCTTTTCCGGCAACAATTTTTTCAAGGATTTTTAACATATTTTTAGTACCTTCACGACATGGTACGCATTTGCCGCAGCTTTCGTGTTGAGTGAAATTCATAAAGAATCTTGCAACTTCAACAATACAAGTTTTGTCACTCATTACAACAAGACCGCCTGAACCTACCATTGCGCCTGCTTTGGTTAGATTATCGTAATCCATTGGAATATCAAGATGTTCTTCTGTCAAGCAACCGCCTGAAGGACCGCCGATTTGAACTGCTTTAAATTTTTTGCCATCTCTCATTCCGCCGCCGATATCGAATACAATTTCTCTTAAAGTTGTACCCATTGGAACTTCAATAAGTCCTGTATTATTAACTTCACCTGTAAGAGCGAATGTTTTTGTACCTTTAGATGTTTCTGTTCCCATTTGAGCGAACCAGTCAGCACCTTTAAGCATAATAACAGGAACATTTGCAAGAGTTTCTACGTTATTTATTAATGTTGGTCTGCCAAACAAACCTTTGTTTGCTGGAAATGGAGGTTTTGGTCTTGGCATACCGCGTTCGCCTTCAATAGAAGCCATAAGGGCTGTTTCTTCACCGCAAACGAATGCTCCTGCACCTTCTTTGATATGAATTTCCAGTGAAAAATCACTTCCCATTATATTTTTGCCTAAGAAATGTCTTTCTTCTGCATCTTTTATGGCTTTTTTAAGACGTTTAATTGCAAGAGGATATTCTGCTCTTACATATATATAACCTTCATCTGCGCCTATTGCAAATGCTGCTATTGCCATACCTTCAAGAAGTTTGTGCGGATCGCCTTCCATAACGGATCTGTCCATAAATGCACCTGGGTCGCCTTCATCGCCGTTACATACAATATAGGATTTGCCGCCTCTATTTGCTGCTGTAAATCTCCATTTGCGACCTGTTGGGAAGCCGCCGCCTCCTCTTCCACGTAAACCTGATTTTTCAATTGTTTCAATTACGCTTTCAGGATTGTTTTCTTCTAAAACCTTTGATAAAGCTTCATAACCTCTAACTGCTATTGCTTCACCAATACATTCAGCATCGATGTTTCCGCAATTAGCCAAGGCTGTTCTTGTTTGTTTTGCATAGAAATTAATGTTTTCATCGTTCAAAACGTGTTCATTAGTTTTTGGATCAACATATAACAATCTTTCAACAGGTTTGTTATTTTTGATGTGGCTTTCGTAAATTTCTTCAACATCGCTTTCTTTTACTTTTACATAAGTTACGTGTTTGTCAGGAATTGCAACAAGAACACCTTGTTCGCAAAAACCATGGCAGCCAGTCGGTACGATTGTCATTTTGTCGTAATCTGTCAGAGTTGATACATTCGCACCAAGTTCTCTAAATTTTTCAATAACCTTCATAGAACCGTTTGCCATACATCCTGTTCCTGCACAAACTAAAACTCTAAGACCTTGATTTGTTATTTGTTCTTGAGCTTTTTTTTGTTCATCTTGAATATTTATATTTAATGTTGTTTTTTCCATTAGTTTTCCCCTTTCATAATTGTATCTAATACTATTGTGATAGCATCAGAGGTCATTTGAGGATAAACTTTGTCGTTTATTACAACAACCGGTGCAAGGCCGCAAGCTCCAAGACAGCTTACTGTTTCAAGTGAGAACAAGCCGTTTTCACTTGTTAATTGACCTGCAGGTATATTTAATTTAGCTCTTATTGCATTAAGAACAGGCATTGAACCTCTAACGTGGCAAGCTGTTCCGTCACATACTTTAATCTCATATTTCCCTTTTGGTTCAAGAGAAAATTGGGCGTAAAATGTTGCAACGCCAAATACTGTTGCAGGGGATAAACCTTCCATCTTAGTTCCGATATAAATCATTGCATCTTCTGGAAGATATCGGAATACTTCCTGTACTTTTTGTAAAATCGCAATCAGGTTAGATTTTTTATAGTCATAAGAGGCCATAATTTCATCTAGCTTTGATGTATCGATTTTATGAGAGTTTTCTACACTCATTTCGAACTCCTATTTATTCAATTGTCTTACTAACCCCGATTGTATAAATAATAACAGAAAAGGTAAAATAATATATACAATCTTAAAAAAATTATGACACAATAACCTTTTTAAATCAAGCATTTTAACATAAAAAACACCATCTGTATTTATTTTAATTGATTTTAAGATGGTGTTTTTATTATATATTTTATCGTTTTAATTATTTATTTTTCTTTGTTTGAGGTTACTTTTCTGGTTAATTCTTCAATACTACGATATAAATTTCTCAAAAATGAATCGGATGTTTGTCTGTAACCGTGTTTAATTACTTCTAACCCGTCATCTTTAAGATGAATCATTACATGTGTTTGTGCCATTTTAGGATATGTTTTATCTGTGTTTGCGCTTATAATTTTATTTTCAAATTTGCCATTTAATATATTAGTTACAACTACATTAATTTTATCGGCCATATAATCTTGTATTGTAGAAGGTGCAGTGTCATCGTTTTCGATTAATCTTTTGGCGTCAAAAATGTCAACAGTGACTCCTTTAGGTTGTACGTAATTCGCAATTATTTCTCTTGCATCCATCATTTGCTTATAAGAATCTCCGTATGTATTTTTGTCATGGATTCTTATATTTTGATTTAATCTTTCAAGTTTGCGTTCTTTTAAATTTTTAGTTCTTGCGGCTTTTAGCGAGTTAATAATTTTAGGGATTTTCATATTATTCTCCTTTTTGATTTATAAAAAACGCTAAAAAAATTTTTTGCTATGTATTAAAAATTTTTTAAATAATTTTGTTGCAGTAATCTTTTATCGGGCAAATATCGCACATCGGTTTTTGCGGTTTGCAAACATTTTGTCCATGAGTTACAAGAAGAGTGTTAATATCTATCCAATATTTTTTCGGTAACTTTTCTCTTAGTGCAAATTCTGTTTCTTCGGGATTTTTTGTTTTTACATAGCCAATGCGGTTAAAAATTCTGTGAACGTGGACATCCACACATATTGCGGGTTCATTGAATCCTCTAGCAATTGTCAGATTTGCAGTTTTTCTTCCGACTCCGTTAAATTTGCACAGTTCATCTATTGAATTTGGAACTTTTGAGTTGTATTTTTCAACAAGTTCTTTTGAAAGTTCAACAATTTGTTTTGCTTTGTTTGCGTAAAATCCTACAGGATAAATTGCTTTTTCAAGCTCTTTTACATCGCAATTTGCAAAGTCTTTTGGAGTTTTGCCAAGTTTTAGCATTCTCAAGGTTGCTGGATATGTTGTTTTATCATTTGTACGCAAGCTCAAAATGCAAGATATCAGAACAAGAAAAGGATCTTGAAAACTGTCCATTAACCCTACAAAATCGCTTTTGGGCTGGTCTGCTTTTTTTAATAATTCTACTATTTTATCAATATTTATTTTATTTTCTGTTTTCATATTATTTCTACTTTAAAAGTGCTTCAATATCTATGATGGTTTTTAATTTAAGAGCATAAATATCTGTGCGGTTGAAATTTTGCATTTTGACTGCATCTTTTTCTGTTGTAACGATTAGCCCTTGTGGAATTTCTTCTTCTTTATAAATATGGTGATCGTCAAATGTGAGTTTTTTATTTATTTGGTAATCTGTTAAAAATTTAAAAAACTGTTCAGGCTGCCCAATTGCGCACACAGCTGTAATTGCTTTACCTTTTTCAAGATGTTCGCCTGTTTTAATATTATAAATATAATCAGGTTCAGTATAGCAGACTTGAGTTTGAATATTTAATTTTTTTGACATTATTTTTGCGAGTTTTTCTGCTCTTGTATGATTAGTGTTTTTGCTCACAATTACAAGTTTGTTTATCCTTTTAAAACTTTCAGTTCCTTCTCTTAATGGTCCAGCAGGAAGCAGTTTTTCATTTCCAAAACCTTTTTCGCTATCCATTAAAACAATATCGAAATCTCTGTGCAATTTTCTGTGTTGAAACCCATCATCTAATATGATTTTTGTAACTCCAAATTTTTCAACAGCATATTCAGAAGCTTTGTATCTGTTTTTGCAAGTAATAACGATTGCCCCTTTTGTATTTTGAGCTAGCCAAAAAGGTTCATCTCCCGAAAGGTTTGCGTTATAATAAATTTTTTCTCCGTCAGAAATTACATTGATATTTTTATTAGAAAGTCTGCCGCCATAACCTCGAGAAATTATTGCAACTTTTTCTCCTTTATTGATAAAATATTTTGCAATCTCTGATACAACAGGGGTTTTGCCAACCCCACCGGTTGTAATATTGCCGACAGAAATTAAATAAGCATCAACTTTTTTAGGCTGTAAAATATGTTTGTCGTAAAGCATATTTTTTAAGCTGCTCCCAAATCCGTAAAATATAGAAGCAAATTCCAAAATGTTTAAAAGAATACCTTTGTAATCTTTGTTATAATGAATTTTTGTAATTTCAGTTTTTAAGTTCATTTATCTTTGTCTGAATTAATTAAAACATTAATCTCCAGAGTAAAAATCTTTTGTTTAATTTTTCTGAGAATTTTCTCAAATTGCAGGTTGTAACTCTTGTATCTTCCACAATTGATTGTAATTCAGATTTATTTTCAGGAGTTAATTTATTTACAGTTTCAAGAGTTGTTGATATTTCTACCATTGCAGTATTAACATTTGCAACAGCCCTATTGATATCTTTTTTCAGTTGATCATCTTTAGTTAATGAGTTTACGTAACCGCTTATTTCATTAACATTGTGCATTATAGCTTTTAAATCATCTGCCATTTGTTTTGCTTCTTCTTCATTACCTATAATTTTGTTAAGGTTTTGAGAAAGCTTATCAACAGAGTTTGCAGTTGACATTAAAGTTGTTTTGAATTGAGGATCACCAATTATATTATTAATGTTATAAGAAAGCATATTAAAGTCAGTTGTAGCTTTGTCCATCATAACCATTAATTGTCTTAAATCACTGCTGGAATCATCAATTAAGTTATTCAATTTTGTCATTGTTTGGCTTGTTTGACCTGTTAGAGAATTAATATTTTTAACTGACATTTTAAGTTCTGCAATAACTTGATCTGACAACAAATCATTAATTTTCTTATTTGTTTCGGTTAATGATTCTGCTGCTCTGTACTGCCAATCCATAAAGTCAGCAATTCTCATAGGTTCAATAATTGTGTAAGGCGAAGTTTGTTTTGGATAAGGAAGTGTAATATCGTCTAATGTAGAGATAAGAAGTTTATTTTGTCCTTTTTCTTTAACAACTTTTCCCTTTAAAAATTCAGGTAATATAAGTCCAGGTAAATTTATTACATAATCTATTTTATATGCGTAATTAGTTTTAATTCTGTCTTTTACAGAATATGGAATTACGTCTTTAGAAACGACTTCAATATCTTTGATTTTGCCGACATCATAATATTTTTTGTCTAATTTCATTTCAACGGCGTCATCTTTATAAAGAATATCTTTGTTTACCATCGGAATAAAAACAGTTCTTGTTTTTGGCGGAGTAATTTCTAAGAATAATTCCCCGATAAGTCCTGATTGTTGGATTGAAAACATTGAAGCTTTCGGTATTTCAACATTAGGTTCAGTGATTACAAATTTTACTTTAACATAGCTGTCTTCACCATCTATAACAGGTACAACTTCTTCTACCTGACCGACTCTGAGTCCCATCATTTGAACACCTGCACCAGGGCGCATGCCGTTTACATCTTTAAACTTGATTTCAACTCTGTCTGCAGATGAAAAAGTTCTTCCCTTAACTTTGAATACAACACCGATTAAAAGCAATAATGCTAATAGTGTTAAAAGCCCTACTTTAAAAGATGATGAAAATTTCATTTGCTGCCTTTCCTAATCTTAAAAATATTGTAGCAAAAACAACAAATTAATGCAAAATTGTTAATTATAGATAGTTAGCCAGAATATTTCTTACGTAATTTTGGGTTTCTTTATATGGCGGAACTCCGTCATACTTATCAACTGCGCCTGGACCTGCATTGTAAGCTGCAAGTGCTAATATTACGTTTCCATTGTATCTGTTAAGCATGGATTTTAAATATTTTACTCCGCCTTCTACATTCTGAACTACGTTGTAAGGATCTTTAACTCCTAAATTTTTTGCAGTGGAAGGCATTAATTGCATTAATCCCATTGCTCCGGCTTTTGATTTAGCTTTAGGGTTAAAGCCTGATTCTTGTTTGATTAATGCCTGAACAAGTTTTTCATCAACTCCATGTTTATCTGCTATTTGATTTATTACATTCAAAATCTGTGATTTAGTTGCGCTTTTAGTGTTTGCTTGAATTGCGTTAGCTTCTTGAAGTGCTCTTGAAAAACTTGTTTGAGGAAGTTCTTTTACAATATCTGCATTCACCTGTTTTAAGCGTGGATCTAAAAGAAGTGTTCCAAAATTTGATGTTGTAGATGATTGCAAAACTTTTTCAAATGATGGGGCATTATTAACCTTTTTTGTATTCGGATAAATCGTATCAAGCGGATTTTGAGCCTCTTCCGGTCCATTGAGGCTGTTTAATTTGTTTGTGATTTGCGTATAACGCTGAACAGCTTGTGCCTGTCCGCCTGTATTTAATAAGCCTTGTATAAATTGTGAGAACATAACTTTCTACCCTTCAGATAAAACCTTCCTCCAATTATATTCTATATAGAATTGGAATTTTTCGTATCCTCTATTTGAATTAATGATTTTTTTATAAAAGGCAAAGAAAGATGCTATATTTTAACATATATACATGCAATCTCCGTAAGAGAAAAAGCGGTATTTGTTTTCTATGGCTTCTTTATAGGCTTCAAATATAAAATCTTTTCCTGCTAATGCACTTACTAGCATTAATAGTGTTGATTTTGGCAGGTGAAAATTTGTTATTAGATTATCAATAACTTTAAATTCATAAGGCGGGTAAATAAATAGTTCCGAATGATCATGGCATGCTTTTATGCAACCGTATTTTTGAAAAGCAGTTTCAAGAGTTCTTACGGTTGTTGTTCCGACTGCTACTATTTTTTTACCTTCTGATTTTGCTTTGTTTATCTGTTCTGCAGCTTTTTGAGAAATCTCAAATGTTTCTGAGTGCATTTTATGTTGTTCAACATTTTCGCATTGAACAGGCCTAAATGTTCCGAGTCCTACATTTAAGGTTACGTAAGCCAATTCAACACCTTTGTCCTCAAGCTTTTGCAATATTTCTTTTGTAAAATGTAATCCGGCAGTTGGTGCAGCAACGGAACCTTCATCTTTTGCATATACAGTTTGATATCTTTCAAAATCAAGTTTTTTTAAATCTTCGTTCGGAATTTTTCTTTCAATATATGGAGGTAATGGAATTTGCCCGTTTCTGTGTAAAATATCAAGAACGTTGTCCCCCTCATATATTAATTTTACTAGCCATTCTCCGTTATCTTCCAGACGTTTAATCGCTTTTACCGATAATTCATCACTGATTTTTATAATTGTATCAGGTTTAACTCTTTTTGATGGCTTTATCAAAACATCCCACAAGTGTTGTTTTTCTTGTGAACCTTCATTGTTGCTTTCAGCTTGTTTTAATAAAAATACTTCAATTTTAGCTCCCGTATCTTTATGACCGATTAATCTAGCCGGAAGAACTTTTGTATTATTCATTACAAGCAGAGTATTTTTGTCGAGCAAATCTACAATATCGTAAAAATGCTTATGAGAAATGGTTCTATCCTTTCGGTTTAGAACCATCATTCTCGAATTTTCTCTTTTATCTGCGGGCATTTGCGCAATTAATTCTTCAGGTAAATTGTAATCATAGTCTGAAAGTAACATTTTTAATTTCTCTTATTTATTCCTTTGGCTCAATTTTTTTAGCGCCTGCAATATCAGAATCAGTTACAATATTTTTTGTACGTTCTTGTTCCATATCAAGTTGTTTATTAACGATAACTGTTTGCAGAATTTGGATAATATTACTTGTTACAAGGTATAACAAAACGCCTGCAGGAATTGGAATTATAACAAATGTACCGATAATCATAATAGGCATGAATGTTCCCATTGATTTTTGGATAGCTTCCTGAGTCGGATCAACAGCTCCGTCTTTTGGTTTGTTTGTTGCCATCATAACTTTTTGTGATGCAAACATTGTAATCGCAAATAATGCGATTAATACAAATACATCCCAGTGGAAAGATCTTGATGCAACAATTGTTGGTACAGATGCTGCAAGTACGCTGCCTTCTTTTTTGAATGTTATATTTTCAATTTCTTTGTTAGACATATCTGTAACAGCAATTTCTGCTTTTTCAATTTGGTCAAGTTGGGCAAATTTCAAATTCAAGTGGTCTAAATCAATTTTGAAATCGATGTTTTCACCAGGTTTGAATTCTCCTTGGATTTCAATAGCTTTATTCGGATCTTTAATTTTAACATTTTCTAAAGTTTCACCAGGTAAGTAAACTTTTGCAGTTTTTCCTAAAGTAAACGTATCTCCTTTAGAAACTCCGAATGTACCGTCATAAGAACGGCCTGCGGTTGCTCTTAGAGTTGTATCAAGTCTGCTTAAAAATCCTAAAGAAGTATCACCTGCGATTTGAATAAATTGCGGGCTCATTAAAGCTGAATATAAAAGAATGAAAATAGGTAATTGAATTAGCAATGGCAAACATCCGCCCATTGGGTTGAACTTATGTTCTTTGTAAAATTCCATAAGTTTTTGTTGCATTTTTTGCGGATCGCTTTTGTATCTGTCTTGAATCGCCTTAATTTTAGGCTGCAAGTTTTGCATCATTTTCATAGAACGTTGTTGAGAAACATTCAATGGCCACATAGCAAGTCTGATAACAACAGTTAATAATATAATTGCAAGTCCGTAATTTCCTACAAGTGAAGCTAATGCTTTTAATGCTTCAATAGTTAAAGTTGTAAAATCCAATTTCCCTAATCCTCATTTAATAGTGTAAAATCTCTTCTCCAGAAGTTTATTATAAAAGTTGAGCCAAGTCAACAAATTGTAAATAACAAAAAAGATTGACATAAATGTCAATCTTTTTTTAAATGGTCGGGATGACACGATTTGAACGTGCGACCCCCTCGTCCCAAGCGAGGTGCGCTACCAAGCTGCGCTACATCCCGATGGTTTTCGGCTAATCAAATGTTTAACACATTTGAGGGGCTGTTCTTTAACAGCAAGTTTTATATTAGAATAAACATGTTTTTACGTCAAGTGCTTTTTTATTATTATTTTTTACTTTCGATTATACTTTGTTTTGCGGCTACTCCAAGACCGATTCCGGCTATTAAATATGTTAGCCATGCAAAGAAATAATTTCTTTTTAACGGTGCAAGATTTACTGATTTGCCAAGAGTTGCTTTGGCAGCTTTAACCCCTCTGATTGAAGCTAAACCTTCTTCTGCTATCGTTGGTAAAAATGCTGCAAAACCGATAACACCTGCATTACGTTCAATAAAGTTTGGATTGTTATCTTTTCGTTTAAATAGCCCGTTAAGCATTAAAAGTGCTGTAGGTACTGCTGATACATACATTCTTGATTTTTGCATTGCTCTTAAAAATTTTCCTTTATGTGCATTTATGGCATGCCCGAGTTCATGCAAAATTAGTGAAGGTTTTGATTTTGGGGCTACTGCAAGTTTAAATTGATCTGTGTAAAAAGCATTTTCTCCTCTTGCAACAGGTACTAAGTCTTTTTGTAATATATTCGGATATCTTCTTATATTATTTTCATCAATAAAGTCAACATCAACATTTAATTTGTTTTTATTAACCATATTTTCTGCAGTTTTTAATACGTTATCAGCTGTTGTAAATTCTTTCCCGCCCATAAGTTTGTTGCCGCACCATTCTGATGTTTTATGCAAAAATAATGCAAAGGCTTGTAAAAGTCCTGCTGTTAATACTGTTTTTTCAGGGGTTGGCTCTTCTATATTTTCTTGGTATGCAGGCAAAATAACATTATTATTTGGCATTAAATAATAATGCTGCATATTTGGATAATTTGAATTTATACTACCTATTCCGTTCACATTGTTAGTAAAACATATAAATTATTAAAATTGCTAATTTAATAGAAAATTTTTACAAAAAAGTTAACGGTAAATTTCTGGATTTTAGGCTTTTTACCGTTAACCTTTCAACATATAATTTATTCTTCAACTTTGTCGAACATATCTTTTCCTGCTCCGCATAACGGGCATACCCAATCTTCTGGTAAATCTTTAAATTCTTTACCTTCTTTGGTTTCATCATAAATCCATTGGCAAACTTGACATTTGTATTTCATTTTTTTCTCCTTTTGTGTTATAATTTTTGTATGAAAAATACATTTGAAACTAGAGTTTATTATTCTGATACTGACGCTTATGGTGTTGTTTGGCATGGTGCTTATTTAAGATGGCTTGAAAAAGGCCGTGTTGATTTGTGTAACGATCTTGGTATTGATCTTGTAACTATGAAGAATATGGATGTTCTTTTGCCTGTTACAAATATGAATGTTAAATATAAAGCATCTGCAAAACTTGATGATACCGTTATTATTGAAACTTGGATTGAAAAATTCAATAGCCTTTCGGTTACGTTCAAGCAGGTTATCAGGTCTAAGGAAACAAATAAAATATTTATTGAAGCATTATTTGATGTTGTTGCAATTAGTAATGACGGAAAATTATACAGAAGAATGCCTGAAAAGCTTCAAGAAGCTTTTGAAACAGGTATTGAAAATTCTGATAAAGCCTTGCAGACTTGCTGTTAAGTATAATTAAAAAGGGATTAAGTTATGGCAGGAATTCGTTTGAACAAATATATTGCCTCATCAGGTTTGTGTGCAAGACGTAAAGCTGATGAATTAATCTTGCAAGGTTCTGTTAGTGTCAATGGTAAAGTTGTTAAGGAACTTGGATATCTTGTTCAACCAAAAGACAAGGTTTTTGTTAATAAAAAACTTATAACTCCTGCTAAACATCAATATTACAGATTTTACAAGCCTGCAGGTTATATTACGACAAGAGATGATGATCAGGGAAGAAAAACAATTTATGATTTGTTGCCTGAAGAGTTGTTTAGTTTGAAACCTGTCGGACGTCTTGATAAGGATTCAACAGGGCTTTTAATTCTTACTAATGACGGAGATTTGATTAATGCTTTAACTCATCCTTCAGTAAAAGTTCCAAAAGTTTATCTTGTATCTATAAATTCATCTATTCACAGACATGAATTGGAACAGCTTGCAAACGGTATTGAGCTAGAACCTGGAAAGATTGCTTATGCTGATATTGAAGTTTTGGAAATGGACAGTAAACATACCGAGATGAGAATTACTCTTTATCAGGGTATGAACAGACAAATTAGAAAAATGTTCAAATCAATAGGTTATGAGGTTAAAACACTTAAGCGTATTCAACATGCAACATTGACTCTTGACGGGTTAAAACGCGGTGAATTTAAACCTATTAAGCCTATCCAGATTCGAGAATTGAAAAACTTTTTAAATAGGATTTCTTCAAAATGATAAGGTTTGCAATTTGTGGAAATATTGCTTCTGGAAAAACTGTTGTTCAAAAGTTTTTAGAGCAAATGGGATATAAGGTTTTTGATACGGATGAGGCAGCACACAGACTTTTATCTGTAAATAACAAACCTTTATATGATGCTTTCAAAAGTTATGATGTTTTTGAAAACGATGAATTTTCAAGAGAAAAGGTTGGAAAACTTGTGTTTTCAAATACAACTTTAAAGCAAAAAATAGAATCAATTATGCATCCTCAAATTGTAGATGAGATAAAAAAGTTTTATGAATCTAATCAATCTGAAGATTTTTTATTTGTTGCTATCCCTTTGCTTTTTGAGGCAAAGATGGAATATTTGTTTGATAAAATAGTATTTGTTTACGCAGATGATGAAATTCGGCTTTCGCGTTTGTTGAAACGAAACAATTTTAGTCTGGAATATGCAAAAGCACGTATAAATTCGCAAATGCCGCAGGATGAAAAAATTAAAAAATCTGATTATGTAATTAATAACAACGGCAGTATTGATGAATTAAAAGATCAGGTAACTAAGCTATTTGGATAAATCCGCTTACCTTACTGTCTGTGCTTGAGTAGTTTCTGTAAGCTACTTTATTTGAAGTGTTTCCTTCAATTGTTTGGAATGAGCCGTCAGAATTTACTTTTGTTACGATACCTGTATGTGATGTTCCGTTTTTGAATATAACAACATCTCCTGGTTTTACATTTTTTGCAATTAGAGAGGATTTGTTTGAAGAATTAGAAGTATTTAAATAACAATTGTTATTTATTCCCCATTTTCTCAGAGATTCAACACTTGAAGTATTAAGACCTGATGGAATCTGTTTGCCGTTTCCTTTATATGCTTCTTTAATTACATAAGATACAAAGTCTGCGCACCAGGCATGATTTTTCCCTCCTGTAAATAATTTGAATGAGCCGTCACTTTCTTTATACCCGACATATTGTTTTGCAGTTGCAACAATGTCTTTTCCCATGTTGCCTGTCATTCTTACAGAGGTAAAATTAGTAGTATTAGAAGATGTGTTTGTTTTTCCAAATAATGTGTTATAAAGTTCCATTATGCTGCTTGAATAGGAACTTGGCATTGCGAAATTAAAACTAGGAGTGAACAAACTTGGTGTCGGAAAACTAGGTGTCGGAAAACTAGGCATCATAGACAAATTTGGCATAGGAAAGTTCATAAATCCCATCATATTATTTTGTGGAAAATATGTATTTAACTTTTGTTTCATATATTTTTGGTCTGTTTTTATATTAATTAAACCCAAAATATTATCCCCTTAATTTTCCTCTATAAATATAAAGTATTTTTGTATTATTAAATTGCTTAATTGTAACAAAATTTAAACAGGTATAAATGTGTATGCTCTGTCTGATTTTGGAATGTAATCTTCCATAATGTCACTACAACCTCTTCCATCTCCAAGAGCAACTAAAACATGTCCGTCTTTCCCTATTTTATGTTGTTTGCCGTTATCATCAATATAATTGTCATAAGCATCATATACAATTACGCTTCCTGCTGGAAGTGTAGATAATTCTGATCCTTTTACATTAACTTCTTTAAAGTTTTTATTTGCTCTAAGTATATATTTGCAATGTTCTCCGTTGCCGTTTATGTATGGTCCGAGACCGCTTTTTACTATTGCTTTTTTTACGTATCTTGCGCAAAGCGGATTATTGGGATCTCTGTTGGTTGGAAGTCCGTCAATTACATTATTTGCAAGTAGTTCTCCTTTTTGCTTGTTGTATTTTACGCCATGAACAAGATGTTCTGTTTCTGATTCCGGTTTGCTCTCTTTTTCTGTTTGTTCTATTTTTGAGGAATCTTTTACAGATGTGGTTTTATTTAATCTGCTTTCAATTGTTTGGTTTTCTGTATTTTGCGATATTGATGAATCTGTGTTTTGCAATTCTACATTGTTGGAAGTCGAAACATTCATTGGAAACATATTATAAAATGGTGAAAAACTGTTGTTCATCATGAATATGCTTGGAAATGTGGAATACCAATTATTCATTGGTGCAAAGTTCATGAATGGCATAGCAAAATTCATGAACGGATTATTATAACCGTATATACAGTTAAACCACATAAAATATTTTCCCCTTTTACCTTTATTTATATAAAGTGTATTTGAATTTTAAAATTGCTTTTTTGTAAATTATTGTAAAAAATATTGAAGAAGTTGTGTATTTTACCGAAATATATATTGAGGTTAGTTATGTTTGATAATATTTATACATTTTATGATGAAGCTGAATATATAATAAATATATTCAGCGCAAATAGAATAATCAAACTGTTAAAAAAGCGGATTGAAAACGGGCAAAAAACTCCACAGAACTATGCTTTTCTTGCTGATGCTTATTATAATACAGGTCAGTATTCTAATGCTTTAAAGTGTGCTTTAAAGGCAAAATATTTAGATGAAGATTATTATTATACTGACTATATTCTTACAATTATATATATAAACGAAGAAAATATTTCTAAAGCGGAAAAATATCTTTTAATTCTTCTTGAAAAATGTCCGGAAGATTATTATTTTGCATATTATGCAGCTGTTTGTTTATATAATCTGAAAGGAGAATCTGATATTGCTGAAAAGTATTCAAATAAATTAAAGCAAATTAATAAACAAGATCCTTCTTGTGAAACTTTTAAAGCTTTGGCTTGTTTTTTAGAGCATGATTATAAAAATATTTTGAAGTATTCGATTTCTGCTTTGAAAATGAAGCATAATACTTTTGATAATCTGATTTTATTATTTGGTTTGATATTAGTTTCAGAAATTTCTATATTTTTTAAAAGTATAGATGGTACAAATTTGTTCAGATATTTTGTAATATTATTTTTGCCAAAGGATGAAAAGTATGCTTCTCTTTCAGATATGTTTTTATCGAGTAATATAAAAAAAGCTCTTAAAAATATAAATAAAGCTATAAGAATTAATCCAAGGCCTTCTTATTTTATTCATAAAGCTACGATATTTATTATGAATAATAATTATAAAAAAGCTATTAATATTTTAGAGGACGTTATAAAAAATAACCCTGAATATACATATTTATATGATGGGTTAAGCAATATGTATGTAAGTATTGGAGACTATAAAAAAGCCTTGGAATATGCAAATTTAGATTTATTAAACAATATCCATAATCCTGAAAAGTATCATAGAAAATTTGACATACTATTTAAGATGGAAAGATTTGATGAATGCTCAAAGGTTTTAGATAAATTAGAAACAGAATATCCAACTGATGAGTTAACTGAATACAAGCGAATACAAGTTTTTATTGCAAATAAAGATTATAAAAAGGCTATTTTGTATCTGAATAAGCATTTGTTACTTAAAAAAGACACTTTATATTTGAATGATAAGATGTATTGTCTGTTTATGCTTGGAAATTGTGATGAAGCAATTGATATCGGTTTGAAAGTGTTAGAAGTAGAAGAAAATGGGCTTACCTGTTTTTGGCTTTCCCGTTGTTATTTAGCAATAAAAAATTATCAAAAGGCTCTAATTTATATGAATAAATCAATTTTGCTCGGGAATTGCGATAAGTGGAATTATTATTGGAAATATATAATCCTTGAGAATTTAGGTAGAAATGATGAAGCCAATATAGCTTATCAAAAAGCTGTAAATCTAGGTTACAGTGAAGATGATTAAAGACTTATAATACTTGCTTCTGCTTTTCCCATATCAACCATTTCAAAAGGCTTTTCGATATCTTTTGTAATTTCGTAATCTGATGGGGTTAAATCAAAAATTTTATCAATATCTATTTTGCCTTTGAATAAATAAAATTTGTTTACGTTTTTCATGTAAAGTCCGAAAAAGTCTTCTTTATCTAATTTTTTCAAGAAATCTTTTTTTATATCATTTTTGGAAAAACCGTCAAATGTAAAATCTTTTACAAGTTCGCTATCTTTTTTTATTGTTTCTAACAAAACATAAGGTTCAATCCATTTTTTGATAATCTTGTGCATAAAGCCTCCGTTTTAAACCGCAATCTCGTCTTGAGATTTGAATTGCATTTCATACAAATATTTGTATTTCCCGTTTTCGATATGGATTAATTCATCATGTGTCCCTAATTCTGCGAGTTCTCCGTCATTTATAACAGCAATTCTATCTGCATTTTTTATAGTTGTAAGTCTGTGGGCGATAACAAATACTGTTTTATTTTGAATTAAGTTATCTAAAGCTTTTTGAACAATCGCTTCAGATTTATTATCAAGAGCTGATGTTGCTTCATCAAGGATTACAATAGGTGCATCTTTTAGCATTGCACGAGCGATTGCAACTCTTTGTCTTTGACCGCCGGAAAGCATAGTTCCGCGCTCTCCCACAATTGTATCAAATCCGTTTTCTAATGTATGAGTAAATTCATCAAGATGAGCCATTTTAATAACTTTTTCTAATTGTTCTTCTGTTGCTGATTCATTACCCATTAATATGTTATCTTTAATCGTTCCTGAGAATAAGAAGTTATCTTGGAATACAAATGAAATATTATTTCTTAAAGATTCAAGATCAAATTTTCTGATATCAATTCCGTCAAATTCGATAGAACCTGATTTTACATCGTAAAATCTCGGTAAAAGACTTACGACTGTACTTTTGCCTCCGCCTGAATTTCCGACAAGGGCAATTGTTTCTCCTTTATTAACATGTAAAGAGAAGTTTTTTAATACAGGTGTACCTTCTTCATATTCAAACCATACATTTTTAAAGTCGATTGATTTATCTAGCCCTTTAAGTTGTATAGCATTTTCAGGTGATTTGATTTGAGGTTGTAAATCAAATAATTCAAACACTCTGCTCATTGCAACAAATATATTTTGAAGGTTTGTTAAAGTGTTTCCAAGAGTTTTTGTCGGTTTGTAAAGCAAAAGAAGTGATGTTACAAATGATGCAAAACTTCCTGCTGTCATTTGTCCTGTTAGAATTAAGTGGTTCCCATAAGACATAACAAGTGCAATACCGATTGAGCAAACAAAATACATAATAGGTGACATCCAGCCTACACGTTTTGTTAAAGACATTGCAAGGTGGAATTGTTCAAGTATTTGATTGTCAAATTTTTCATTTTGATCTTGTTGCAGGTTATAAGCTGTCATAATTTTGTTACCTGCAAATGTTTCGTTAAAGTTAGTTGTCATATTTCCGCCGACAACCATTGTTGCATTTGAGACTCTTTTAATCCTTTTACGAATAAGTGTAACAGGAGTAATCGCAATCGCCATAATTGTTACGCCGATAATTGCAAGCTTCCATGAGTTGTATAGCAAAACTCCAACCAATCCGATAAGTCCAAAAAATGTTGCAATAAATGATTTCAACATATCTATAATGTTTTTGGAAGCTGTGTCAGGATCTGTTAAAAATCTTGTTAACACAATACCTGATGAATTGATATCAAAGAATTGCGGATCCATTGAGGTAAGTTTTTTAAATAAGTCTTTTTTCAAAGACATTGAAATTTTTTGTCCCGTCCAATCAGTTAAATAATTGCTTGTATATTTTAAAATACCTTGAAATAGAGCAAATGCGACTATACCAAAAGGAATAATTGTTGCTAAAAATGCTTGAGAATGAACTGTTACTCCTAAAAATGTCCAGGTATGTTCAGGATTTCCGTTTATAACAAAATCCAAATAAGGCTTTAAAGAAAGTGCAACAACGCCATCTAACAAGCCCAGAGGAATTGCTATAATCAAATTAACAATTGCTCTTGGTAAAACAGGTTTAATATACGGAAAAATTTTCCCAAGTAAATATTTGTAATTGAAAGCATCTTTTGATGATGTCTTTTGTAATTTATACTCCATGAACTATCCCTTTTTATATAATATCCACTATTTATTTAAAATAAGCAAATTTTTGACATTCGCTCCTATAATTTAATTATCTCACAAAAATATTTTTTATGTTATTATATGACTATAAATTAAAATTTTAAGGAAATGGAGTAGAGATGAAGATTTGTGTAATAGGAACGGGATATGTCGGATTGGTAGCAGGAACTTGTCTTGCAGATATGGGAAATGATGTTATATGCGTAGACAATGATTTAGAAAAATTGAAAAAGCTTCATGAAGGTATTGTTCCTATTTATGAACCTGGTTTGGAAGAATTAATCAGGGCAAATGTTGCTGAAGGGAGATTGAAATTTTCATCAGATTTAGATGCTGCTGTAAAACAATCATTAGTTTGCTTTATTGCAGTTGGAACTCCTCAAAGTGAAGACGGTTCTGCTGATATGAGATATGTTATGACAGTTGCAGAAAGTATTGGGAAAGCGATAAATGGTTACAAGGTTATCGTTGATAAATCAACTGTACCTGTCGGAACGGCTGATAAGGTTGCAGAAACTATCAGAAAATATTATGACGGAGAGTTTGATGTTGTATCAAACCCTGAATTTTTAAAACAAGGTGCAGCGGTTGATGACTTTTTAAAGCCTGATAGAGTCGTAATCGGTTCTAATTCTCCAAAAGCTACTGCAATTATGCAAGAAGTTTATGCTCCGTTTTTCAGAACAGCAAGCAGATTTGTTATCATGGATGTTAAGTCTGCTGAAATGACAAAATATGCTGCAAATTCATTTTTGGCAATAAAAATTTCTTATGCAAATGAAATCGCAAATATTTGTGAGGCAGTTGGTGCTAATGCTGAAATGGTAAGAATAGGAATGTGTTCTGATAAACGTATCGGATCTCAATTCTTGTTCCCGGGATTAGGTTATGGGGGAAGCTGTTTCCCTAAAGATGTTAAGGCTTTGCTTAAAACTGCAAAAGATAACAATTGCGGTTATAGACTTATTGAGGCTGCTGATGAAGTTAATAAAGAACAAAGAGTTATATTTATAAATAAAATTTTAGGCCGTTTTGGTATGAATGTGGCTAATATGACATTTGCGGTTTGGGGATTAACTTTTAAACCTAAAACTAATGATATGAGAATGTCGCCATCTATTACAATAATTAATGCACTGTTGGAATTTGGAGCTAAAGTTAGAGCGTTTGATCCAAAAGGTTTTGAACAGGCTAAAAATATTTGGGGTGATAGAATCGTTTATGCAAAAAATGCTTATGATGCTTTAGACGGAGCTGATTGCCTGTTATTATTAACAGAATGGAATGAATTTAGACGTCCTGATTTTGATAAAATTAAATCATTACTAAAATCACCTGTCATATTTGACGGTAGAAATCAATACGATGCTGACCGTTTGAAACAACGCGGTTTTGAGTATCATTGTGTCGGAAAAAGAAGTTAAAACTTGAAAGTTAAACTTGTTTACTTCTTAAATATCAGATAAACTGTTGAATGCGTCAATTTTGTTTTGCTCAATATTATGACCGCCTTTTTCAACAACTATAAATTCTTTTAAGTTTTTAACTTTTTTAGAAAGTTCTTCACTGGATTTTTTAGGAACAACTTTGTCATTTTCTGAATGTATTATGTACAAAGGCGTGTTAATTTTTTGAAGTTTTTTCTTCGTCTTAAAAATATTGTCAAGATGTGATAGTATAAACGGAAATTTTTTAATGCTGTATTTTATTACTTTAGGAAGTTTGAGCGCAATTCCCTGAGTAAGCATAGCAATTTCGTTTTTTAATGAATTGAATGGAGAGATTAATACTAAAAATTTAATATCTTTATTTCTATAAGCTGTTTCAACGGCCGGAAAACTCCCCATACTAAATCCGACAACTCCTACGTCTTTATTTTGTATCCCTTGTTGGTTTAAATAATCTATTGCGGATTGAGTTTTTGCTTTTATAGCTTTTTCAGACAATTCTGTTTTCTCAAAAGATACGTATTCCGGAGCTATAACTCCATATCCTTTATTTATTATACTTTTATACATTTGTTGGTTTGTCGAAATGTTTTGACCAATCCCATGGTAAAATATAATATATTTTTTTGAATTGTCGGGATTTATTTCCCAAAATTGCATTTTTTCTTTCCCGACTTGGATATTGCCTTTTTTTAAAAAAGGTTTAATTTCTTTATCTACTGGAACCCATCTGTTTTTTGAAATATATGTAAATCTGTCAAATACTTTATTCATATAAGTATTTAACGGAGATAATTTTCTTATATTTGAGTTTAATCCGACAAAATTGATATTGTTTTGATTATTGTATTGGGTTGTATATTGCTTCGTATTAATATAATTTATTGGGTGTATTATCATTTTGATAAATTCCTATAAAAAATATAACAGATACCTTAATAAGTATCTGTTATTATAAATTTTTCCAGTAATCAAAAAAGAATTGGGCATGAAGAGACTCGAACTCCCACGCGTTAGCACTAGTTCCTAAGACTAGCGTGTCTACCATTCCACCACATGCCCATATTAAATTGTCAATCAGTTCTTTCAGAACCGAGGCGTGTCTACCACCTCTCACAAAACTTGACATTTAGTCAACTTTTGTTCGGCAGAGTACCACATGCCCATATTAAATTTTCAATCAGTTCTTTGAACTGAGGCGTGTCTCCCACCTCTCACAAAACTTGACATTTAGTCAACTTTTGTTCGGCAGAGTACCACATGCTCATATTAAGTTTTCAATTTGTCCTGCAAGACTGTAATGTCTTTGCACGTATTAATAACTTACTTCGAAAAAGCTTGATTGTCAATAGTTTATATTTTAATATTTAAATTTTTTGTTGTCTCAAGCATTAGATCAAAAGATGCTTTCATATTTTGATGTAAATTTACCGCTCCGCATTTTTTTGCAATATTTAAAAGTTTGTTGGTAATTGTCTTATATTCTTCTATTTGCTCAGGAGTTTTGGGAATAGAATATAATTTTTGGGAAGATAATTCAAGAGTTTTATCTTTTGCAAGCTCTTTGTTAAAGATTTCAGTTTCCTTAAGAAGGGCTTTTTCATAAATTGCTAAGGAATCTGCTCGGTTCATAAAAGTATCCAAAACTTCATTTTCTCCTCGATTAATGTTTTCAAAAGGTTTTTTATTCATGCGTTTTTCTATAAATTTTTGTTTTAAAGTTATTGTGGGGGTATATTTTTTTATTCTCATAAAAATTTTTCCTTGAGTGTTATTTTATATTTTCCGGATGGGCAGAATTTGAAAGTATTATCTCGTAATACTCGTTTTTATCAATATTTACTCCCATATTTTTCGGGTCAGCAAATTTTTTCTTTTTACATTTGTTTAATAATTTCTTGTAATCGCCTGCCATAATTATATTATATTACAAAATTTTAAAAATCGCTTGAAATTTTTATGCCTTTGGGTTACGATACTTTTGCGTGCGTCAGCGTATTTGTGGAACGCTGATTAAAGGAATTTGATAAGTACGAAATATAAAGTTATAAAGGAATTGTGAAATGAACCCTATTATTGATGAATTGGAAAAATCTTATTTAAGAGAAAATCTTCCTGATACAAATCCTGGCGATACTGTTAAAGTTTTCGTTAGAATTGTTGAAGGTAACAAAGAAAGAATTCAGGCTTTCGAAGGAACAGTTATTAAAAAACACGGTTCAGGTATTAACAAAACTATCACCGTTAGAAAAGTTTTCCAAGGTGTTGGTGTTGAACGTGTATTCTTACTAAATTCTCCAAGAATTGACAAAATTACTGTTCTTAGAAAAGGTGATGTAAGACGTTCTAAACTTTACTACTTAAGAGAACGTTCAGGTAAAGCAACTCGTATCAAGGAAAAAATTGAAAAAAGATAAGCTTCATATTCATTGGTATCCAGGACATATTGCGAAGGCTGAAAAAAAACTTAAAGAACAGCTTTCTTTAGTTGATGCCGTGATAGAAGTTATTGATGCAAGATTGCCTTTATCGAGCAGTTATGATAATATTACGGGGCTTTTAGGTGAAAAGCCCCGTTTAATATTGCTTAATAAGGCGGATTTGACTAATTCTGATGAACTTAACAAGTTTGTTAAGGTTTTAGAAAAAAAATATGGTTTCCCTGTTTTAAAATCTGATGCTAAAAATTTTAGGGATTTGAATGTTGTTGTAAAAAAGGTTGTTGAATTATCTGAGCCGAGAATTCAAGCTTTGATGAAAAAAGGATTGTTGAGAAGACCTGCAAGGGTTATGGTTGTTGGAATGCCTAATGTTGGCAAATCAAGTATTATAAATAAATTAACCAAATCATCAAAGACAAAAATCGGGGCAAAAGCTGGGGTTACAAGGCAGCAGCAGTGGGTTAGAATTAATCCTCAACTTGATTTGTTGGATACTCCGGGGATTATCCCAATGAAGCAGGAGGATCAAGCAAGGGCTAAGAAGTTAGCTTTTGTTAATGCTGTTTCTGAGAATGCTTATTCAAGTGAGATTGTTGCAAAAGAGCTTTTGTCGCTTCTTGAAGAAAAATATTCACAAGCTGTGAAAGATTTTTATAAAATAGATAATATTTCTCTTGAAGATATTGCAAATTCAAGAAATTGGATTGTTTCAGGCGGAAATCCTGATATTGAAAGAACTTCTGTTTATGTTTTGAGAGATTTTCGAGAAGGTAAAATAGGTAAATTTATTCTTGATAGTTTCGAGGAATAGACATGGTAAAAGATTTGCATACAAAATTGACTTCTGATTCAAGAATTATAAAATTGTTTGCCTTTGATTTGGGACAAAAACGAGTTGTGATAGGTACTGATGAAGCAGGCAGAGGTTGCGGAGCCGGCGGAGTATTTGCAAGCGCTGTGTGTTTTAAAGATTTTTCAGAAAGCTTAGAAGAGAAGCTTTTTGAACTGAATGACAGTAAAAAATTATCTGCAAAAAAGAGAGAAGCATTGTTTGATGTTATAAAGGATAATACGATTAATTCAACTATTTGTGTTGAAGTTGAAGAAATTGAGCGTATAAATATTTTAAATGCTTCATTAAAGGCTATGCGTATGGCATGTGAAAATGTTATAAATCAGCTTTATCCGATTCCTGATAATAGTGACAAATTAATGGCGCGTAATATTTTGGCAAAAAATGAAATTATGATTTTAATTGATGGAAATAAACGGATTTGGGACTTTAATTTTTCTCAGAAATATGTAATAAAAGGAGATGCAAAATCAGCCTCAATTGCTGCTGCAAGTATTTTAGCAAAGGTAAGTCGTGACAGATATATGTTGAAGTTGGATGAGGAATTTCCACAATATAAATGGAGAGAAAACGCCGGGTATTTAACGAAAGAGCACATGGCTTTGATAGATAAATACGGTCTATGTAAATACCATAGACCGTCGTATCTTGAAAAACATTTTGCTAAACAAGAGCAGTTGAGTTTGTTTTAAAGATGGTATGGATAATCTGATCTGAATTGCCAGTTATCAAATTCTAACAGTCCGCTGCAGTATACTGGGTTAGATTTGCAATCAGATAATCGTTGATCTCTGGTTTTAGAATTTGGTTCAATATATGTGCTAAAAGAAGAGTTTTTATTCCCTAACCATTCATAATTTGTCGGACAAATAAGAAATCTGTATCTATCTCTTCCTTCCTTGTTGGGGTATCTGTCTCCATTGTAATCAAAAATAAAATCTATGCAGGAGCCGTTTCTCATAAGAAATGTACTTCCGTCATTAAGAGTAACTTTAAAGAGGTTTGTGTCTTCATCTTTATCAGTTTTTAAAATTTTTAGGTAATTTTTTAGGTAATTGTTAAAATAAATTGCTGTATTATTTGCATCAGTATCGTCATAAAGTCCTGTATCAGGATCTTTATTTATGCATGGCGCTTTAGTCCATTCGCTGACAGGTCCGTTTTCGCTTTCTGATGTAAGTATTGCCTGTTGCATTATGCTGTAAAATTTCTTTAATCTCGCAGATGCTTCAGATTTTTTGTGATTTTGAATTAATGCAGGCATAGTTAAAGCTGCCACTACTCCGATAATTCCAAGAGTAATCAATATCTCTGCTAATGTAAAGCCCTTAAACCCCTTGTAACAAGCGACCTTCGCGGGGGGGGGGCGACCCTTAACGCTTTGAAATTCATAATTTCAGCCTCCTTATATTTTTATTATTTCAGATTTTATATATTTTGTCAATCTAAATATCAAATAATTTATGTAATCTTGTTACAATGTCTTCTTCGTCAAGGTCTTGAGTTATTTTGTTCAAATCGATTGCCATTTGATAATAATTTGCAGCATCATTTGTAAATCCCATAGCTTGAGATGCACGTCCAGCATTAAAATATGCAAGTGTATAACTTGGATTTAATTCTACAGCTGTTTCAAAGTATTCAAGAGCTTCTTCAGCATCACCAAGTCCATCGAGATATAAAATTCCAAGATTGTTTTGTGAATATTCATTATCAGGATTTAAATCTACTGCTTTATGGAAAGATACTAAGGCTTCTTCCAAGTAATCTTTTTCCCAGAGTGCAATACCTGCTTTTGAATATGCTCTGTAATCGTTCGGATTAATCATAATAGCATCGCAGTATGCCCTTATTGCATTATCGAGGTCATAGGCTGCCATGTGAATATCTCCGAGTGAAAGATGCAAATTGTAATTGTTTGGATCAAGAATTATTCCTGCCTGATATGTTGAAACTGCTGCATCAATGTTGCCTTTAATTTCTGCATAAATAGAGCCTAATGCTTCGCAAACAACTGATGTCCATTCATTATCAGGATTTAGTGCAATTGCTTTTTGATAATGTTCTATTGCATCGTCATATAATTCAGCTTTTGAATATGCGTATGCAAGTGAATTGTTATAAAACGGGTTTTCAGGATCACGTTCAAGAGCAAGCTTGAATGCGCTGATTGAATTTATTTTATCTTCTTTTTTTAGATATAAATGACCTAATTCATAATAAATTTGAGGGGTATCAATATCAAATTCAAGAAGTTTTGAATAGCAGTCAATTGCTTCATCAGTGTTGTCTGGAAAATATGTTTGAAGCACTGTTGCAAGTTTTATTAAAACATCTCTGTTTAGAGGGTTTTCTTCTAAAACTTTTCGGTAGCAATCAACGGTTAAATCCATTTCTTTATTTTTGAGAGCTAAATCTCCCATTTTACTGTAAAAAATTTCACCATGGTTTGTTGCTGTAATTGCTTTTTTATAGACATTTTCAGCAGTCGGGTAAAATTTGAATTTCTCTAAGAATTTACCTACTGTGTTATAAGTAAATACTGTAAAATCATCTGTCATGTTTTTGTAAAACATTTTCATGGAAGGTCTGTCCCATGCTAACATGACGCTTCCTGAAAGGAAGTAGTATAAAAAGCTCAGGTAATCTTTTACAGTGCCGTTTTTAGAATTAATTTTTTGAAGAATTGATTGAGATAGAATTAATCTTGGGCGAGCAGATTTTAAGTTATCCATCTTTATTGCGGATTTGAATTCATTTTCTGCGGATTTGAAATCTTGTGCAAGCTTCATGAAAAATCCTGTATAAAGATGTGCATTTATATTCTGTGGAGCCAAAGAAACTGCGGTTTTACATTGTTCAATTGCTGTATCAAGGCTAATTTGTCCTTGTTCCCACATTAATGTGGCAAGCCTGTAATAAGCTTCAGGCATTGTAGGGTCATATTTAACAGCATCAATGTAATATTCGATAGCCTTTTGTAAGTCGCTATTTTGTTGGCGAATTAAATAATTTTCATGTGCTATTCTGGCTTTTTCTAAATATTCTTTAGCTTTATTTGGATTTGCCGCCACAGGCTTTAGTAAAATCTGTTCTGACATCAATGAGCTCCAATAAGATGTATATTCAATATGTATTTCTTTTATCGATATAAATAATTTTAATCTTTAGTAATTTAAATTAATATCATCCATTTGGAGTAGATAGTAGGTTAATCTATTTTAATTTTTAGTCTTAATTTGTTTTATTTGTACTATAATATCAGGTATAGCCGATTAGGAATATTGATTATGGATTATCTTAAAAATAAATATGATGTAATAGTAGTAGGTGCAGGTCATGCAGGTTGTGAAGCTGCAATTTCTTGTGCAAGATTAGGTGCAAAGGTTCTGCTTGCAACACTTGATGTTGATCATATTGCTTTAATGCCTTGTAATCCTGCAATCGGTGGCCCTGCAAAATCAACTTTAGTCAGAGAAATTGATGCGTTAGGCGGTGTAATGGGTGAAGCTGCCGATGCTACTTATATTCAAATGAAGATGCTAAATTCTTCAAAAGGTCCAGCTGTTAGGGCTTTGCGTGCTCAATCCGATAAAAAACAGTATATGAATTATATGCGCAATATTATTGAGCATAATGAAAATATTTATCTTCGTCAGGCTTGTATTACTGACTTGTTGGTTAAAGACGGCGAAATTGTCGGTGCTATTGATGAATATGGAATTGAATATTCTGCTCGTGCTGTTGTTTTGACAACAGGTACATCTTTAAATGGCAGAATTTTTGTCGGATTGCGTTCTTATAGCGCAGGCAGATTAGGAGAAAAAGCCGCTTACGGATTATCAGAATCTTTAGTAAAGCATGGTATAAATATTAAAAAATTGAAAACAGGAACTCCTCCTCGTGTTGATAAAAGAACAATTGATTATTCTAAAATGAGTATTCAACCGGGAGATGAACAGTTACATTTTTATTCATTTAAACCCAATAGACCTGTAAGGCCTCAGTATCCTTGTTATTTGACAAGAACTAATGAGCAAACGCATGCGATTATTAGGGCTAATCTTGATAAATCTCCAATGTTTCAAGGCTTAATTCAAGGAGTTGGCCCTCGTTATTGCCCATCTATAGAGGATAAGGTTGTAAGATTTAGCGAAAATCCTTCTCATCATATTTTTATTGAGCCTGAAGGTTTGGGAACTTATGAAGTTTACATTCAAGGTTTTTCAAGCAGCCTGCCTGCTGATGTTCAGGTAAAAATGCTTAGAACGCTTCCTGGACTTGAAAAAGCGCATGTTATAAAACCTGCTTATGCTGTTGAATACGATTATGTTCCTGCTGTTCAAACAACTCATTCATTAATGTCCAAATCTATTAAAGGCTTGTTCTTTGGTGGACAAATTAACGGTACAAGCGGTTATGAAGAAGCAGCTGCTCAAGGACTGATTGCAGGTATTAACGCATTTAATTATTTGAATAACGCTGAAATGCTTGAACTTTCAAGAAGTTCATCTTATATCGGAACTTTGATTGATGATTTGGTTACAAAAGATATTCAAGATCCATATAGAATGCTTACTTCTCGTTCTGAATACAGACTTTTATTAAGACAGGATAATGCAGATGCAAGATTAACCCCTATTGGTCACAAATACGGGCTGATTGATGATGCTCAATATAAAGTCTTTACAGATAAACAAGAAGCTATTGAAAAAGAATTATCAAGAATTAAAGAGGCTAAAATTTCTGTTACTGATGAGGTAAATTCAATTTTAGCAAAATATGGCGAGCACATGGTTCGCGGAATGAAGGTTGCTGAACTTTTGAAACGTCCTAATATCGATTATTCTGTAATAAAAGAAATTGATAGTGTAACAAGAGATTTGGATATCCCTTATGATGTTACAGAACAGGTTGAAATTCTTGTAAAATATGACGGATATTTGAAACGTCAAGAATTTCAGGTTGAACAGGCTTCTAAGTTAGATAAGTTTAAAATTCCAGATGATATTGATTATTCTTCAATAGATCATATATCTTCTGAAACAAAAGACAAATTATCTAAAATTAGACCTAAAACATTAGCTCAGGCTTCTCGTATCGGAGGGGTTAAGCCTGCTGATATTTCAATTTTAATGGTAATGCTTGAAAGACACCAATTCTCAAGATTGTAATAAATATTTAATTATTTGAATTTTGGTATCCACATTGGAACATTTTTTTTGTATTCCGAGTATTCTTGTCCAAAATTTCTTTCAAGTTGTTTTTCTTCAAATAATTTAAAATAAATGCAATTAATAATGAAAAATATTAGCATCCAATAAAATAAATTGAGAGAGTTTAATATCAGTGCTTCTGCTGTTAGGATACATAGAACTCCTGTAATCATAGGATTTCTCGTTATTTTAAAAGGTCCTTCAACAACTAAATGTTTTGTAGCAGCCCAAGGAGCAAGTGTACCTTTCCCTATTTTGTTAAATAAAATCATTGTCCAAATTGCAAGGAAAAGCCCAAAGGATAGTAACACAATTCCTAATATCATTTGAATAATATAAGGTGTGTTATATCGAAATTTAGAAAAATATAAAATTAAACATGGAATTACCACTGTCATATTAAAAGGTAAAATAATTATTGCTTTAATCCATTCTTTCATAAGCTCTCTCTTATTATTTTGTAAAAATTTTAAGCCGTATAATTTATCCCGGAGTTCTTCTTTTTATAAGCAATTCCGTTATTTTTTAATACTGCTTCAAAAGCTTTGTCTTTATGATCTTTTACATTCACCTCAATATTTCCGTAAACTGATGTGTTTCGGATTTTGCTAAAGGTTGCGCCTGCATTATTAACCCAAAAATTGTTCATTAATGCGCCGAGTGTAAAAATTTGTGATTTTGATTGAGCAGAGCCTGTGTCTACTTCATAAACGCTTTTAAAAGCAGGAGAATTATAATTAATATTAATATTCATAATGAGCTATATAATACACATAAAAAATTTTTTTTGCTAGTCCCCAAAAAATCTTTTTTAATTATAAATATATATATCCTGTGGCTTGAATACACTCCTTATAATTGAACAAAAATCAAAATCTAATAAATAAATTCCCGGAGATGGATTTCAGCTCAGATGCAGGCGAGCAACACGAGCCTTGCAGATGAGGGTACAGAGTAAACCAAGGAATTTTGAGCAGCACGAAAAATTCCTGTGGTTCGAATACACTCCTAATTATTGAACAAAATTAAAATCTAATAAAATAAATTCCCGGAGATGGATTCGAACCACCGTTGGAAGAGCCAGAATCTTCAGTCCTGCCACTAGACGATCCGGGAATATTTTTGTTCAAAATTATTCTATTGCAAACAAATTTATAATACAAGACATTATCGGTAAAATAGATATTACCGATAATGTCACATTTAAAATTCTAAAATATTAAAATTTAATTTATTTCGTTTTGTTGAAATCCCTTGGCATTACACCGTGTATCCAGTTGGATTCAATTTGTTCAAGCGAAATTCCTTTTGTTTCCGGAACAAAGAAGTAAACAAACAAAATACATAAGAATGATACAACCGCAAAGCCCCAGAATGTATATGCACCGCCAATATTGTGGATAAGTAATGGGAAGCTGCCTACAACAAAGAAGTTAAAAGCAAAGTTTGCAACTGTACATATACTCATTGCGATACCTCTTATTTTTAGAGGGAAAACTTCTGAAACAATAATCCAACCGATAGGTCCAAGACTCATTGCAAAACAAATTATGTATGCAACAAGACTGCCGACTGCTATGTATTTTAAATTGTCTCCAAGTGCAGCTTCAAATGCAAATGCACATCCAAGAGCTGTTAAACTTAACATAACACCTGTTAAACCAAAATACAATAACGGTTTTCTTCCAAGTTTGTCTGTGAAGAATACTGCGACGATTGTCATTAAGAAGTTTACAACTCCAATTCCTGTTGTTGCATATATAGCGTTTAAGTTAGAGTCAAATCCTGCAACTTTAAAGATAGTCGGAGCATAATATATAATTGTGTTAATGCCTGTACAAATTTGTGCAAACATTATACCAATACCGACAACAAACGGCATTATCATCCATTTTTTGAATTTGAATTTTTCTCCAGAAGTTCTTTCGTTTAATTTTAAAGTTCTTTTAATTTCTTTAACTTCGCTATCAACATCAACTCCTGGTTCAATTTTTTGTAATACTTTTTCAGCATCATTATCTTTGTTTTTGCTGATAAGCCATCTTGGAGTATCACTCATAAAGCACATTCCGATGAGTAATACAAGTCCTGGAAGAACGCCTGCAAGAAGCATCCAACGCCAATTAAATACAGCTTGAGCAAATGCAGCGTTTATGAAGTATGAGAATAATATACCTGCTGTAATTGCCCATTGATAAAGAGAAACCAATGTTCCTCTAAGAGCTTTTGGAGAAATTTCGGACAAATACAAAGGAATAACGAAGTTAACAATACCAACTGCAAGTCCGACAAATACTCTCGAAATTATAAGTACATAAACGTTTGGCGCAAATCCGCATAAAATAGAACCTATAATAAATATAATTGCAGTTGCTATTATGACTTTTTTACGTCCAAACATATCTGCAAGTATGCCGTTAGTAGCAGCACCAATAACTGCACCAATAAGAACTGAGCTTACGACTATACCTTGTAAGGAGTCTGATAAATCCCAGCTTTCGTTAATAAATAAAAGAGCACCTGATATAACACCTGTGTCATATCCTGATAACAATCCGCCCAAAGATGCTACGATTGCAACAATGTACAACCAAATAAATTTAAATCTTTTCATAATAAACTCCTCAAAACCTACTTACATTTTAAATTATTTTTTTGATTTCTTCCAGATGTTTTTTAAGAAATGTAAAGATTTTATATATCTATTTTAAATCCTTATTAAAATATCCTGTTATAAATTTCAAATTATTTAAAGCTTCTTCTATTGAGAGTGCAATTAATTTTTTTACTCTGTTGTCAAGAATATAAATAATATTATTTTTTAAATCTACTTTTTTAAGAACAAATACATGACAATCAGGTAGTTTTGAAAATAGTCTAATTCCTGTTCCGACAACAAAACTGTCCCCAGAATTCGAGTTATCAAGTTTTTCAAACAGATCCATTGCTTCTTCTTTTTTAGAAGCCAGTTTCATATTGATGCTTCGTTCATTTATTGTATGTGGCTTTTTATTTGTAAATAATTCTAAAAAATTAGAAGGATAGTTGTATTCAAATTTATTTCTGCATTGTGCCAGTCGACAAGTTATGGATTTTTTTGATGGGTAGGCTGCAATTAGTTTTTCCATAGCAATTTCAATCGCTTGTAATATAGGGTTATAAGGCTCTTTGGGTGGTTTAGGATTACAATATTTATCTACAAAGTCTAATTTATCAAATTCATCTTGACTTACGCTAAACATTTTTCCTAATCCGTCGAATTGAATATTATAATTTGTACCATCTCTTGTGATATTTTTTTGTAATAAGTTAATACCATTAGAGCTTTGAGCAAGTGCATGTAAAGAGCTTACCAAATAGCAATCATGGAAATATTGTCTTGCATATTTTAAACTTCTTATTTCATTTATGTTTAATTGGGGCATAATGTTTTAATATCCGCGAATTTTATTGTCTAATAAATTAGTTATAAATACTTTGTATTATATATTAAATATACTAATAAGTTTATAACAAATTTAAAATGTTATTTATTTTTTGTAATGTAAAAAATAACAATTTATAATTTTGTCTCTCTTGGTAAAAGCTGTAATTTTATATGATTTAATTTTAGATTATTTTCTTTAATTTTTGTATTTTGAGTACATAAAAATTTTGAAGCTCTTTGAAGTATTGGAAAGATTTTTTCAAGTATATTTGTTCCTTTTGAAATTTTTAATTCGTATATAAGCCCATTTTGATTTGCATATTTTAGTGCAATTTGAGGATTTGTAGTCCAAAAAGAATATTGCGGTATATGAAAAGTATCACCTTTTTTGAGTTTTTTACTAATTTTAAATAGATTTTTTACATATTTTGGAGATTTGTCAGGTTTTGGTACTCCTCTCCATAAAGTAATGTCATTTTTAATTGGTTTTGCTAATACTTTTAAGGCGATATCGCTATGTTTAATTAATGCTTGTAATTCGCTAGTACTAAGATGTTTACTATCAAGTCCCATTAAATTAAGATTAGCATCTGCAATATCAAACCTGCTTATTTGAGGATTTGTAATTTTCTTTTTTAATATGGTATGCCAATATTTTTGACAAAAAAGTTCTTGGTTATTACTAATTTTCATATATGAATATAAAGTTCTCTCAAAAAAAATTTTGCTATTATTTAAATACATGTAAACCCTGATGGTACCTTCTAGAGTTTTGAACAACCTATATAAATAAATTCTCACAATATTATTTGTGATATACTATTTTCTATATTATTACAATAAAACAAGACTTAATAATAAGGATTAGTTATGCCTGATGAAGTTTCAAAAAATGGATTAACTCCAAGAACTGCGAAATTGATTACGGATAGCGTTGCCTATTCAATTTCAAAACAAGATTTTGATAAAGAGTTAAATAATGCATTATCAGAAGCTCTAAGTTCAGGAGAAATTTCTCAAAGTGAAAAGCTAAATGCTCAGAAATTTATTCAATCAAAAGGCATTTTGGATGCGTTATTTAAAAAGAAAAATTTAGAAGAAGTTTCCGATTTTGAATCTTTCCCAAATAAAAAAGCAAATCAAGTGTTGCAAAAAACAGGCTTAGAAATTTTTGAATTAACAGATATCGTAGAAAAAAATATTGGAAAAGATTTTGAATGTTCGCCAGATGAATTTAAGGTAATATTGGATAAAATAAATAAAAAAATGAATACATTGACGGACAGTAATCGGACTTTTTTGCCAGTTCAGGAATTTTATTTTTAGCAAATTCCGACTAAAAAAATCAAGTGTAAAAAGACACATGGTTTGATTTTTTTTAACAGATAGTGTGATTATTTCAGGTAAAACACATCAAAAAGTAACAGTAACTAATATTTTGCCTATGCAATACAAAGTGTTTTATTTTGGTTTGGTAGTCCCAGCTTAGTTTTGCTTAAATCTGGTATTCTCTTTGATATTTTGTCTAAACTTACAATTCCAGAAAATATTTTTTTAGATTCAGAAAGGACTTGCGGGTCTGTATAAGCTGTTGCTTTTTCAATCTGTGCAATGGTTTCAGGGAAATATCTTTCTAAATATTCCGTTCTAATAGAAAATAACGGTATATTATTATATGTATTTAATAAGGCTCCGCCTTCTGCTATAGTTTCTTCTATTGAAGTAATAGGGTTTAATTGATTTGTGAAGTAGTTAACATGATTTCGTTGAGCTTCTGGAAAATGTTCTAAAAATAACTTCAATTCTTTTTGATATGTATCTGCAATTCTATTTCTAACATATTTAGGCAAGTTTAAAATTTTATCGGCATTCCTTACATTTATAGATTGGCTAATGAGATGATATAATTCATGATTTGTTACAAATTGATTGCCACCTGTTGCAATTATGCCAACATCTTGACCTGCATAACAAGCACTAGAGGCTAACAAATCATCAATAACTTTGAACTTTCTGACTTTATCATTTATATATAACAAATTTTCACCTGACATTTGTTTTAAAATAGCCATCATTTCCTGCTTTTGTTCAGGTGTACAATTTTGAAGTATCTCTGTGAGGTTAATATCCGTAACTTTACCATTTTGAGAATTAAGTACAGAAATTTTATCAGTCGAGTATGTTATTCTGTACGTGTTGCCATTAACTTTAGATATAGCCTCAGTCTGACTAACTAAAGTATGTGTTAATTGTCTATTCATCAAAACGTTTCCCTCTATATCTTTAACAACGTATGTTAAAGACATGTTACCATTCGGTTGAATTGTTATAATTTTATTTGTTGTAGTTCCATTTAAAGATTCCATATTTTTAGTAATCGTTTTGATACCTGTTTTGGGATCAATTTTAGCATCCCCCAGAACTTTTACAGCACCATTAGGTGCTTTTTGTACAATTCTATATATACCCTCAACTTCTGAAGGTACCATTGTTTCTACAAGCGGCTCACCATTTTTACCAATAAATGACATTTCTTCACTTACTACTTGAGATTTTTTTAATACAGCATGAGTTGGAAGTTGCCTAGATTCAGTCCAATTAGCCTGTAATGTTACATCAGATTGTAAGTTACCTTTTTTCGATATCCTTCTTAAAGTAGCAATGGCATTTTCATCATCAAGGAGGCCTTGTAATTCTTCTCTGCGTGAAATATTTTGTGTGCCAGCTCTTGAAATTGACATTTGTCCATTTTTAATACTTTCTAGAAACAATTGTTCTTCATTAATGATATTAAAATTTTTATCAAAAGTTTTTAAGTATGCAATGCCGTTATCGTCAACAATCCCTAATGAAAAACTGTGCGGATTATAATCATTATGAAGGACGTGTGCACTTTTAAAATTTTTACCATATGCTTTTTTTGCTTTGTTAATTTCCTGTATAAGTTTCTCAATATCCAAATCTTTAACTGTTATTGCCTCCATGATACTTTCACCGTGCAAACCACCGTCAAATATAAGTCTGTTAATTTGTTGTTCATTACACCCATGTTTTGCAAGAGCTATAATTTGTTTATCATTGAAAACCTGAAACCCTCTATTTTCAATTTGCAAGTATTTTTTTACAAAATCTAATTGCGATTGTTTCATTTCTGATAATACTTTTAAAGTATCAGAGTCTACTGCTTGAAAATATTCAAAATGTGTTTTTTTCATGCGTATGAAATCCTGTAATTTTAATAGCTTTTCATCAGGTAACTCTGATAAGAATTTTACAGTTTCAGTATCATATCTTGCTATACTTCCTATATCTTTTACTTTTAGCCCCTTTCTTGAGCACAACTGTTCCAATAAGCTCCATTTTTGTTCATCGTACCTACCCATATCTTCTAAAGCAGGTGTATAGTTTCGTTGAAAAAATTGTTCAAATCTTGTTGGCTGTCTTATTATAAACATTTTAGCTTCTTCTACACCACAACGAGCAGGTTTCAAGTTCTTCAGGGCATATACCATGTCGGTTGCATGTCTAGATTTTAACGTTTTCATAAAAGCTGTTTGTGGTAATATAAGTTTTAAAACTCTGCTTGGATTCATGAGTCCCCCTTAATCCCCTATACATTCATAAAGTATTTTTATTCTTGAAAATTGCCCATTTGTAAAGATTTGTAATAGTTCTATGGTCAGATAATATTTGAAAAAAGATTAAAACTACTCAAAATAGATTTTCACTAACTTGTATCTGTATCTAAAAATTTGCACAACTGGACTTTACCAAAATAATCATTTTATCCGTACACTTTAAAATTGGTGCTAAATCCAGCTATATTAAGAAAAAATCAATCTATCCGTACAGTCCGAAAAAAGTCCAGTTCGGCAGTTTGATTTTTTAGTAAACTTAATTTTCCGAGCTAAAAAGCCCTCACAGAGTGTGCTGTCTAAATAATCAAAGTATCCGTACAAATCAATCCGCTCGTTAAATTTCGTGGAACATTAATATAAAACGACAGTCGGTTTGATTATTTTAAACAGCAAGTTTGACTATTCCCCTCGCCCTCAAGGGGCGAGGGGAAGGGGGAGGGGGATACATTTTATAACAATTAAGCAATTTTTATCAACAAAAATACTTTATATAAATATACGGGGAAATATAAAGGAAATGGAAAACTATGAAATCAAGATTACTAAAAAAAGTTGTTAGTACAATTTATGATGCTGCAACCAAAGGAGATTTTAAATCAGCACATAGTAGATTACAGAAAATGCACCCTATACAACAACGTAAGGTTTTAAATGTTTTTAACGAACAAGCATTTAAAAGACTTGGTGTAGAAAATGGAGCAACTGTAGTTGCGAATTTTGCCGGATATAGAGGCCTTCAGCAAGGTTTGAAAGCTGTTGGCGGAACGCAGGGGATGGCTGAACAAATCAGTCAATCTATGAATGAGTATATATCGGAAACTTTGGGAGAAGCCTCAAAAGGAGTGCTGAAAGAGTTGCCACAAACAAGTCTTGGTTGGTTAAAATTAGGATTGAAAGAGGAATGGATAGCGGTAAAGAATTTTGTAAAAACTCCTGCAAGCAAATTTAGAAATTATGTAAAAAATAAATTTAAATTATCTAAATCAACAAATTCTACTAATACAACAGTACAGGCTCAGTCTGCTAAGAAATCTCCAATAATTTCAAAAAATATTCCAAGCGAATATAAATTAATTTTCGCAAATTTGGAAGGCAAAACTGGACAGGAGTTTGTTGATACTGCATATGGAAATATGGTTAGTCATATGAAACTCAATGGAATAGCACCTAAAAAAATTACTATTAACGATAACGATGGTATTATCTCTGTAACTGGAGGTTATGATTATATTAACAATACTATTGGATATTCAAAAGGTTTTTTAGAAAAATTAACACCACAACAACAAATGAATTTAATATCTCATGAACTTAAGCATTGCGAACAATTTAGTAATATCTTAAGAACAGAAAATATTGGGGTAAAGGAATATGCAAGGGTAATATCCGAAAATAGTCTAAAACGAGCATTAGATAAATCTTCTTTTGAGTTTATGCTAAAAAACAGGTATGAACAGGCATTAAAACAGGGAAAAGGAGACGAATTTATCAAAAAAACAATAGATAGTTGGACCGAAAAACTTATTCCTGAAATTGAGACTAATTTTTCAGAAGTATTAAAATTGCCTAAAATAAAAGCAAACTCACCATCAGGAATTAAAGCGGTTCAAGATTTGAAGGCTATGAAAAATTATGAAGGACTTGATGCGTTTGGTTTTGGTTCAGAAAACTATAGAAACAATCCATTAGAAGTTGAAGCATATGCCTTCGGTGATAATATAGAAAAATTATTCAAAGATTTTATATCTTTACGTTGAAAAAATTTCTTTATGTATAGTTTAATTTTTTGAAACAAATTCAAATTACTCAAACTACTCTTTGATTACTCAGTGGTGAAATTGGCTTGTGGAGTAAAGATAAGGTTATTTTGTAGAAAAATAAAATTTCTATGTGACCATTAAAAGAGTAAAGTGAGTAATTTGGGTTCACATGGTTTGATTATTTTCGACTCCTCAAACTCGTACACAGAGCCGATTGCCCGAAAAAATTGCATCATCTGCCCCGACCAGTTTACTCAGTTTATAACAATTAAAATACATTATACTTTTATATACAATAAAGGAGATGCCTTGTGACATCTCCTTTATGGCTCCCCAGGTTGGACTCGAACCAACAGCCTACCGGTTAACAGCCGGTTGCTCCGCCATTGAGCTACTGAGGATTATTCTCCGCAACTTAAATCAGTTGGGGCTTATGTGATTATTATATACTAAAAAATTTTTATTGTAAAGTCTTTTTTTGTATTTTTTTTGAAATTAATTTTTTTTTTATTATGATAAGCTAATTAGCTCTCTGTACTTATATTGGATAACTTTATCAAATTCTTAAATTCCGGATAATGCTCGCTTAGTTCTGTAAATGTGCCGATATCAATTATTTGTCCGTCTTTCATGTAAATAATTTTGTTGCATGCTTTTAGGGTGGATAATCGGTGTGCTATTGCAATAATTGTCTTTGACGAACTGATAGTTTTAAGCATGTCTGTAATTTCATGCTCAACTTGAACATCCAGTGCTGATGTTGCTTCATCAAGTATAATTATTTCCGGATCCCTATATAGTGCTCTTGCAATTGCCAGACGTTGCTTTTGACCTTGGGACAACCCGTTTGAACCTACAATTATATTGGAATCTATTCCTTTGGGGTATTCTTTTATAATATCGTATAGCTGTGCTGCTTTTAAGGCTTTTATTACTCCATTCTCATCTATCTTTTCACAGCCCCATGCTATGTTTTCTTTAATAGATTTATCTAAAATGTTTATTTGTTGTGGAACATATCCTATTATATGTCTGAATTGTGCAAAATTAGATTGTGTAAGTTCTATCCCGTCTACGAGTATCTTTCCAGAATCTTGTGGTAAAAGCCCTGTTAAGACATCAGCAAGTGTGCTCTTACCTGCGCCTGAAAGACCTATAATCCCGATAAAATCTTCTTTATTTATTTCAAAAGAAATATTTTTAAGAACCGGTTTTGATGGATTATATGAAAAATTGATATTTTTGAGTTCTATTTTGTGTCTGAATTCTATTTTAGTATTTGTTATAAAATTGGATTTTTTGAAATTTGCAAGGTCGCATTTTTCAAATTCTGTATTAATACTTTTTACGATTGTTCTTGTGCTATTAATATTAATTATTGATGATTGAACTCTGTTTAGTGCCGGTGCAATTCTAAATAGTGCAGCAATAATTATTGAAAAAGATGCAACCATGACTGATGAATTATTATTTGCAGATGTTTGAATTGTGATAATGCAAGCTAAAATTAAAAGTGCTGTTACAACAAGCATTTCTATAATATATGGAGGAATAGAATTGAAAAATCCTTGCTGTAATTGGATTTTTCTATATTGTTTTTCATTATGTATATATTTATCATAGAATAATTTTTCGGCTGATAAAATTTTTAATTCTTTAATGTTATTTATATTTTCTAATATTGAAGATTTATAATCTTTATAAACTGTATTCATAGTTGCTGCAATTGATGTCATCTGTTTTTTGAAGAATTTATTTTGTAAGTATATTGAAGCAATTGTAAATAAAAGAGTGCCAATTGCAGGAATCGGGAATTTAATAAATAAAAGTCCAATAATCATTGTTATGATAATTATATTGGTTAAAAGATTTAAGCCTCTCATTATAAACCCGTCTACCGCCATACTGCATAATGTTTCAATAGTATGTAATTTGTTGTTGTTTGGGGTTTTCATTATATCTTTGTATGGTGCATAAAGATAATATTCCATAAATTTTGCTGTAATATCTTTTTTCCAATCACAGATAAATTTGTTTTGAACATATTGAACATAAATCATAAACAGGTTTTTTGCTATAAATATTAAAAGAACACAAAGTCCTATAAGCAAACCTGTTTGTATATTATTTCCAAGTGTAAAGTAAGGGATATGAATAACTTTATTAAAATTTTCGGGGCTTATTATAAGTAGCATGAAAGGATAAATTAGGGCTACTCCGACCAGTTCAAGTAAACCTGCAATAAATGATAAAATCATAAACCCGAATAAGGCGAGATATCTACCTTTTCCGTAATAAGTTATAAATTTTCTATAATTTTCAAGTTTCATATAAACCTTATAAAATAATTAAGATAATAGCATTATTTTTTAATATAATATATAATCATGGTAAAGGAAGGAGTTAATTATGTCAAATCCGATATTAAATGAAAATAGGTTTTCCGCACAAGAAACTATTCTTGATGGCGAACCGATGACGGTAGCAGGTACTGTGAATAAAATTTTCATGCTTTTTGTATGTTTGCTAGCAGGAGCTGCAATTAGTGTATATTCATTGTTTACAAATCCCGGAATTGTTTCCGCATTAATGATTGGCGGATCAATTTTAGGTTTTATTTTGGTTCTTGCTACTTGTTTTAATGTAAGAATTGCAAAATATACGGCAGCACCTTATGCGTTAATGGAAGGTTTGGTATTAGGTGCTTTTTCAGCATTCTTTGAAGCTCAATGGCATGGAATTGTTTTGCAGGCCATATTTTCAACTTTTGCAGTTTTATTTGTAATGCTGACGTTGTATAAAATTAAGGCTATTCGTTATACTGAAAGATTTCAGGCAGTATTAATGACTTGTATGTTTTCAATTTTGGCTATATATTTAATCCAAATTGTTGCCTCATTTTTTAGCAGAAGTATTCCTTTAATATGGGAATCTGGTGTTGTTGGAATAGGTTTTAGCTTATTTGTAGTTGTTATTGCTGCTATGTCATTAATTCAGGACTTTTTCTTTATTGAAGAATCTTCAAACAGGATGTTGAGTAAAGATTATGAATGGTATGGAGCTATGGGATTAATGATTACTCTTGTATGGCTTTATACTGAAATCCTTAGATTATTAGCAAAATTGAACAGTAGAAATTAATTGTTGATAAAATTATTCTCAATAAAAAAGACTCTTTTAAAGAGTCTTTTTTTTTATATTAAGTTGCCGTAAATTTTTCCGTTTTCAAATTTTTCTATTTTAACTGTTTGTAAAGTGTTAAATAAATTTTCGTTATCCGAATTTATTAATACTGTTAAGTAATTTCGGGTTACTCCTTTAAGCATTCCTGATTTTTTATCAAAATGTTTTTCTATCAAGATTTCGTGTTCTTTTCCGATATTTTTCTTTACAAATTCAGAGTATTTCAAAAAAGATATAGCTTTTATAACATCTGCTCGTATAGTTTTGGTTGTATCGTCTAACTGATCTTTCTCAAGCGCGCCTTTTGTTCCTTGTCTTATTGAATATGGGAATACATGAATTTTTGAAAGACCTGATTTTTGTAAATTATCTACGGTTGTATGAAAATCGTCTTTTGTTTCACCTGCAAAACCTGCAATTATATCGCTTCCGATAAAAGGAAGATCAAACATTGAATTTATTTTATCTATTTGTTCAAGATATTCTTCAACTGTATAAAATCTGTTCATAGAACGGAGAGTTTTGTTGCAGGCAGATTGCAGTGATAGATGAAAATGCGGACAGAATTTTTTTGATTTTGATAAAAATTCTAACATTTCATCAGTAATTTCATGAGGATTTAAAGAGCCTAGTCTGTATCTTTCAATAGATGTTTTAAGCTCAATTTCTTTTAGCAAATCAAGGAGTGAAAGATTGTTTTCTTTCCCCCACAAGCCAATATGTATACCTGTTAAAACAACTTCTTTAAATCCATGTTTTGAAAAATTATTTATTTGCTCAATTATAAATTCTGTATCTGCACTTCTACTTTTCCCTCTGGCAAAAGGAATTATGCAATAAGAACATCTGTTATCACAGCCGTCTTGTATTTTTACGCTTGCACGAGTTTTTGTCATGTCTTCCAGAACAACTTCATTAAATTTTGTCTGGTGCATAATATCACCTGCAATACATTTATTTGAGCTGTTTTCTAATTCTTCAAGAATTTTATAAAGATTCAACTTTTCGTCATTACCGATTACCATATCTACAAATTCATTATCAAGCAGTTTTTCTTTTTCAACTTGAGCTATGCAACCTGTTAGAATTGTTATAATATTCGGATTTTTATGTTTTGCGGCACGAAGAAGATACATTGCTTCATTGTCGCTTTTATGGGTTACAGTGCAAGAATTTAATATATAATAATTTGCATCTTTTATATCTTGAGTATTCAAAATTCCGTTTTTTTCTAAATTTTCGGCTATAATCGAGCTTTCAAATTGATTTGATTTGCAGCCCATTGTGTGTATATAAAACTTTTTCATATCTTAATAATATAGAAAATATATTTTTGTGTAAACATTTTTAACAATAATATTGCAATATAGCAAAAAAATTTACTTTTTGGTTTTAATAGAGTATAATCAATTTGTGAAAGTGTAGGTGTGTGTATGCAAATTTCAGCAATTAGCCCTAATTTTCAGGGAAAACGTGACAGAGTTGATGAACTTATTAGTTTAAATGACAATTCTGTAAGACGTTTAGCTTATGAAAAAACATTATCCCGTTCAAATGAAAAAAAACATAACCTTATAACAAACGGGCTTATTGCAGCATCTCCTGTTGCTGCTGGTTTGAGTGCCGCTGTGTTTTCAAGTGGTAAAACAAAAATCTTTTCAAAAGAAGTTTCAGGTTTAGCTGCAAGATTAGCTAACGGCTTGAAAGCAGGTGGTCTATGGGGCGCAGCTCTTGGTGCTATCGGCTTGTTAGGCGTTGCAAAGGCAGAATTAGCAAAAGCTTCTCCTGAAGTTCGTAAATTTGATGCAGAACATCCGTTCTTGTCTCTTGGAACAATGTTAGCTGCTGGTTTAGGTGTAATTACGTTAGTGAATAAAGGCGCTATGAAACTTGCAACTAAAGAAGCTCCTAAATTTATGAAAAAAGCAACAGGAAAAGTTGCTAAATTTATAAATGATAACAGTCTTGTTCAAGGTATGAAAAAAGGAGTTAAAAAAGCAGTTGCAAAAACTCCTGAACCTTTGAAAAATGTTGCAGGTACTGCCTTAAGCTGGTCACCACATTTGTTGTTATTGGGTGGTGTATTACATTCAATGTCACATGGTGCTGCTGTAAGCAGAGAATTTGCTAAAAATTATAATGATATTAAGGAAAAACAGTTAAATCTTTCAAGAGCACGTCAACGTGAATTAGTTATGGAAAATGATTTCTTAAAGACTGATGCAGAAAATAGAGAAGATTTAGAATTGTTAAAAGATCCAATGGCTGATTTGCCTGATGATGTAGCTGATAAAGTTGCTCTAAAATCAGATAGAGCAAATGAAGATTTTGATGATTAATATCAAGAAATTTTATATTAACAAAAAAGACCGATTTATTTATCGGTCTTTTTTATTGCGAAATTTTTGACAGCATTTTCAGCTTGTTTATATATTTCTCTAATAGATTTAACAAAATTCTCTTTTGTATCAATATTTAAGTTTAAAGGAGTTTTATATTCTTTATTATTGTGATTTGCAGATTTTGAAAATACAGTCATTGAAGAGTTGTGAAAAATATCGTTATTTAATTCGTTAAAAAAGATGTGAATATTTTCTTTTTGGGCGTAATTATTTAATGCGCTCATATTGTCTTTATTAAATATGCCATAATATTTTCTTTGAAGTTTTTTGGGACAATTAATATTTGAAGATATTCCAAGTGGTAACCTGTTAAATTCTTTTTCAGTCCAACAATCTATGATTGCAGAATTTATTTTGATACATTTACTCATATTTATTCCACCTTTTTCTTATACATATTACTATAAATATACAAAAAGAGATATCTTTTTTAAGATATCTCTTTTTATTATATTAATGAATAAAATGATTATTTCATTAATTCGCCAACAGCTTTGTATACTGCCATACGTTTAGCAGCATCTTCTTCTGCTTTGCTATATAATTCTTCAGCAGCTGCAGGGTTAGTTTTCATTAATGATTTATAACGACCTTCAGATCTGATGAAGTCTTGATAGCTTCCTTTAGGATCTTTAGCATCCCAAGTGAACGGTGCTTCTGGATGATCAGGGTTATATCTGTATAGTGGGAAGTACCCTGCTTCAACAGCACGTTTTTGTTCAGTTTGAGTTTTGCTCATATCGATACCGTGTGCGATACAAGGAGCATAAGCGAAGATGATTGATGGGCCATCGTATGCTTCAGCTTCTTGGAATGCTTTAAGAGTTTGAGCTCTATCTGCACCTAAAGCAACTGATGCTACATAAACGTAACCATAAGACATGCTCATCAAGCCCATGTTTTTCTTGTAAGTTCTCTTACCGCCTGTAGCAAATTTAGCAACAGCACCTGTAGGAGTTGATTTAGAAGCTTGACCACCTGTGTTAGAGTAAACTTCTGTATCAAGTACAAGGATATTAACGTTTTTGTTTTGAGCAAGAACGTGGTCAATACCGCCGTAACCGATATCGTTAGCCCAACCGTCACCACCGATAATCCATACAGATTTATCTGTGAAGTAGTCTTGAAGTTCTCTTACTTTTGCTAAATCTGGGCATTCGCAATCAGCATATTTTGCAAGAGCTTCTTTTGCTTTGTCTTGAGCTTTAATAGCTTCTTCAGTTTTTGAATTTTCGAAGTGAGCCATTGCACCTTCAAGAGCTTCTTTCAAATCAGCAGGAGTTTTTTCGTTAGAAAGAACTTTTTCTACATAAGATTTTAAAGTTGCTCTGTTTTGGTCAACAGCTAATCTCATACCAAAACCGAATTCAGCGTTATCTTCGAATAATGAGTTAGCCCATGCCGGACCTCTTCCTTCTTTTGTTTTAGTGTAAGGAATTGTTGGGAATGTTCCTGAATAGATTGATGAACAACCTGTTGCGTTTGCAACGATTACGTTTTCACCAAATAATTGAGAAACCAATTTAACGTATGGAGTTTCACCACAACCAGCACAAGCGCCTGAGAATTCGAATAATGGTTTTCTAAGCATTGCACCTTTAATTGTTTTTGTAGTGTTTTTACCCATTACGTTATCTGGTAGTGCATCGAAGAAGTCTTCGTTAACCATTTCACCTGCAGCTTCTTCTTTTTCAATTGAAGACCAAGTTAAAGCTGCTTTTTCCGGGTTCTTAGCCATTGGACATTGATCTAAGCAAACACCGCAACCTGTACAATCTTTGCAATATACTTGTACTTTGAATTTTTCACCGTGATCATTTGGTTTAGCATCTACCGGTTTGAATGATTCTGGTGCATTTTTCAAATCATCTGCTTCCATAAGTTTTGTTCTGATAGCAGCGTGAGGACAAGCTGATGCACAAATTCCGCATTGAATACAGAATTCTGAATTCCAATGAGGAACACGAGGTGCAATACCACGTTTTTCTAAGCAAGCTGTTCCTGTTGGGATAACACCATCAATTGACATTGCTGATACAGGGATATCATCACCTTTTTGTCTCATTGAAGGTTCAATGATTTTCTTAGCGAAGTCATCTGCGTTATCAGGGATTAATTTCAAATCTTCAGCAGCAGCAACACCGTCTAATGATGCAGGAATTGTAACTGCTTCAGTTGCATCAACAGCTGCATCGATTAATGCTAAGTTCATGTTTACAACATCATCGCCTTTTTTCTTAAAGGTTTTCTTAGTCATTTCTCTCATGCCTTCAAGAGCTTGATCAAACGGAATAATTCCAGAAACTTTGAAGTATGCAACCATCATTACTGTGTTAGCACCTTTACCGCGCAAGCCAGGTTGTTGTTCAATAAGTTTTTCAGCATCTACGTTGTAGAATTTGATTTTCTTATCGATGATAGTTTTTTGCATATCTCTTGTTAAGTGAGAGAATGCTTCATCTTTTGACCATGGGCTGTTTAGTAAGAATGTACCGCCTTCTTTAATACCTTTCAACAAGTCATATCTGCCGATGTATGCGTGAGCTGAGCAAGATACAAAGTCAGGTGCTGTGATAAGGTATGTAGATTTAATTGGTCTGTCACCGAATCTCAAGTGAGAAACAGTTACACCAAATGATTTTTTAGAGTCATAAGCAAAGTATGCTTGAGCATCTTTGTTTGTATATTGACCGATAATTTTAATTGAGTTTTTGTTAGCACCAACAGTACCGTCTGAACCAAGTCCCCAGAACATACAATTTGTAGTTCCTTCAGGTTCAGTAACGATGTGTTCTTCAATTTTTAATGATCTGTTAGTTACATCGTCTTCGATACCAACTGTGAATCCGTGGAATCCATTGTTTTCAGCATGTTTGTAAACTGCAAGAACCATTGATGGAGTGAATTCTTTAGAAGCTAATCCGTAACGACCACCGATAATTCTAACATCTTTACCTTCCATAGCTGCAACAACGTCTAAGTATAATGGTTCACCGATTGATCCAGGTTCTTTTGTTCTGTCAAGAACAGTAACACGTTTAACTGTTGAAGGTACAGCAGCTAAGAAACGTTTTACATCGAACGGTCTGTATAATCTAACTTTAACTAAACCATATTTTGTACCGCGTTTAGCGTTCAAGTATTCGATTGTTTCTTCAATTGTTTCACAACCTGAACCTATTGCTACGATAATATCAGTTGCATCAGGAGCACCAACATAATCAAATGGATGATATTGTCTGCCTGTTACAGCTGCAACTTTATCCATATATTCTTGAACAATGTCAGGTACTGCATCGTAGTATTTGTTAACAGTTTCACGACCTTGGAAGTAAACATCAGTGTTTTGAGCACCAACTTTACAAATAGGAGCTTCAGGTCTCATTGCTCTGTTTCTGAATTCTTCGATATATTTTGGTTCAACTAATTTTGCAATATCTTCGTAAGAAATTTCTTCAATTTTGTGTACTTCGTGAGAAGTTCTGAATCCATCAAAGAATTGCAAGAATGGAACTTTTGATTTGTATGTTGCAAGGTGAGCAACCAAAGCTAAATCCATTTCTTCTTGAACTGAATTAGCTGCTAACATTGCATAACCTGTGTTACGGCAACCCATAACATCAGAGTGATCTCCAAAAATTGCTAATGATTGAGCTGCAATTGCACGAGCTGCTACGTGGATAACGTGTGGTAACATTTCCCCTGCCATTTTGTGCATTACAGGAATCATTAATAGCAAACCTTGAGAAGCTGTATAAGTAGATGTTAATGAACCTGCTGCTAAAGAACCGTGTACAGCACCTGCAGCACCAGCTTCTGATTGCATTTCAGCTACTCTTACTTCTTCGCCCCAGATGTTTTTTTTGTGCTGAGACGCCCATTCATCAATCCATTCACCCATTGTAGATGAAGGAGTGATAGGATAAATTGCGGAAACTTCGCTTAAGGCATAAGCAATATGCGCTGCAGCATAGTTGCCGTCAACTGTTATAGTTTTTCCTGGCATAATTAAAAACCTCCTTATCTTATGCGCTAATTTACTTAATAACTATACGTTTTAATTTTAATACAAACAAAATATTTTGACAAAAAATAATTAATGATTTATAATCACCCTTGTATCATTTTCGTAATAATTTACCTCAGATTAGGCAATTAATTTTATGATAATGTTTTTAAATAATTAAGTTTGTACGGAGTTATTGTGTATGATTAAATTAAGTGAAAAAGTTTTGAGTAATTTAGGGAAAGTCCCAAAAACTAAGCCAAAAGCTAAAAATGTAGTTGGCGGAGTTAATATTGCATCAAAAAAACATAAAAAAAGATTACATGCAAATGTGTCATCTACTTTTGAGCGAGTACCAAAAGAGGATACTTTTGTATCCCCAAATCGCAATACGTACACAAGAATTAGAAATAATGAAGTCCCTGAAAGTAAAAAAACTCGTATCGGAGATTTCCTAGTACACAGTAACCGAAAACTTGCAGAAGCATATAAAGCAGACTTACAAAGAGTCGCCGTAGAAGTTCCGGGTGCTTCTTTTATCAAGAAAGCAAACAAAAGTTCTACAAAAGAATTAAAATCAATTTTAAGTAAATTAGCAAGCAGAAGTGAACAATTTTCTGAACGTGGTTATAGAGGTGTAATCAGAGATGGTGTTAGAGCTACAATCTTTTTACCTGATGCAGATAAAAATTACGTTAAAATCGTTGAAGCAATGAAAAGAAAGGGTTATAAAATCGCAAAGAATTTTGCAGAAGATTCAGATGGAAACATTGTTTTGAATAGCGATGGTTTTCCAAAAATGGTTGATGATATTGATGTAAGATTTGGGAAAAATGCTGTACCATCAGGGTATGAAGATGTTCAGATGCGTTTTGAAAAAGGTAAAGAACTTTATGAATTATTGATTTTACCGGGACCAAATTATGCTGCATTTAAAAATAAAGAACACAAACTTATATACGAAAATTTCAGAGCCTACAAAGATAAAGGCTTGAGAGATGATGAAGGTGCTAAACAAATTATCAAAGCTATTCAAGCAGAATTTCATAAGATTACAAGACAATTATACAAACAGGCTTTGGAACGTGATGTATTAGGAAGCAGAAATGTTTCATCAGCACCTGTTACATTTACTGAAAAAGGAATTGATACTGTTAATAATTTGTTTAAGTCATTAAAAATATTGTATAGAGGTAAATATGATGCTTTGCCTCCAAGTAAGCGTTATATGATGAGTTTTAAACACACAAAAAATTATCGTAATCTTGATAAAATAGAAAATAATTTACGCAAATTTATGGAAGAATATAAACCTATTTCTCAATAATTGCAACATTTTCTATATGATAAGTATGACAAAACATGTCAAAAGGTTGTATGGTTTTTACTGTACAGCCTTTTTCACATAAGTATTTTAAATCACGTGCTAATGTTGCTGGGTTACAGCTTACATAAATAATTTTTTCTTTTGTATGTTTAAGGGTCTCATCGAGCGATTCTTTTGTGCAGCCTTTGCGAGGCGGATCAAGGATTGTAATATCAAAGCTCTTTTTTATAGATGTTAGGTATTTTGTAGTGTCGGCACAGTGAAGTTCTACATTTGTTATATTGTTTAGCTCTAAAACTTCTTTTGCTTTTTCTATTGATTCTTTATTTTCTTCTACGCTTACAACTTTTTTGGCAATATCACTTACTGTTATTCCAAAAGTCGCAATTCCTGCATAAGCATCTAATATTGTCGGATTTTCATGCTTTGAAATTTCTTCTTTAACGTATTTGAATATATTTTCAGCACTTTTGGGGTTTATTTGGAAAAAAGTTGATGCTCCGATTTTGAAAGTTTTGTCGAGAAGTTTGTCATAAATAAAATCTTCTCCGCAAATGCATTGAGTTTTTTCTCCCAAAATTACGTTTGATTTTTTATTGTTAAAATTTATGCAAACTCCATTTACATCTTCAAATTTTTTGTAGATTTCATTTGCAAAAAATATAAATTTATCTGTAATTTTTGTATTATTTATTACAAGAGTTACAAGCAGTTTGCCGTTATAGGCAGAGCTTCTTATTACGATATGTCTTAAGTCGCCTGAATGTTTTTTCTCATCATAACCTGTAATTTTAAAATCTTGCGCTGCATTTCTAATAAAATCAATAACTTTGTCACAAATTTCCGGTTGTATCGGACAATATTTGATATTTACAATTTCATGGGTTTGAGGTTTGTAGTAACCTATAAGGATTTTTTTAGAAACTTTTGTTTGAGATACAGGACATTGAATTTTATGCCTGAAAGCTTTAATTTGCGGACTTGGTATCGGATCGTTTATAGGAATATCAATATTGCCGATATTTTTTATTGCATCTTCTACAATTTGTTTTTTCAATACAAGTTGATAGTCATAATCTATAAATTGAAGCTGGCATGAACCACAGACATTTTGCATAGGACAGAAAGGTTTTACTCTGTGAATAGATGGGGTTATTATTTCTATTGGGGTTGCGGTTGCAAAATTTTTATTGACCTTTGTAATTTTGATTTTCATCTCATCATCAGGACAAGCTTTTTCAACAAATATTACTTGCCCGTTATATCTTGCAATTCCTTTTGCCAAATTTGATAATTTTTCAATTTTAACTGTTATAACATCATTTATTTGCATAAATTTAATATACGATAAGAAAACTGTTATGGCAAAAAAAATTTTTTTAGTTTTTCTAATAGTATGCGCATTTTATCTTTACAAAGCTATAATTTTAATAATAGAAATTTTATAAAATATTCAAATCCTGACAAAACATTAAAATCTGAAAATTCTTATAACAATAAAGATTTGTACCCTCAATATTATGGATATTTCCCAAATATAAATTTTTGCGGCTTAGGTTTTCCTAAATTATCTTTAAAAAAATCTGCAAAAGACTATTTGAAAGTTGGTAATTATTTTAGTGCTCCACTAGAAAATATTTCATGTAATTTATTAAATAAAAAAAATTATGTTGCTTATAGTATAGATCAATTAAAATATCCTTATGGTTCAATGGGGATAAAAACAGATTTTTCTGATTTGATACAGTCGAGAGATTTTCTTCAGTGTGCAGGAGTTGTAATTGTAGATAAAAAAGAAAACAAACAGTTTTTAGCACATGTCTATAATAAAACATATATTGAAGATATTTATGACACATTAGTTAAAGCTTTTTCTGCTGATTCATTTAAAGAAAAAGACAGATTGGATGTATTTATTTTACCTGGATGTGAAAAAGATACAAAATATACTATAAACCATATATTAAAGGCATTGGATATGGTATATGACGGTTTATCTTTATCTGCATGTTATGTTCATTTTAATAAGAAAAATTATGACTGCCTTTCAGTTCTTGATGGAAAGATATTTGCATCTGATAACATTTATAAATCAAGTCAGGTAAATCCTTCAGATGTTTTCGCATTTAATAATCCCATTGTGCATGGATATGATTATTTAAGATCAGAAGTTTCTAAATTAGTTTCACAAAATGAGACTGTAAGCATTCAAAAGGCAAATAGAATTTATGCAGATTTCAAAAAAGAAATAAAATAAACATAAAAAAAGAACCTTTTTCAGGTTCTTCTTTAAATGGTGGGCGTTAGAAGACTCGAACTTCTGACATCCTCCTTGTAAGGGAGGCGCTCTACCAACTGAGCTAAACGCCCTTTCGCAAGAATTATATTAACTGAAACATATTTTATTGTCAACCATTTTTTTATAAATTTTTTTTCTTATGAATTTGAATCTTGTTGTTTATCTTCTTCTTGTTTTTCAAGAAGTTGTTTTTCATATTCCATACGTTGTTTTACTTTTATTTCATGTAATGTGCCATGATGAGGTTCTTCTCTTTTATATCGGGCATCTGTCCACCATTTTGCCATGTGATAAACTGGCCCGCGTTTGTAAGGTTTTGGCTTTTCTTCGCGAACTTTTCGTTCTTTTTGTTTTTTTATTTTTACTGGTTTGTCGAGATTGTCAATATTTGGTCTTTCCGGTGGCGGAACATTTGTGTAATCCAACAAGTCGGCTTCATTTACTGCATAAGTTTCAGGACTTACGTAGCCTTCTTCTGCCATAACTGTTTGAGTTGTTAATAATATTATGAAAATTAGTAAAACTTTTTTAATCATCTTTTCCTCTTTTAATTTTTAATAACAAGGAGATCTTGATATAATGCTGTGACCGTGAGAATCCAGCCCTCCTGTTTTTAGTAAATGGAATTTTGCGGCCGCTTCATTTATTTTTGTTTCCCATTTTTGATAATATTCACCTTCGTATGATTGGTAGTTGCCTTCATAAAACAGGGCTTTATTCTTACCGAATTTTTTGAAGTGTTCAAACAAATATGTATAAAATTCTGGGCAATAAGCTTTAGTTCTTGCAGGGTGTGCTATTGACATGACACCGTTATCTAGTGTTGAAATAAATTCAACAGCATCTTCAAAAGATGAAAAAGGCTTTAGCATTTTGCCAATTGACGGGTGTGCTGCCATATAAATTCTTCTGGCTGTTTGAATTTTTTGTTCGATTGAATCCGGAATTTCAGGCAATTCTTTATTTATATACATTTCAAGAGCTTTTTTATAAATTCTGTGATAGGGTTCCTTGCCTTTAAACAGATATTTGAATTTTTTTATCGGTAAATCGTATGAAAAATCTGCATTTGGAAGGTAATAATTTAAAAGAATTTTACCTGAGGTATATTTTTTTAGCGGGTGTGCAACTTCATCTTCACCTTTTTTTATCATTATGTGACATTTTGATGCTTCTTCAAGATTAAAGTTGTAGTTTGGCAAAGCTTCATTCAATTTTTCGATAGTTTGTTTTGCAAGTTCTAATTTCCCTTCACGTTTTTCTTTTAAATAATTATCAAGTTTTTTATCTTCAGGGTCTATTCCGTAAACCAATAGATGAATTTGTACAGGTTTTTCTTGGTTTGGAAAATTAATCCCGACAGTTGAAATCTCAACTCCGAGAGTAATATTTACATTTTTGTAGTTATCAATTAATTTTGATACTTCTTTGCATCCGTCAATTGTGTCATGATCTGTCAGCGCAATTAGTAAATCAGAATTTTTTTCTGACATTTTTTCTGTTATTTCAAGAAGTTCCTTAACATTCATTTCTCCGTCAGAATATTGTGAATGTATGTGTAAATTTGCTTTAAAATCGCCTGAATTTACGTATCTGAAATCATGTGAATCAAGTACGTTTAAGTCTTTTCTATCTCCCGGCTTAAATGATTGATCAGAATAATTTTGTATTCGTTTTATAAAATCTTTTTCGTTTATAATTCCCATATTTTATATTTTACACAAAAACAGCGCATGCAACAAAATTAAAATGCTTTCGTCAAAAATATTAAAAGTGTGGTTAGTTTAATATTTGAAGATGAGGAATTCAGATGGTGAACACAAAGTTTATGGAAGAAGATTTGTATAAGGATTTTAAGCCTGAATATCAGCTAGATAATGAATTTATAGAATTGGATGAGGTTGAGGAGCCCAGAACATTTAATTCTATTTCTAATGATGATGATATTTTGCAAATGTACTTAAAAGATATAGGAAAAGTTAAATTATTAAATTCAAAAGAGGAAAAAGCCTTAGGCAAGAAAATTAAAGAGGGTTGTAAAAGTGATGCTGAGATTGCAAAGCGTAAACTTGTTCAAGCAAATTTGAGGTTAGTTGTAAGTATTGCAAAAAAGTATATTGGGCAAGGTGTTCTTTTTATGGATTTAGTTCAGGAGGGTTCTTTAGGGTTGATTAAAGCTGCTGAAAAATTCGATTATTCAAAAAATTTTAGATTTTCCACATACGCAACCTGGTGGATAAAGCAGACTATAATCCGCGCGATTTCAAATAATTCAAGAACAATACGTATTCCTGTGCACATGACAGATAAAATAAGAAAGTTTAAAAGGGTTTATACAACTTTGTCATTTGAGCTTGGAAGAGAGCCTTCTGATATTGAGGTTGCAGAAAGATTAAAAATTACGCCAAAGCAGCTTTCAACAATAAAAAAATCTATATTGAAAGAACCAATTAGTCTTGAAACTCCTGTGACTGATGATTTGAATATCGGGGATTATATTGAGGATAAATCATATCGCTCGCCTGAAATCCAGACCAGAAACAATGCGTTAAAAGGAAGTGTTGAGGATTTATTATCAACTTTGCCTGAGAGGGAAAAAAAGATTATAACTTGTCGTTTCGGAATTAATGGAGAGATGCCGAAAACATTGGAACAGTTAGGGGAGATAATGGGATATTCTAAAGAGCGGATAAGACAGCTTGAGGATTCCGCATTATCCAAAATCAGAGAGAGGAAGGAAATTCAACATTTTCGTGATTTTATAGAAGATTAAATTATTCAAGGATGCTTCAAGCATCCTTTTATTTATTAATAGAAAAATAATTTATTTATTGATTTGTATAATCATCTTTTCGGCGATAGTGAAACGAACAATAATTGCAGGCGAAGTAAGTATCAAAGGCGTGTATTGTTTGAGCTTAAGCGAGTTTACACGCCTAAATACTGAGCCTTGCAAATTATTAGTGAGTGCAGCGTGCCGATGGTTTTGAGGCACTTTTGCCACCAAAAGTGCCCCTGTCTGGAGGACCCGCCGGAGGCATAAAGAAATTTTTAATTAAATAATTTGTAATATTTATTACACAGACATAAGAGATTTAGCAAATTCGATTGATTGCTCGTTAATTTCACCGCCTGCGAGCTCTGCAAGAGCCTTAATTCTATTCTCTCCTGTGAGAACATATACATCAACTTTTGTTTCATCACTTTGAGATTTTCTTACATAGAAATGTTTGTTAGCACGTGAGGCAATTATTGGTTGGTGCGTAATTAATATTATTTGATGATATTTTGAAAGCTCTACAATTTCATCAGCTACGCTTTGCGAAGCTTTGCCTGAAATTCCTGTATCTATTTCATCAAAAATTACGGTATCAATGTCATCGCTTTGTGCAAAAATTGATTTTATCGCAAGCATTACACGAGAAATTTCTCCGCCTGATGCTACTTTTGCAAGTGGTTTCAAATCTTCTGATACGTTTGTTGAAATTAAAAATTCTACGTTATCAATTCCGTCTGAACTTAATTCTTTTGGTTGAATAGAAATTTCAAATCGGGCTTTTGGAAGCTCTAATTTTTCTAATTTTTCTTGAATTAGAACAGAGAGAACTTGTGCATAATTCTTTCTACTTTCGCTAATTTCTGATGCAATATGTTCAAGTTCTTTTTTCGTAGAATTAATTTTTGCTTCCAGCTCTTCTATATTTTGGGTTGAAAATTCTATTGAATTTAATTCATTAGAAAGTTTGTCAAATGTTTCTAAAACAGATTCTAATGTTCCGCCGTATTTCCTTTTTAATTTATCAAGTAGGAATAATCTTTCTTGAATTTCATTAAGTCTTTCTGTGTCATTCTCAAGATTTTGGCTGTATTCTCTTAATTCAGAGCCTGCATCATGTAATCTTTCAATTGCATCTATTAAATTGCTTTCAAGCTCTTCCAAATTTTTGTCCATAGATGCGGCTTTTGAAATATTTTGTTTAATTTTCCCTAAAGCTTCAATTATAGAGCCGTCATCACCATTGATTGCCCAATATGATGAGCCTGTTAATTCTTTTAATTTTTCTGCGTTTTCTAAAACTTCAAGTTCGGAATTTAATTCTTCATCTTCGTTTGGATTTTTAATCCCTGCCGAATCAATTTCATTTATTTGAAATTGCAAAAATTCAATTTGGCTTTCTGTCATATCAGACGCATTTTTAAGATTTTCAAGTTTGGATTGCAAATCTTGATATTCCTTGAATTTTTCTTTGTATGAATTAAGTTTTTCTCCATAAGATTCTCTTGCATAATTATCAAGCAAATTGATATGATATTTTGGTTGCATGAAGGCATAAGTTTGATGCTGAGAGTGAATATCAAGGAAATGTGATTTTAATTGTTTTATAAATTCTTGGTTAACAAGAGTCCCGTTTACTCTTGAACGAACTCCGTTTTGCGTAATTTCTTTAGATAAAACAATTTCGGAACCGAAATTATCAACCCCGTTTTCCTCAAAAAGTTGAGATAAGTCATGTTTTGTGTTTTCAATAACAAGTTCAATAACAGCTTTTTCTTTGTCATGTTTAATTACGTCTTTAGATACACGAGGCGCAAAAGCTATATCAATTGCATTAATCAATATACTTTTACCTGCACCTGTTTCACCTGTGATAACATTTAATTTTTCATCAAAGTTTGCAGTGAGTTCGTCTATTAAAATGTAATCTTTTATCCTAAGCTGTTTTATCATACATATAGCATAAAACAATATTATCTTTTGGGCAATAGTTTAAATATGGTAATTTAAGCGCGTTTTAATTCATAAACTCTAAATTCGCTTGCATCCAGTTTGTCAAAATGAAGAGTTGATGTTTCTGTATCAAAAGCATTTGATTTAAATTCATCATCTTCAATGTAGTATTCTTTTTGAATTGAACAATCTAATGGCAGGTTGATTGTTTTATCAAATACCGGTTTGCCTTCCATTATTTCAGAGTAACTTTTGTTGTTTTCGTCAAACATTGTTACTCGTTCATTTGTATATTTGTAGTTAGAAACAACTAAATAGGCTGTTTTATCAGGAACTCTTGATATTATCCAAGCTGAAAAACCGTCATCATCTTGAATTATTATTTGAGCTTCGCCTTCTGTGATTATTGGATTGTTTTTTACAAACATATCAATAGCGTTAAATTTCTTGTAAAAATCATAATTGTTTTCTCTTGCCATTGAAATTTCTTCGCCGATTACTTTTTCAATACCGCGTTTAGTGAAACTTTCATCTCCGTCAACATAAAGCATTGGACGTCCTGCAAATTTGCCGCCAGGTAAAAATTTGTATTTAAACCATTTATATAACGCTCCGTTTTCACCTAATTGTCCCGGATATTGGTCAATACATCTGAATTCACCATCTTGGTTATTATATGTTTTCAATATTGAAAGCTTTTCTCCGTTTTTGAAATTAACGTTATAATTTGCAAGATGCTGGTTATCTTCTGTTATTTTCTCAGGAGTCTTTTCACATTGTGATACAATATCGTTTCCCCATAAAAGATCAAAATTCATGCCCTTATGGTATTCTTTTAAGAAATCATCCCATAACATGTATTCAGCAAGTGTTCCAAAATACGGAATATTTTTCTTCATTGTTTTATTCAATTTATTCAGAACAACTCTCGGTGCTCTGTAACTTATCGGACGACCGTTATTTTCAGATACTTTGTCTACAATATGGTCAATATGATCAACCCTAAATCCGTCAAAGTTGTAATCTTTTTGCAAATTAATCATATAATTTACAAAGTAATCAATTACCGGTGTATTAAGAGTTCCTTTTTCCAAGAAACAGAAATAATAAGGTGTTTGACAATCCAAATTTGCAAAGCTTGTAACATCTTCTCCTTTGTAATCGTAATGCTTAAATGTCGGATATCCTCCGCATTCACTCATTTTGTCATAAATCGGAACACCTGCAGAACACCAAGCTCCTCCTGGAGCAGGCCACAAACCTTCTTTTATTAATTCTTGTATTGTATCTAATTGTTTTGTAATATCGTCTTCCGTTAACTTTTGATTTGCCTTGAAGCTGTGAATTTTTGCAACAATATCTCTTGCACGTTTTTGTATTTTTTCTTGATTATCTTTTTGCATCATGACATTTGATAATTTTTTCTTGGCTTCTGTCATAAGGCTGTCAAATGTGTCATAAATGTTTTTGAAATGAGAGCTTAAATCTCCGGTACTTCCGTTTTGAGAATCTTTATAAATGTTTTTAACAAGTTCAACATCTTCATCGTCAAAAGATTCAGGCATGTTTTTGGCAATTCGGTCGATATTTTCTTCAAGTTCTTTATTAAGAATATTGATATCATACCAGCGTGCAATCTCAGGGTTTGCAAGAACAGCTTTAGAAAATCTGCCTGTTTGCGGTAATATATCATAAATTACAGGGTGTCCTGCAAGTTGTGCAAGAGTAATGAATGTTTGAACTTGTCCTTTAGCATTCAGACCTGTAATTTTTTCGATATTTTCATCGTATAATTTTTCACTTACTTCTGAGCTTTTTGGCAAGTATGCACAGCCAAATTCTCTTGGATGAAACGGGATAAGATAAATTGTTGTGTTGAATATATGATGTTTTAAGTTGCCTGTCGGTAAGATAAGCAGTTGGCGAAGCCAATCCATAAATTTGCCGGTTTCGGTTGTTTTATTCCCGTCACCTAATCCTGCAAGGTTAATAAGCTTGATGTCATGTCCTTCTTTTTGAATCCAAGAAGAATTTTTAACATTGTTTCTTGCAAGAACACTGATTTTGTTATCTTGAAAATCAAATTTTCCGTCTTTAAATATACCGTTATCAGCCCATTTTATTTCAAGTCCGAAAAGAATTTCTTCTGGAGTAAGTTCCTCTAAAGCTTTAATATACGGATAAGGCAAGTAACCGTATTTTTTTATCAATCCTGATAATTCTTTTTTTCTTTCTTCAGATATTTTGTCTGAAGGATATGCCTTTTTTAATGCTGAATAAATATTATTTATCTCAACAGATTTTTCATTGTTATTGCTATTCTTATTTCCAAAAAGAAATTCAAACATGTTTTTACACTCCCTTAACTGATAGTAAAAATATTATAACATGCTAAAAAATAATTTATAATTTGAATAATAATTGTATATTTTACAATAATATAAGCCACATGGGTAATGGATTAATTCTAAAAGATATCATTTAATAATCTTGTAGATAATATATAAAGTATATACAAAAGCAATTTATGAAAGTGGGGTAAATGAACATGACTCAAAATGCGGCAGAAACAAAAACAAAACCTATTAGTGTGATTATTGTGGAGGATTTCAAATTAACAAGAGTCGGTTTAAGGTGTGCATTAAATGCTAATGACGATATTAACGTTGTTGCAGAAGCAGAAGATGCTGTTGAGGGATTAAAACTTATCGAAAGGCATAAACCTGATGTTATTCTAATGGACTTGGGTCTGCCCGGTATGAACGGTATTGAGGCTATGCTTAAATGTAAGGAAATGAATTTTGATTCAAAAATTATTGCTTTGACTTCCCATGACAGATGTGAAGAAGTAATTGCGGCTTTAACTTCAGGTGCAAGTGCTTATTGTTTGAAAGATATTGATCCGAACAAGCTTGCAGATGTCGTAAGAGATGTTTCAATCGGTGTATGTTGGATTGATCCAATGGTTGCACAAATGACACTTAATTCATTGCCAAAAGTTGAAAATATCGGAATTTTACCTAACAAATCAAATAATGAAGGTCGTGTGCCTCTGACAGAAAGAGAATATGAGGTTTTGAAACACCTTGTATCAGGTAAAAGTAATACAGAAATCGCTAAAGAATTAATTGTTAGTGTTCATACCGCAAAAGCACATGTTTGTTCAATTTTGCAAAAGATGTGCGTAAATGACAGAGTCCAAGCTGCAGTAAAAGCTGTTAAAGAAGGCATGGTATAAAATTATTAGTATTTTCTTATTAAAAACAAAAGAGGATTGTGATTTAATCCTCTTTTATTTTTTTTATAATTTCATCAACTTTGTTTTTTAAAGTTTCATAATCTGAATTATTTTCAATTACGAAATCCCAATCTTTTATGTTATCAAGTCCTGTTTCTGTAATATCGGTTTCTCCGACTAAAGTTCCTCTTGAAGCTCTTGTTTCTGTTGTTGCTTCAACTCTTATTGTAATTGCACCTGCATTTTTAAATACTTCGTATTCATGCGGAACTCTTACATCTGTTACCATAATATTTCCGTCTTGTTCTATGATTTTTTTTAGCCAATAATCAGGATCCTGTGCTCTTCCCCAGTTACCTAAATTTATTAAATCTTGTCTGTAAAGCGGTTTGTTTTTTTCTATTTCTTCATAAGTTAAACCTTTTTGTTTCCCATAGGTTAATTTTATAATATCTCCCATTGCACATCTTCTGTATTCAGGCATTTGGGATAACATTATTTTTGCAACAGTATCTTTACCGGAATATTGTTTCCCTGAAAATATAATAATTTTGTCTGCCATAAAATTCTCCTTTTCTTATGTTACATTTTTAACATAAAATTTGCAATTTTGCTATGTTCGTCTTAGCATAGACAAGCAAAAGTTTTTTTGTAATTGATTAAGTGTAAAATATACAATATATGGAATTTAAAATTTATGGCTTTGAACTTTCAAGAACTCGTTTTTAATTTACAAAAATTTTGGTCGGATTACGGTTGTATAATTCAACAACCTTATGATATTGAAAAAGGTGCTTCTACAATGAACCCTGCAACTTTTTTGCGTTCATTAGGCCCTGAACCTTGGAATACTGCAATGATTGAACCTTGCAGACGCCCGACTGATGCAAGATATGGCGAAAATCCAAACAGACTTGGTCATTATTATCAGTTTCAGGTTATCTTGAAACCATCTCCTGATAATGCTCAAGAACTTTATTTGAAAAGTTTGGAAGCTATGGGGATTGATTTAAAAGAGCATGATGTCAGATTTGTAGAAGATAACTGGGAATCTCCGACATTAGGCGCTGCCGGTGTTGGCTGGGAAGTTTGGCTTGATGGTATGGAAATTACTCAGTTTACTTATTTCCAACAAGTAGGCGGTGTTGAAGTTAAACCTGTCGCTTTGGAATTAACTTACGGTTTGGAAAGAATTGCAATGTATTTGCAAAATAAAGAATCCGTATATGATATTATGTGGAATGATACGCTGAAATATGGCGAAATTTTCTTGCAAAATGAAATAGAACAATCAAAATATAATTTTGAAGTTAGTGATGCAAAAGCATTATTCACAATGTTTGATTTGTATCAGAAAGAAGTTGATAATTGTATTAATGCAAAGCTTGTTTTGCCTGCTTACGATTACGTTTTAAAATGTTCTCATACATTCAATCTTTTGGATGCAAGAGGGGTAATCAGTAAAGATGAAAGAATTAATTTCATCAACAGAGTCAGAACAATGGCTTCTGCAGTTGCAAGATTATACGTAGCTCAAAGAGAAGAAATGGGATTTCCTCTTTGTAAATAATAATATAAGGATAATAAATGGCTGAAAAATTTCACCGTGCGACATTTACTCGCAATTTTTTAAAGACTATCACAAGAATTAAAAATCCTGATGAAATGCTTGCTGAAGCAAAATCTGAAGGATTGGAAAAAACTCTTGGAGTTTTTGATTTAATTATTTTAGGTGTAGGTGCAATTATCGGATCTGGAATTTTTGCAGTTGTCGGAATTGCCGCTGCAGGAAGTGCTGACGGATCTTCTCAAGGTGCAGGTCCTGCTCTTGTTGTTTCAATGATAATTGCGGCTATTGCTTGTATTTTTTCAGCATTATGTTATTCGGAATTTGCAACAATGATACCTGTTGCAGGTGGTGCTTATACTTATACATTTGCAACATTGGGTGAATTTGCTGCTTGGATGGTTGGATGGGTTTTGATGCTAGAATATGCAATTGGATTTATTGCGGTTGCTTGTGCTTGGTCTAACCATTTTGTTCAATTCTTAAGCGGTTTTGAAAAGGTTTTGCCTGCTTGGCTTGCTCATCCGCCGGTTTGGCTTGTTAATGATGCTTTCAGTGCTGCAAAAATTGCTGCTGAAGACGCATCTGTTCATGTACCGACTTTATTTGGTTTACCTATATGTATAAATTTACCTGCGATTGTAATTGTTCTTCTTACTACCATGATTTTGGTTAAAGGAACTAAGGATTCTACAAAAATGGCAGGGGTAATGGTATTTATAAAACTTGCGGTTATTGCTTTGTTTGTTGTTGCAGGTGCTTTTTTTGTAAAACCTGAAAACTGGACTCCGTTTGCCCCTCATGGTGGAGCCGGAATTTTTGCAGGTGCGTTTTTAATCTTTTTTGCATATATCGGATTTGATGCTCTTGCAACTGCGGCTGAAGAATGTAAAAATCCTCAGAAAGATTTGCCGATAGGTATTATTGGTTCTTTAATAATTACAACTATTGTATATGTTCTTGTAGCTTTAGTATTGACAGGGTTACAAGATACAAGTGTTTCAGTTCCTATGGGATTTTTGAAGGCCCCGATGGCTTATTGTATGTCTTTGTTTAACATGAATTGGGCAGCAGGATTGATTTCAATCGGTTCTTTAGCCGGTTTAACATCTGTATTGTTAGTATTAGAGATGGCTGCTACAAGAATTTTATATGCAATGAGCAGAGATCATTTTATTTCTCAAAGATTTCAAAAATTACATCCAAAATTCCATACTCCAGCGCTTTTGACTTGGACTGTCGGAATTTTAGCTGTTGTTGGAATTTTAACTTTAAATCTTGATGTCGCTGCTGAACTTTGCAATTACGGAACATTTACTTCATTTATAATTGTGTGCGTTGCGGTATTGATTTTGAGAAAAACAGATCCTGACAGACCTCGTCCTTTCAAGGTTCCGTTTTCTCCTGTTACTCCGGCTTTAGGTATAATCATTTGCGGTGGTTTAATGATTTATAAATCAATGCAGCCTTCAGGTTCAGCTTTACTTTTCCCTGTTTGGTTAGGTGTAGGCGCAATTATTTATTTGTTGTACGGTTTTGTCAGAAACAGACAAAATGAAAACAGAATTCATAATCAAAAAGTAGAACTCAAAAAACAAGAAATGATGAAATAATGGAATTGAAAAATATATTATTAAATGCTTTTAAAAAGAAAAGCCCCGATGAATTAATAGCTGTAAGTAAAAAGTCAGAATTAAAAAAGACTTTAAATGTGTTTGACCTAATTGTTTTAGGTATAGGCGCTGTTGTTGGAACCGGTATTTTTACAATAATAGGTACTGCAATTCAGGGCGGACCTGAGAGTGTTGGTGCGGGACCTGCTATTATAATTTCTATGGTAATGGCTGCTGTTGCGTGTGTTTTTTCAGCATTATGTTATTCAGAAATTGCGGCAATGATTCCTGTTGCAGGTAGTGCTTATACTTATACTTACGCTACAATGGGTGAATTTATGGCTTGGATGGTCGGTTGGATTTTAATGCTTGAGTATGCAATCGGTAATATTACTGTTGCTTGTGCTTGGACTGGGTATTTTGTTCAATTCCTAAAAGGATTCAAGCATATATTACCTGATTTTGTCGTAAATTATCCTTTGTGGTTAAGAACTGATTATCGTTATATGCTTGCTTATTGCGATAAATTTGGGCTTGATCCGCATACTCAGATGCCGTTTTTATTTGATAAAATTCCTGTTGCAATAAATGTGCCTGCTATGGTAATTGTGCTTTTACTTACAATTCTTTTGATTAAAGGCGTTAAAGAATCAACAAGGTTTGCAAGTATTATGGTTGGTGTAAATATGTTCATGATACTTTCATTCATTGTTGTTGGTGCTTTTTATGTAAAACCTGAAAACTGGGTTCCTTTTGCACCGAACGGTTTTGAAGGCGTATTTATGGGCGCATTTTTAATATTCTTTGCATATATTGGATTTGATGCAATTTCGACTACGGCAGAAGAAACTGAAAATCCGCAAAGAGATTTACCTATCGCAATTCTTGGTACACTTATTATTTGTACTATATTGTATGTTTGTGTAGCATTAGTTTTGACAGGAAATGTTCCTTTAGGTCATATTGATGTTCAGGCTCCTATTGCACATGCTATGCGCACTATCGGTATGGATTGGTTTGCAGGATTGATTTCAATCGGAGCTTTATGTGCTTTGACTTCTGTTCTTTTGATTTATCAGTTAGGAACTACAAGAATTTTGTATGCAATGAGCAGAGACAGATTTTTGCCTAAATCTTTGAGATTAATTCATAAAAAATATAGGACACCTCATGTCCTTACGTGGATTTCAGGTATTGTTGTAATTGTCTGTGCTTTGTTTATGGATTTGAATATATCTGCTGAGCTTTGTAACTTTGGAACATTTACTTCATTTATTATAATTTGTATTGCGGTTTTGATTTTAAGAAAAACAGATCCTGATAGACCACGTCCGTTTAAAGTTCCATTTTCACCTGTATTCCCTATTTTAGGAATTATTACTTGTGGTGGATTAATGGTTTATTCAATGAAATTTTTAACAACATCTTCATTATATTTCCCACTATGGTTGCTAATGGGTTTTGCAATATATGCAGGTTATGGATATAAGCAAAAACGCTTGGAAGAAAAGATAAAAGCTCAAAGACAACCAAAATCAAAAGTTGAAGTTTAGTTTGTGTTCAAAAGTTTTGTTGGAATTAATTTAAGATATAAATAATCTTGGTAAATAAATATTAAAATATTCTGTTGTACCTTGTATTAAAACCTTCAGCACGTATAATAAGTGTATAAGATCTACTTATTATGAGAGAAAGGTTATTTTGAGAGGGGTATAATATGATTACACTAGATTACAGGTATTCCGATGAAATGGTTATAGGGCATGAAAATGGCTTAAATCTAAAAGAAGAGTTTTCAAAATATAAGGATACCATTACTCATATTATTGCCGATTTGAATAAGCGAAAGGATAAGCCAGGACAGTGGCTTCAGTGGATGAACTTGGGGTATAGCGAAGAAACTGTTTGGTATGTCAAAGAATATGCCGCTATGGTGCAAGGTCGTTTTGATAATATTTTGGTACTTGGAATCGGCGGTTCTGCGTTAGGCGGTCTTGCTGTTACTGAAGCTCTTTTAAAACCTTATTGGAATTTGCTCTCTGATGAACAAAGAAACGGTTTGCCTAAAATATTCTTTCTCGATAATATTGACCCTGATACAATTACTGGTCTTTTGAATGTTTTGGATTTGAAAAAGACTTTGGTTAATGTAATTACAAAATCAGGTTCCACTGCTGAAACTATGTCTCAATTTATGATAGTTAAAAATATATTAGAAAAAGAGTTAGGTGACGAATACAGATATAATATTGTTTCTACAACAGATAAAAAAACAGGTATACTAAGACAAATTTCCGAACAAGAAGGGTATAAAACCTTTGTTGTTCCTGATGATGTTGGCGGAAGATTTTCTGTATTTTCTGCTGTTGGACTTTTGCCTTTTGCTCTTGTCGGACTTGATGTTGATGAAATTATGAACGGTATTAAGGATATGGATTTGGCTTTGAAAAATACTGATATTTTTGAAAATATTGCTGCTCAAAATGCTTTAATTCATTATCTTATGGATACTAAAAAAGGTAAGAATTTGTCTGTTATGATGCCTTATTCAAGCAGATTAAAATATGTTTCTGATTGGTATGCTCAATTATGGGCAGAATCATTAGGCAAAAATAAAGACAAAAACGGAAATGATGTTCATGTCGGACCTACTCCGATTAAGGCTTTGGGGGCAACTGATCAGCATTCTCAAATTCAGCTTTATAACGAAGGTCCAAATGATAAAATTATTAATTTTATAAGAGTTGCACAGTTTGATAATACTCTTGAAATTCCAAATATTTTTGAATATACCGGAATTGGCTATCTTGGCGGGAAAACTATTAATCAATTGATTAATGCTGAGGCTGATTCTACAAGAGTAGCTCTTGCTGATTATAATAGACCGACTGTTACAATTACGCTTGAAAAAGTTGACGGTTACAATGTTGCTCAGCTTTTATATATGCTAGAGGTTCAAACTGCTATTGCAGGTGAATTATATAATATTGATACGTTTAATCAACCGGGTGTTGAACAGGCTAAAAATTATACTTATGCTTTGATGGGTAGAGTTGGTTATGAAGATTCTGCTCAAAATCTAAAAGAAAAAATGGCAACAGTATAGTTTTCATTTTTTTATCTTGAAAAGTGTAGTAAAATAATTAAATGATAAATATGTTAAAAAAAATTTTAGTAACATTTATTATGCTTATTGGAGTTTCTGTTTCAGCTCAAACTCTAAAAGCAGGTGTATCATTGATAGGTTCTGTTCCTGATTCATTTTATGGGAATTGGCGTGTTGTTGCAAAAATTTCCAAGCAAACAGGTAGTGTTAATTTTAAACCTCAGGCAGTTGATTTTTGGAACTTATCAAGAAGTGGTGACGTCATAAATCTAAACAACCCGTTTACAGGAGCGAGTGCTACTGTTAAACTGGATTATGTTGAGGGAAATGTAATAAGATTTACTAAAACTGGATCTTATGACGGTAATAAAAAATTGACGGATACAGTTGATTTAAAACTTATTGGAAATACCTTTACAGGTGTAAATTATTTAACTCTTGAAACTTTCTCAATTAAAGATAATTCTTTGATAAAAAAAGATACGGCAATTTATTTGTTAAAAGGTGAAAAGATTTCAGGAACAAGTATTACAGGAAAATGAGGATAAAATATGAAGCAATTGAGTTTTGATACAATTATTCTTGGTGGCGGACCGGCTGGTTTATCTGCTGCTATATATGCTGCTCGTGGAGCTGTTTCTACTGCCATTGTTGATATAAATATGCTTGGTGGGCAACCTTCAAATTATTTGGAATTGGAAAATTACCCTGGTTTTCAAGTAGTTGGCGGGTTTGATTTGATGGAAAAATTTGAGGAACATGCTGATAAATTCGGAGTTCAAAAATTCCCTATGCAGGAAATTCAAAGTGTTGATTTAAAAAACAAAACAATTATTACTAATGAATATGAATTTAAGGCAGGTACTATAATTATTGCAACCGGTGCTCAACCTATGAAATTAGGTGTTCCGGGTGAAAAAGAATTTGTTGGCAGAGGAGTCAGTTATTGTGCTGTTTGTGACGGTGCATTTTATAGAAATAAAGTTGTTGCTGTTGTTGGCGGTGGAAATGCTGCTGTTGAAGAGGCAATGTATTTGACAAAATTTGCTGATAAAGTTTATGTAATTCATAGAAGAAATGAGTTGAGGGCAGACAGAATTGTTCAGGAACGTGCTTTTAAGAATGAAAAAGTTGAATTTATCTGGGATTCTGTTGTAAAAGAAATTAAAGGTGATAATCTTGTAAATACTGTGGTATTAGAAAATGTAAAAACTAAAGAAATCTCAAATTTGGCAGTTAATGGAGTATTCCCTTATATCGGAATGGCTCCTAATGTTGAATTGTTTAATGGACAGTTAGAACAGGATTCAAGAGGTTTTATTGTAACAGATGAAACTATGGCAACTTCAGTTGAGGGTGTTTTTGCAATAGGTGATGTTAGAACAACGCCTTTAAGACAGGTTATTACTGCGGCTGCTGATGGAGCTGTTGGGGCTGTTTATGCAGTTAAATATCTTGAAACTCATAAAGAAGCTGTTTCTGCTTAAACTGTTAAATCAATAAATTTTTCTTGTTCTCCGACATTTGTGATTTTCAATTTATTTGTATCGTTTGGTGAAAATTGAAAAATATTTGCAGATGAAAAGAATGCAGGACGTTTACCGTTTTCATAAGGGGTTATTGTGTAATCAACCCCTTTTTTAAATTTTTCATTAAATAGTTCAACAATTTTGTCTACAATTTTGTTTGGTACTGCTTCTAATTTGCCGTTGTTGTCGAATCCTCTAATGTTAAAAAATATTTTAGGTTTTGAATCTTTATTAATGTATCTTGAATATGTGCCAAGTTGTTTTTTTACTGCGTTAACTTGACCATCAATGTTTGTTGGTACATAGTGTGATAGTAAACATAAGTTTTCTCCGTTTTTCAATTTTATAACTGCGCCAACTGAATTACAACCATGTAAAGCGTCTGTGTAGCTTGTGGTTATACCATTCTTTCTGATAATTGCAGCTGTACATTGGTTCATATCTGTGTGGAGAATGCTTTTATCTCCATTACGTGCCATTTTATTCAAAATCATTTCAGGCATAGAATTAATATTTGCGATATTTTCTTTCGCATTTGCCGTAAGTCTTGGCAAGACTTTTCTTGTTAAATTTACAATACCTTCTACCATATTTATATAAAATATTTTGTTAATAATTAATTGTTAGAAATTTATTTTGTATAAATTTTTGTAACAAAAAAAATTTTGCAAAAAAAAAGTTGCCTGAGATTAGGCAACATTAAATAAACACGAGGATATTAAGAGAGAGAGTATAAAATATAAACTTTTTCTTTAATCTTTTATTCTTACACATTTAAGAATTGGATTATGACTTTTTTAATATCCGATTATTGTTTTTCCCGATTGAAATTTTAAATTTCCCTTACATTTATATAAAGTATTTTGTGTTATGAAAATTTCCTAATTTGTTTTATTTGTTACATTTTTGTTACATAAAATGTATTATTGTCAACAGGTCTAAAGAATGTTATAATTTAAATATTAGAGAGGGTTAGCATGGCAGAAAACTATTCAGGTTCGAAATTTAATATAATCTCTTTTTTAAAAAAAGCTGTTGCAGTAGGTGCTTCAGATATTCATTTGCAGGTTGACGAACATCCTGCAATTAGAATTGATGGCAGAATTACAAAGGTTGACATGCCTGTTTTGACGGAAGATGATATCGCTATCGCTTATGATATTTTGTTACCCGTACATTTTAAAGGAAAAGTAAATTCTGTATTTGATCTTGATTTTGCGTATGAAATCCACGGGGTTTCTCGTTTCAGGGTTAATTTGAGCCGCCAGTTAGGTAAGAGTGCTTTGGTTATAAGAACTATTCCTTATAATATTAAAAGAGTATCCGAATTAATGTTGCCTGAATCTATTGAACAATTTGCTACTTTGAATAATGGACTTGTTTTGATTACAGGGCCTACTGGATCTGGTAAATCGACAACAATTGCTTCTCTAATTGATTATATTAATATTAATTATCCAAAACATATTATAACTATTGAAGATCCGGTTGAATTTATTTTTACAAATAAAAGATGTCTTGTATCTCAAAGACAGGTATTAATTGATACACCGTCTTTCCCTGATGGTATAAAATATGCCTTAAGACAAGACACTGATGTTATATTTATTGGTGAAATAAGAGATAAAGAAACAGTAATTGCTGCTTTAAAAGCTGCAGAAACAGGTCACCTTGTATTTGCAACAATTCACACAAACGATGCAATTCAAACTGTAAACAGAATTGTAAATATGTTTGAGCCTTCTGATAGAGATTTTGTAAGAGGACAATTGGCTTCAATTTTAAGAGGAACTGTTTCTCAAAAACTTGTTCCTATTTCAAACGGTTCAGGTCGTCGTCCGGCATGTGAAGTTTTAGTTGTAACACCTACTGTTAAAGACTTTATTGAAAAAGATAAATTGGAAGAAATTTATGAACTTGTTAAGAAGGGTTCATTCAATAATATGATTACGATGAATGCATCTTTATATCGTTTATTTGAACAAGATTTAATAACTGAAGATGTTGCGATGTCTTATTCTGATAATAAAAATGAACTTCAACAAATGTTTAGAGGTGTATTCCACGGAACATTCGGTTATAACGGCTAAGTAGCTTATTAAATCAAAGAGATAGTTGTATGAACAATTTTATAACTGACGCAATAAATCTTAAGGCTTATAACTTAAGTGAAGCTGATAAGATTATTGTAATGTATTCAAAGGAAAAAGGACTTATAAGGGGAGTTGCAAAGGGCGTAAAAAAGCCTAAAAGCAAGCTTGGCGCAAGAATGGATTTACTTGTTGCAAATAAGATTATGCTTTATAAAGGTAAAAATCTTGATAGAATTTGTCAGGCAGAGGCTTTGAATACGTTTAACAAAACTCGTCAGAATATGGATAAAATCTTTTATTCCATGTATATATCTGAAGTTGTTAATAACTTTGGAGTAGAAGATGATCCTTGTTCTTCCGAAATTTATCAGATTTTATATAAGGCTTTAGATAAAATTTGTAATGCTGAAAATAATATTGAAATAATGATTGCGGTTATAAAATTTCAGTTGAAAATGATGCTTGTTTCAGGCTTGGGAGTTGAATTAGACAGTTGTCTTTGCTGTGGGGAACCTATTAAGGATGAAAATATGTATTTTTCTTCTCAAATGGGTGGAATCTTATGCAAAAATTGCAGTGAAAAATATAATCAACATACCTTAATGCATTATAAGTTAAGAGATTTTTTAAATTCTTGTTTGCAATATGATTTTGATTATGAATCTGATTATGACAAGAAGGCTAATGAGAAGGTATGTAATGTTTGTTTTGAACTTTTGAAAGAATATATTGATATTCATTCATCTAAAAAGTTTAATTCTACAAATATTTTACAGGAAATCAGATAGGAGTGTTGTAAAATTGTTTAAAAACTTGTTTGATTTATCTTATAAGCGTAAAGGAGCTGAAATTTTCGGATTTTATCTGGTTTATTCCATACTGGGAGCCTTTGTTGCCGGGTTAATATGCGGTTTAATAATTTCAGCTTGTTATCCTGAAGCAAAAACATTTGAAGATGGTACTAAATTGGCTCTTGTTTATGGACCTGTTATTGCAATTTTATATGGAGTTGTGATATCTATTGCAATAATCAATGCAAAAAATATTTTTAATTCTTTCCATGCAGTTCTTTTAACAATAATTTCCGTTCCTTTATTATATTTTTGCGGAGCATCAATTGGAATGATTCCTATTGCTTTTTTAACTTCTTTTGATAGTAAAAGTTAATAGCATTTTGGTTATTTAAAAATTTGTTTTATTTTGAATAATTAATTAAACATTAATTTCAATGATTTTTGTAAAATTAACGTTAAAATATAATTATAAGAGTTTTTGTAAAAGGAGTTGACGTGTATGCCAAATTTTGAAAAGTTTACTAATTATTCTCAGGAACTTTTGAATTCAGCCGGTGCTATTATGCAGGAACACCGAAATTCAGAAATGCAGCCTGAGCATATTATGCTTGCTATGATAAAAGATAGCGGTGCTATAAAGGATTATTTGACTGAGCTAAAACTTTTAAATCAAGGATTTATTGACAAAGTTGTATCTGTTGTTAATTCTTTTCCGACTATATCAGGTCCGCCTTCAGGTCAGGTCTTTCTATCAACAGTAACATATCGATTGTTAGATCTTGCAGGTCAGCAGTCTGAGGAATTTAAAGATGAGTTTATCAGTGCTGAATCTATATTATTAGCAATGACAAGGTTGGATAATAGCCCGATACAGTTGCTTTTGAAAAATTATAATGTAGATGCAACAAAAGTTTTAAATGCAATGAAAAAAATAAGAGGTAATAAAAAAGTGGATAATAAAAATGCTGAAGAAAATATGAAAGCGTTGGAAAAATTCTCAACTGATTTAACTGCTTTGGCAAGAAAGGGTAAATTGGACCCTGTAATTGGCAGAGATGAAGAAGTCAGAAGAATTATTCAGGTCTTAAACAGAAGAACAAAAAACAACCCTGTATTAATCGGTGAACCTGGTGTTGGTAAAACTGCAATCGTTGAAGGACTTGCTCAACGTATAGTTCGTGGAGATGTTCCTGAAAGTTTGAAGGATGTAAAACTTGTTTCTCTTGATATGGGTGCCTTGGTTGCAGGTGCAAAATTCAGAGGAGAATTTGAAGAACGTTTGAAAGCCGTATTGAAAGAAGTTGAAGAATCAAACGGTGAGATTGTAATGTTCATTGATGAATTACATACGGTTGTAGGTGCCGGTGCAACAGAAGGCTCAATGGATGCAGGTAACTTATTAAAACCAATGCTTGCTCGTGGGGTATTAAGAACAATCGGTGCTACAACAGTTAATGAATACCGTAAATATATAGAAAAAGATCCAGCTCTGGAAAGAAGATTTCAACCTGTATTGGTTGGTGAACCATCAGTAGAAGATACAATTTCTATTTTAAGGGGTTTGAAAGAAAAATATGAAGTTCACCATGGTATAAGAATATTAGACAGTGCCTTGATTGCAGCTGCAAAATTGTCTGATAGATATATTACAGACAGATTTTTACCGGATAAAGCAATCGATTTGATTGATGAAGCTGCATCTTCTTTACGTATCGAAATTGATTCTATGCCTGAAGAAATTGATAAAATGATGCGTCAAAAAATTCAGTTTGAAATTGAACGTGAAGCTTTGAAAAAAGAAGATGACGATGATGCAAAAGCAAAAGTTGCCGATTTGACAAAACAAATAGATGATTTAGAAGGTAAAATTTCTAAATTAAAAGCTCAATGGGAGCAAGAAAAAGCATCTATCACTGGTGAAGCCGGTATAAAAGAAGAAATTGAAAAGGTTAAGAATAAAATTGACGAAGCTGAACGTAATACAGATTTGCAAACAGCAGCAGAACTTAAATATGGCAAACTTCTTGAATTGGAAAAACAATTAAAAGCTGTTCAAAATAAAGAAAAAACAGATAATAAATTGTTAAAAGAAGAAATTGATGAAGATGATATTGCAAATGTCGTAAGTAAATGGACAGGAATACCTGTTACAAAACTTGTTGAAAGTGAAAAACAAAAACTTTTGAATATGGAAGATATTTTGCATAAACGTCTTGTCGGTCAAGAAGAAGCTGTTGATACAGTATCAGATGCTATTCGTCGTGCTCGTTCAGGTTTGAAGGATCCAAAACGTCCGATTGGTACATTCTTATTCTTAGGGCCAACCGGTGTTGGTAAAACTGAACTTGCAAAATCATTGGCAGAATTTATGTTTAATGATGAAGATGCACTAATTCGTATTGATATGTCTGAATATATGGAAAAACACAACGTATCAAGATTGGTCGGAGCCCCTCCGGGATATGTCGGTTACGATGAAGGCGGTCAATTGACTGAAGCTGTAAGAAGAAAACCTTATTCAGTTGTTCTTTTTGATGAAATTGAAAAGGCTCATCCGGATGTATTTAACATTATGCTTCAAATCTTTGATGACGGTCGTTTGACAGATTCAAAAGGAAGAACTGTTGATTTTAAAAATACTTTGATTATTATGACTTCAAATATCGGAAGTGATATTATTCTTGAAAGTACATTAAATTCAATCGGATCTACTCAAAATTTTGAAGAGACTAAAGAAAAAGTCTTAGAAGTTTTGAGAAGCAGATTTAAACCTGAATTTTTAAACAGAATTGATGAAACAATCTTCTTTAGAGCATTGAATATGCAAGATTTGACTAAAATCGTTGATATTCAAATGGATTACTTGAGAAGACTATTGAAAGATCAGGAACTTGAATTTGCAATAACTGATGATGCTAAAGAATTTCTTGCAACAAGAGGGTTCAATCCTGTATATGGTGCAAGACCTTTGAAACGTGTAATCAGACAATTGATTGAAAATCCGTTATCAAAACAAATTTTGTCACAAAAATTCTTGAGAGGTGATAAAGTTGTAATTGATGTTGAAAATGATGAAATTGTTTTCAAAAAAGGATAATAGTAATATAAAACAATGGTGAATTAAAAGACCTCTTTATTGAGGTCTTTTTTTTCTCTTAATAATTCTTAAATCATCTGTTATTTTAAGCTTTATGAGATAAAATTTAGTTATGAAAATAGATAAGATTCAAAATAATAATATAAATTTCGGATTTAATTACAATACGCACAGAAAGATTGCGGATATAGTTATAGCAAATGAGTTTCCAAAGTTAAAAAAATATATTCCTATAATTCGCGAAGCTGTTCAAGCTCCTGATTTTGATGAACTTGGTATAAAATCAAATACTCATTTTTATTATCCATTTGAATCATATTTTAAACCACGTTCTAGTTTTTTAGATTTTGACTGGGCACATAATGCAAGAGCAAAATTTAATGAACATATTGATTTAATGTATCAATATCGAGAAAAAAATTCTTTTATAAAAATGGTGGAGCAAGCCGGAAGAGCAAAACATTTTTTAGATGATATGAGTATTGGGTTACATGTTGAACGTGGAAATTTTATTGAAAAAATCCGAGAGATGAAAATTCATAAGAATTTTGAGGATTTTTTGTATAGACATGAAGATGAATTTATTGCCAAAAGTTCTAATTCAAATATAAAATTTAAAGATGACGGTTTTGATGATATTTTTATGAGTGTTGTCAATAATACAAAAGATACAGAAATTCCAAACGCAAATAATGTCCAAAAGTGGCCTGTTATAGCTCAAAATTCAATAAATTCAGCAATGGATGCTTCAAGAGTATTTTTCAAAAAAGTGTCTGATTTATTAATGTAGCTTATAACCAAATATTAAATTCAATATTATCTTTTGGCGGTATGATTTCAATTTCTTTACCCCTAAAAATAATGCCGCAGTAATTGAAAAATTGTGCTGTTCTATTTGATTTGAATTTTAGGATTTCAAATCCGTTTATAGATAAAGGATTGTTAATTGTTATAATTTTCCCATCTGCTGTTTTTGTTTGGAATTTTTTGAAATCTATTTGAGCGTTGTCATAAGCCCAGCCGTTATCGCTTACATAATCTACAATTCCATATATCGGAGTATCTTTTTTAATGTAAAGTTTCCCGTTTTTATAAACATCTTTTACTATGTTAAATTTTATTCGGTCACCTATTTCTATTTCGTTAAAGCAGGTAGAAATTTTCTGTGCCGGTGTAATTCTTACAGGTGTGTCTTCTGAATTTATGTAATCGTTAAAAAATACTGTAAGTTTTGTTTTATTTGGCTGTAAAATTACTTCTCCGCCTCTTATTATGACTAAAGCAGGAGCTATGCCGTTATCTGCTAAGTCTTGGTATTTTTTATGTTCTCCGCCTTTAATATAAATTTGTCCGTTGAGTATTTTATCGGAAGTTTTGTATTTAAAATTATTAATAAGAATTGATGCAGGATCTCCTGCCAAGCCGTTTGGGTGAATTTCTTTGATTATACCTGTAATTTCATCACCCGTGTTAATATCTGTAAAGCTTACGGCATCGCCTTCTTTCAAATATTTATCACCTGTTGAAATTTTTTGTGTAGGCGTAATGGTTACAGGCACTTCTTCTGCAAAAGCAGATAGCCCAGTCAATATAATACTTATTAATAACAATCTTTTAATCATTACAAGTCACCCTGTTGTTTCATTCTACGTTTTTTCTGTTTTTGTTGAAATTCGAGAATGTCTTTTGACATAGAATATTGAAAGTTTTTGTAAGAAGCTGTTTGAGTAAGAGGAGAATTTAAGTATTGAGGATATTTTACATAGATATATTTGTACATCTCGATAAGTCTTTTAGATCCTTTCGGATGAAGATATGTGCAGCCCCAATCCCAGATAGGTTCGCCAAATATTTTGTTTCCCATAGTTATTGCAGCTATCGGGTCATAACCTGCTTTTACCATGTAATCTATTCCGTTTAAATCAGCTTTTTGTTCATATTTTTTTGAATTTGCATTCATTGCCATATATTTTATCATGCCGCCATAGGCATCTACTGAGTGAGCTATTTCGTGTGACAAAATAAATGCCAATTCATCGTCATTATCTATGTATAAAAAAGTTCCTGAATTTATTGTTACTGTTTTGTCATATAAATTTGAACTTGCATTTACTGATTTGTTATTTGCTACAAATATCGGGATACGTTTTGGAATTTTATTATCCATCATAATTTTTTGTCCGACAGATAATACTTTTTCTTCATCAATCCCTTTTTTCTTCCAAAAATTCCCGAAATTTACTCCTCTTATAACGTAAACTTCTTCTGCCAGTGAGCATGTTCCGATTAACATTACTCCAAGCAAAACCAAAAACTTTTTCATAATAATTCCCCTATCTTAATTCCTGAGATAAATATTACTATATTTGATAAATTATTTCAAGACGATGTAAAACTTTTATAAGGGAATGTAATTTTATAATTTTCAATGTTATAATATATTGTACAGAGTTTTAGATTATTGGAGAGAAATATATATGTGTGGAATCGTAGGATATGTTGGTAATAAATCTGTTGTTGATATTTTATTAGACGGATTGGAACAGCTTGAATACAGAGGATATGATTCATCAGGTATTGCTGTTATGTGTGATGAAGATATCAAGGTTTATAAAGCTGTTGGCAAGTTGCAAAATTTACGTGATAAATTGAAAGGTCATGAGCCTGAATTTAATAATTCAACAATGGGTATCGGACATATTAGATGGGCTACACATGGTGCTCCAACACTTTTGAATGCTCACCCTCATACTTGTAATTGCGGAAATTTAGTTGTCGTTCATAACGGAATTATTGAAAATTATAAAGAACTTCGTAAATCTTTAGAAGAAGCAGGTTGTATTTTCCGTTCTCAAACAGATACTGAAACAGTTGCTCATTTGGTTGCAAGAAAATATGCTGAATGTAAAGATTTGACTGAAGCTGTTCGTTTGGCATCTCTTGAGATTGAAGGAGCTTATGCACTTTGTGTTATGCACAATGATTGCAAAAATACTCTTGTAATTACAAAAAGAAATGCTCCGCTTTTAATCGGTATCGGAGAAGGTGAATATTTCGCAGCATCTGATGTTCCTGCGATTATTAAGCACACTAATAAGGCTGTTTATCTTGAAGATAATCAGATTGCAACATTAACTCCTAGCAGTATGGATATTATTGATATTGAGAAAAATAAAATTGCTCCAAAAATTGAAGTTTTGCCTTGGGAACCTGTTGCATTGAGCAAAATGGGTTATAAACACTTTATGCTTAAAGAAATCCATGAACAGCCTGATGTTATCAGAAATATTTTAGTTGGCAGACTTCATGCTCCTGATGAAAATGTTATTTTGAATGAAGTTAATCTTGATAAAGAAAGACTAAAACATTTGCATCGTATTCAAATTATTGCTTGCGGTACGTCTTTACATGCTGCAATGGTTGGAAAATATTTAATTGAAAGTTTCTGCGGAATTGCAGTTGATGTAGAAGCTTCAAGTGAATATATATACAGAAAAACTGTTACAGATGAGCATACATTGGTTATCGGTGTTTCTCAATCAGGTGAAACTGCTGATACTTTGACTGCTATCAGACAAGCAAAAGCTAAAGGTTCTCATATTTTAATTATTACAAACAGACCAGATAGTGCTATGGCAAGAGAGGCTGACAGTCTCATTCCTGTAAATGCCGGAATTGAGGTTTCTGTTGCGGCTACAAAATCTTATGTTGCTCAACTTATGGCATTTTATCTTTTGGCTTTGTATATGGCTGAAGTTAAAGATTCAATTGCTGCTTCAACTTTAACATCATTGAAAGCTGAATTGATGATTTTGCCACAAAAGATTGAACAAATTCTTGCTCATAAAGAAGATATTCAAGCTGTTGCAAGAGCTTATGCTAACACAAAAGATTTTATATATATAGCAAGAGGTATAAATTATCCGACAGCTTTGGAAGGTGCATTAAAACTTAAGGAAATCAGTTATATTAACGCAACAGGTTATCCTGCAGGTGAATTAAAACACGGACCTATTGCAATGCTTGATGAAACAATGCCTGTTCTTTCAATACTGATGAACGGTTCAGTTTATGACAAACTTCTTTCAAACAGTGAAGAGGCAAAGGCTAGAAATGCAAGAATGATTGCTTTAACAAATTCTAAAGATGAAAAATTAAATGATTTGTTTGAACATATAATTAGAGTTCCTGATGTACAGGAATTGTTCTCACCGATTATTGCAGTTATTCCGTTGCAGTTAATCGCTTATTATATAGCTGAATTCTTAGGAAAAGATGTTGATCAGCCAAGAAACCTTGCAAAATCTGTTACGGTTGAATAAGCGTTAAATAATATTCATAAAAAAAGTACCTTGGAAAATTTTCTAAGGTACTTTTTATTTGTTAAATATTAAAAATTCTTTTTGCGTTTTCTGTTGTGATTTTATCAATTTCTTCAAATGAAATTTCTCTGAGTTTTGCAATTTCTTCTGCCACATATTTTACATAAGCCGGATGATTTTCTTTCCCTCTATAAGGAACAGGTGTAAGATATGGAGCGTCTGTTTCCAGTAAAAGTTTTTCTGGTGGAACTTCTTTTGCAACTTCTTTTACCTTAACTGCATTTTTAAAGGTTACAACTCCGCCTATTGCAATATAAAACCCTTCTTTTATACATTCTTTCATAAATTCTACACTGCCTGAAAAACAGTGCATTATAACTGTAGAATTTTTGTTGTGTTCTTTTAGAATATCAAATGTGTCTTTGTGAGCTTCTCTATCATGAATTGATATTGGTAAATTCAGTTCATTTGCAAGTTTTATCTGTTTTATAAAAATTTCCTTTTGTAATTCATTAAAACTTTTATCCCAATAGTAATCAAGCCCGATTTCTCCGATGCCTACTATTTTTTTACTTTGTTTGCAATATTCTTTTATTTTATTTTCAAGTTCTTCACTCCAGTCTTTAACTTCTGAGGGGTGAAGCCCTAGTAAAGCATAAACATTTTCATATTTTTCAGATATTTTAAAAACTTCATCAATATCTGAAAGTTCGGCTGATGGTAATATTATTTTTTCAACGCCGTTATTTTTTGCTTCTTCGAGTATTTCATCAATGCTTAAGCCTTTAATTGTATTGATATGTGAATGTGTGTCTATCATATAAAGATTATAGCACGATTATGTGATATAATTTATTTAGCATGGAAGAGAAGAATTTAAAAATTTCAATAGCACATTTGTACCCTAAACTTTTAAATCTTTATGGTGATATGGGTAATATTATTACGCTTACAAAACGTTGTGAGTGGCGTGGTATAAAAGTTGAATTTGAAGAAATAGGAATTGGTGATTCTATAAAAGAGCATGATTTGTATTTTATAGGTGGCGGTCAAGATAAACAGCAGCAAGATGTAGCTGGCGAACTTTATAAAAATAAAGAATTTTTGCAGGCAGAAAGAGATAAGATGGCTGTTTTTCTTGGAATTTGCGGAGGTTATCAGTTATTTGGTCATTATTATCAGCCGTTTGAAGGTGATAAACTTTTAGGTATAAGCTTAATGGATGCTTATACTGTTGCCGGTAAAAAAAGGTTTATTGGCAATGTTACTGTTGAAACTGACTTTTTGTCACCAAATACACTTGTTGGATTTGAAAATCATAGCGGTTTGACTTATCTTCAAGGAGATACAAAACCTTTAGGACGTATAATTGTTGGAAACGGGAATAACGGTACTGATAAATTTGAGGGCGGAAGGTATAAAAATGTTTTCGGAACATATTTGCATGGTTCTTTATTACCGAAAAATCCGCATTTCGCAGATTATTTAATTGAATTAGCACTTGAAAAAAGATATGGTGAAAAGATTAAGTTATCAAAACTTGATGATAGTTTAGAGATAATGACACACAATTCACTTGTCGGAAAGGCTTATTAATATGGCAAGAGAGGCTGTAATGACTTTATATAACCGTTGGTGTACTATTCCTGACAAGATAAGATTTCTTCTTGTCGGCGGATGGAATGCGGCTTTTTCTTATATAATATTTGCAATTGCAGTTAGTATATTGGGACATGAAAATTATCAGATTTGTGTTGCTTTGCAATGGATAATTTCATCAGTTTTTTCTTTTGTAAATCAGAAACTTTTTGTTTTCTGTACAAAAGGTCATTGGTTTAAGGAATATTTCAAGTGTTGTACCACTTGGGTTTTCAGTTATTTAGTTAATGCTATTGTTTTGGAATTTATTGTAAGATTTATTTCAAAAAATGTTTATGTCGGTCAATTTTTCTCAATATTGATTGCATCGATTGTTACTTATGTGTTGTTTAAATATTTTGCATTTAGACATCATAAAAAGTAATTAAATAATAAAAAAGCGGTTAATTATTTAACCGCTTTTATTATATTGATAAGTTTTTGTGTCGCTTCTTCAGGTGTATATTTTTCTTGTTCGCCTGTTTCTCTGACTTTGTATTCAATAAAGCCTTCATTTATTGTTTTTCCGACAGTAACTCTGAATGGGAAGCCTATTAAATCGGCATCTTTGAATTTTACACCTGCTCTTTCATCTCTGTCATCAAGTACAACTTCAACTCCTGCTGATTTTAAAGCTTCATACATTTCATTTGCAACTTTCATTTGTAATTCATCTTTAATATTTACAGGAACAATTACAACATGATATGGAGCAATAGAAATTGGCCATTTAATACCGTGTTCATCGTAATGTGCTTCAACTGCAGCGGCTGCGGTTCTTGAAATTCCTATTCCGTAACAGCCCATAATATATGGGTGAGTTTTTCCGTTAATATCTGTATATACAGCGTTCATTGGTTTTGAATATTTTGTTCCGAGTTTAAAGATATTACCAACTTCAATACCCTTTGTTACAAACAATGGTTTGCCGCATTGAGGACAAAATTCTCCTTGTTGTACAAGACGAATATCTGCATATTTGATATTTTCTATGCCTAAATCAGAAAGATTTGCACCAACCAAGTGCTTGTCTGTTTGATTTATTCCGACAACAAAGTTTTTCATATCTCGAACGGTTTCATCTGCAATTATTGTAATTCCGTCCATTCCTTTTGGCCCGATAAATCCCGGTACTGCATCAAAGCCTTTTTCTGCCATAAGTTCTGCAATTTCTGCTGAAGATGCAATTCTTACGTCAATTCCGCCAACAGCATTCATTAATTTTGTTTCTTCAACTGCTTTATCGGCTCTGATTAATGCAATTACAGGCTTTTTATCGATAATGTATACAAGTGATTTTAAAATCAATGTATCAGGAATATTTAAGAATTTGCTTAATTCTTCAATAGAATGAGTGTTTGGAGTATCAATTACTTTTGTTTCTTTAAAGTAATCTTTTCCGTCAATTACAGCTTCAGGCAATTTAGATACTGCGTGGTTTGAATTTGCTGAGTAATCGCAAGAATTGCAATAGAAAACGTCATTTTCACCTGCATCTGTGTCTGTGATTACCATAAATTCATGAGAAACGCTTCCACCTATTGCGCCTGAATCTGATTGAACCATTTTAGTTTCAAGTCCGCATCTTTCGAATATCTTTTTATAGGCTCTTGCCATATTTTGATATTCTTTATCAAGACCGGCTTCATCAATATCAAAGCTGTAGGCGTCTTTCATAATGAATTCACGACCTCTTAAAAGTCCGTATCTTGGTCTGATTTCATCTCTGAATTTTGATTGAATTTGATATAAATTTACAGGAAGCTGTTTGTATGATTTTAAAACATCACGAGCAACAGATGTTATGATTTCTTCGTGAGTAGGTCCAAGACACATATCTCTGTCGTGACGGTCTTTAAGACGCATTAATTCGCGACCGTAAACTTCCCATCTGCCTGATTCTTCCCATAATTCTTTTGGTTGTAAAAATGGCATCAAAAGCTCTTGTGCGCCTGCATTGTCCATTTCTTCTCTTACAATATTTTCAATCTTTTTCAATACTCTCCACATTAGTGGCATATAAGTGTATACTCCAGGGGCAAGTTTTTTTATAAACCCTGCTCTTCCAAGCATTTTATGAGAAATAACTTCTGCATCTGAAGGGTATTCTCTCAGGGTTTGTATAAACATTTTTGACATTTTCATAATATTTTATTCCTCATTTGTTATTATTTATGGTTTTATTTTATCATAAAAAAGCTTTATGAGAGAAATTTATCAAGCTCTTTTTTAACAAGCTTTGCACTTGTAGAAAGGCTATTGTTATATTTGAGGGCATTACTCATACATTTTACATATTCATCGTTTGCGTGTCTGAGTTTTTGAATTTGCGCTAAAATGTAGTATAAATCTCCGTTTGTGCCACAGTTATCAATTGCGGTTTCCATAATTACTGCTGCTTTATCAAGTTGTCCGCTTTTTGTTAGAATTTTGGCATAAATCTTATATGCGTCTATATCTTTGGGGTTTAGATCAAGAGTTTTGTCAAGATTCTGTGTCGCTGAATTGAAATCTCCTTCTTCATAATCAATTGATGCCAAATTGAAATATGCCCAGCTATAATCCGGAGAAAGTGAAAGAACTTTATTGAATTTTTCTCGTGCTCCTTTATTATCTCCTTCTTCTTTTAAGATATTCCCGATATAAAAATGTGCATATATATCTTCGTCATTCAAGTCAATTGTTCTTTGAAAATAATATTTTGCTCCGTCAAGTTTTCCTTCTTTAAAGTAGCAAAGTCCTATTGAAAAATATGAATTTGAATCATTATTATCTTTTGCAAGTACATTTTCAAAGCAATCAACGGCTTTTTCATATTCTTTCTTGTCCATATAAACAAGTCCGAGATTGTAATACGCATCAACTTCATCAGGAGATATTTCTATAGCTTTTTTGTAAGCTTCTTCTGCTTTATCTAAATTCTTTAATTTTTCATAAGTTATACCGAGATTATAAAAAATTCCGCTGTCATCATTGAAAATTTTTGAAAGATACAAAAAATGTTGTTTTGCTTCTTCAGAATACCCAAGATCGAGCAGAAGAACAGCGAGTTCTCTCCTTGCCTGAAAGTTTGTTTGATCTTCTTTTAATATGTTTTGTAATTCTTCAATCTTATCAATTTTTGACATATAAATATCATATCAATCTCTTTTCTTATTCGCAAGTTTTTAACATTGCTATTGCTTTTTTTTATAAAATTTAATAAAATACAATGTAAAATAAGGAGAGAATTATGAAATTTTTAACTTTAATATTATCACTATTTCTTTTTGTTCAAACAGTATCTGCAGAACCCTTAAGCGGTCGAGCTAAAACGAAGAGAATTCCTGCAGGAACAAAATTTGCGTTACAGATGATGACTCCTTTATCAACATCTGTAAACCCTGAAGGAACAGAGTTTTCTGCAATTATGATAAATGATCAAACATCCGATTCTGATGTAATATTACCGATGGGTTCTGTGGTTAGAGGTACAATTAAAAGAATTGAACCGGCAAAAAGATTTTCAAAAGGTGCAGTTTTATATTTAGACTTTGACCACGTTGTAACTCCAAATGGCAGACAGTTACCTTTGACTCTATCAGTTATAGGTCGTTCTGATTTAACTTATGATGGCGGCATTACATCTTCTCGCGGGTATAAAGACGCTTTAAAACAAAATTGGGAAGTTACTAAAGATATTACATCTACTGCAACAGAATGGGGCGGTGATGTATTTGATGATGTAATTGTTGCTGATCAAATTATGACAGGTGTTGGTGCTGTTGGCGGAGCAATAGGCGGCGGTGCTTATTACGTTTATGATTTCTTTGCTGATATGGTAAGAAAAGGCAAGGGGGTTGATCTTAAAAAAGGTGAAACTATAAATGTAATTCTTGTTGATCCTGTTGATGTTCCTGTTATTTAATAAAAAAAGTTTTTCATAATTAAAAAGAAACCTTTTAAATAAAAAGGTTTCTTTTTTTTATTAATCTGATTATATTTTATTATTTTATTTAACCTGATTTCTTCCGTTATTTTTTGCTGTGTATAATCTTTTATCTGCAGCTTCAATAATTGTAGAAGCAGAATCTCCGTCAAACGGGAATGTTGCAACTCCTAGACTTATTGTTACATGAGTTTCTTTATCTCCTGTCAATTTAAATTTCTTTGATGCTACACGATTACAGATTTTTTGAGCAGTAGAAAAAGCTTCATCTTTATTTGTATTAGGTAATATTATGCTCATTTCTTCTCCGCCATATCGACATACAATATCTGTTGCACGAACATTTTTCCTTAAAGTTTGCGCAACCTGTCTTAGTACAGCATCTCCAGATTGGTGTCCAAAGGTGTCATTAAATTTTTTGAAGAAATCAATATCTATGATGATAAGTGAAAAATGGCTGCTGTATCTTTTGGCTTGCTCCACTTGCATTCTTATTTGTTCTTGGAAATATCTGTGGTTATAAAGCTCTGTTAAGCCATCTGTTGTCGCTAAGATATATTGTTGTTCAAAATCTCGAGATTTTACAAGGTATTTTACGATATATGCAACCGTAAATGCTGCTATTGAAAATATTAGCGGATAAATTAATTCTAACCATAAATTTTCATATTTCATTGCATAAAACGCAACCATAATATAAATAAGATATGTTGATAGAGATATCATTGATGCAACAAATGCAGAATTTACTCTTGTTACAACAGATGCGATTAAAAGAGCAAGTAATATACTTAAAGCAATTGTATACCCTTTATTAACTTTTCTGATAAAGTTGTTATCTATAATATTGTTTACATAGGTTGCTTGAACTTCGACTCCCGGGTAAATTTTCCCAGCGGGAACTGTTTTTATGTCAAATAAGCTTGCAGCAGTTGTCCCAAAATATATAATCTTATTTGAAAAATCATAATCAAGTTCTGTTTTTTCTCCATTTACAGCTTTTATAAGCTGATACATCGGGATATATGTATAAGTGCCTGCAGGTCCGTACCAATTAAGGATTGCGCTTCCGTCATCGTCAAGGTAAATTTTCTTACCGCCGATTATAAAGTTTGAGTGTTTGTCTATTTCAAAGGAATTTTGGTTTTCTCCAAGGTAATTAAGCCCTACTCTTAAAGCTAATTGAGGATAATATTTGTCTTTATATTTGACAATAAAAGGCATTTTTCTCAATATTCCGTCATCAGATCTTGAAACATTTATAATACCTATATTTTTAGTCGCTTTTAAAATCCCTTCAAGTATAAGTCTGCAGTTGGTAAATGTTAATTGATGAAAATCTATTTTTGAATTGTTTTCAACATTGATACTTATTTTGTCTGGAAGGTTTGGCGGTGTGCGCAAATCTTCAGATTGGTTATCAAAATTCATTGATGTAAAAATGTTGTTGTATTTTTTGAAAGTAGTAACTAAGGCTTCATCTGCTTGATTTGGGCTTTTTAATGATTTTACAAACATTAAATCAAAAACAATTGATTTTGGATTTTTTTGTTCAAGATAATTAATGATATTTGCATAAATATCTCTCGGAATTGGCCATTCGCCGTATGTGTCAAGAATGTATTCATAGGTCGCATCATCTATTGCAACAATTACAATGTCACTGCTTGCTTTTTTGGCTCCTTGATTGATTAATATACTTTGTCTTAAATCAAATGTTCTGTTTTCAATTGTGTCAACAAATGTTTTTAAATCAGCATTTTTAAAGATTAAAAATGCAAATATAATGAACAGAATCAAACCAACTGTATATGATATTTTTTTAAACATAACTCTCTATTTAATTATACTTATAACCTATATTTTAGTATAATAGAGTTCTAAATATTTGGCAACTTTTAAACTTGATTATTGATCAATATTAAAAGTCTTTGCAATACGGCTGTTTGTAATATTTTCCAGAACAAATTTTTTTTCTAATATAAAATTATTAACTTTTAAAATTTCAGTTGAATAAGCCAATTCATCGGGGTTTTGTAAATATCTCAATAAACATTTTTCGTGCAGATTCATTAATAATCACCTTTACAAAATCTAATAACGGATAACTTTTATATTATGACAACATTAAGAAAATTTAACATCAGACAGATGCATGAGATTTTATAAAGCTTGCACTTTTTTATTTCTGTTGTATGATATATTTAGTCGAATTATAATAAAATAATCAAGTTTGGAATCTTGAGAAAAAGAAAGAGGTTAAGAAATGAAAAAAGGAATTCATCCGGATTATAAGAAAACTGTTATCAAATGCGTTTGCGGAAACGAAATTGAAACAGGATCTATCAACGATAATATTACAGTTGAAATTTGCAATCACTGCCACCCATTCTATACAGGTCAACAAAAAATCCTTGACTCTGAAGGTAGAGTTGAAAGATTCAACAAACGTTATGGTAACAAAAAATAAGTTTGATAAAACTGTTTTTGATATCTTATTAAGTGATTTGTTAGAAAAAATTTACATTATGCCACCCATACTTAAGGGTGGTATAATTGTTTTATAATTAGTATTAGGGAGATATGTGTATGGAAAATAATAACAAACCTGTTGTAAATTTGATTTCAAAACCGGATAATATGCTAAAAACTGTTTATACTGCTTGTAGAACATGTTACAGTGCAGATTCGCCTATAAATATTTATAACAGCACTGATGATAAAGAAAAAATGCTTAAATTAATTGAAAGAGTTATTTCTTCAGGTCATTATTCTACTATTGAGCATATTCAGGTTAGTTTTGCTATCTCAAATGTTTCACGTGCTTGTACTCACCAGCTTGTAAGACACAGACACATGTCTTTTTCTCAAAAATCTCAAAGATATGTAAAAGAAAAAGGACAATTTGATTATATAATCCCACCGACTATTGAGAAAAATCCTGAATTAAAAGAAAAATTTGTTCAGTTTATGGGCAAAATATCAGAACAATATCAAGAATTTGTTGAGGCAGGAATTCCTGCTGAAGATGCAAGGTTTGTTCTTCCAAATGCTGCAGCAAGTTCTCTTGTCGTTAGCTTGAACTTAAGAGAATTAATTCATGTTGCAAATTTAAGACTTTGCACTCGTGCTCAATATGAAATTAGAACTATGGTTAAAATGATGTGTGATGAATTGATAAAAGAAGAACCTTGGTTAAAACCTTATCTTGTTCCGAAATGTGAAAGATTAGGTTATTGTGATGAGGATAAGTCTTGCGGAAGAAAACCTAAGTTTGATGAATTGTTAGCAAAAGCAGGTGTTTAGGTTTCTATGGAATTTGTTTTTAACCCGATAATTATTTCCGTAATTTTGCTTTGTGTTTTATGTTTGTGCAGAGTTAATGTTTTGTTGGCTTTGTTGGTTTCTGCGATCGTTGCAGGAAAAATTGCAGGGATGCATGCAGGTCAGATTATGGATGTTTTTATTAGCGGAATGGGGCAAAATAGTGAAACTGCTTTAAGTTATATTTTGCTTGGAACTTTTGCTGCTGCAATGGCACATACGGGGCTTGCTGATGTTTTAGCAAAAAGAATTTCTTTGTTAATTAAAAATAATAAATTTATTTTGCTTTTAATTCTTACCCTGCTTGCTTGTGCTTCTCAAAATTTAATCCCTGTTCATATTGCATTTATTCCTGTTATAATTCCGCCTTTAATTTCTGTTATGAACAAGTTGAAATTAGACAGGCGTGCCGTTGCTTGTGCTCTTGCATTTGGACTTGTGACTCCTTACATTGTATTTCCTGCAGGGTTTGGGTTAATATTTCAAAGGCTTTTAGCTGATAATATGACTTTGAACGGAATGAAGGTTTCTGTAAATGATGTTTGGCATTCTGTTTGGATTTTAGGTGTCGGACTTTTGTGTGGGTTGCTTTGGGCAATATTTGTGTCTTACAGAAAGCCTAGAGTTTATGAAAATATAAAATTCAGGGAAGAAAGACGCCGTTCATTGAGATTTACTGGAAGTCATTATATTACTTTACTTGCGGCTATTGCTACTTTAGTTGTGCAATTGTTGACAAAATCATTACCTTTAGGCGCTTTAATAGGTTTGACTATAATTTTTGGTACAAGAGCTATAAATCCTGAAAAAATGGATATTTTAATTAATGAAGGCATCGGACTTATGGGATATGTTGCTTTTGTAATGCTTGTTGCAGCAGGCTTTGCAGGAGTTTTGAAATCTACCGGTGGAATTGATACTTTAGTAAATGGGCTTATACCATTTATGATGGGTTCAAAATTGTTGGCAGCCTTTTTGATGTTAGTTGTTGGCTTATTTATTACAATAGGTATTGGAACTTCTTTTGGAACAATTCCAATTCTTGCGGTTTTATTTGTTCCGATATTTATTCATCTCGGATTTAATCCAATGGAGGCAATTGCCGTTTTTGCTGCGGCTGCGGCATTAGGAGATGCTGGCTCTCCTGCATCAGGAACAACTTTAGGACCTACTGCTGGGTTAAATATTGATGGGCAGCATGAGCATATAAAAGATACATGTATTCCGACATTTTTACATTATAATATTCCGCTAATTATATTTGCGCTTTTTGCTGTTGCAATATTTTAGGTTGAAATTATTGTAAAAAAAATGGTGGCCCCGGCGCGATTCGAACGCGCGATCTTCGGTTTAGGAAACCGCTGCTCTATCCTACTGAGCTACGAAGCCGTCCATTTTTCTTCGATTTTATTAAGCTAAAACCGGCTGTCAACCGTATTTATTATATCATAAAATTTTGTGTAAAGATTTTTATGCCTGATGCGATTTGAACGCACGACCTTTTCCTTCGGAGGGAAACGCTCTATCCAGCTGAGCTACAGGCACAAAAATCAGCGGTTAGAGATTTGTTATTGATCCCCTGAAAGTATAATTGTAAAATCAGTTTGACCACATTGATAATTTACAGGATCATATACAAATTGCAAATTAGCTAATGATGGATTTTCCTTTGCAAGATGATTGTAATATTCGTTTGTTATTTTTGATGAGTGAGCAATAAATTGTGAGTGAGCTCTTGAGGCTGTTCCTCTGCATTTGATATTTATGCCTGCAGCATTTAGTGCTTGTTCTACTTGTGGAAGTTTTGATGAATTTGAACTTAAAATACTTGCACTAAGATTTGTCATATCTTCAACAGGTGCTTTATCACGATAAATTACTCTGTTTATAACTTCTTGTGTTTTTTCCGGGTCTAAAATCCAATAGCTTATATATCCTCTTTTGTTTGGCGCTCCCGGAAGCATTGCTATTTCAATTTTATCCATATCTATATGTTTTGCAAGTGCTGCATACTGTGACATTTCGTAAAATGACATATCTGTTTTTACGTATTTCTTTGCAACGGATATAATATCAGGAATTTTTGTAATAGTAGAAGGTTGTTTTAATTTTGTTAGAATACTTCTTAAAAGCCATTGTTGTCTTTGAGTTCTTCCGATATCGCCAAGAGCATCGTGTCTGAAACGTAAATATTCAACAGCTTCTTGACCTGTTAAGTGGTGCATACCTTTTGAAAAATTTATAAATAAATGACCTGAGTAATCGTTATAGTGCATTGGCTTTTCAATATAAACATCTACACCGTCCATTGCGTCAACAATTTCTTTTACTGCAGCATCATGAACCATAATATATCTGTCGATATGAACTCCTAATGTGTCTTCTATTGTTTTTTTAGTCATTTCAATACCGCCTATTGCATGGGCTGCATTAATTTTGTTTACGCCATTATCTCCAGGTAAATAAACTTTACTGTCTCTAGGTATTGATAGTGCATTGACTGATTTTGTTCTCGGATCAATATTTAAAAGTATAATTGTATCGGTTCTTGTTCCTGTCCATAAATCTTTAGGGTTTCCACTTACATCAACACCTAAAAATAATATATTTTGACGTCTTAGGCCGAAAGGTAATGCAAAATCTGCATGTTCTTTATTTGCGTTACTAATATTTAGCTTTTGGAATAGTTGTGTAATAATTGAATCTTCTCCAAAATGTTTTTCTAAAAATTCTTCGTTATCAGAAAGTACAAATATGCCCAAAATAATACCAATAAAAACAATTGTCATTCCTATCAGAACTTTTGCAAATGATGCGCGTTCTTCTCTTAATTGTTTTTGATGTTTTATAAAAGCTTCTGTTCTTCCATTTACTTCTCTTCTTCTGTATCTTTGATTGTTTGCCATATTTTTTACCTTTTTACATAACCTTAATTAAATAAGTTGACACTAATGTAAAATAGATTGCCAACCCTAACACGTCAATTGTTGTCGCAATTACAGGACCTGATGCGACTGCAGGATCTACTTTCATTGCTTTTAGTGCAAATGGTGTAAATGTACCAATAATTGTTGCCATAGTCATATTAATAGCCATTGCAATTCCGACTACGGCACCTAAAGCTTTGCTATGTTGCCATCCCCAGCATACAAGGGTTACTAAAACACCAAAGATGGTTCCGATAACAAGTCCGATTAAAGCTTCTCTAAGTATATGATGAATTGCCGAACCAAGACTGATTTGACCGGTTGACAAGCCTCTAACAATTAATGTAATACTTTGAGTGCCGATATTCCCGCCAAGACCGGCCAATAGCGGCATAAATATTGCAATAATCGGGAGTGCTTGCAAGGTATGATCAAAATGATTGCCTACATTTACAGCAATAAATTCTCCTATTAAAGTAATGAAAAGCCAAGGAGTTCTCGCTCTTATCGCATTTAAAATATTACCTGTCAGAATTTCATCTTCATCAACTACTTCTGTTGAAATACCTGAAGATTGGTAGATTTCTTCTGTTGTTTCTTCTTCAAACAAATCATGAACGTCATCCCAAGTAATCATCCCCTTTAGTCTGTTATATAAATCAACTACCGGTAATGCGTTATATTGGTATTTCATAAATTCATCAATTATAAAGTCGCTGTAATCATCAACATGAAGTTTTACTATATCTGAAATCATAATATCTTCAACTTTTTGATTTGTTGGAGAGGTTAATAATTTTCTAAGAGAAACAACACCTAAAAGGTGATTTTGTTTATCCACAACGTATACATAATAAAGCTCCATATTGTCTTGTTCAGCTTTAATTCTTATATGATTTAAAACGTCTTGAACGCTCATGTCTGAATTAACTGTTAATACTGAAGGGTTCATAATACCGCCAGCAGTGTCTTCATTATATGTTAAAAGTTCTCTGACTTCTTCTGAAAATTTGTGCGGAAGTTTGTCTAAGTAGGTTTCACTTTCATCTTCTTCCATATCGCCTAAGACATCGGCTGCAGCATCGTGTGGAAGTTGAGTCAAAATTTGTGATGCAAGGTTTTCATCAATATCGCTTAAAAGTTCTACTTGCATTTGAGGGGGTAAATATTCCATTAAATCGGCAGCTTTTTCAATTTCAAGCAATTTGAAACATTGAATTCTTTCTTCAGGTTTCAACTCTTGAAATATGTCAGCTAAATCTGCAACGTGATAACTGTTCAACTCTTCTTTAAGTTGATCAAGTGTTTCATCGTCCATGATTTCTCTTATTCTGTCGACAATGTTTTGAACGTTCATCATAATATTATTATATTATAAACATAGAATAATTTTTAATCCCGTATTTGTTGTATATCCAAATTTTTAATATAAATTTGAGTAAGTGGCTTGTTAATGAATCCATAAAGATGGGTTCCAATCATTTTTATCGATTTCCAATCTTTACACATTACGGTTATCGAACGTGATTTATAATTTGTATTTATAATATTACCGACTTTTGGATGTGATATTTTATTTTTTTTCAAAATTTTTGTTGTTTGTTCTTCGTCTAAAATTCTTAGTTTGTAAGGATTTGGAATAAAATATTTGTTTTTATGAGTGTAATAGCAAGGAAGCCAAGGGTGGAGTGCTCTTATTCTGGCATGGATTTGCTCCGCTGTTTCTTTTTCAAAATTGAGCATCATATCATCTGGAGTTATGTTTGGAAAATATGTTGCTTCTTTTTCATTTTGATTTACCGGGATTATTAAGCCGTCACGTAACTTATTAAGAATTTCCGTGCACAATAGTCTTGCTTGATAAACAGTTCGTTCTCTCAATTCTTTGCCGGTATCTGTCGGAAATATTTCAATTTCTTTTTGCTCAAGGATTGCACCTTCATCATATTTTTCATTTATAAGATGGAAGGTTACTCCTGATTTCTTTTCGCCATGCAGAATTGTTTGTAGATAAGGGTTTGGTCCTCTGTATTTTGGAAGAAATGAGGGGTGAACATTAACAGATGCAATTACAGGTAAATCTATAATTTCTTTTTTCAATTTTTCTTTCCAAGTTCCGACTAATATTACATCTGCGTTTAATTTTAATATTTCTTTTTTGAAATCTTCAGAATTTGCAGAGTGACATTTTATTTCATGTAATTTGTATTGTTTTATCAAGGTTACATCTGATGAACTTTTGAAAAAGTCTCTTATCGCAAGTAATAAAGGTGACATTGCGGTTCTTTCATAGCGAAAAATCCCTGCAATTTCGCAATTTGCATTAAGCGTACCTTCTATAAGGTTAGATAACATTTCACCTTTACCTAAAATAACGACTTTCATATAAATTACTCCAAAAGTTTTATATCTTAATATCTGATTTTGGATGCTCTATCCATTTCTCTGGCATGGTCTTTTTTTGCAATATCATCGCGTTTGTCATGAAGCTTTTTACCTTTTGCAAGCGCAATTTCAACTTTTGCAAAACCGTTTAGCAAAAATACTTCCAGCGGAACAATTGTATAATTATCCTGCTTTACTTTTGTTTGCATTTTTAAAATTTCTTTTTTATTGAGCAGAAGTTTTCTTACTCGTTCTGCTTCGTGATTAAATCTGTTGCCTTGTTCGTATGGTGATATGTGGCAATTGTACAGAAAAATTTCATTATCATCTATTTTGCAGAAGCTGTCTTTTAGATTTATTGCATTTTTTCGTATAGATTTTATTTCAGTGCCTGTTAAGACAATTCCGGCTACATATTTTTCTATAATTGTGTAGTCGTGGAAGGCTTTTCTATTTGTTGTAATAATTTTTCTGTCCATAAAGCAATTATATCACAGATTAGTCATACAGAAAACATTTTACTTTATGTGAACTTCCTTTTTCTTCAGGAATGTAATTTTGGCATTTATCCATTACTCTCGGGCATCTTGTGTGGAATTTGCAGCCTGCGGGTAAATTTTCTGGGGATGGTAATTCGCCTTTAAGAATAGTCTTTTTGCCTGTTTTATCTATTTGAGGAACTGAACTTAAAAGTGCTTTTGTGTACGGATGAAGCGGAGATGAAAATATATCAGATGTTTTTCCAGATTCGACAATTTCTCCAAGATACATAATAGCAACTCTATCTGCAAGGTATTGGATTACGCTCATATCGTGGGTAATCAGTATTATTGTAAGGTTGTATTTCTCTTTAAGCTCTTTTAAAAGATTGATTACTTGAGCTTGAATACTTACATCTAAAGCGCTTACAGGTTCATCTGCAATTATAAATTCAGGATTTAAAACTAATGCTCTTGCAATTGCTATTCTTTGTCTTTGTCCGCCTGAAAATTCGTGCGGATATAATTCAAGACAGCTTTCATCCAAACCTACAAGTTTGATTTTTTCTTTAATAATTTCTTCGATTTTGTTTTTTGAATAATCCGTATTGATTTCAAGCGGTTCTTTTAGAATATCAATTATTTTCATTTTGGGATTTAGGCTTGCGTATGGATTTTGAAAAACCATTTGTGCATGTTTGCGAAATTCTTTTAAATCCTTTTTATTCAAAGATAAAATATTTTTGCCGTTAATTAAGACTTCGCCAGATTTAGATGGCTCAAGACGTAAAATTGCTTTTGCTATTGTTGATTTGCCGCAACCTGATTCTCCTGCAAGTGCAAGAATTTCTCCTTTATGAATATCTAATGAGACCCCGTTTACGGCGTGGATTGTCTTTTTGCCGCCTAATATTCCTTTATTTGTGTGATATTCAACAAACAAATCTTTTATTTTTATTAAAGTTTCACAATTCATAGAATAATTTTAGCTTAATTTTTAACCTATTGCAATTGCCTTTATGTTTTTAAATGTATGGTATTAAAAAAATAAATTTTTATTTTTTATTGATAATTTTCTAAAGGACACAGGCTAAAATCATTAGTAAGATTGTACCAATCTGCATCGCGGTTGCCATGTTCTGGGAAAATTTGTTTGAGTCGTATCTACTGGCTGTTTTTTGAGCTTTGTAAGCGCTAGAGATACGTCTCAAACGGTCCTCCTGAGAATCTGTATCAAATGTTGTTCCAAACATAGTTGATTCAAGACGGGCAAGTCTGTTTGGCATATTATCATTGTTGAATGAATGCTTAAATATTGATTTTTCAACTGATGCAAGATTGATTCTTTCTGGTTTATTTTCATGTTTGTTGTATGAATCATAGTCAAATTCAGGGGGCTGATATTCATCAAGCTTGTAATTTTTATCGAGAGGTATTGATGTGTCTCCATAAAAATCATCTGAGGAATTTGCTAATTTATTTTCCATAAGTTCTTCAGGTTGAATTTTTGATTGTAATCTTTCTACACGTGATGAAAAAGCATCTGTTTCATAGGTTTGACCAAGAGCTTTTTTCTCAAGATTTGCAAGCCTGCTGTTTAAATCTTGGGTTTTAAATTCCTGATTAAAAACTTGTTTTTCAAGTGCGTTTACAGATGGGTAATCTACGTTTGCTCCTGCTGGCGGAAGCTTTTCTTGTGCAAGTTTGTCATTATATTTGTATTCATCTTCTGCAAAGGTGTCTTCTTTTGGCGCAATTTCTTGACCTATCTGTTCTGCTGACATATCTTTCTTTAAAGATGCAATACGTTCATTTATTGTTTTATTTGGCTTGCTTTGCCCGTATACGCTTTTTTCTATTCTGGAAAGTCTTGAGGCATCATCTGATGTTGTGTATGTAAAACCGTATAACGAATTTTCTAAATTATCGAGAATTGTTCCGTATTGGCTTGCAATTGTGCAAGGGGTTGCAATAATTAAGATACCGAAAATAATTATAAATTTTTTCATAACCGTAAACTCCTTACAGATAGGATAAATGTGATTGTTATCGAAAACTATTCTACAAGGTTGGTATTTGAAAAAATTTGTATTTAAACAAAAAATCGTAGAGCTTTAGCACTACGATTTTTTTATTATTAGTAAAAAGTATTAGTTTAGAGATTAATGTCTCAATCTTTTTAGAGCTTCCAATTCATCTTGGAAAGGTGAAATTCTTGTTAATTTATCAATAATAGCAGGCATTTTTTCACAGACATAATCAATTTCTTTTTCTGTTGTGAATTTGCTTAATGAAAATCTTATGCTTCCGTGAATTGCTGTGAATGGAACATTCATAGCTCTTAATACGTGGCTTGGTTCTAGTGAACCTGATGTGCAGGCGCTGCCTGAGCTTGCACAAATTCCTAAATCGCTCAAGTGAAGTAAGATTAATTCCCCTTCAATATATTCAAATCCGATATTTGTTGTATTTGGAACTCTGTTTACAATACCTGCATTTAATCTTGCATTGAATACATTTTTTACGATATTCTTTTCCAATTTGTCACGAAGTCTTTTTACTTCAGTTGCTTCGTATTTCAAATGGTCTTGAGCCAATTCTGCGGCTTTTGCCATACCGACAATGTATGGAACATTTTCTGTCCCTGCACGTTTGCCTCGTTCTTGGTGCCCGCCGATAATTAACGGGGTAATCAGAGTTTTTGAATTAACATACAAAGCTCCGATTCCTTTAGGTGCATGGAACTTGTGCCCTGAAATTCCCATTAAATCAACGCCAAGAGATTGAACATCTATTGGTATTTTACCTGAAACTTGAACAGCATCTACGAAGAATTTTGTTTCTTTGTTCTTTGATTTAATAATTTCAGAAATCTTTTCAATCGGGAAGATTACACCTGTTTCGTTGTTTGCATACATAACAGATACAAGTGCCGTATCATCATTGATTGCATCTTCTAATTGTGCTAAATCAAGTTCACCGTTTGAATTTACTCCGATATAATCAACGTTATATCCTTCTTTTTCAAGTGTTTTATAAAGATTTAAAACACAAGGGTGTTCAACTTTTGTTGTTATTATGTGTCTTTTATTTTTGTTCATGTTTAAGACGCCGCGGATTGCTGTATTTGCACTTTCAGAACCGCAGGATGTGAAGATTATTTCTTTTTCATCTTTTGCGTTAAAAAAGTCTTTCATAACTCCACGAGCTTCTTTTACTGCATGGTTAGAACGTTTTGCAAACTCATATACGCTTGATGGGTTTGCATATTCATCCTGAAAATACGGAAGCATTGCTCCCAATACTTGAGGATCAACTTTTGTCGTTGCGTTATTATCTAAATATATTAAACTCATTTTTATACCTCTACAACTTCAATATTTGAATCAACAGTATCTCTTAAAGTTTTTTCAACAAATGCTTTAAGAGTTAGGTGAGAATTTTTGCAGCCTGAACATTTCCCGCGAAGTTTTACCATAACTTTATTGCCGTCAATGTCTACTAATGTGATATCTCCGCCGTCTTTTCTCAATTCATTTGAAATTTGATTTTCTATAACATTGTTGATTTTCAAAATCTTTTGAGCAGGTGAAAGTGTTGATTCTTCTTTCTCGTGTTCTTCTTTTTTGTAGTAAGTGTCAATTATATCTTGAATTAACCCTTTGCATTTTCCGCAAGCTCCGCCTGCTTTTGTGTAATTTGTGATTTCTTCAACAGTTTTAAGTCCGTTCATTTTTATAGCATCCCAAATTACGTTTTCTGTAATTCCAAAGCATGTGCAAACGATTTTTTCTCTTTGTTTATTTGCGGCATCTTCGTTTCTGATGTCATCCAAATCTGTGTAATCATCGTAATTTTTCAAAGCATCTTCTAAAGCTTCATAGCCCATAACTGAGCAGTGCATTTTTTCAGGAGGAAGTCCGCCAAGTTCATCTGCAATATCTTTGTTTGTAATTTTTTTTACTTCATCAATTGTTTTACCGATAATCATTTCTGTTAAGATGCTAGAGCTTGCTACTGCTGATCCGCAGCCGAAGGTTTGAAATTTTGCATCAGTAACAACTCCGTCTTTAATTTTTAAATATATTTTTAACGAGTCGCCGCATGTAAGTGAACCGGCTTCACCTATTGCATCTGCATTATCGATTTTTCCTACATTACGAGGGTTTCTGTAATGATCTATAACTTTATCTGAATAATCCCACATAGTCTTTTATCCTTATTTATCTACTACATAATATATATTTTAGCTCAAAAAATTTTGAGATAATACATACTTAATATAAAATTAATTATTTGCTTATTATTATTTTAAAAGATAGCTGAAACCATAAGGTATTGTTGCTTTTCGCTCCGAATGAGATGCAGGAAAATTTTTAATTAAAGGAAGATTATGCTCCTCAAATATATAATCTACGCTTTCGCAGTCAAGAAAATCTCCGATTGCGATTGCTTTTGTATTTTTTCTTATTTTTTCAATGTTGAATAATTGAGTTACCATTTTATCAATTTTATAAAGAGGCTCGTTTAAATCTTCTAAAAATAGTGTAAATTCAAAGTCAGGGATAAAATCTTGCCCGCAAAGAGATACAAGTGTTGATAAATTCCCGCCCCAGAATGTGCCTTTGTAGTCAAATTTGTCTTCACAAACTGTTTCAAAAAATTTATTAATCGTGTATTCACAAATATTTTCTTGCCCGAAATCGCTCAAAATCATTGGACCTGAATAGGTCATAAGTCCTGCTTGTTTTAAAAACATTGCGTTAAGTGCTGTAATATCTGAATATCCGCAGAAAATTTTTGGGTTTTCTCTGATTAATTCATAATCAATTTTGTTGATTAATCTAATTGCTCCATATCCGCCTCTTAGACATATTATTGCATTAACCGATTTATCCGAAAACATTTTATGCAGAGCATTTAGCCTTTCTTCATCTGTGCCTGCAAGATATTTGTTTTTTTTATATATATTATCTGATAATTTAACCTTATATCCTCTGTTTTCAAAAAATTTAATACCCCTTTGAAGGTTTGTATCATCTTCCATAGCGCCTGAAGGTGCTAAAATTCCTATCGTATCTCCTTCTTTTAGTAATGCAGGTTTAATTATCTTCATAATATTTTCCTTTTAGATATTATCTTGTTATAATTTTAACATGAACGAAAAATATATACCTTTATATAGAAAATATCGTCCTCAAAGATTAGAAGAAGTTGTTGGACAAGAGCATATTAAAAAAGCTTTAAAAAATGCGATTGAATTAAATAAAATTTCTCACGCATATCTTTTTACAGGCCCAAGAGGTACCGGTAAAACTTCTACGGCTCGTATTTTTGCAAAATCTTTAAATTGTAAAGAAGGCCCTACTATAAATCCTTGCGGAGTTTGTGAAAATTGTATTGATATTACAAATTCAACTCCTATGGATGTAATTGAAATTGATGCTGCAAGTAACAGAAAAGTTGAGGATGCTCAAAATATTTTAGAAAAGGTTATGTATGCACCTGTCAACAGCAGATACAAGATTTATATTATAGACGAAGTTCACATGCTATCAACTACTGCCTTTAACGCTTTGTTGAAAACACTTGAAGAACCGCCGAAAAATGTTATATTCATTCTTGCGACTACAGAAGTTCATAAAGTTTTGGATACCATAAAAAGCCGTTGTCAGCGTTTTGATTTTAAACGTATTACAACAGATGATATTGTAAAACATCTTAGATATATTTCTGATAAGGAAAAAATTAATATAACTGATGATGCTTTATTTACAATTGCAAAAAATTCTGCAGGCGGAATGCGTGACAGTATTGCTCTATTAGATCAATTGAGTGTTCTCGATGGAGAAGATGCTATTACAACGGATGATATTAATAATTTGTTAGGACGTTTGTCTTTTGATACTTTGAATTCGCTTGCCGATAAAATTGTTAATTCAAAACCTCAGGAAGCTATTGAAGATTTAGAAAAGATTTATAATTCAGGTAATGAACCTGTGCAGATTTTGACAAACTTGATGGATTATTTGAAAAATTTGTTAATTGTTAAAAATTGCAGAAAGGAAATTGCATTTGAATTAACTCAGGCAAATGATGCTCAAATAAAATCTTTGTCTTCTCAAGCAGAGAATGTTGAAACTCATCAGATTGTTTTTCTAATTGATAAGTGTGCTGATTATATAAAAGAGTTAAAGCTAACTAATAATCCGCGTTTGTGGTTGGAAGTTGCAATTATTGATCTTGCAAACTTGACTGAAAATACATCTTTAGTAGAGCTTCAAAATAGGATTGCAAGATTAGAAGGCGGGGCAACAAATATTTCTAATAATTCAAGAAATTATGCTTCACCCGTTCAGGTTTCTGCATATAAAACAGCACCTTCACCTGTTATGAAACCTGAAATTCAAAAAACAGAACATCATGCAATACCTGATATCGTAAAACAACATTCTGTTGATGCAGAAAAGGCTTCAACTGAACCTGTAAAGGTTGAAAAATCTCCAAAAGTTGAAGAAAATAAATCTGATGTTGAAGATACTTTTTCTCCAATGCCGATGTCAAAACATTCTGACGGGGCTGATATTTCTGTCTTGTGGGGAAATCTTTTGAATAATATTCATAGCGCACCGACAAGAGCTTTGTTAAAGCAGTGGGCGAACCCGATTAAAATTTCTCCTGAAGAAACAATTTTGACTATGAAAAATGAAATTTTCTTAAATCAGGTTCAAAGCGGTTCTAAAAAACAATCAATTGTAGAGGCAGTGAATGCTTTATTTGGACAATCAAATTCAAATGTGACAGTAAGACTTCCTCATGCAGATGATGTTCAGGTAAAACCGGCTGCCCCAACAAGTCAGGCTCAAAATCATGCTTCAGAAGCTCCGAAACCTAAACCGTCTCCTGTAATGAAAAATGTTAAAATGGAGCCTGAGGTTTCTCAACAGGAGGTTGAAGAATTAAAAGAAGATGTGCATAGTAGTGAATCTGCAAGTGCTTCAAAAATAGCTGACTCATTACATTCTGATAATGTAAATATGGTTATGGAAATCTTTGAAGGTAAAGTTATTGATTAGGGAAGAAAATTATGAAAATTCAAAATATAAATTCTGTTAATTTTGGGAGATATAATGTAACATCTAAGGTAGAATCAGGGGAAGAAAATTTTAGCGATTTGCCGGAAAATAGCAAATTGCTTGTTATATATGATATGTTAAAAGAACAAAAAGATACTTTGCAGAGTTTGTCTGATAAACAATATGAAAGACAAAAAATGATAAAAAATAATTTTAAAAAGATATCTTTAAATCAGGATAAAATTCATAAGTCAGCTATGCAGGCTGCAATATGGATGTCAGCTGTTGATCAACCTGATACTGCTGATGCTATATCTGACAGACTATATTACGGCAAAAAAATAGATGTAATAGGTTAAATTTTAGTTGTACTGAATTTAAAAGCTTCTAAATTTTCTGAAAAATAATTTTTCGGCAAACCTGCTTTGAGTTTTAATTGTTCAAGAAATTCTTTTTTATCAGGTAATTGTTCCCATACATCGGGTAAAAATACGGCTTGAAAATTCCCGTCACGTATAATTAGCCCATCTGTTTGCGGAGTTAATTTTTCAAGTAATTCTTTTTCTGTCTTAAATTCAAGTCTTTCAGGTTTAGATAGAAGTGAGACTTGTATTGAGATTTTGTTGTATTCATTTAAGGTTAGGGGTGGAAATCTCGGATCAGAAAATGCTGCTGCATGTGCATTGTGTATCAAATCTTTAATTAATGGTTTATGCGCAATAATTGAACCTATACACCCTCTCAATATTCCGTCAAGTTCAAGTGTAACAAATGATGCGCCATATTCTTCAAATACGCAGTCGTGGCTTTGAATTTTTGGTTGACCTAGTTGCAAACCTGATAGAATACTGTCTTTGCAAATTTTTTGTAAGAAGTTTGAATAATATTTTTTTATATAGTTATTTTTCTCTCCTTCGTATAAAAACCAACTACCGTATCCTACGACTCTTGAAGAATCTCCTGTTGATGCTGCAGAATTTGTAAGTCCTACTCTTATGAGTGAAAAATTTTTCTTTTTTGCAAATTCAACAAGACCGCAAATTCCCACCGCTCCGCAGGCTTGTTCTTGTTCAAAATTGTTTAAATTATTTTCTTCAATCATTCTAGCTGTATAGTTGTCGATTTTTGAGGCTTCCTTTTCGGGGTAAAAGTGACTTAAATCACTTGATATTATAAAAGCATTGTCAGGATTTTCCCAAAAATGTTCAAGTGTTTCACATAAATTTTTAAAGTTTTCGCATCCGTATAATATAGGTACAATTTTTGCATCAGGTAAAAAATACTTGATAAAAGGAAGTTGAACTTCTATTGAATGCTCTTTTTCAAAAGCTTTATTTTCTATATTACAATCACACAGTTTAGCTGTTTCCTGAACAAGTTTTCTATTAACCTGTATGTTCCCTAAAGGTGTTTCAAATTCATCATAATCGCATATAGCACAGCCATAAAGCCTTTCATAGTGAGAAGGCGCGAAAATAAAGACGTTTTTAATATCAGGCTTAATGTGCTGAATACCTTCTGCTCCGAGCTTTCCTGAATAAATATAACCGGCATGAGGAACAATGACGGCTCTTGAATAGTATTTTGGCTCTATGATTTCGTAACTTTTTATGAGATTTTCTAATATTGTCTTGTCATCTGGATAAAAAGTTCCTGCTGCTGTTGTAGATTTTTTCTTCATAAATTTTATTATACAACTTTTTGCTTATTTTGAAATAGGATAGTAAGTTAATAAAATATCCGGTGCAAAAGTGTCAACTTGTGTGATTTTAAAATTGAATGACTCATTAATATCATCTATTTCCCTAAAATCAAAACAGGATAAAGATCTGTTATCACCTGTAATTTTTGGAGCAATAAAGTGGTATATTTTATCTGTATATTTTAAAATTTCTCCGTTTAAGTGACCGCCGCTTTCTACTAATATGCTTTTAATCCCGAGGTCAAAAGCTCTTTCTAAAATGTATTTTAAATCCAGTTTGTTTTTATTAACAGGAGTTTTTATAAAATTAATTCCGCCTTCAAACATATCAAGTGTTGCATTAAACAAATAAATTTCTCCGTCTTTATATATAGGAGCTTCAATATTAGTTTTTAATTCTCTATCAAGAATAATTTTTTTGCGATGTGCCATAGTCGGATTATCAGCAAGAATTGTTGAAGATGTTGTTAATATAGCATCATATCTATTTCTGATTTTTTTGACTTCTTCTCTTGCTTTTTCTGATGTAATCCATTTTGAAGAACCGCTTTTTGTCGCAATTTTTCCATCAAGAGTTGTTGCTGTTTTTATTGCTACAAATACTTGTTTCTTTGTCATATTCTTGATGAAAACTTCGTTCAGTTGTTTGCATTCATCTTCAAGAACGTTTTCTATAACTTCAATCCCTGCATTTTTTAACTTCCAAATTCCGTTGCCTGCAACAATTGGGTTTACATCTTGCATTCCTATTACAACTTTTTTAATCCCTCTTTCGATAATTAAATCTGCGCAAGGCGGAGTTTTACCAAAATGTGAGCAAGGTTCTAAATTTACAATTAAAGTTCCCCCTTTTTCTTCTCCGTTATGCAATTTTAAAAGAGCCTCTCTTTCTGCATGGTTATCTCCGTATTTATGGTGATAGCCTGTTGAAATTTCATTACCGTCTTTATCAAGAACAACGCAGCCTACAAGAGGGTTTGGTGATGTTTGACCTTCTCCTTGTTTTGCTAAATCTATACATTTTTGCATTAATAAGTTATATTGCATAATTGTATTTTACAATAAAATTTGTTATATTGATTAAATATTAAATTTTTAAAATAAAGGAGAGAAATTATGGATTTAAAATATATCGGACATAGTGCATTTGAATTTAAATTGAAAGATAATTCAGTATTAGTTGATCCTTATGTTAGTATTAATCCAAAATATGATTGGCATAAAGCCAATATTACCGATATCTTTTTAACTCATGCCCATGGTGACCACCTAGGTCAAGCTATAGAAATTGCTAAAGAAAAAGATGCAACAATTACAGCAATCGTTGAACTTGCTCATTATTGCAAGGAACAGGGCTGCAAAGTTCGTGCAGTAAATTTTGGCGGTTGGATTAATTATGATTGGGGCAGAGTTGTTTTTGTTCCTGCTTTCCATACAAGTTCTTTGCCTGATGGAAGATATGCCGGAGAACCTGCAGGTATTGTATTTGATGTTGAAAAAATGCGTATATATCATGCCGGTGACACTGCTTTGACAACTGAGATGAAAACTATAAAAGAATTGTACAGACCAAACATTGCACTTCTTCCGATAGGCGGACATTACACAATGGATGCAGAACATGCTGCCGTTGCTGCTGATTGGATTGGCGCTCAAACTGTTATTCCTATGCATTACAACACATTCCCTGAAATTAAAACAGATTTGGAAAAATTTATGAAACTTATTCAAATAAATAATTCAAATTGTGTTATTTTAAATCCTGAGAAAGTTGATTAGTTAAATTCTCTATTGAAATAATTGTATCTCTTGAGATAAACTAAAAATGCTATATGGAGAGAAAAAAATGGATATTTTATTTGTTATTGACAGATTAGAACTTAAATATTTTGAGTTTAATAATCTTGTTACAAATTTTTGGATGATAAGAGAATTTTTGTTATCCAATAAAAATGTTTTTATTACAACTATTGATAATTTATGTCTTGATTCAGGAACGGCTTATGCTCATTGTTATGAAGCTTATGAAAAAGACGGAAATATTTTTTACGATAAAGCTTTAAAAACTTTTAAGATAAATGATTTTTCTCTTGTTATGTTTCGACCTGATCCTCCTGTTGATTTGGATTATATTAATGCAACTTACGTATTTGATTTTGTTGACAGAAATAGAACTCTAATCTTGAATGATCCTAAAGCTATCAGAAACTTCAATGAAAAGATGCACACTGTTAAATTTTTGGATTTAATGCCTGAAAATATAGTTACATCATCAAAATCTGATATTATAAACTTTTTAAATAAGCATGAAGAAATCGTTTTGAAACCTTTGAATGCTTGTTTTGGGTCAGGTGTTATGACCTTAAAGAAGGGTGATAAAAATACTGCTGTTATAATTAATACAATGACCAAAAATAATACACAGCTTATAATGGTTCAAAAATATATTCCAAAAGCTCGTTTTGGCGATAAGCGTGTAATGTTTCTTGGCGATGAAGTTTTGGATGTTTGTGTTCAAAAACTTCCTTCAAATGATGATTTCAAATTTAATGAACATTGTGACAGCAATATTGTAAAAGCAGAACTTTCGCTTAGTGAGAAAGAAAAATTTATGCCTGTTGCAAAAGAATTGAATAGGTTAGGGCTTCCGCTTGTAGGGCTTGATGTTATTGATGAAAAAATTATAGAAATTAATGTAACAAGTCCTTGTTACTTTATTAAGGAAGTCAACGGGCATTTTAACTGTCATTTAGAAAAGAAAATTAATGACTTTATTCTTTCTAAATTGTATTCGAAGGTTTGCTAATCTCTGATAATCCGCCAATATCAACGAGTTTGACAATCGGTTTGTGATCATCGGTTGAACCTATGATAGCATTTAGATTGTGCAGATCGTTGTGGTATAATCCGTGTTTTTCCAGTATTGCCTGAAGCAGACCTGTAATAATATGTTCTTTTGAGTATGGTTTAAAGCCTTTAGATGTCTTTTTCCCTGGAATAATTCCATATCTTGTAAGTTCGTTTATATAAATCCCTGTTTTATCTAGCAAGTCTTTCGCAAAACTGCGTATTGTATCGTAATAGGGCTTAAATTTGACTATGTAACTTGCATGTTGGGGTAATGTTTGATATTCTTCTGCCATATAACCTGCTTTTGCATCCCCCCAATAAAAGTTTCCCATAAACTTGCTTTTAATTTTTTTATTTAAAAACAACCCGTGTGCAAGTTCTGCAAATTGTCCGTTATAATCTGAAGAATAGTCGTTTTTAGATTTTTTGAATTTTTTAATAAATAATTTTTCAAGAGTTGGATTTTTCCCTTTTTCGCTTAAAAGGTATGCTCTTTGGGTATAACTTCCGGTAACTTTTAGGATTTTAAAATTAACAGTATTGGTTTCCGGCAAGATTCCAAATTTTCTTAATCCTCTTGTTAATATTGCTGAAGCTTCTTTTAATCTTCTATTTTCAAGTTCTGCTTTATGTTGGTTGTATTCTTTGCTATATTTTGGTGCACAATAAGGTTTTAAATGTTTAATTGCGCTTCTAAATACAAGAAAAACTTTTTCCTGTATTTCTTTTTGTTCTTTTTTAGGTAAATGATTGATTTTTGCAAGCCAACTTTTTGGCAAATTCCCTGCAATCCAATCAGATGCAGGATCTTTTACAAATTCATCTATAATTTCTTTTTGTGTTTTTATAAATCTTTTTGATAATTCTTCTGTTACTCCGCAAAAAGTTACTTGTTGATGAGAAAGCGGAACTGAATTTTGTTCGGTTCCGCGAAAAGGTTTCATAGTATAGTTATTTATCCCAAGATTTATCATATTGGGTATAATACTCTTGAAAAAATTTTTTTGCTATTTAAAAGTGTAAAATTTACAATTTTTAATGATTATTTTACACGAGAGAATACTTCTGTATTGACATCATCAAAAGTATTTGTATTGAAATAAGCGCAAGATGCAACCATAGCAGCATTATCTGTGCAATATTTCATTGGAGGTGCAAACACTTTGTAACCTTCATTTTCTAGGTTGAATATTTTTTTTCTGATTTCAGAATTTGCTGCAACTCCGCCTGCTATAACAACTTGTTTGTAACCGCTTTCTTCGAGTGCTTTTTTTAATTTGTGTAAAAGTGTAGAGGATACGGTTTCTTGAAAACTTGCGCATATATCTTTCACAGGCATTTCTTTTCCGTCAAATGATTTTACAAGTCTGAGAACTGCTGTTTTAAGACCGCTAAAGCTGAAATTGTAACCGTCAACTCTTGCTTCGGGAAGTTTAAATGCATGTGGATTCCCTTCTTGAGCAAGTTTATCCAATTTTGGGCCGCCTGGATATGGCAAACCTATCAATCTTGCAACTTTATCATAAGCTTCTCCAACAGCGTCATCAACTGTTTCGCCGAGGATTGTTTGCTCAGAATAAGATTTTACATCAATAATTTGAGTATGACCGCCGCTTACTAAAAGTGCCATAAAAGGCGGTTTTAAATCTGTATCAAGATAGTTCCCGCAAAGATGTGCATTTAAATGGTTTACCCCGATAAATGGTTTATCGTAAGTAAGTGCAAGTGTTTTTGCTGCGTTTAATCCGACAAGTAAGCAGCCTACAAGACCAGGACCGACAGTTCCTGCAAATGCTGTAATATCTTCAGGATTAAGATTTGCATTTTCTTTAGCCTGTTTAAATGCCTCTTCTATAATAATATTGATTGAATCAAGATGTTCTCTTGCTGCAATTTCAGGAATTACTCCGCCAAATTGCGCGTGAGTTTTTATTTGTGAAGCTACAACATTTGCGATAACTTCTCTTCCATTTTTCACTATAGCGCAAGCAGTTTCATCACAACTTGATTCTATTGCCATTATATAGTTGTCATATCCGCTTTCCGGGCCTATTGTTACAGGTTCTTTAGAGAACAATTTATTTTTTATATTTTTCATAGTAATATTATTATATTACAAAAAATCTTAATGTATAACAGTTGTAAGGGATAAATTTTGATAATTGTGTATTTATCAATTTGTCAGTGAAAAAGACCTTATTGATTGAAGGTGAATAGAAAATGAAATTTGTAGATAAAACCAAAATAAGAGTAGTATCAGGACGTGGCGGCAACGGAATGGTTGCTTGGCGCAGAGAAAAATATGTTGATAAAGGCGGCCCTGCAGGCGGAGATGGCGGCAGAGGCGGAGATGTATATTTAGTTGCTGATGAAAATATGTCTACATTAATGGATTTTAAGCATAAGTCTGTATTTAAGGCAGAAGCAGGAGAAAACGGCGGAATAAAAAATATGCATGGAGCTTGTGCAAAAGATTTGTATATAAAAGTCCCTGTCGGAACTGTTGTTAAAGATGTTAAAACAGGTAATATTATTGCTGATTTAAAAACTCATGAACAAAAAGCATTGGTCGCAAAAGGCGGCAGAGGCGGACGAGGCAACGCAAGATTTGCAACAGCGCAAAAAAGAGCACCGCAATTTTGTGAACCTGGTGAACCTTCAATTGAACGTGAATTGTTTTTGGAATTGAAACTTATTGCTGATGTCGGGCTTTTAGGTATGCCAAATGCGGGAAAATCAACTTTAATCAGCCGTATAAGTTCTGCAAAACCAAAAATAGCTGATTATCCATTTACAACTTTAATTCCAAATTTAGGAGTTGTTAAAAAACGCTCAGGAGATGGATATGTTGTTGCTGATATTCCCGGATTGATTGAAGGCGCGTCAGAAGGTGTCGGTTTAGGCTTTGATTTCCTTCGCCACGTTGAAAGATGTAGATTTTTGCTTCACGTAATAGATTCAACAGAAGAAAATCCTTTTGAAAATTACAAAAAGATAAATCTTGAATTAGCAAAACATTCTGAACATTTGGCAAACTTGTATCAAATTGTTGTTTTGAACAAAATTGATGCTATTGATGATGACAGAAAAAATGAACTTTTAAATCAGTTTAAAGCTGTTGCATCAGATGTTTTTGAAATTTCAGCCGTTACCGGTGAAAATGTTGAAAGATTGCTTGATTTTGTCGGGGATAAGGTTGATGAAATTCCAAAAGTTGAGACTGAAATTGTTGTAGAAGAAGATTTGGGTGCTTATTATAACGATGACAGTGCTTTTGAAATTTTTAAAGTCGCAAAAGATACCTTTATCATTGAAGGCGGTAAGATTGAGAGAATTGCTGGTGTTACAGATGAAAGAAACACTGAGCAGGTAATTCGTTTCCAAAATATTTTAAAGGGTATGGGTGTATTTGAAGCATTATCTCAAAAAGGTATAAAAGACGGTGATACAATTATTATAGGACATTTGGAATTTGTTTTTTACGCTGATGAGATGTATGGTTAGGGAGTAAAATTTTATATGACGGTTATTAATGATAAATTTACTGTAAGTACTCAAGGATTTTCTGATATTATTGATATTACTCAGCAGGTAAAACATGCAGTATATAGTCATTCTTTGCAATCTGCAGTTGTTCATGTTTATGTCGCCGGAAGTACTGTATCTGTTACAAATATTGAATTTGAACCGGGGTTGCTTGTTGATTTACCTGAAGCTTTAGAAAAATTTGCCCCTGCAGAAGCAATTTATCACCACGATGAAACTTGGCATGACGGTAACGGTTATGCGCACGTTAGAGCATCAATTATTGGAAATTCTACAATGGTGCCTTTAATCGATGGTGCATTACAGTTAGGTCAGTGGCAGCAAATTGTTTTAATAGATTTTGACAATAAAGCCCGTACCAGAACTGTTTACGTACAAATTGTTTATTAATTTTTTGGATTAGTTTCCCTCTTGTTTTTGGTTTATGTTCTTGGTATTCTAACTATAAGTGATGAAATATAAATAGAGGACATAAATTATGACACAGAGAGTATTATTATGTATTATGGATGGCTGGGGAATTAGCAAAAATCACCCTGAATATGATGCTACAAAATTAGCTCATCCTGTTCATGTTGACAAATTAGAAAAAGAATATCCTACAATTTCAATTCACGCAGATGGGCAGTACGTTGGTTTGCCTGAAGGTCAAATGGGTAACAGTGAAGTAGGGCACTTGAATTTAGGCGCTGGTCGTGTTGTTCACCAAGACTTGTCAAGAATTAACAGAGCTATTAAAGACGGTTCTTTCTTTAAAAATGAACGCTTCTTGATGGCTATGAACCATGCAAAAGAAAACAATTCAGCTTTGCATATTTTCGGACTTGTATCAACCGGTGGTGTTCACTCTTCTTTAGATCACCTTTTAGCATTGATTAAAATGGCTGCTGATAACGGTTTGAAAAAAGTTTATGTTCACGCTTTCTTAGACGGTCGTGATACTCCGCCTCAAAGTGCTTGCACATTTATTCAACCTGTTGAAGATGAATTGAAAAAATACGGACTTCCTCCTGTTGCAACAATTATTGGTCGTTATTACATAATGGACCGAGATAATCGTTGGGATAGAGTTGAAAAAGGTTATAACGCATTATTGTTTGGTGAAGGCGAACATGCTGCAACTGCTTGTGAAGGTGTTAAAGCATCTTATGCAAGAGGTGATAATGATGAATTTGTCCTTCCAACAGTTATAGGCGGTGAAGAATCAAGAATTCATGACAATGATTCTATTATCTTCATTAACTTTAGACCTGATAGAGCAAGAGAAATTTCAAAAGCTCTTAACTTCAAGGATTTTGACGGATTTGAAAGAAAGAAAGTTCTTAAAAATCTTTGCTACATAACAATGACAAGCTATAATGAAGATTTTACATTCCCTGTTGCATTTCCTAAAGAACATCTTGTAAATATTTTAGGTGATGTTTTGGAAGCTAACGGTATTCATCAGTTTAGAACTGCTGAAACTGAAAAATATGCTCACGTAACATTCTTCTTTAATGGTGGTATTGATGAGCCTCAACCTCACGAAACAAGAGTTCTTGTTCCGTCACCAAAAGTTGCAACTTACGATATGCAACCTGAAATGAGCGCTCCTCAAGTTTGTGAAAATGTTTTGAAAGCAATTGAAAATCCTGAATATGAATTTATTTTGGTAAACTTTGCAAACCCTGATATGGTTGGTCATACAGGAGTTTTGGAAGCTGCTGAAAAAGCATGTCACACTGTTGATGAATGTGTAGGCAAAATCGCTGATGCTTGTATTAAAAATAATATAATTATGTTGTTGACAGCTGATCACGGTAACTCTGAAGTTATGGTTAACCCTGATACTGGAAAACCTCAAACAGCTCACACAACAAATAAAGTTCCGTTTACTCTTATCAATGCTCCTAAAGATATGCAATTGAAAGATGACGGTGCTTTATGCAATGTGGCTCCGACAATTCTTCAGTTAATGGGTATTAAAAAACCTGCTGAAATGGATTGTGAGTCTTTGATTAAATAACTTAATTCGCAAAAAGATGCCGTCAAATTTCAACGGCATCTTTTTTACAAATAATATTAGGATGATTATGGCTGATAATAAAGTATTAGATATTGATTTTTCATTTAAAAAGAATAATGTTGATGAATTGTTTTTCAATTTGTCTGAAAATCCTGAAGGTTTTAAAAATAAAGATTTTCGTTATACTTTGAGTTTGATTTATCAGACTGTTGAAGATGAATTTGCAGGAGTATTTTTAAGCCCTAATCCTCCGACAAGAAATACAAATTTTTATCTTGTTAATAACAATGATAAATTATCGTTTTTTGTTACTCCGACCAATAATTTTCAGTATTATTTGAAATCTAAAGGGTCTTTATTCCGTTTTAAATCTGAGGTTATGGATGATAAAGTTGGTTATGCAATGAGCCTTGATCTTGTAATGGATTATTTCGGCGGTTTTGGCAACGTTGTTGATTTAGAATCTTTAACTCCGACTTTTATTTATTTGAACAAGCTTACATATTTTGTTATGAAGCTTATTGAAAAACTGTATTTTATTCCGACTGTAAAAACTCATGGATCAATGTTCAGAATTGTTTATGAACCGATTATTAATTCGCAACAGCTTGCAAGAATTATTAATCAGTTTGAAGAAAATATTCCAGAAGATTTGTTTATAAAAGGCGGTCAGCCTAAAAATTTTATAAACGATTTTATTTATAATTATTTGAATTATGTAATTTATAAATTTTTGAATATCAAAGCGTATAAGTTTAAAGATGTAAAATCTGGAACTTATATGATAAAAGATTTGGAACAGCGTTCTGTGATGAAAGGGCATGATATTGCAGAAAGCCTTGCTCAGTGGTTTGATGAACTTTATTTGGGTAAATATGACGTTATTCCTTTCTTCAAGATTGATAAGATTGATGATAAAGAGCTTTTCCGCTTGAAGGTTCATATTAAAAATAGAAAAACAGGGGAAGATGTTTTAATTGATAAACTTTACACTGATGATGAAGTATTTGGCGCAAATTCATCTGATATTGCAAGAATTGTTGAAAAACAACTTAATTATGCAACAAGATATATGCCTGAATTGGAAGAATTGTTTGAAGATGAAGAAAAACTTGCTCTTGATTTGGATTTAAATCAGGTTTATAAAATTATTACTCAGACTGCTTATTATCTTCAAAAGGCTCAGATTGAAGTTATTTTGCCTAAAGAGCTTACAAATATTGTTGTTCCGAGAGCTTCTATTAACGCAAAAGTGAAAACTTCTCGTTCAAAAGAGCTTGCGGATATTTTCAATAATACTTCGTCTTCAAAAATATCACTCGATGATATTCTTGATTTTTCATACGAAATTGCGATTGGAAATGAAAAGCTTTCTATTGAAGAATTTAATAAACTTGTGGAAGGTCAAAACGGGCTTATAAAGTATAAGAACAAATATGTTTTGATAGACAAAGAAGACACTAAAAAACTCTTTGAGCAGCTTGCAAAAGCAAACTTGAAATCAATGTCAAGAATGGAATTGATTCACGCTTCTATGTCGGGACAGTTTGATCAATATGATTTTGATTATGATGAAGCTTTTGCAAAGGTTATACAAGATTTTAACAAACCTGTTGAGGTTACTCCTCCAAAAACTTTAAACGGTGAATTAAGACCTTATCAGCAAACAGGTTTGAAATGGCTGTGGACAAATGTTTCAAAGGGCTTTGGCGCTTGTATGGCTGATGATATGGGCTTAGGTAAAACAATTCAGGTAATAAGTTTAATCCTAAAAATGAAAGAGGAAAACAAACTTGATAAACCTGTACTTGTAATTTGTCCTACAACCTTGATGGGTAACTGGATGAAGGAATTACAAATGTTTGCACCTTCATTAGATGCTGTTATTTATCACGGTGCCGAAAGAAAATTGGATTTGAAACATGATGTTATTTTGACAACTTATGCAATTATGCGTATAGATGTTGAAGAATTAAAGAAACACACTTGGGGTATGATAATTGTTGATGAAGCTCAAAATATTAAAAACCCTGATACAGCTCAAACTTTGGCTGTAAAAATGTTGAAATCTGATGTAAAAATTGCAATGACAGGTACTCCTGTTGAAAACAGATTGACAGAATTGTGGTCTATATTTGATTTTATAAACCATGGTTATTTAGGTACATTGAGAGAGTTCCAAAAGAGTTATGCTATTCCGATAGAAAGATTTAAGGAAAATTCTCGTGCAGCAAAATTAAAAATGTCTGTTTCTCCGTTTGTCTTAAGACGTTTGAAAACTGATAAACACGTTATCACAGATCTTCCTGAAAAAATGGTTATTAATGATTACTGTTACTTATCTAAACCTCAAGCTGTTCTGTACGAAAAAACTCTTAATGAGATGATGGATAAGATTTCAGGATTCACAGGTATAAACAGACGCGGAAATATCTTCAAACTTATTACTGCTTTGAAGCAAATTTGTAACCACCCTTATCAGTTCTTGAAGGGCGGTGAAATGAGCAAAGAGCTTTCAGGTAAAATGGATAAATGTATTTCAACTGTTCAAAGCATTTTGGATAACAATGAAAAGACTCTTATCTTTACGCAATATAAGGAAATGGGAGATATTTTATGTAAAGTTATTGCCGATGAATGCTCAACTGATCCGTTATTCTTCCATGGTTCATTAACTGTTCCTCAAAGAGAAGATTTGATTAATCGTTTCCAAAATGAAGATGATGCAAAAATTATGGTATTGTCTTTGAAAGCTGGTGGAACAGGTTTGAACCTGACAAGTGCAACCAATGTAATTCATTACGACTTGTGGTGGAATCCTGCTGTTGAAGATCAGGCAACAGATAGAACTTATCGTATAGGTCAGGATAAAAATGTAATGGTTCACAGAATGATAACACTCGGCACTTTTGAAGAAAAGATTGACGAAATGTTAAAATCTAAAAAAGAATTGGCAGATTTGGCTGTTTACGAAGGTGAAAAGATTATTACAGAGCTTTCAGATGAGGAAATTTACCAAATCTTTACTCTATCAGCATAATTAAAGAAATATTGTTTGATTATAATTAGTATTTTCCTAACTTGTAATTTTCTGTTTCTATTAATTTATCATGTGATAAAACATAGTTAAGGTTACCGTATGTATCTGAGGTTGAACTTAATGCTTTCCCAGATGTTCCTATAATGAAATAATCTTTCCCTACTTGATTAGGACCTTTTAGACCATTTGTATCAATATGAATAAATCCGCAATTTGGAGATGATTTGTATTCTCCTTTATAGCCTGTAGGACTAGATGAGTCTTCAATGTAATTCCCATTAGGGTCTCTCTCAGGGCTAAAATATGTGTGAGTACATCCTCCGTTTTGGACTTCTGTGAACAAAGATATAAAACTTCCATCAGCTAAGACTATGCGTCTAGAATTCATTGCTTGTTCTGTAGCAGTATTTCCCTTTCCATCGTTTGTTTTTTTAGCTTTTTTTACATCATATTTCCCACCACATTTTGTGATATTGCTTGAACTTGTACAGACATTTACTGCATTTAATTCTTTTGCTAGTTCGTTAATTATTTCAGTATTATTACTTTGTGATGTCCAAAAATATTCGTAATTTCCAAGTTCTCCATTTTTTTGACACCAACTGTTGATAGCATTATAGATTGTGCTATAAGATTTTTTTGCTGCAGTAATTAAGACTTTTTCTTGATATTTCGCAATAAGTGTAGGTATGGTAAGCGCTGCAACAACTCCAATAATTCCAAGTGTAATTAATACTTCTGCTAATGTAAACCCTTTAAAACCCTTGACAATTCTTAACTTTGCGGGGGGGGGGATTCTAAAAGCTCTATTCTTAACCATTTTTGCCTCCTGTTTCTAAATTTATTATTTCTTATTTTTTTTATTTTGTCAAGATGTTTTGCCGGACTTGAAATTATTTTTATTTTGTTTATAATGTATATATATTGTACAAAAAGACCATAAAGGTGGTGAAAATATAAATGGCAGAAGTTAAAGTTGGCGAAAACGAATCAATTGAAAGCGCACTAAGACGTTTCAAGAAAAAAATTCAAAAAGCCGGTATACTTTCAGAAGTTAAAAAACGTGAAAGATACGAAAAACCAAGCGTAAAAAGAAAACGCAAATCTGAAGCTGCTAGAAAAAGAAAAGTTTAGTCAGATTTTATAAATAAAAAAAGAGGTCATTAATTTGATGACCTCTTTTTTTATGTTTGTTTTATCTTTTTTATCTTTCTTGAGTAGTTTCAATATAATTTGTGTTTGGAATATATGTGTTTTCTCCGTTAATTTCGATTTTATTGATAATTTTAGCTCGTTTTTTACGGAACAACATATCAACAAAGGCTTCCAAACGTGTTATAAATCCTGCTTCACCTGTTTGTTCATCAACAGTAAGATTTAATAACGGCTTGTTGAAGCGTTTTGCCTGTCTTGTAATTCTTTCAATCATCAAAGAATCAGGTCCGCAACCAAATGCAGTAAGTGTAATCAGACCGTCTATTTTTGTATCTTTTAAATAATGACCTGCTGCACCTGTCATTTCTCTTTCGTTTGCCCAATACATTTCTTGTCCGAGAGCTTTTATACCATCGTCCATTTGTTCATTTGATAATTGAAGTGATGAATATACTTTTACATCCATTTTTTCTAATTTATCAAATATTTTCATTGAAACTCTTTCATCAAAAATGTTATATCCGTGTGATATCAAAGCAATTGAAATAGGATATTCTTTTGTTTGATTTTCAATGAATACTTTTCCTTGTAGAGCATAATTCATAGCTTTTTTATAGCTCATGCCTGATTTTGACATAATATGGAAGTTGTTATAAGTTCTCCAGCCTGCTTTAGAAGCTTTTTTTATACGTTCCATATCAGTAATCCCAAATGGTGCAACCATTTCTTTCAAAAATTCATAAATTCCTTGATTTTTTTCTGATTTATCAAGAGTTGCTTCAATCATTGTAAAATCTTTTTTTACAACATTTCTAACCAAATCAGGTAATCCTCTGATTTTTGAGCAGTTATAAATTTTTGGTGCAATTGATTGAATAGAAGGTACGAATATTTTATCAACACCTTTGTCAATCAAATTTAATACATGCCCGATGTAAACTTTTATCGGTAAACAAGTTTCAGTAACAACGAGAGATGATCCTCTGGACATTGTCTGTTTTGTTGTCATGTCTGATAATACTATTTTTATCCCAAGATCTGTAAAAAATCCGTAATAAAATGGGTAATTGTGATAAAAGGACATTGCGCGAGGTATTCCTATTGTCATATCATTGTTTAAATTTTTTTCCACGATTATAAATCCCCTTTGTTACTTTTATAATACTTCAAAATTAAAATTTTGGCTATTATTTTATTTACAATGTTTACATAAAATTGTTTAAATTTTTATTAATCCTTTTTATAAGCTATAAATGCAAATGTCAGACAGCAAAGTCCGAAAAATATGCCAAAACACATTGTTGTTCTGTACGCTGTTAAAAATGCTGTATCATATACATTTCCTGCTTCAAGAAATATTTTTCTGAATGTTTCAAAAAGTGTAATAGTAACGGCAACTCCAAGAATGTTACCCATATTCCTTGAAAGAGCAAGAATTCCTGATGCCAATCCGACATGCCCGTGTTCTACACAGGTCATAATTGCGTTGTTTGAAGGTGATTGGAAAAGTCCGTTACCTATTCCCATAATTCCTGAAGCCAGAACGATTTGCCACATTGCAACATTTTTATCGTAAAGAGTAAACATTAAAAGTGCTATACAATAAACTGTCGGGCCTGCAATAGTTAAGTATCTGCTTCCGTACTTGCCTGACAATCTTCCTGCAACAGGTGCAATCATTGAAAGTGTAAGTGAATAAGGTAGTATTAAAAGCCCTGTCACAAGCGGATTATATTTTAAGATTTCTTGAAGGAAAAACGGCAAAAGAATACTGTTTGTGTACATTGCCATATATGATGTCATAACTCCAAGGTTTCCGAATGTGAAAGGTCTTATTTTAAACAGAGAAAAATCAATAAGCGGATAGTTTATATGATGATCTCTGACATAAAATAGGACTCCGAAAATTAGAGTTATTATCCCTAAAACGATAATTTTTAGAGAATTCCAACCCCAGCTGTGACCTTCTGAAATTGCAAGAAGTAGTGCAAATAAGCTTATTGTAAAATATATAAATCCTTTGTAATCGAATTTGAAATTTTTTCTGTCAGTTTTAGCGTGATGCGGCAAAAATTTGTACGCGTAAAAAGCACCTGCAATTGCTATTGGAATACACGGAATAAATACAGAATGCCAGCCAAAGTAGTTTAGCAAAATTCCACCGAGTGCTGGCCCGCTCATTCCGCCTATTGCAACAAGACAACCGTTTAATCCGAGAGCTTTTCCTCTGCGTTCATTTTTGAAAATGGTTGTAATTATTGCCTGAGCGTTTGAAAGCATAATAGATGCACCAAGAGCTTCAAGGCATCTGTAAGCAATTAAAAGCCCAAAGTTGTGAGCAGTAGTGTTCAGCAAAGCTCCAAGTGCAAACATTGAAAATCCTGTCATATATAACTTGTTTTTCGGAAATATATCGCCGAGCTTGCCGAAAAACGGTAAGAATACGGTTAAAACAAGCATATATGCAATCATAACCCATTGAATTTGACCCATCGTAACATGAAGATCAACGGACATGGGGTATAATGCAAGATTTACTGTTGTAGAATCCAGCATGGCAATGACGTTGCCGACTGCTGTTATTACAAACATTGTCCATTTTATTTCTTTGGTTGTCATAAGTAAATTTTAGCATAAATAAGACGGGAGAAATTCCCGCCTTAAAAATCTTCAAATTTGTATTAATTTACATTCGGGTTACATTTTCTTTTTAACCCAGTTTTCGATAATTCTCAAAGGTGCACGAGTTAATCCAAGTGCCCATTCACCGATATTTTTGGTGATCACACTTCCGGCTCCGATATTTGTACCTTCGCCGATTTCAACAGGGGCAACAAGTACGGTGTTTGAACCGATTTTTACGTTGTCTTTTAATACTGTTTTACTTTTTGTTTTTGTAATTGGATCATAATTTGCGGTGATTGTTCCTGCTCCAATATTTATGTGAGAGCCCAATTCGCTGTCACCGATGTAGCTTAAGTGCCCTGCATTTGTGTTATGACCTATTTTCGCCTTTTTGACTTCTACAAAATTCCCGATTTTGCAGTTGTCATCTATTTCAACATCGCCTCTAAGGTGTGCACAAGGCCCGATTTTGCAATTTTTACCGATTTTGTTTTTACCTTCTATATAAGTTGATGGGTAAATTGTTGTGTCAGCACCGATTTTTGTATCTTCTGAAATCCAGGTAGATGAAGGATCTACAATTGTAACTCCATTATCCATTAATGAATTTAATTTTCTTTCATTCATTATTCTTGTAGCTTCAGCCAAATTTTTTCTTGAATTAATACCGTAAATTTCGTCGCTGTTTTCTAAGATATATGCGTTAACATTAAGATTATTCTTTTTACCCCAAGCAATAATGTCTGTAAGGTAATATTCTCCTTGAGCGTTGTTGCTTGTAAGTTGAGAAAATGCAGGCTTAATTTTACCCCAGTTAAGACAATAAATTCCTGCGTTAACTTCTTTTACGGCTTTTTGATCAGATGTTGCATCTTTTTCTTCAACTATACATTTTAGAGAATTGTCTGATTCTCTTATAATTCTTCCATAATTTGTAGGGTTCTCAAAGATTGTACTCATAACTGTTAAGTCAGAATTATTAGAGTTGTGGTAATCTACAAATTTTTTCAATGTTTCTTCTGTAATTAGTGGTGTATCACCGCATAATATAATTACTTGTCCGTCAAAATTCTCTAATGCAGGACATACCATAGACACTGCATGACCTGTTCCGAGTTGAGGTGATTGCAGAACTGTTTTAGCTGATTTATAATTTTTTTCTACAAATTCTGTAACTTCTTCTGCGTGGTGTCCTACGATTACAAATGATTCATTTGTTATATTTTTTACATTATCTAATACATATCCTAAAAGCGGTTTTTCAAATATTTTATGCAAAACTTTCGGTGTATTTGATTTCATTCTTGTGCCTTTACCTGCGGCAAGAATTACTGCTTTAATTTCTTTATTCATACTTCTCTCCTTTAGTTTTATTTTACTATAAAAAATATTTAAGTTATAATTAATTTATGACTACAAGAAAAATAGCAGTTGTTGCATTAAGCGGCGGAGTTGACAGTTCTGTAACCGCACTTCTTTTACAACAACAGGGGTATGAAGTAATAGGATTGACAGGAAAGATGGTAAAATCATCTGATGTCGTTGTAGAGAATGCTAAAAAAGTTGCTGATAAACTCGGTATCGAGCATTATGTTTGTGATGTGACAGATGAATTTCGCTCTAAAGTTATAGATTATTTTATAAATTCTTATAAGTCTGGGAAAACTCCAAACCCATGTATTGTATGTAATCAGTTTATAAAATGGGGAGTGCTTTTTGATTATGCTGTTAATAAGTTAAATGCGGATATTTTTGCAACAGGTCATTATGCTGATATCAGATGCGTTGACGGAGTGTATAAACTTTATCCTGCAAAAGATGAACATAAGGATCAGTTATATTTTCTATATCGTTTAGGACAAAAACAGTTATCAAAAACAATATTTCCTCTATACCATTATGAAAAGTCTGAGGTAAAAAAGATTGCTGAAGATTTTGATTTACCTCCAAAGGATTCTAAGGAAAGTCAGGATATATGTTTTATCCAAAAACCGATGACTACAAAAAAATTCTTGTCAGAAAAACTGGGGGAAAATAAAGGCGATTTTATTGATATTCTGACAGGTAAAAAATGGGGAGTTCATAACGGTTGTTATCAATATACGATAGGTCAGAGAAAAGGTATCGGAATTGCGGCACCTTATCCTTTGTATGTTATTGATATAAACCCTGCTAAAAATATTGTTTATGTCGGCAGAGAAGAAGATAATTATAGAAAAAATTGTAAGCTTAACAATTTGAATTTAACTTATCCGGTTGAAAAACATGAATTTGATGCTTGGGTAAAAATTCGCTATAACATGGAGCATAAAAAAGCTCATGTAAGGTTATTCAACGATTTTGCCGATATTGAATTTTATGAACCCGTAAATTCTATTACAAACGGTCAATCAGGTGTTATTTATGATATAGATGACAAGCACTTAATTGGCGGAGGTTTTGTTGAAAGATAATTCCTATTTACTTTTATTTTTGTCAGCGTTATCATAGTTTTGGTTAGGGAGGAGAGTTATATGTATAATCCAAAATCACATGATGCCGATGAATTTATCTCACATGAAGAAATTCTTGATACATTAAAATATGCAGATGAAAATAAAAATAATATTGAAGTAATTGACAAAATTTTAGAGAAAGCAAAGCTTGGAAAAGGCTTGACACATAGAGAAGCTTCTGTCCTTTTAGCTTGTGACAATCCTGATAAGAATAATGAAATCTTTGAGCTTGCTAAAAAAATAAAATTAGACTATTACGGAAACAGAATTGTTCTTTTCGCACCTTTGTATTTGTCTAATTATTGCGTAAACGGTTGCGTATATTGCCCTTATCACGCTAAAAATAAACATATTCCAAGACGTAAGTTAACTCAGGAAGAAATTAAAAATGAAGTTATAGCACTTCAAGATATGGGACATAAAAGACTTGCAATAGAAGCAGGTGAAGATCCTGTTAATAACCCTTTGGAATATATTTTAGAATCTATCAAGACAATTTACGGAATAAAACATAAAAACGGTTCAATTAGACGTGTAAATGTTAATATTGCAGCTACAACAGTTGAAAATTACAGAAAATTACACGAAGCAGGTATCGGAACTTATATTTTGTTCCAAGAAACATATAACAAAGAAAGTTATGAAACACTTCACCCGACAGGACCAAAACATAATTACAAATACCATACGGAAGCTATGGATAGAGCTATGCAAGGGGGTATTGATGATGTAGGTTTGGGTGTTTTATTTGGATTGGAATCATATAGATATGAATTTGCAGGTTTGTTAATGCACGCAGAACATTTGGAAGCTACATTCGGTGTAGGCCCTCATACAATAAGCGTTCCAAGAATTAGAAGAGCAGATGATATTGATCCTGAAACATTTGATAACGGAATTGATGATGATACGTTTGCTAAAATTGTTGCTTGTATTAGAATTGCTGTTCCTTATACAGGCATGATTGTTTCTACAAGAGAAAGCGCAGAATGCAGAAAACGTGTATTGGAACTCGGAATTTCACAAATTTCAGGCGGTTCTAAAACAAGTGTCGGCGGTTATTTTAACCCAATGCCTGAAAAAGATGATTCCGCTCAATTTGATGTGTCAGACAGACGTCCTTTAGATGAAGTTATAAGATGGCTTATGGAACTTGGTTATTTGCCAAGCTTCTGTACTGCTTGTTATCGTAACGGAAGGACCGGCGACAGATTTATGGAAATTTGTAAGGAAAAACAAATTCACAACTTCTGTCACCCGAATGCTATTTTGACTTTGAAAGAATATTTGGAAGATTATGCATCTGAAGAAACCAAAAAAGTTGGGGAAGCTTTGATTGAAAAAGAGGTTAAAATTCTTGAATGTCCTCAGTGCGTAAAATCAAAAGTAGCTGAAGACTTGACAAAAATAGAAAATGGCGGAAGAGATTATAACTTTTAGGCTTTTTTGCGGACTTTACAATACCTTTGAATAAAAAATTGTTTGTGGTATTATAGAGTCCGCAGGAGAGTAACTATGATAAAAGATTATTTTATAACCGAAATTGAAAACGCTATTGAAAAAGCTATAAAAGATGAAAAACTTGGTGTAATGACTGAATATAAAAAAGGTACATTGTCACCTGAACGTCCAAAAAATACAGAATTTGGAGATTATGCAGTTAATGTTTCATCTCTTGCAAGGTTTGCTAAAATTGCCCCTCCACTTATTGCAAACAATATTCTGGAATATATTGATAAAGATGATAATGAATATTCTGTTATTGGCGGATTTATAAATTTTAAAGCAGGTAAGAAAATCCTTTCAAATCTCGTTGAAGAAATTTTTGTTGATAAAAAAGATTTTGGTAAACCAAAAAATGTTAAAACAGAAAAGATTATATTAGAATATGTATCTGCAAACCCGACAGGTCCTTTCCACATCGGTCACGGTCGTTGGGCAGCAATGGGTTCTGTTCTTGCAAATCTTTTAAAATTCTATGGACATGATGTTTATCAGGAATTTTATATAAATGATGCTGGATCTCAAATTCAAAAATTAGGAAAATCTCTTGCAATAAGAATTCGTCAAGAACTTGGTGAAGATGTTGATTTTCCGACAGATGAAGTTGAAAGAAAAAATTATTATCCGGGGGATTATTTAATTCCGGTTGCTAAAAAATATTTGGAAACTCATAATGGTTTACCTGATGATATTCAAGAACTTTGTGATTTTGCAAAAGATTATGAAGAAAAAGTTCAGCGCGACTTGTTAGATAAATTTAAAGTTCATTTTGATAACTTTTACTCTGAACTATCTTTGCATAAGTCAGGAAAAGTTGAAGAATGCGTTAATAAATTAAAAGAAAGTGGCAAAATTTACAAAAAAGACGGCGCTGATTGGTTTAAATCATCTGATTATGGTGACGACCAAGATAGAGTTATTAAAAAAGCTGATGGTTCAAATACTTATCTTACAGCAGATATTGCTTATCATATAGATAAATTGGAACGTGGCTTTGACAGAATGATTAATATTTGGGGAGCAGATCACCATGGTTATGTTGCCCGTGTAAAAGCATCAATTGAAGCTTTAGGATACGACCCTAATAAATTGGAAGTCCTTTTAGGACAGTTGGTAAACCTTGTAATCAACGGTAATGAAGTAAGAATGGGTAAGCGTAAAAATATGGTTACTCTGGGAGATTTGATTGACGAAGTTGGGGTTGATGCTACTCGTTTTTGGATGTCTATGAGAAATATTGATACAACCCTTGATTTTGATATTGAACTTGCTAAGAAAAATTCTGATGACAACCCTGTATTTTATGTTCAATATGCTCATGCAAGAGCTTGTTCTATTTTGAGAAATGTTGTATCAGAAAAAGTTAATACAGAAACAGGAGAAAAAACTCCTGCTCCGATGAGCGAAGCTGAATTTGATGCTTTGATAAAAGAATTTAGCGCAAAAACTGTTCTTCCGACAATAGATACAGCAAGACAGTTAATCTTGAAGTTGGAAGAATATAAATCTGTTATTAAAAATTCTGCAGAAACTCGTCAGGTTTATACAATTTGCAGATATGTTCAAGAATTGGCAAGTGAATTCCACTCATTCTATAATGCAAACCGCGTTATATCTGATGATAAAGAAATGATGAAGGCTAGAATTGCACTTGTTTGGAGTGTAAAAACAGTTCTTCATAACGCATTAGAAGATATATTGGCAGTAACTGCTCCTGAAAGAATGTAGAAAAATAAAGGTTTAAAAAAGAATTTTTAGGTTAAATTGAGTTTTAACCTAAAAATTCATGAATTTTTTCTGCAAATAACGTTTTTACTTGTTCTAAAATTGTTTCAGATTTTCCTGTATCGTTTTTATTGCTGTTTGAGAATTTTTTTATTTCTCCAAAGCGATTTTTTAAGACTTTTATAATATGTTCAGGAAGTCTGTAAACTTCAAATTTGTCCCCATTTTTAAATTTTTTTGTTGAAAATTCGGAAATTGTTTTGTGACCTAATTTTATTTTTTGAGTTTCAATTTCAGGGCTTAGAGATACACCTTTGCTTTTGGTAAAGTATCTTTCATTTATCATTTGTAGCCCTTTTGTATGTGAAGAGTCAAATTTTGAGGTTTGTTTTATTAATTTTTCCGCTGTATTAATTCCAATGGACATTAAACTTCTCCTTTGTTGCAATTGCAATAAGTAATCTGAATAAAAATCTTTGCTATTTTATTGATTATGTGTTAACAAATCTTAATGAATTGATTAATTTTATAATGTTGTCATAACTTTCTTCTACTACCAATTTTGAACGTAATATTTTAGCATTTTTAAATCCTGCAAGATAATAAGGGTAAAATTTACGCATGAATTTTATTGCAATATTTTCCCCTCTTAGTTTTATTTCTTCGTCAAGGTGATATTTAAGCATTTGAATCTTTTCATCAAGTGTTGGAAGCGGTAGTTGTTCTCCTGTTTTCAAGTAATGTTCAATTCTTGAAATAAGAGTCGGATCTGCTAATGCGCCTCGTCCTATTGCAACTCCGTCTGCTTTTGATAATTCAAGGCATTTAATCGCATCCTCTACAGATGTGACATCTCCGTTTGCAAAGACCGGAACATCAACATTTTCTTTTAAAGCTTTTATTTTTCCCCAGTCAGCTTCTCCTGAATACATTTGAGAGCGGGTTCTTGCATGGATTGTTATGAATTGAGCTCCAGCTTCTTGCATTTGTTGACCGAATTCAACATAATTCATTTCTTCAAAGGTGTATCCCAGTCTGAATTTTACACTTACAGGCTTATCTGTTCCGTCTTTAACTGCTTTAACTAAATCTGCTGCAAGGCTTGGATTACGCATTAAGGCGCAACCATCTTGTCCGCAGACAACTTTTTTAACGGGACAACCCATATTTATATCTATCATATCAGCATAGTCACTTAAAAATTCTGCTGCCTGACGCATCATAAAAGGTTTGTGCCCGCTTATTTGATAAGATATAGGAGAATGATTCGGATCTCTTTTTAAAATCTCTGTTCCGCTTCGCCCATTAAGGGTTTGCGCAAGATATTCAGAACTAATCATTTCTGTTGTTAAAAGTGCATTTTTTGAATATTTTCTGATAAGACTTCTCAATACATAATCTGTTATTCCTGCCATTGGAGCAAGCGATACGCGGCTTTGGATTAATGTTGAAACAATATTATTTGACATAAGGCTCCAATTCTGTTATACGAGATTTCGCATATTTCAGGTAGTCATCATCATCTTTGTATGTTGATGTAAATGATTTATAGTATGAGATTGCGTTTTTATATTGCTCAAGCATATCATAATCGACACCTATCAGATAATTTATGATTATTAAGTCAGGATTTGATGTGATTGCTTTTTTATAATCGTTTATAGCGTCTGTGTATTTCTTTTGAGTGTCATAAATCATGCCTCTATAATATAGCGCGTATGCGTCGTTTGGCTCAGATGTAAGTATTTTATTTAAGATTGCTAAGCTTTCATTATATTTTTGAGCATCAAATAGTGAAACTGCTTTATCGAGTTCTTCTGATGCTATTTGTGCATCTAAGCTTTCCAGTAATTCTTTTGCGTCTTTATTATCAGAATTTAGTGTAATAGCTTTTTGTGCATAAGTTTTGGCATTTGTTGTGTCGCCTTTTTCTGAGTATAAGGCTGCTATGTAGTATGCAATATCAGAATTATTTGGGGCCAGATTTAGTGCTTGTTTATAATATTCAATTGCTTTGTCATTATTCCCAAGATTTTGGTAAGATGATGCGATTGCAAGCATTGTATCTGATGTTGCAGGTTTTATTGTTAAGTATTCATTTATTGCATTTTGATAATCTTTGTTGTTATAAAAATTGGCTGCTTTATCCAATTTTTCATCAGTAGATTGAGCATTAATTGATTTTATAGTGTCTGAAATTTGTTTGTTATTCGGGAATTTAAGGTTTGCAGTATTTAAAGTTGCAATAGCTGCATCATAATTTTTGTCTTGACCTTGTGCTATTGCAAGGTTTACATAGACTTCAGAATTTGTAGAATCAAGTTTAATTACTTCATTATAAATTGCGATAGCATCAGCTATTTTGTTTTGTTTATGAAGGTCTAATGCGTAATTATACAGGATATCTGCCGCATTGTTTGCGTAATTTTTCTTTATGTAGTCAATGAATTGTGCTGTTGTCATTGTATTTTTTACCATATTTAGCATATCATTTTGCGCAATTTCATTATTAGGATCTTTTGCTAAGACTTTTTTGTATTGGTCAAGTGCACCTTTACTGTCTCCCATTGCAGCAAGTGATTGAGCTTTATATAAATTTGCTTGAACATTGTCAGGATAAATAATTAATACTGAATCATAGGCAGTGATTGCTGTTTTGTAATCCCCTTTTTGCTGATATAAAGTGCCTACATTTAAGCGTGTATTAATATTTGACGGATCTAAATATTCTGCTTTGGAATAATATCTTAAGGCTTCATCAAAGTTGCCTTCTTTTTGCATAATTGCTCCAAGATTAGCTGTTATTGCAGCATCATTTGGAGATTCTTCAAGTTTCCTTTTGTAAATTCTTTCAAGAGAATATAAGACATCTTTGTTATCAGTGGTTTTAGATAATACAAAATTATATTGCTCAACTGCTTCATCTTCTTGTTGCAATTTATCAAGCATTTTTGCATAAGATAGCCTTAGATCTATATCATTTGGATCAACTGATACTGCTTTTTTATAGAATTCTGCAGATTTTGTGTCGTTGCCCAAAAGCTTCATGATATCTCCGGTCTGCTGAAAACTTTCTTTAATAAGGCTTGTATCGCTAAGTGATTGGTTAAATTCATAACCTGCAGCTGCAAATTCGCCTTCTGCTCTAAGTTGTTTTGCTGTATTAAATCTGTTTTGTGCTGTTGTATCAAAATTTATTTCATTAAGGCATTGATTAAGGTTTGATGTTACCTGTACAATAGCCTGTGAAGAGTTTCTTACCTGGTTAGAATTCGGGTAATATACGAGATAAAAAAGGGCTGCACGGTAATCATCTGCTGCTTTTGCATAATCCTTATCAGTGTTTGCATAATAAGTCCCGCGTGCAATATATGAATTTATAAGTCCTATTCTTGCGGAATTGTCAAGGTAATTTATTCTTAATGCACTTTTAAATTCTGAAATAGCACCTGAATATTGATAATTTGATAAATATTGCTGGCCTAAATCAAAATGTTCTTTAAAATCCGCAAAACATGGATTAATACTAACAATGCCAAGTGTTAAAGCAAACATCAACTTAAAAATTTTATTCATAAATACAATCCCTCTTCACACGAAATATTAATACAATTATTATTGCACGAACATCGACATTTTACTATATTTTTTAACAAAAAAAAGACGGCTATAAATTTAGCCGCCTTTTATAATAGTAATCTTAATTAATCCTCAAAATCCGTTTTTGATACAAAATTCATAACATCATCAAAAAGTATTTGTATTGGAAGAGTCATATCAAACTGCAAATATTCACCGTTGTTTAAATCTAAAAATACTTCCTGTGTTTGTTCTTCAGCTTTCTTTTCGTTAATCATACATAAACTCCTTATTATTTAATTTTATCTCTTCGGTTGCATTTATTTGTGTTTATATAATCGGCATTTTGTTTTTAAAACTTTAATGAATCTTTAGTTTAAAATTGTCTGAATTGCTTGCCAGATAATAAATTTAGCCTGTAAAATAAAGTATTTACATTTTGTTACAAAAAAATTTTTGTTTGAAATGTGCTAAAATAGTAATTTTGTGCTACCATGACACTTGTAATTACAAAATAACAACATAGGAGATAAGACAATAGCACCCAACGATACAAGAAATCACAAAAATCAAGCAATAATGAATGAAAGAATTCGTTCAAAAGAAGTTCGTTTAATAGATCAAAATGGGGAAAATAAAGGGATTATACCTACATCAAAAGCTTTGCAGTTAGCTTATGATGCAGATTTAGATCTTGTTTTAATCAATCCTAATCAAGAACCCCCTGTAGCCAAGATATTAAATTATGGCAAATATAAATATGAATTAGAAAAAAAAGCAAAAGAAGCAAAGAAAAAACAGCATACAGTTGATGTTAAAGAGATAAAGATTCGTTATAAGATTGATACACATGATTATCAAGTAAGAATAAAAAGCATTGAAAAATTCATATCTCAAGGCAATAAAGTAAAAATTGTTGTAATGTTAAGAGGTCGTGAAATGCAGCATTCAAATCTTGCATTCGATCTTGCTAACAAGTTTGTAGAAGATATGATGAACATGCCTGTTGTAATAGAAAAGAAACCTCAGCTAGAAGGTCGTAATGTTACTTTATATATAGCTCCGAGTGCTTCTTAAAAAAAAATTCTTGACTGAAAATTTTCAGCCAGTATAATAAAAAACGTGGCAAATAAATATTTATATCCATTTACTCCAGACGAATATTTTTTGCCTCAATATTAAAAGATTTACAACTAAATAAAATATGCCGCGTTAGCTCAGTTGGTAGAGCAAGGGACTGAAAATCCCTGTGTCCTTGGTTCGATTCCGAGACGCGGCATATTTTTGTATCTAAAACAAACAAATTGTACAGTATCCAATTTGAATTTGCCAAATAATATGTTATAATTAAAAATATTTTATAGAATTTTAGGAGTTACAGATTTGAATAGTTATGGTGATGAATTCAAGCAGGTACTAACCAGTGCCGATGCCATTGAACAGACATTGTCGGAATTTGATTTTTTTGAACCAATAGGGCTGTGTTTCAAATATATCTTGATTTTTTTAGTCGGAATTTGCTATCATTGAACAGACATTGCAGGAATTTGATTTTTTTGAACTAATAGGGGTGTGTTTCAAATATATCTTGATTTTTTTAGTCGGAAATCGCTAAAAATGAAATTCCTGAACTGGCAAAAAAGTCCGATTACTGTCCGTCAATGTCTGAAACGAGACAGTGTCTCAAAACCTTAAATGGCGGGAATTTAGACACAGTTCAGGAATTTTGGGACAGTTCAGGAATTTTGGGACAGGACAGTGTTAAAAATTTTTTCAAAATTTTAATTTTAGGTGGAAATTTATTCTAATTTACTCGGAAGTATAAATATATGAAAATTAATAAAAGTCGAGATATTTTTCTCGACTTTTATTTAATTGGTTTTTCATTATTATTAAATTTATTAGAAAGCAAACTTTTAACAATATCATTAAAATCTTTTTCTATTTTATTTTTTGGGGTGATAGGTTTTGGAATATTTTCGATAGCTTTATGCAATTCTGTTTCAAGATTTTCAAAAGTTAAACTTTTGATTGCCTTTGATAATTTATAAAGAGCAGTATCCGCAAAGTTATTATGCTTAGAATCTGAATCGGAATACCTACACAAAGAAATCTCTGGAATTATTTCACTATCTTGTGTCTTTTGTATTCTTGTTCGTAAAGTTACTGAAGCATTAGCTCTATCAAATTCATCCCAATGAACAGAACAAGACTTCTCTTTTGCTTTAAAAATTGCTTCTACATCATATTTTTTACAAAATTTAGAGATTCCTTCTGAATCTCTAAATGCTTTCATTACCCAAAGGACTTCGTTAGGGTAATTCTTCACATTAAATGCTCCTTTACATTGTATCGATTTAAGAGCTCCAAAATTTTGGTGGTTATAAGCTGAGTTATTTTCTATTCTCACTATCAGACCCTTCCTTGCTTCCTTTTTTAATTAATATATTTTATTTACGGTAAGTTGGTAAATTATCAATCATATCTGCGAGAAGTTTTGTTTCTTCTTTTTAAAAGAATTCAGGTTCTTCACTTAGATATCTAGTATCACCTTTCTCTAAATTATACTTTTTGTATATTTCGTCTAATTCTGCACGTACTTGTTTTTTATCAGTGAAATTTCTTACAATTAATTTTATTGAATCAGTAATTCTGTTACCTGTACTAATATTTTTCTTAGAAGTGAATAGAGCTTGATTATCTAAAAAGTCTTTTTCCATATCATTAATAAATAAGCTAGTCTTTAAATACTCATCTGTATTCTGTGGACAACGATATGAAACAATTTTTACAGTATTATCTTTTCCATCATTTAAAATGTTTTTTATTGAATTTAAAAATTTTACATTACCTGTTTTTCGAGCATGATCAAATGCATCTCTCAAAGTATTATTTGGAACTAATTTTGACGAAAATGATGGACTATTATTATAGGCATTAATTGATTGAATATTCATATTTATACTCCTTTCTATAAACATTGTATAATAAATTAAATTATACTCTACTGCTATATTACTACAAAACTCCTGAATATTTTTTTTGCTATTTGAATTAATATAATATTGGTTGTTTTTTAATCATTTCAATCCATTGTTCAAGAGATGCTTCGTTCAAATACATGTTTGGAGAAAAATCCACTAGTGGAGTTCCGCCATTTTTGTAATAATCATTCAAAAAGTGCTCTAATGTCGCTGACCAATTGATAACGACTTTTTTGTCATTATCACGTTCGAGAAAGATGTATTTTGAATTATCACGTGGAGATTTTTGATTTAAACTTGAAAATTCTTGTAATATTTTTGTTGAATCTTCAAGTGGTCTTTTCGCATCAGGTAGTCTGTATCCCATTGAATAATGGAATGGAAAAGAATTTCCTTCTGCAACAATACAAACATTGCCCAAACCGTTTTGGAGCATTCTTTCTACTCGTAATTGATGCATTCTTGTTCCGATTCCGCCAAAATCCTTATTGCCCTTTGCATTCATATAGGATAGGACTTTTTCACAAAGTTCCCCGTTAATAAATGCTCCTTCAAATTTTGGACTTATCATTTCCTGTTCTTTATCTATATAAAAATATGTATCACCTACAACTCTATAATTTTTATTTTTAATATTTATTTCCCCGTTTGCATCTGGAACCATAAGATAGTATTTTTCCATATTAGGGATATCTTCATCAACTCTTGCAATATATGCGTTTACAGGTTTATTTGTCTTTTTATCAATCAGAGTTGTTATTCTTAAGCCACTTTCATCTAAGTTAGTTTTAGGTGTGAATTCAGGTGAGAGTAGTTTTTTAAAAGTCTTAGAACTAATTCCTTGAAAATTCTCTTTTAATAAGCTAACTTCAACCGTATCTGCTGCCGGCTGACGTACAAGGTCAACTTTTTTAAAATTGAACATTCTTTTAGTCGCAGGGATAATAATATCTTTAAATATATTTGTCTTTATTCCGTTTATTTTCATATTTTAATTCCTAATATCTTTTAAAACCCGTAAATATAAATTTTGCTATCTTGTTATTTTATAACTAAGAATGAACTAATTTTTTGATTTTAAGTTTTGTTTGTATTCGATTTTGTATAAGTTGATAATTTGTGATATGCTCTTTTATGTCAATTTATAAAACTTTAAAGAGAATGGTGTAATGCGTATAGCTAAAATTGAAAACAATTCTAATAATTTACAAACAAAGTTACCTGCCTTTAAAGCAAAAATCAATTTGAAATCTTCAGGAATTGCAGAGTATTGTAACTACTTAGAGCAGTGCAAAGATGCTCCAAAAGGTTACTTTTCGTCAAATCGTAATATAGATTTATTTTCTCGCATATGTAAAGCTTTTAAAAATCATCCTTCAGAAGAAGTTATTGAAACAAAAGTGATATATCGTAAGGGAGAATTATTCAATGCTCGTGGAGTGTTAGAAACAAGTAGAGGGAAAATTACAGATATAGAACCTTCTAGAAGTGATGACGGAACAGGTCCTATGGAATATTTGTTTAGAAAATTGCTAAATCCTGAAAATAAGGAAGTATTTAACGGCTTATTGGGAAAAGAATATTCTAATATTTATCATAAGTGGTGGAATGCGAATATAAAGCCTATATGGAAAGAAATTAACGAATTATATAAAATTGATAATACTATAGTAGATAATCCTTCTGAAAAAGTTTTAAATCGTCTCTTTAGAGAGCAATACAACAAAGAAAATATTAAAACAAAATAAAAACTATTTATCTAAAATTTTTACAAGTATAATTCCATTAATTATGGCATATTCGTCTTGTTCAAGGTAATTGATAGGTGAGAGAACACTTTATTCCATAGTATTTAATATCAGCACTAATCTGTTGTTTTGAAAAGTATTTTTCTAATCCGTTACATAGGTTGAAAGTTGTCGTGCCATTTTCGTCTGTCTTTAATAGCTTACTTAACTCAGGGATTCCATTGTTTTTACAGTCAGGGCATTCTTCATTTATTAGGTTATAAGCACTTACAACACCACAGGAATACTCATCATTTTGTTTGTCATAAGCAAAACATATTCCTTGTAAAAGGATTATTAAACATAAAAGTAAGCGTTTAAACATAGTTAAATATTATCATAAATATAACACTCGTATTTTTATGTTATGATAATTCAAAATTGAAAGGGATATATTTATGCAAATACAAGCAATACAAAGCTCAAGTAATAATTTAAACTTTGGGATGGCTCTAAAAATAGATTCTGAAGCTCAGAAATACATTAGAGATAATTTTAGTGCAAGACAATTAAAAAAGCTTTCTAAAGTTATTGAAAATCAAAAAAATAATCCATACGATATTTATTTGTCAACAAATACTCAATTAGTAAAAACTGGTATGTCTTCTGATTACAAACCTCTTTATAAAAAAGTGAAACATCTTTATGCAACAGTAAAAGAAAAGACGTTCAATAGTAATATGTTCTTTGATATGCCAATTTTTATGCTAAAAAGAGCTGAAAGATATGCAAATAAACTTGAAAAAGGGAAAATACCTGACGTTGATAAAGTATTAAGTCAAGCTAAATAATATGTAAATAATTTAACTAAAAAAGTCGGGAATGTTATATGCCCGACTTTTTAGTTATCTATTTAGTTTTATATTGTTCTTCCAAAGCATCCAGATATTTCCATATCGCTTTGTATGCAGATAATTTTTGTTTATCCGAAGACCCTTTTATCTCAGTTCTATGTAAGTCATCAACCATTTTTTTTGATGGAAATACAGAGGTTAGTGATAAAGATGTTTTGCGTTCCTTTACTCTATATGTTGGCACTCCTAATGCATTTAAAAACAAATTACGAGAAGGCTCAAAATCATACGTGTACCAAAGCCCAACATGTACAGAATCAGTATCTGTTCCTATTTTTTTAGCTTTTTCTTCTAATCTTCTGAAGGAATTTTTTGGCAATAATTTTTTAGCTTTCGGTGTCACAATTGAACCGCCAACCCAGTTAATTTTAGCACCGAAACTTGTGTTACTTGTGCGATTGGTAATTGGTTGTATTTGCATAATTCACCTCCTATAATTTAAAGTTTCTGTTGGAATAATAATAACACAAAATTTCGGAAAAATTGATACAAAAGCGACACAATAAGTCGGAAACGGTGTTCCATTTCCAAACTTCCGAGTTATTGTGTGAGTATGGAAAAATACATAAATATAAATGAAGTAGCAAGGATAAAAGGGTTAAAAAGTAATCGCTCAATCAGACTTGCAATACAAAAAGGTAAATATATTGCTAGAGAAGTTGAGGTTAGAGGTGGTAAATCCTATGAAATACTTTATTCAAGTCTAGAGGCAGAAGTTCAAGAAAAACTTGAAGATGAGGAAATTAAAGGAACATCCTTAGTTCCTATTTTAAATAGCGAACCAACTTTTATTTCTGAAAAAGCAAAAATGACAGCCTTAGCAAGAGTTGATATTTTATATGCTTTATTAAATATTCGTGGGAAATATTCGACTAAAAAAGAGGCAGATTCAGTATTTTTAGATTTGTATAATTCAGGAATGTTACTTCCTAAAGTATATAATTTTATAGGTTCAATAAGCAAGACAACTCTTTATCAATGGCTACATCTATATAAAGAAAATAGTAGTTATAAATCTCTATTGCCTGGTTACAAAGTAAAAAAACAAGGCGAGTATAATTCAATATTAAATAATGAAATGAAGGAAGTATTTTTCAAATATCTTATGCATCCTAACAAATTTAGTATTGGAAAAGCAATCAATCTTACAAAGCATATTTTAGAAAAAAGAGGATATGAGAATATCCCTTGTGACTTAACTTTTAGGAGATACGCAGAGCATTATAAAAAACATAATTTTGCACAATGGATTTTATTCAGAGAGGGTGAAAAAGCATACCACGATAAAGTGGAAGCATATATTGAAAGGGATATTTCAAAATTGGAAGTCGGAGATGTACTTATTGCTGATGGGCATACATTAAACTTTCAAGTAATTAATCCATTTACCGGAAAACCGACCAGAGCAACTTTGGTCGGTTTTTTAGACTGGAAATCCACAGCATTAGTCGGCTATGAAGTTATGATGAGTGAAAACACTCAATGTATAGCTTCAGCATTAAGAAATGCAATCATTAATTTAGATATGATTCCGAAGGTAGTTTACCAAGATAATGGTAGAGCTTTCAAAGCAAAATATTTTCAATCCTGTGATTTTGACGAAGAAGGGTTTAATGGAGTATATGCAAACCTCGGAATCAAATCAGTATTTGCAAAACCATACAATGCTCGAGCAAAAGTAATAGAGAGGTTCTTTAGAGAATTTCAAGAAGAGTTTGAAAAAATGATGCCAAGCTACATTGGAACAAGTATTGAAAATAAGCCTGCATGGATGAAACGAGGAGAGAAACTTCATCGAGAGATGCACAAAAAACTCACTAATAATTACATTCCAACTGTACAAGAATTAATAAAATACATCGATTGTTGGTTAGATTTTCACAATTCAAAACCTTGTCCGAACGCTCCTCAAATATCAATTAAACAATGTTTAAACAGTGTTCAAAAACAAGAAATCGATAAAAATATTTTAAATGATTTAATGATGAAAACTGAAGTTAGAACCATTAATCGAAATGGAATTACATTTCTTGGACTTCATTATAGAAGTGATTCTATTTTAGGGTTGAGAGATTCTGTTTACATTAGATACAGCTTATTTGATTTAACTAAAATACACGTTTATTCAACTAAAGGCGAGTTTTTATGTGTCGCAAGACAAGTTGAAAAAGTTCACCCAATGGCAAATCATTTAGGCACTGTAAAGGATATGGAGCAATTCAAACAACAAATTCAAAAGCAACAAAGACAATTTAAAAAAGCTCAAAAAGAATTCTTGAAATACTTCCCTAAAGAACAGGCTGAAGTTATTGAGATTGAACCGCAAGAAAGGATTATGGCTGAGCAACCAATAATTGAAAAACCAAAACGGGAAAGAAAATTAAGCCCTCGTGAACTTCAGATGTATAGACCTATTTTTAATACAGATTATGAAAAATACGAGTGGTTAATGACAAATGGATGCACTAATCCTGAAGATAGAAAATGGCTTACAAACTACATTCGAAGTGATGAATACTACAATTTATATGGAGATTAAATTATGAAAAAAACTTTTATTAGGACAAAAAATGTCAAACAATTTGTATCGTTGATGGATGAACTTCAAAAACTTCCACCTAATATTCCTAAGATGGCATTAGTTTATGGCGAACATGGTCTAGGAAAATCGCAGACGATTCAATGGTGGGCTGATAAAAACGATTCGGTTTATGTAAGAGCAACACAAGGAATGACAAGCAGATGGCTTTTATCTGAAATCGCAGAAGAACTTGGAGAGGAGGCTTTTTATCATTCCCAAGAAACTTTTACATTAATTGAGAATAATTTAAGGCTTAATAACAAGGTAATTATTGTTGATGAGGTTGATTATTTAATCGATAAAAGTATTATTGAAACCTTAAGAGATTTACACGATAAAACGGGTTGCCCTGTGGTTCTAGTTGGGATGGGAGCAGTAGATAAGAAACTTGCACGTTATCCTCATTTAATGGATCGAATTTATAAAAAGCTGAAATTTGAAAAATTTAATTCAGATGATATTAAAGAAATTCTCACAGAATTAACTGATTTGAAGTTTAAGGACGATGCTATTGAATACCTTGCGACTCGTACAAACCAATTCAGACAATTAGTTAAACTTATCAATAGAATTGAAAAATTAATGAAAACAAATCAAATTGAAGAATTAGACGAATATACAATGAAAGGATTATTAAATGAAAGGCGGATTTTGACAAGAGCGGAGTCGAGCGAAGCGAGCGAGCTTGTCCCTGTGAAAAATCTGTCTGAATGGAGATTTGCCGGAGGTAAATCGTAATGAAGTGCAAAGATTTTGAGCCGTCAATAATCCAAGAGAAGCGAATATTAAAACTATGCAAACGTTTAAACAAGTTCTCGTTGGATGAGATTGAGACAATATCAGAGATTGATTCAAGCGAACTTAAGCCAATAATTGATGGTTTAATTCATGAAGAACGGCTAACATATTGTGATGGAACTTATTATTACAATAAAAAAGTTTGTAAAAAACAACAAACAAGTAAATTACCATTATTTTTTGAATTTCATAAAAAACAAGATATAGAATACATTGTCAGAGGATTTTGCACTGATGTTGAAGTCTTAAAAATGATTGATTTATTTGGATATTCCAAACACACTATGAATAATTTTTATGCATATTTAAGAACATTAATTTATGATAGACAGTACAAAGAACTATTAAAGCAGTTTGATAAATATCCTAAAATCCCCCAAGAGAGAGTTTACATGAATACGAAAGTTTATTTATACTTATATAATCATAATTTATATGTATCGGAAAAGTATCTTGTAAATAAGGATGCTCGCAAACACAAAGAACAAGAACGACTGGAAATTAAAAATATTTATTTGAGGAGTTATAGGAAGGTATTAAGTCGTTCATATTCTCATAAATTTCATCTTCACTTGGCAGAGGAGATATGGAAGTATGGAAAATCTTTTGAGGAAGAATATTCTGCACTAAATAAAATGTTATTTGCTTAACATTTCTTAATATAAACAGGACAATTTTTTAATTATTTTTCTTATAAATAAACGATTTCAAAAAAATATATAAATTTAAAAAAACTTTGAAAGTTTCTATTTTTAATTATTTGAGCTTATTTTTTTAATTTGTCCTATTCAGGACAGAGCCGATTTTTTAGGTGTTTTCAATATAAAAGATTTAAATATAATAATAATTGAGAGGAAATTGCGGTGGTTAAACATAACAACAGTAAGCCATTTGGGCTAGCTTTGTTGTGCTGTAAAAAATTGCCCGATTGTCTTATTCAAAAATCTGACAACAATACTAGCTTGGTTGATATAGCCCAGTTATACCAATCAAGAGAGGAATAGAAATTAATGAACAATTGTGCATTTTGCCAAAAGAAAATTTTATTAAAGTTTATTATGAGTGTTTATAATCTTAGAGCTATTGATATAGCAAGAGAAATAAACATCTCAGACAGCCTTGTTCGTAAACATATCTCAGGAGACAGAGAGTGTCCTTCAGTTGATGCATACATTATAAAAAAGTGTTTCGGAATAAATATTGAGGCTAATTTATGAATCAAAAAGCTGATGGAAAGTTAAATATTCCCACTTGGCTTTCATTAGAAGAAGCCTGCAAAATTCTTTCATTAAAAGCGAAAACAGTAAAAAATAAATGCAGAAATGCTGAATTAACCTATAAAGTTGTACGCAATGGAAAACAGCTTGAGTACTATATTAGTTCAACCTCTATCCCTGAAAATTTATTAAACTTGTATTTTACAAAGAAGACAGCAGAGTTTGAGACATATGGTGATGTTCCTCAATGGTCAAAAGCTCAAGCGGAAAAATATCTTACAATAATTTCTGCTTGTAGTGGGTTAAGAGGTCAAAAGCTAAAGGATTACATTAATGCTTGGAATAGAGTCAATCCTGATTTTAAAACGTCATATTCACGCTTTATGTATATGAAAAAACGTTATTTATCATATGGCTTTAATGGTCTTTTAGCACAATATGGACACAAAAATTGTCGAGTTCAAATCCCTGATATTTATTATCAATATTTTAAAAATATTTATTTAGTAGAGGGTGCTCCATCTTTACAAAGCTGTTGGGAACAGACTTTTGGTTTCGCAAGAAAAAATGAAGATGTAAATAAAGAAACATTCCCTAGTGGAATTACATTTAAGCGAAAATTAAAAGAAGAAATGCCCGAACAAAGCATCTATTTAGCTCGATATGGTTATGCTGCTTGGAATACCAGATATGGAAACTTTATCGACAGAGATTATGACAATATTATTTGTGGAAAAGTTTGGGTTTCTGATCATGCACAAATAGACGTAGCTTGTCTTTCACCTGAAGGAGACGTTATTTTCCCTTGGGTTACAGCGTGGAGAGACTATAAGTCTGGCAAATGGCTTGGTTGGTTACTTCAATACGGACATCCAAATTCCGACCATATTTTCCAAACTTTTTATTATGCGGCTAAAGGCTATGGTTTACCGGATTCGGTGATTATAGATAACGGGAAAGATTATCGTTCTAAAGATTTTGCAGGTGGTCGCAGTGTTATGTCAGTAGATAAAACACAGGTAAAAACTCGCTCAATGTTAGCTGAGTTAGATGTTAGAGTTCACTTTGCATTGCCATATAATGCTCAAACAAAGCCAATAGAACGTGATTTTTTAAAGATAAAGGAATTATTATCAAAGCATAGTGTTGGATATAGAGGTGGCAATGTTGTCGAAAGACCTGAAAAGCTATTAGGTGAAATTAAAGCCGGCAAAATTATGCCATTTGAAAAATTTAAAACAATTTTTGATGACTTTATTGTAAACATACTAAATAAACGCCCATCTACAGGAAAAAATCTTCAAGGGATGTCTCCTGATGAATTGTTTAATAGAGAATTTACTGAAAAAAGAGTCGCTTCAAATGATGCTCTAAAACTTTTCTGTATGAGAACCTCAAGAACATTTACAATAGGTCGAAACGGAATTAAAGACAATCAATTAGGCATCACTTATTGGTCAGATTGGATGATTTCAAAAACAAGTCTTAAAGTTTATCTTCGCAGAGATATAGAGAATTATAAAGAGGCTTGGGTCTTTAGAGCAGATAATGATGAATTTGTAGGGAAAACAACGGCAGTAAGAGCTGTCGCTGCATTATATGCTAATGAGGTTTCAAAAGAAGAATTTAAGGAAGCAATGGCAAATAAAAAACGTAATTATAAGATTGCCAAAGCATATATCAAACAAATTCAACAAATACCATTGGAAGAACAATGCGAAAACTACAAAGCTGCGTATGCAAGTGTAGAAAAGGAAGCTAAGCCTAAAATTACAAAATTCGCAAACACAAATATGGACAAAGTTATTCGTAAAAATAAAGAGATGGAAGCCTTTGGGCAATATGATTTATCGATATTCCTTAATGAAGAGAAAAAGGAAGAAAAGCCACTTTATTTATACGAAACAGACAAAATTTTAGCAGAAAGAGCCAAAGGAGTTGCAAATGGATATTAGAGCAGAATTAAAAGAGTTAATGGAATCAAAAAACTACAGTATTGCTTTTGTTGCGACTGCTACAGGTCTTGCTAAATCAACAATAAGTATGTGGATTAATGACAATTATAACGGTAAAAATGACAAAATCACTGATGCTATAAATAATTTCATTAATCGTGAACGTGAACGTATTAGTAATAATGACCTACCATTTGTAGATATTTCAACTTCTCGTTATATAAATGAGATTGGTAGATTGTGTCATACACAGGGTAAAATTGGCGTTTGTGTTGGGTGTGCCGGACTTGGAAAAACAGTTGCGGTAAAAAGATATACCAAAATGTTTATGGATTCAATTTTAATTGAAAGTGATTCAGGATATACCGCAAAATCACTTTTAAAAGAGATTCACAGACGTTTAGGTCTTGCAGGTAAAGGCTCTGTATATGATTTAATGGACGAAGTTGTTAGAAAGTTAAATCAATCTGGCAGACTTTTAATTATCGATGAAGCAGAAAATTTACCGTACAGAGCTTTAGAAATAGCTCGTAGAATACACGATAAAACAGGCGTTGGGGTTCTTTTAGTAGGAAGGTCTATTCTACTTGAGAACTTAAAAGGGTACAACAATCAGTATGACCAACTCTATTCAAGAGTTAAATACACCAAAATACTCAATAGAATCCAACTTGTAGATATTCAAGACATTCTTAGAGCAGTTGGTCAAAACCCTGATTTAGCAGATGTATATCTTCAGTATTCAGATGGAAATACACGAAGATTAGAACACTTAATAACACACAGCATTAGCATTGCTCGTTTTAACGACAAGGCTGAGGTCGATAGTGCTGTGATCCAAGAAACTTCCAAATTATTAATGGCATAAGGAGATATTAAAATGCACGAAGGTAAGAAATTCCGACCCGACACTTCATTATGGTTAAACATCTTTTTAATAGCTCTTGCCATTTTTATTTTGGGAGTGCAAATCGGTATTAAACACGGACGAGAATTACAACTCGATGATATGAGAATTAAATATGGCTACGACTTTTCAGATTAGAAAAATACATGCATTAAAAAACATATTAGGTATGGATGATGATTTATACCGAGAAATGCTTATGTCTTTTGATGTCCAAAGTTCAAAGAATCTTACATTTACAGAAGCCGGTATTTTTATCGAGATTCTTGAAGAAAGAGCTATCGCATCTAATAAGTGGGTTAAACACCCGAAAAAATACGAGAATTTAAATCGTGATGAGGAAATGGCTACAAGTGCTCAATTAAGAATGATTGAAGGTTTATGGAGAGACCTTGCATATTACAACACTGATAAATATGCAAAAAAATCTCTTAGAAAATTTTTAAAATCAAAATTTAAAGTTGATGACATTATGTTTTTAACAAGAGCCAAAGCCTGCAAGGTTATACAGGCAATAACGGCTATAAAAAAGAATTTAGAAAAAAGTGCGGCCACACTTGAGTAGTAGAAGAGAAAGTAAAGGAGAAAAACTATGTTAACAATTGAAAAAACAAACGAAGAAATGTCAAAAATGAGAGATAATCAATTCTTTGGAGAGATTACTCATGATGAAAATGACAAAAAAGAGTGTGCAATGATGGGTTTAATTAAAAATCAAAAAATTGTTCTTGAAGAAGAATTAAAGATTGCTAAATTAAAATACGCAGATGTGGCTCTTGAAAAAGACAATTGGAGCGGTAGATATGAACGAGAAATGGATTGCAAAGTCATTGAAGGTCAAATCGCAATTCTGACAAAAATGGAGAGAGATTTGATGGAAATGTTAACACCTACCAATATGCCTCCTTGTTAAGATTAACGCAGGTCGAAACGGTCAGTAAAACTGACCGTCTTAGAGTAAGGCTCTAACTGATGAGACCAATTTAAAAGTAAAGGAGAAAAAAATGGGAAATTTAGCACTAGATGTTCTAATGAGAGAAATCACAGAGTATCAGGTAAATGTTGAAAAGTTAAAAATCAAAATTGCAGATTGTGTCATTAAAGTACATAGTACTTCTCCACAAGAAGTTACAGTTATTTTTGATAACTTACATAAAATGGCAAAGTTAATTGAAGAAGTTAGACCCCAAGAAATTATGCTTTGTGAATTATTTAAAACTCAGTCAAAAATCGAAGATATTCTTGAGGAGGAAGAGTTAAGGAAAACAAAAGCCTAAACAGGTCGAAACGGTCGGCTAACGGTGCAAGCTGACCGTCTTAACGTAATGCGTTAACTGATGAGACCAAATAAATAAGTATGAGGAGATTATGGAATATAAACCTTGGATGGATTATATAAAACCTGAAGATATGCCAAATGATGATTTAAAGACAATTGCAGAATCAGCCGGCATACGCTCTGCTTTGGCTTTGATTTTTTTAACTCCGGGGTTAACTGTTACAATACCAAGAAACGCTTTTAGTGAGGTAAAAAAAAGATATATTATAAGCCAGTATGATGGCAGAAAATACACGATAAACCGTCTTGCCTTAGAATGTGGTTATTCCCAACGATATATTTATAAAATTATTGAAAATCACCTTCAAAATAAAAATCACTCCTAAAAAATAGCTTTACAACACCAGTCTTTCTTTACTTCAATGGCTAATATGTTATTGAAGTTTTTTTTGTATAATACATGTATAGGAGAAAAACATGTCTGTATTACAAGCTGAAAAACCATTATATAAACACGATTGTGATGATTGTTTATATTTAGGTTCTGATGAAATGAGGGATTATTATTTTTGTAAAAAACGTTCTTTTTCATCAGAAGGAACACTTATAATAAGATTGGGAGACAATCCTCAAGATTATTTTAGTATGCCGAAAGACGTTGTAAAAAGTGGACTAGCAAGTAATGCTTTAGCTGAAGACACTGTTTTTGCAATGTGCTACAGAAGATATTTAGAATATCTTGAAAACAAATAAAGAGCCTCTTTTTATTCGGAGAAGAGACTCTTTTCAGACAAATCAAATCATTGGTATGATACTCAAGTTTTTTATATAAGGCAAATTATTTACAATCAGAAGGTAAACCAACAAATGCAATCATAGTTGGGGTTATGGTGTTATTATTCATATCCATTTTATAATTAACATCAAGTAAATCTTCATATTGAGTAATTGTCCCATCTATTGTAAATCCATGATAAAGACATAACTCTCTAAGTTCAATTAAAAAATTCTCGTATCGTTTTTCCTCATCCATATATCTATCCTAATGTTATTCCATAGTATCAACAGGAGTTATTTCGTCCATTTCAATGTTATATCTTTTCCCGTTTTTATCAACACAGGTTGCATATTCAATATCTCTATCAGCAAATGAATTTGTCCAAGTATAAATAAGTAACCCTATTTCATTAGTTTTATTATTGTAAATTTTAGTTCCGAACAACATATCATTTTTGTTTTTTAGTGCCATAATTTTATCTCCTTATGTCTTATAATGGGTTTTCTATGTAATATTTAATTTGTCCTTTTTTATAACTGATTTGACTTTTGATAATGCATTCCTTTTCATAATTTCTACAATCTTTAAGTTTTAACTCTAGGTATTCAATTTCGTTTTTTAATCTTTTAATTAAATCTTGTTCAAATTCTTTGTTTGTCATAATTTACCTCTTATTAACTTCCGCTTTGTACAAACATTAATCACTCTGAATAGTCTAAACATCAAGTTATTGTTGATGTTTTGTATCATTCAGACACATTGTTATAATGTATTAGAATCAAACAAGAAATAAGCTAATTCGGCTGTAATTTTCTTTTCACATACAAAAGAGTTTGATTTTTTATCAAAAGTTATGTTTCTTATATTATTAAGAATTTTGTCCACAACTTCGTTAAATTCATTATCAGTGTATTCTTTTTTGATTTCATATAGAATTGAACCGTATTTTACAATTTTTATTTTTTGAACTTTTATCTCTTCAATAGATTCAATTTTTTCGTCAATTTCTTCGTATCTAATTTCTAAAAATTCGTCATTAACTGCCTCTACAATATCTCTTGTCCCATCAGAGTGTACAACTAAAAACTTTTTTAATTTTAAATCGTCCATCATTTTTATTCCTTATAATTCTGCTTCTGTACCATCACTATAGATAATTCCTGCGATTCTAATATCGCCACTTGAAGAATCATCGTAATATTCAATATCCTTAAAACCGTTTAAATCGTAATAATCAAAGCAACCGCAAGCATTAATTCCTATTCCGTATTTTTTAGAAATTCTTGTTAATTCTTTCATAAAGCCTTGATAGTTCTTTTCGTATTTTTCTTCATTTGTCATTGCCATAATATAATCCTTTCGTTTGTTTGTACTGACATTAATCGATTGCAATAGCAAGGATTTCAAGTCATTGCGACTATTCTGTATCATTCAGACACATAAAAAAAGAGTTGAGATTTAATACCCCAACTCTTTTAAAACTCTATCCAAATCCTCTTCAGGAGGTTCGTTATCTATCCAATCGTAAGCTAAACTCTCAAACCAAACTTCGGATGTATTTATAAAGTTAAGTCGACCTAAAACCTCAATGACTTTGTCTAAGTTTAGATTAATTTCATATCTTATAGCTGATTCTTTCAAATTTTTCTTTTTCATTTTAGCTCCTTTTGAAGTTATTATTCAGCAAAGTTTGTAAACATAAAATTGCTTACATAGAAATCAAGTAAAGGGATACCCTCATCGTTGTCTATATAACCGTTATCATTTCCTGCGACAATCTGTTCGTCTTCCACTAAGTCTTCAATAAGCTCTAATAAATGTTCTTTAACTCTTTCTGCTGAAGCATTCTTAATGTTTTCGATTAGTTGTTCTTTGTTTGTCTTTGCCATATTTATCTCCTTTATGTTTTACAACCACATTAATCACTCTGAATACAGAGAATTGGAAGTCATTGCTCCCAATTCTGTATCATTAAGACACATATAAATTCTTACCAATCAATTTCACAATCATCTTCTTCATCATAATCTTCTTCGTCATAATCTTCTTCGTCATCAAATTGCATTGTTGGAATTTCTATGTATGAATCATCGTATTCATAACTAAATAAGGCTTTCTCGTGGTCATATTCGAATTTAAGCGACTTTTTTACGAAAATTAGCTTGCCAAGTCTATTTAATATTCCATCTTTATTTGCATCAGGATTGGCATATTTCATATTTACAACACCGAGAATCCCTGCATCAACACAGAATTCGTGACCTGATATATTATCTTTATAAGTTCCGTCTCCATATGCTGTAGAACCTACTGCGAAATAACCATAATCACCATCATCGTAGTTATTATCATTTCCCCATTTATCATACAAGTCGTCTCTTAATGCATAACATGGATCACCAATGAAGTATAATCCTGGTTTGAATTCTGCCTTAAATGATTTGTGTACAATTTGTTTCATAGTTTAGTCTCCTTTGTTTTATCTACACTGACATTAATCACTCTCATTAGTCTGGAAGTGAAGTCAATGCAGATATTTCGTATCATTCAGACACATAGATTAAAGGATACGTTCTATATACCAATTTGAATTTTGTAAATTATTAAAATTCCAACGTAGATTATGATAAAAGTCTATTTCAAAATTATTGTTTGATTTTACAAATGGTGGAAAAAAATTCTTTTTATTTTCTTGTATTTCTAAATTATTTATAGCCGTTCTTATTTCAGAATTAAACTTCTTTTTAAATTCTGATAGGCTTAATTCTAACTTTTCACGAGTTCTTTTGTTTTTTACAATAATTCGTTGTTCCATATTTGAATCCTAGTCCTTTACTGCTCTTGTGTCTATTACCCGATTGTTTATTTTAAATTAAGTCCAATAATGCACCTGTTTAGTTCGTTATAATCAATGTTTATGTTGTATTCAGTCTCTAAATTTATAATGTCAGTTGCAAGTGCAAAATTACGGTTCTTTTTTCTATGTAGTGCTGTTTCAATATCATCACCAAGTTCATTTTCTTGGATGTTATCTTTTTTTAAGAGTTCTTCTATTTGACCAAAATATTCCTCTAGCATTTCTATATCTGCTTTGATTTCATCCTGTAATTCTTCAAGGATTTCAATATCTTTTTTGCTTAATTTTGCCATTCTGATACTCCTATAAATTAAAGGGGCTGATTGCCCCTTATAAATAATTTCTAAATGTTTCTCTAAAATCTTCTGCCATTTTTATGTGAGATTTTATAGTTTCATCGAGATTGCTTGTATCGGTTATGTCATAATGCAGAACCTGTCTAATTCTTGAAGATTTTTTACCTTCTAAATCCTGCCAATCTAAGAATCCTAATTTTGTTTCAATTTCATCTTTTGATTTAAGCAGATTATTGAATATGTCTTTGTCGTTGTTAATAAATAGTTCAGTTGCAACATATTTATCTTTAGTATTTACGGTTTGCATTATCTGCACACCTTTTTTACCTATTGAAATATATTGATAATGCTGTGGAGCAGGATTGATTTGCATTTCGCTTTGTAATTCGTCACAGATTTCAAAGTATCTATCCCAATATTCTTTTTGTATTTGTTTAGCAGGCGTGTTATTATTTCTAACTTGTTTTGTTGGGATTTCAGGTTTTAAAATAGGTTTAAATTCTATTTTATCCCCGTTCAAAACAGTTTTAATTACAAAAAGTCCACAATAATTTTGATTAAAACAATGATTTAATGTTTTAGCGATATTAATTAAATCTTCTTTCTCGTTTGCGATAAACCAAAATATATAGGCTTTTTGATTTCCTCTTAATTCGCCAACTGCCTCTATTAAACCATCTGCATTTTGTGTTAATTGAGGGCAAATAATGTGTAAGCCTCGATTTGGATAATCCTTAAGTAATTCAGTAATTACATCATCTTTGTATTTTTCAATGTAATTGCTGAAGTTTTGTCTGCTTTTTAGAACTTCTTGTGCTGTGATTGCTTCTGTCATATTGACCTCCTTTATTTTACAACCACATTAATCACTCTGAATACGAAGAATTGGAAGTCGTTTCTTCCAATTCCGTATCATTCAGACATAATTAAGAATCGCTCATATCAATACTATATGGGCTAATTTCTTTTAAGTTATTTAATTTTGCAATTCCATGAGGAACAACACTATAACCGCCTTTTGGTGATTTTACTATACTTGGGTGGTCTCTATATGCTGTACTAACCAAATTCTCTCTTGCTTGATCGTAGGCTTTTCTTGCATTTTGAGGGCTCTTATATACGGTTCTTACACCATTTTCACCCTTGTATTGGTATGTCCTTGGAATATCTTGTACTTTTTTACTTGCTAATTTTGAAGCTTCTGTTTTAAATTTTTTAGACTGTGCTTTTGCTTCATCAGCTTTTGCCTGTGCCTCTTTTGCATATTGTGTATATTTCTCCGCCAGTTCTTTTTTACCGGCTTGTTTATACTTTCTCGCAATAGCTTGTTCAGAGGCAGCTCTTCTTGAGAATTCGTAGGCATCATCATCGTATTTATATGATTTATTTAACAAGTAATTTAATTCGTTCTCAGTTTTAGCATTAATTGATTTACTTGCTCCGCCTCCGCCTCTGCTACCGCCTGAGCCACGTCCTCCCATATATTAATCTCCTTTCATTTTCGGAATATCTACGCCAATCCAGTTCTTCTCTTCTTGCGACCAAGAAAGTTTCCTTCCTGATTTTTTGGCTATTCTATTAACTACTTTGTCGATTTGAGCACGACTCGATTTGTGCAGGACTTGCCAATCATAATCTTCCTCACCTCTTGCATCAGAAGGATTTTTCCATTTTCCGAGGCTACGGACTGATACGTTTATAAAGTCTCCGTAATCTTCAACCCTAAAGTCGCTACGTCTTATGTATCCATCAGTTGAAACTTTACTTATTAATTCATCTTTCAAATTAGAAACTGTGCTATCCATAGACATTTTGGCTTTTGGTGTTCTTGGTTTCTTTTCAGGTTTTACACCATTTTTGAGATTTTCTGCACGTTTAGCGCGAGCTTTAGCAAGAGCATCAAGACGTTTTTGCTTTAAATCTGCGGCTTTTTTGGCATCAAGTTCATCTATTCGTTTTCTTATTGCTTCCATCTCTCGAACTCGTTGGTCTATACTATAAGCAGGATTTCCTGAAATACTGTTATACAACCTTATAAGTTCGTTTTTATCGGTAATACCTTCTCCAACATTTTTAGGGGCTTTTGAAGCAGCACCTCCGCCACCTTTTCCGCCTCCTGAACCACGTCCTCCCATTTTTACCTACCTTTCTTTTCAAATTTATTCATGTATGGTTCAAACCACTTGAGGTTTTTATACCCTTCAAGTTCGGGCAGTTTGTTTCCATAAATCAAAATCTGCTTTGGTTCAAGTTGTTTTATCATTTCTTTAAAACCTTGCAAGAACAGTCTTTTAGCATCTTCTGAATTAAGTACTCCAACAGTACCCACTGCAACGATTGAGCCCTTTGGAACACCTAAAAATGCATATTTATAACTGGATTCATCAGACCAACTGATTGATGAAATAACCTTAATACCAAACATTTGCCAGTAACGAGCACACCAACGATTCCTGTAAACTTGCCAAATTTGGAATGCTTCAGGATAGTTTGTGTACATAGAAAAGTCGGGAGATAAGACTCCATCATATTTTTTTAATTCTTTAATTTGAGAATCAGCGTTTTTCCAACATCTTTCAAACCTATAATCATCTAAAAAGAAGTGGGCTGTACCATTTCTGTTAGAATCTACCCGATATGGGATGAGTTCTTTTACTTCGAACTCATCCTTGTTTATATCAGGTATGCCATAGGAATTAGAGGAGGAAAAGAAACCTTTTTCAACATTTTGTACGTTTAATAAATTTCTCCAAGACATAACTAATTTACCTTATTAAATTTTTTTATTAATGACTTTAACTTTCTTTGATCCCTCTTAGACATAGAGGATTTATATTTTTGTGCTATTTCAATAATTTGTTCTGCAATATTTCCGGCTTTTTCTAAGTTTTCTTTATCTTCTATAATTTCTGTTGTTTCTTGATTTTCAATCTTAACCTGACCATATTTCGCAAATTGCGAAATACAGTCAAGAAAAGATTTAATTATTGCTGATAGTCCAAGCATTAAGCTCTCAACTTCTCAACAGCCTCTAGAAGATGTTTAGCAAAGGATTCAATTGCATTAACTCCTTGATTAAAACAATAATCGTCCAATGCATTTGGAGAAGTTTTAATTTTCTCCTTTAACTTATACAAGCTGTCTATTGCAGGCTGAGCAACCTTAGCAAGGTTCTCATAGAGTTTTGTGACATACTTTGGGACATTCTTTTCTGCCAAATTGATGACAAATGGCTCAATAACATCCCATAGCTCATTCAAAACTTTCCAATCTTTAAGCCACGAGAATAAACTCATAGTAGTCTCCTTTCTTAATGAACTTGTATTTGTTGGCTTTTATCTTGTCTCTATACCAAGATATTTTTTGTCGAAGGTACTTCCCGACACTATTTGTTGATAAGTGAGGCAAATAATGAAGATAAGTGATGTCTATTTTGCCTTCACGTTTTTGTTTTGCACGCCTTTGGTCGAATTCATAATGTGTGAATACTGATTTTTCAGATATTAAAATCCCGTATTTGACGCTTAGATAAGCTGTTAAGCAGCACAGTGCTTCAATCTGTTTTTGTGTTAATGGGTATTTTGTTTGTTTTTTATCTGATGTAAAACCTGCCATTCCACATACTGACAGACCAATGCAACCTGTATTTCCACCGCCACAGTGCATTGCATAATTGCCGTCATAGCAGTTCAAGTTATCTTCAGGCTTATGTGTGCCTGCAAAAATTCTTCCATACTTATCTATACAATAGTGGTATGCTTTTAAATCAACATTGCAAGGGTAATTTGCTCCTGCGGTCCAATGTAAGCATATTTTATTCAAGGTTGCCATATTTTTCTCCTCTTATTACTGAATCTCTTGCATTTTGTCTATCAACAAGCAATTGATTATATTCTTCATCTGTTAAAGATGTTTCTATTCCTTGTGCTTGCTGATCTCTATGTCTTGTGACTTTCCAATCTGTATCATTCAAGAAACTTAATGCTTGATTGGTTGTTGTTACTACTTTATTTATTTCTTCAAGTTCTTTTATTTCTTCACTTGAATACTTTTGGTAATGACCATTTAAATCTAAATAATATAAATTGGGGTTTGAAGAAAAAACCTTACCATCAAACATTACAATATCTTTTCCGGCTGATTGTTCAGTTAAAAGGGTTTGCCATTCCTCATCGGATAGTTGAATTGCTCCTGCAAAGTTCTCGTCATAAAACCCGTAGCCTACATTTTCTTTAAATCCGAAATATTTCATAAAACTCCTTTCATTACCAACCAATGGCAATCCAGTCTATATTGGCAGTACTCTGTTCAAATCTACTGGTAATATGGAATCTGTTAGCCGCAACTCTGTAAACTTGAGCGGTTGAACCTTTATT
>CAJMSH010000001.1 GCA_905216055.1 uncultured bacterium | reverse complement strand
TTATATGTATAATGACCACACGTCCTATGCCGTGTCATGGCATGTGGTCGTGTCATCTCCACAGCGCTGTGAATATACAGCCTTTTTCTCCAGCTTTCCCCTTGGCGGAATCCATAGCCAAGGCACTTTGTTGGTTAGCCCTTTGGGGCCTCAGGGAAAAAATATGGCTCTGTCATAGTATATGGTTGTTTTTGTAATATGCTGAAAATAGAAACTCTTATCTGATTTTCCCGCTGATGGGCTCCATGATTGGGGCATTTTATGAATTATTCCTTTGGAATTTCAAGAAATAAAGCATCAACCGTTTCCTATGGCGCAGCCAAAAGCATCAACCATTTTTTATGACATGGCCTTCTTTTACAGCTCTTGGGAAGGGGGCGGCAAGGTTCCGCCGCTGTGCCGTCATTCCGTCCCGTTTGTGGACGGTTTTGAAAGGTGAGGGCTCCTTTGGAACGTCTACCGCCTCCCCGCTGCATTTTTACCTCCAGATTTCTACCTCATGGGCAACATGGGAGCGGGCGTCTTCGGGCAGCTCGGCATATTCGACAGGGGAGAAACGGAGGCACTCGGAGCCGTCGGGACGCCGCACCGAGCCGAAAAATTCCTCTTTGGGACGGGTAAAGAGGGAGTACTCGGAGGGGTACAGCGTGCGGTAAACGATAACGAGGGTGTCATCTCGTGTGTCGAGGGCCTCTCCCACGAGCTGATAATAACGGTTTTTGTAGTGTCGGAAGAAAGTTGTCATGAAGATCTCCTCTAATGGGGAAAAAGGGGGGAGTACATGGGGGAGTACTCCCCCATAAACAGATGGCGAAAGGGCTTCGCTATATGCACGCGAATGAGGCCCTTGATTCTAACCTGTAAGAAAATCAAGTGATTTTTATCGATCCCACTACGGGGTACGCTCAAGGGGGTAGGAAGGTTCCGAGGGCGTAATTGGGGGGAGTACAGGCGATTCGCATCGCTTTTGCCATGGGAATACTCCCTCTCATGTGAGGTTTTTTGATATGGCTTTGTCACAACAAATGGTTGATTTTTGACGAGAAATAGCGTATAATAATAGTAAGAAACAGTACCACCGAAGGAGGTAATTGGATATGCCTACTATCAAAGACGCATTAGATATTATCGGTAAGTTGACTGTCGCAGAGCAGGAAAGCCTTAAAACAATGCTTTTAAGTCCTGCCTTTGTAAAGTCTTTGAATATTGAAGATTTCGTAGCAAAGGAACGCTTTGCAAATGGTCGTGTATGCCCTCTTTGTGGCTGTATCCATGTGGTTCGCAATGGTCATCGTAAAGATGGCACACAGCGATATGTATGTAAGGATTGTGGCAAGTCCTTCGTGATTGCTACGAACTCCATTGTGTCTGGTACAAGAAAAGACTTGTCCGTGTGGGAGCAGTACATTGATTGTATGATGAATGGCTTATCCATTCGTAAGACTGCTGTTGCTTGTGGGATTCACAGAAACACCGCATTCCTTTGGAGACACAAGATTTTGGATGCACTTCAGAATATGGCAGACGATGTTACCCTTGACGGCATTATTGAGGCTGACGAAACTTTTTTCGCCATCTCGTACAAGGGCAATCATAGCAAGAGTAAGACATTTGCTATGCCACGCAAGGCTCATAAGCGTGGTCATTCTACACATATCAGAGGCTTGTCCCAAGAAAAGGTATGTGTTCCTTGTGCGGTTAATAGGAATGGCTTGTCTATCTCCAAGATTACGAATACTGGTAGAGTTTCTACAAGAGATTTACATCATATTTATGATGGTAGGATTAAGACCAATTCCACTCTTGTTACGGACAAGATGAACTCCTATGTGAGATTTACAAATGCCAATGGCATTGACCTTGTGCAGTTAAAGACTGGCAAAGCCAAGAAAGGCATTTATAATATCCAACATATCAATAGCTACCATAGCCAGCTAAAGAGGTTTATGCGTGGCTTTAACGGTGTTTCTACCAAGTATCTGAACAACTATCTTGTGTGGAATAACCTTGTAAATTACGCCAAAGAAAGCGACATGGAGAAAAGGAACATCTTCTTAACTTTCGTTTTGGCAACATTGAAAACTGCTAAATGCAGAGATTTATCAAACAGACCAGCAGTTCCTCTGGTCGCCTAATTAGAATTTGTGGAGATGATAAGATGGTCAATATAACAGATGTAAAACAGATTCTTCAATTTGCAATAGATGCGGAGATTAAAGTCTTTCTTGATGGTGGCTGGGGTGTAGATGCTCTTCTTGGATATCAGTCAAGAGCCCATAATGATATTGACATTTTTGTAGAAAAGAACGATTATCAGAACTTTATAGAAATAATGAAAGCTAATGGCTTTTATGAGATTAAGATGGAATATACAACATTGAACCATACTGTATGGGAAGATTTGAAAAACAGAATTATTGATTTGCATTGTTTTGAATATACGGACGAAGGTGAAATTCTTTATGATGGGGATTGTTTTCCGGTAGAAACTTTTTCGGGTAAAGGAAGAATTGAGGAAATAGAGGTTTCCTGTATTGAACCATATAGTCAAGTAATGTTCCATCTGGGATACGAGTTTGATGAAAATGATGCACATGATGTGAAGTTATTGTGTGAGACACTTCATATCGAAATTCCAAATGAGTATAGATAACTGCAAATAACAGTTTGTAGGGGAGTTCTGATACTCCCCTATAAAAATGGCTATTTATCAACTGTTTGTTGTGACATAGCCAATTTTTAATTAATAACTTTTAGCTTATTCTTTGGAACATATAACCAATACCACGAGCTGTTAATATTAGTTCAGGATTTGCCGGATCTGTTTCCAATTTTGAACGCAATCTTGAAATATGAACATCTACAACACGTGTATCTATACGATGATCTGGCGGATAAGCCCATACATGTTGCAAAATTTCATTTCTTGAAAATGCTTGACCTGAATTATTTACAAGTAATTCCAAAAGACTAAATTCCATACCTGTTAAGCGAATTCTTTCATTCTTTCTAAATACTTGACGTCTTGCAGTATCAATTTTTATATTACCTGTTGTTATAACATTTTTTGTAACTTTTCCGGTTGGAGCAACTGCTTCTCTGCTATTTGTTCTTCTTAAAACAGCTTTAACTCTTGCTTCCAATTCTTTTGGGCTGAAAGGTTTTATTACATAATCATCTGCACCAAGTTCCAACCCTGTAATTCTTTCTGAAACATCTCCTAATGCAGTAAGTATAATAATTGGAACATCAGATGTTCTTCTAATTTCTCTTGTTACTCCATAACCATCCATTTTTGGCATCATTACATCTAATACTACCAAATCAGGATTATATTTATTAAATGCATTAACGGCTTCTTCACCATCTTGAGCTGTGCAAACATCATAACCAGCCATTTTTAATCTTGTTTCTAATATTCTTCTTATGCTGGCTTCATCATCAGCTAAAAGTATTTTTTGACGGTCTTCCGTTTCATTAGGTAATTCTGCATTTTCAGTCATAGTCTTCATTTCCTCTGTTAAAATAGTCTAACACCTTTAATATAACACAAATATAAAATATTACAAAATATTTATTTTTTTAAATTTTTTTTAATATTTGTATATATATATTAATTTATTTTTGAAAAAAATGCAAGTACTTTTATAAAATTTTTGGGATTTTAACTAGAAAAAATTTATAGCCGAAAGTGTGATGTACATCTTCATAGCCTTGATTGTAATATATAGTTAAATTAAAATTATGGACATTAAAGAAAATAAATACCATAATATTATTGCAAAAAATATCAAAAATTATAGACTTAAAGCAAAAATTTCTCAAGAAAAAATGGCTGAGAATTTAAATTGTTCACGAGAATTTATAAGCAGAGTAGAAAACTGTAAAGAACGTATAAGTTTAAATATGCTGCTTAAAATTTCTGAGCTTTTTCAAGTTAACCCAAGCAGTCTATTTAAAGAGTCTTAGCAATAATATTTTTAAATTTTTCTAAATCTTCTGCCGTGTCAATTCCAACAGGAATAAAATCGACAACGGATGTTTTTATTCTCATTCCATTTTGTAATGCTCGTAATTGCTCAAGGCTTTCAGACATTTCGTAAGAGCTTTGCGGAAGTTCTGTCATCTTAATTAATGCTTCACGCTTATAACCATAAATTCCTAAATGTCCGTAAAAATCTGATTTTCCAACATTTCTCTCAAATGGGATTTTAGAGCGAGAAAAATACATTGCAAAACCGAAATTATCAACTACGCATTTAACTAAATTAGGATTTTCAGCCTCAACAGGTGTTATTTTTCTAATCAAAGTTGAAATATCAGCTAACTTATCTTCTTTTACATTTTTGGCAACTTCATCAATACTTTCAGGTTTTATTAAAGGTTCATCCCCTTGCAAATTTACAATATAAGAAATTTCAGGATGGCGCATTACAACTTCTTTAATTCTATCTGAACCGCATTTATGCTCAGTTGAGGTCATTTCAACATTTCCGCCAAATGATTTAACAGCATCATAAATTCTTTTATCATCAGTTGCGACAATTATAATATCAGCCAACTTTGATTGTTGAGCTTTTTCATAAACCCATTGAATAATAGGTTTGCCTGAAACTTCAATTAACGGTTTTCCCTCTAATCTTGAAGAACCGTATCTGGCCGGAATTATTATTGCTGTTTTTCCCATTTTCCTAATCAACCTTTCTTACAATCAAAGCAACCCATTGATCTTGATGAGCTTCTTCAATTAATTTCAAATTATATTTTTTTATAGCATCTAACACAACAGGCTTTTTCTCATCTAAAATTCCTGATAAAACCATTATTGCATTATCTTTCATAATATTTTTTAAATCGCCCATAATTTCAGCTAAAACATTATGCAAAATATTTGCCAAAACAAAATCAAATTTTTCATTAATTTTATCTGCAGTATTTAATTCAAATACACATTCTGCATTGTTTTTTACCGCATTTTCTTTGGCGACATCAATTACGGTTTCGTCATTATCACAACCATACACGTAAGATGCACCAAATTTTTTAGCACAAATTGCCAAAATTCCTGAGCCCATGCCAATATCAGCGACTTTTGCACCTTTTTGCATATATTTTTCAATAGCTTTCATGCACAACTGTGTAGTCTGATGAGTTCCGGTTCCAAAAGCACACCCAGGCTCTAATCTGATTACAACTTCATTTTCTTTTGGAGAATATTCCAGCCAATCAGGAACAATTACAATTTTATCAGTTACTCTTGTAATATCCCATTTTTCTTTCCATTTCTTTGACCAATCCTCATTAGGCTTATTTGAAATTACATATTCCCAACTACCTAATTCTTCATCAGACAAGCCACGTGATTTCAAAAGCTCACGTTCCGAATTTAAAATATTATCTAAATCCTTAGGTTCTTCAGTCAAAAATACCTTTAAAGTACCCTCAGTAGTTGATATCATCTCTAAATCTTTATAAGCTTCTTCAGCTAAAACAACACCTTCACAAGGAAGCATCTCAAAGCAGAATTCAGACACAACATCTTCAATATCAGGGTTAATTTTTATTTGTAATTCAAAATAATTATTCATCTCTAATACTTATGCCTTAAAAAATGAAGTCTACCAACATTATTGAATAAATACACCCATTTTTCTGAATTTTTGATAACGATTTTCTTTCAACTCATCAACAGAGAATTTTGAAAGTTCATCAAGGCTATCCAAAATAGTTTTTTTCATAGTTGCTGAAATTTCTTCATAATTTGTATGAGCACCGCCTGTAGGTTCTTTAATTTCACCATCAATTATATCAAAATGAAGTAAATCTTTAGCAGTAATTCTCAAAGCATCAGCAGCTTCAGAAGCTTTTGTCGCATCACGCCACAAAATAGATGCACAACCTTCTGGAGAAATAACTGTATAATAAGCATGTTCCAATAAAAAGACTTTATCCGCTACTGCCAAGCCTAATGCACCGCCTGAACAGCCCTCACCTGTAATAATAGCAATTACAGGAACTTTTAATTTTGCCATTTGCATTAAGTTAACAGCAATCGCACCGCCCTGGTTAGTTTCTTCAGCACTAATACCAGGATAAGCCCCCGGGGTATCAATTAGAGTAATAATCGGAATATTAAATTTGCTTGCATGTTTAAACAATCTCAAAGCTTTTCTATATCCTTGAGGTTGAGGCATACCAAAGTTATATTCCAAATTTTCTTTTGTAGATTTACCCTTCATAGTACCGATAATCATAACAGGTCTGCCGTCAATTTTGGCAAGTCCGCCAATAATTGCACGATCATCCATACCTTCTCTGTCCCCGTGAAGTTCAACAAAATCTTCACACATATGATGAACATAATCAAGAAAATTTGGTCTTTCAGGGTGTCTTGCAATCTGAAGTTTTTGAGACGGCTTAAGATTAGAATAAAGTTCTTTTCTATAATCTTCTGCCTGTTGTTCAAAAGTTTCAATTTCTTTATTAAGATCCATGCCTGACTCCAAACTTATCTTTTTTAATTCTTCAATTTTTTCCTGAATTTCTAAAATAGGTTTTTCAAAATCCAAAACTGCTGTCATAAATCTATCCTCTTACTGTACGACTTTATGCATTTCCAAAATTTTAGCCAAAGTGTCTCTCAAATCTTTACGAGGAGAAACAATATCGACCTGCCCGTATTTTAGTAAATACTCTGCTGTTTGGAAATCAGACGGTAACTTTTGTCTGATAGTCTGTTCTATAACTCTACGTCCTGCAAAACCGATTCTGGCACCTTGTTCTGCGATAATAATATCGCCAAGCATACCAAAACTTGCAGTAACACCGCCAAATGTAGGTTCTGTCAAAAGGTTAATATATAACAATCCTTCATCATCAAGTTTAGATACAGCACAAGAAGTTTTAGCCATCTGCATAAGGCTCAAAGCGCTTTCCTGCATTCTTGCACCACCGGATGAAGTGATTGCTAGAACAGGTAATCTTAACTCAATTGCTTTTTCAATAATTCTAGTAACTTTTTCACCAACAACGCTGCCCATTGAACCTCCCATAAAATCGAAGTCCATAACAGCGGTAGCGAGTTTGTTACCTTTAATTGTCGCAATACCAGTTATAACAGCATCATTAAGCCCGGTTTTATTTTGAGCTTTAGCCAATCTGTTTTTATAACTTTCGGTATCAACAAAATCTAAAGGATCAGCAGGTTTTATATCACCAAACAACTCTTCAAAAGAATTTTCATCAAAAAGTTGTTTAATACGTGTTCTTGCATTTATTCTGAAATGGTAATCACAAACAGGACAAACCATATCATTTTTTATCAAATCTTCTTTTAAAAGCTGAGCATCACAGTGAACACATTTCATCCATAAATCAGGATCCATATCTAATTCAACTCTACCTTCGAGTTGTCTTCTCTGTAATTGAGCTTGTTTTCTTTTTTCAAACCAATCTTGAACTGTCATATATATATCCCTTAAAAAACATTTAACAAATGTATTATACATCAAAAAGAAAACAATGCAATTTTACTTCTTTTTGTTAATAAAAAACTTTCTCATATCCTCAGAAATTTGAACATTTTGCAAAGCCATGTGATATTTACGAAGGTTTGCAATAGCTTCCTGTTCTTCTAACAAATCACGTTTCGGCATTTTAATTGAAGCTTTTACTTTTTCAAATTCTGTCGGCGATTTTCTATCTATAAATTTTGCAATAATTTCATCAATATTACTTCCGCCAATTCCGTATTTTGAAGAAACCTCAGCAGTATCAGCTCCTTGAGGTAAAGTATATAGCCAGTTTACGGTAAGTCTGTCACCTTCAGAAATTGAATTAACCCCTTTTTGATGCGGTGTATACATTATATCAGCAGAGTTATGACTATGACCAAGCCCGATAGCATGCCCTATTTCATGTAATATTGTATGATATACTTCATTTTCATCCATATAATCGGCATGCACTAAACCTTCTGTCAAACCGATAGCAACTTCAGCACCATATAACCTGTTTGAACCGTCAAAATTAAAATAACAATGACCAAGCGCCTTTCTTTCAACCCTTTTCCAATCAACATTAACATTTGATTCCATAAGAGTATTTACAACTTTAAAAGCAACTCGCCCTTTTGTTGCACTTTGCCACTCATTAAGTGCACGTATTACCATCTGACGATATTTATATTCCTGACCTTGCTTAGAATAAAATTTCATCGGAGCAATATACACATTCAAAGGCATAAATGTCCAACGCATTATTCTTCCGTTTTTTAAAGATTCAGCAACATAAGTATATTTTTTCATATTTTTATTATATAATAAATTGATGTAAAAACCAATTGTGTTACAATGGGGATATGACAGATAATAAATAAATCAGACTTAGGAGAGAAGACTATGAACATTATGCAAATGATGAAACAAGCTCAAAGCTTGCAAAAGAAATTAAAAGACACTCAAGAAGAACTTGCTAATCTTGAAATTACAGGAGAAGCTGCAAATGGTGCTGTTAAAGTAATCTGTGACGGTCAAGGCAAATTTAAATCAATCAAATTATCAGCAGAAGCCGTTAACCCTGAAAATCCTTCATCTGTTGACAATGATACAGTAGAAATGCTTGAAGATATCATTTCATCAGCAATTAAACAAGCAAGCGACAAAGCTTCAAAAACTATGGAAAACAAAATGAAGTCAGTAACTGGCGGAATTAATATTCCGGGGTTAAACTTCTAATGATTTATCCTAAATCAATAGCATCACTGATAGAACATTTTCAAAAGTTCCCGTCAGTTGGACCAAAATCCGCACAACGCATGGCATTTTATTTATTGAGAATGCCTAAATCTGAAGTGGAAAAATTTGCACAAAGTATGATTGAAGCCAAAGAAAACACAAAAACTTGTGAGATTTGTTTCAACTTATCCTCAACAAGTCCATGTGAAATTTGCCAATCAACAACCCGTGACAAATCTACAATCTGTGTTGTTGCAGAAACCAAAGATTTGATAGCTATTGAAAAAACAAATGAATATAAAGGCTTGTACCACGTATTGCAAGGATTGATATCCCCAATGGACGGAATCGGTGCTGATGATATCAGAATAAAAGAACTTCTTAATCGTTTAACGGATGAAAGAGTAAAAGAAGTTATTTTAGCACTAAGTCCTTCTGTTGAAGGTGAAGCGACAAGCCTTTATTTGAATAAATTGATAAAGCCTTTTGGCGTAAAAATTTCCAGAATAGCATTTGGTCTGCCTGTTGGGGCAGACCTTGAATATGCTGATGAAATTACAATCGCAAAGGCTATCGAAGGCAGACGAGAAATTTAAACATCTTTCTTGATAAATCCGGTTTGAATAATATCTTTCCCAAAACGTTCTTCTAACTTGTCAAAACATTTTGAAAGTTTTTCTTTTTTCTCATCCACATTAATATCTGTAAACAAAGACATCTGAGCTTGCGAATTAAAAACAAATGTATCAAGGATTACTCCTGTACTTCTGTATAAAATTTTTTCATTATAAATTTTTTCCAAAAGCTCAAAAACAATATCTGATATCTCAAGTTCAAAATCCGTTGCCGCATTCAAAACCTTCTTTTCACAAAAAACTCTAAAATCCTTTGTCCGCAAAAAGATACTAATACCCTTACATTTGGCATTTATTTTACGCAATTTTACGCAGGCTCTGTGAATATGATAATTTAGCGAATTTTTTAAATAATTCTTATCAGAAGAAAATTTTGCAAGAGCACTCGTTTTTTGAATAGATTGAGGAAGTTTAACTTCATCACAAACAGGAGAAACCATTTCTCCAAGAAGTTCATGTTTCATCTCAAGTCCCCTGATACCAACTTGTTTGTTAAGCCAAACATCATCTTGCGAAACAAGTTCATAAGCTGTTAAAATTCCGTTACGTCTAAAAAGAGCTGACAAATTTTTCCCGATTCCCCAAATTTCATCAATACTTGTTTTTTGAAGCAATGGCACAATTTTTCTTGCGCCAATCAACATAACACCTTCTTCTAACTTTTTAGCCTTATCTGATGCAAGCTTTGCCAATGATTTTGAGCTGCTTAAGCCTATTGAAACGGGAATATCAACTTTCTCCTTAACCTCATCTCTTATCATTTGAGCAATTTCAAGATAATTCTTTTTATACAAACGTTCCAATCCTGTTAAATCAACAAAAGCTTCATCTATTGAATATATTTCAACTTTAGGGCTAAATTCCTTTAACACAGCCATAACTTTTTTAGATATTTCATGATATAAGTCATGATTTGCATTTATATAAATAGCCTTTTTCATCTGACCTTCTATTTGAAAATACGGCATTCCCATACGAACCCCAAGCTTTTTAGCTTCTTTGGAGCGAGAAATAACGCACTGACCGCGTCCAGACATAACACATACAGGTTTCCCTTTCAGTTCAGGATTAACTGCCTGCTCACAGGAAACGAAAAACGAATCACAATCAACAAGTGCTATTATATGCTTTCTTGCCATATTAATATTATCTGATATCTTTTTGTTTTCTTCCAACATCAGACGATAATTTCCTGTTCATTTTTATAAGTTACATAGCCCAAATTAGCAGCAGGAGGCTTTTTTAAATATTTGCGGCGTGTAAAAATAACTCCGACTTTAGAAGAATTTGCGCCTTTGGAATACTGTTTTGCAAGAGTAGCACATTTATAAATTAATTCATCAGTCGGGTTTTCACATTTCAAAAGCACATGAGATCCTGCACAATCTTTTGTATGAAACCAATAATCTTCATCCTTTGAAAGTTTTGACACGATATAATCATTTTGGCGATTATTTTTTCCGACAAAAACCTTATACCCGTCAATTTCCAATTCCATAGGTTCAAATGAAGCTTTAACCTTTTCTTTTTTTACATTATCTTGAGGAATAACTTCTAATTTTATTGCCGATAAATCTGAAACTGATGAAGCAATTTCTATAGAATACAATATTTGTTCATAATATTTTATCTGCAAATGCAATTCTGAAGTTAAATCTGTTAATTTTGCAATTGTAGTTTTCCCTTTATTATAAAGTTTATAAAACTTGTTCGCATTTTCTTTCAATGTTTTTGTTTCATCAAGCTCTATTTGTATATTTTCATTATTTTCGTAATCATAAACATTAACAGACTTTGAATAATCCGATAAATTATACAGATTTGCCATAATTAAATCGCCCCACAAGCGATATTTATCGGAATTAATTTCTTTTTCAAGTCTATATTGCATTTTCTTTAAAGAATTTTTATCTTTTTTAAGCTTTGACGAAATAATTTGCTTTAATTGCTCCTTTTGACGGGTTAATTTATCCTCATAAATACATTCAGCATAATATTCATCAATTACAGAATTTATAGACTGATTAAGTTTTTTAGAAGAAAGAGAATCTTCTGCTACATACCAATCATTCGGGCGACCTGATGGATAAACGTATGGAAGTCCACCTGCCATTTCACGTTCTCTACTTTTTTCTGCACCGACATTATGAGCACACCCAAGAATTATATTCGTATCATAATTATATAAAATTACATTTGAATATTTACCCATAAGCTCAATTGCAAGGCACAAATAAATTTTTTCAGATAACTCGTTATAAGTTTCTATATATAGTTCTAAAATTCTTTCATATTCAGGTTGCTTAACATCCGCAATCAAGGCATTTTCCAAATACTTTCGAAGCAGCATACAATACATAGGCGGTTTTTGCGGTATTTCAATTAAGCGTTTTGCTTCATTTTCTTTATCCATAAAACAAATGTGAAAATATTGCGGATTAATATTGATATAAAGCTTTTTTGTTACACCTTTATTTCTAATTGAAAAAACAAAATCCCTTCTTGTTGGCTGCTGAATTTTTTGAATTCTGGCAGCTGAAAGAAAATCCGAATTTTCATCCATCCATAATTTTAAAGTTTTTGAATCAAAAGATATCATATAAAGATATTACAACAAAAACACTTAAAGATTACCAGTTCTTAGCTCTTATCAAAGTATTTTCTATTGTGTCAAAATCAGAATTATTCAACTTAATAATAGCTTTCTCCATCGGATTAATTACACAAATATTGTCGCTGCAATTATCATATAAATAAATTTGAGCACATTTAGCAGTATTATTTCTACATCTTACCATAACACCGCCGGACATAAGATTCGGCTTATGTGTATAGTTTGAATACAAATTATTACGATTCAGTATTGCTTCCATTCTGCTTTTTATATTTCTGCCAATCGGGCAGTCAGCATATACCCAGAAAATCATTTTTCTGTTACCGTGTATTATTTCATAATAGGTATCACTATTAGCGGTATTTTCATAAACACTGTCAGGAATCTTTACTGCTCCGTGAAAAGAAATCTTTACAGGCCGCTCAGTCGCATTAGCTGCAACGGATTCAGACGCCTGCTCTTTTACTTTTAAGTCGGAAGGAGCTTTATAATCACTATACTTTCCGATCAAAAAAGCAGCTAATACTAAAGCAATCAAAAAACTAAATATTTTCATAATTCATACCTTTTAACAACCTCTAATAATTTTACAAACAAGTATTTTTATAATTATAGCAAATTTTTTATATTTGACAAATTGTTTTGTTGACGATACGCAAAAAATATGCTAATATCAAATATTATAAAAAGGAGAGAATATGGTTTTATGGGAAATATTTGCAATTGCAGGTCTTGCATTTTTAATACTTGAAATGCTTGTACCGTCAATGTTCTTCCTAAACCTTGCAATTGCAGGATTTATAACTGCACTAATAGCTGTTTGGCTCACCAACTGGGTATATCTGGTTATTGTATTTGTTATACTTTCAATAATTTCTGTTATATTTTTACGTCCAATTCTTCTAAAAACTAAACAGGACAAAACTCTTGAAACAGGAATGGAAGGTAAATACATCGGAAAAATTGTAAAAGTCATAGAACCTGTAACCAAATTTTCAGGTGCAATTACAATTTATGACGAACGCTGGGAAGCAAGAACTGAAAAAGAAGAAACTATCCCTATAGGGACCGAAGTAAAAATTGTAAAATATGACAGTTTAATTTTAACTGTTGAAAAAATATAGGAGGAAAATATGAGCTTATTTTTATTAATTTTACTTGTAGCACTCTTAATCTATGTATTCAAGGGTATAATAATTGTACAACAACAACAAGAAGTTATTATAGAAAGAATGGGGCGCTATGAAAAAACATTAAGAGCTGGACCCAATTTTATATTCCCGATATTAGAAGCACCAAGAGGAATTTATAAAAAAGTTTCTCAAAAAGGTCTTGACGGCAGAAGTTTTTATTACCTAAAACCAGTTGATAGAATTGATTTAAGAGAACAAATGTACGACTTCCCTCGTCAAAATGTAATTACTCGTGACAATGTATCTATCACAATTAACGCATTGATATATTTCCAAATTATTGATTCAAAAAGTGCGGTTTATGAAATCGAAAACTTGCCTGATGCTATTGAAAAATTAACTCAAACTACATTAAGAAACCTTGTAGGTCAAATGGATTTGCAAGAAACATTAACATCTAGAGGTAAAATCAATGATGAATTAAGAACAACACTTGATGAAGCCACTAATAAATGGGGCGTAAAAGTAAATCGTGTAGAAATTCAAGACATCTTCCCTCCAGCAGATATCCAAGCATCAATGGATAAATTGATGAAAGCTGACAGAGAAAAGAAAGCTACAATTACAGAAGCAGAAGGGTTGAAAGAAGCTGCAATTAAAAAAGCAGAAGGTGAAAAAGAAGCCGCTATAAGATCAGCTGAAGGTGAAAAACAAGCTGAAATTTTAAGAGCAGAAGGTATTGCACAAGCCCGCGTAATTGAAGCAGATGCAGAAAAAGAAGCAATTCAAAGAATAATAGATGCCTTAGCTGATAAAGGTCAACCAGACAAATATTTAATTGCAATGAAATATCTTGAAACACTATCATCAATTACAAACGGAGAAAATAACAAAGTTGTTTATATGCCTTATGAAGCAACAGGAATTCTATCTTCAGTAGACGGTATAAAACAAATGTTTGACAAAAAATAAAAATAAAAAGAATAAAATAAGGGCATTTTAAATGCCCTTATTTTCTAAGGAGAATAAGTGAAAAATATCTGTATATTAATTCCCGCATACAATCCAAATGAATCATTAATAACACTTGTAAAAGGACTAAAAGAAAAATTAAAAGAATGTCCTATTATTGTAGTAAATGACGGGAGTAAATCAGATGAAATTTTTGAAAAATTAAATAAAATCTGCCCTCCTGATAAAATAATAATACACACAACTAATCTTGGAAAAGGTGAAGCATTAAAAAACGGGCTTAAATATATAACAAACAATTACAAATCTTGTAATGGAATCGTTACAGCAGATTGCGATTTACAACATTCCATTAATGATATAGAAAAAATAGCAAACGCACTATTGAATTCTCCTGATACAATATGTCTTGGAAGTAGAAATTTCAATAAAATGAATATTCCATTTCGAAGCTATATTGGGAATAAAATCATATCAATTCTATTTCAATTACTGTACAATATTAAAATTAATGATACTCAAACAGGACTTCGCGGAATTCCAAGAAATTGTACAGAATTATTTATTAATATAAAAAATTCAGATTATTCTTTTGAAACAATAATGCTGATAAAAGCAAAAAGAAATAATATTCAAATAAAAGAAATTCCTATAAATACAATCTATATTGAAAACAATAAGCACAGTCATTTTAAGCCGTTTACAGATTCATATAAAATTTGTAAATCACTATTAAAGGATAATATATAAAAATGGAAAAGCTAAAACGTCCGGAAATAATATTTGCTATATTTGCATTAGTATTCGGAACAATTATAATGTTCATCACTCCAAAATATGAAGTTCCAGATGAAATGGCACATTTTAATAGAGCAAAAGAAGTTTCAAACGGAATACTCTACAATAACCTTCCACAAAATAGACATGATAATTATAAATTTCACGGGGCAAGCGGGTATTCTCCTGTTATGTATATCAGCTCTGCAATAGGATACAAAATTGGAACATATACAAAAAACAATGAAATTGCTTTTTATCTTGGACGTTTTTTAAATCTTATAACTTGGACAATTCTTATATTTTTTGCAATAAAAATTACACCTATTTTTAAATGGCAATTTCTATTTATTGCACTTTTACCAATGTCAATATTTGAAGGAGCTTCATATTCTGCAGATTCATTTAATAATGCATTTGCATTTTTATTTTTTAGCTACATTTTCAAAATGATATTTGAAAAACAAGATATCAAATCAATAAAAGATTATTCTTTAATTTCTATTTACACAATTATTGGTGCAATGTGTAAATGCGCAATTTCTCCGATATTCTTACTTCTTTTTTCGAAAATAAATAAATACAAAAAAATTATTATCAGTTTTATTATAATTATAGCTATCAGTTTACTATATATTTGGACAACAAATAATTACTCAAGCATCTGTTCAGGAGTTAATAAATCAAACAATAAAGACTTTATAAGATATGACACAATAGAATTTATTAAATTAATTTCAATAACCTGTGTTCATTATTTTAGAAGATGGATAGAAGAATGTATCGGTGCTTTAGGTTTACTTACAATTAGATTCAATAATATATTTTACAACAGCACCATCTTATTATTTTTCTCTTCACTATTTTTTATCCCTGAAAAATATACAATTAAACTTTCTCAAAGAATCTACAGTTTATTAATTTTTATTGGGTACGTATTTTTTACTTGCGCTCTATTATTCATAAATTGGACCCCACAAGGCAGCTATTACATTCAAGGTATACAAGGAAGATATTTCCTTTGTGTATTACCACTTCTTTTCATAACATTTAAAATCAACAATAAAAATAATAACAATTCTACAATTATGAAAAAAGGATTAATTATTTATACATTATTGATGCTTTTATACTGTGTTGATACACTAAAAAGTATTTATTCCTTAATGTTTTTTGAAAATTATCCTCCAACATTTTTTCATTAATATTATAAAATAGTGTTTATTTTTAATAAAAAATATGTTATATTAAATAAAAATAGGAGAAATTAGATAATTATGATGATAAATGACCTACCAAGAATGCAAGTTTTGATAACAACAAATGACCAATACATTGAAGGCGAATTATTATTACCGGAAAATATGAGATTTAGTAATTCTATTCCTGATAATATGCTTTTTTATATTTTAAATGGCGGTTTTCAATTTATTTCACTCAAAAATTGCGAAGTAAAAGATAGAAAAAATTTAGCCTTCCGTCCTGATAAATCAAGACACCTTCATGTAAATATTTCTTCTATAATCACAATACAAATTATTGAAATACTACCTGAAGATTACGAATATGAAGATAATTATTACGAAGATACTGAAGATTTTGAAGAAGAAAAACAAAGATCAAAATCTCGTGAAAAACGACAATAAAATAACTTTCTTCATATTTATTCCTTTTTTTTTATGTTTTTGTTAGAATTTAATTAAGTCCGAACAAAAATAGAAAAGGAAGTTAGAATGATTAAAACCAAACTTAAAGACCATAATTGCGGAGAGCTTAATCTTAACAATTTGAATGAAGAAGTTACTTTATCAGGTTGGGCATCAACAATCCGTGATTTAGGCGGAATTTTATTTGTAGAACTTAGAGACAGAACTGGATTTTTCCAACTTGTTGCAAACCCTCAGATTAACCCTCAAGTTCATAAAATTTTTGAAAAATTGAGATCTGAATATGTTATCACTGTAAAAGGTAAAGTTACCCGCAGACCGGAAGAAACATATAATGAAAAATATGCAACAGGCCAAGTTGAAATGTACCCTGAATCTGTTGAAATTTTATCAGAAGCAAAAACATTACCTTTTGTTTTAGATGATGAAAATGTTTCTGAAGATGTACGTTTAAAATACAGATATTTAGATATCAGACGTGAAAGTATGTTACATAATCTTACTTTACGTCACAAAATTTGTCAGGCTGCTAGACACTACCTTAACGGAGAAGATTTCTTGGAAGTTGAAACTCCTATTTTAATCAAAACTACTCCGGAAGGTGCCAGAGATTATCTTGTACCATCAAGAGTTCAAGAAGGTAAATTCTATGCATTACCTCAATCTCCTCAAATTTTCAAACAATTGCTAATGGTAGGCGGTATTGAAAGATATTATCAAATCGCAAAATGCTTCAGAGATGAAGATTTGCGTGCAGACAGACAGCCTGAATTTACTCAAATAGATATGGAAATGTCTTTTGTTGAACAACAAGATGTTATAAAATGCGTTGAAGGCTTGATTGTAGAAACATTCAAAGCTGCAGGAGTTGAAGTTAAACCTCCGTTCATTCAAATGCCTTGGCAAGAAGCTATGGACAGATTTGGTTCTGACAAACCTGATACACGTTTCGGACTTGAACTTTTTGATATCGGCGATATTATTTTGCAATCAGAATTCAAAATTGTTAAAGATACTTTAGAAAACGGTGGTATCGTTCGTGGTATCAGAATTCCTGGCGGTGCTAAATTCTCAAGAAAAGATATTGACGATATTACAAAACTTGCTGTTTCATTTGGAGCAAAAGCTTTGGCAAATATCATTTATAACGAAGACGGAACAGCAAAATCTCCTGTATTGAAATTTGTAACAGAAGAACAAGCTAAACAAATTCAAGAAAGAGCACAAGCTCAAGCAGGCGATATTATCTTCTTTGTCGCAGACAAACCAAAACTTGTTTATGACATTATGGGAAGATTAAGATTATACTTTGGTAAAAGATTAAATCTAATCGATGAAAGCAAACATAATCTATTATGGGTTGTAGACTTCCCAATGTTTGAATGGTCTGATGAAGAAAATAGATTTATGGCAATGCACCACCCATTCACATCTCCTTGTATTGAAGACTTAGACAAACTAAAATCAGGAGATTTAGGAAACGTTAAATCAATAGCTTATGATATTGTATATAACGGAACAGAATTGGGCGGCGGCTCTGTAAGAATCCACTCATCAGATGTTCAAAGAGCAGTATTCAAAGCTCTAGGCTTAACAGAAGACGAAGCAAAAGAAAAATTCGGATTTATGGTTAACGCTTTACAATACGGAACACCACCACATGCAGGTTTGGCAATCGGCTTAGACAGATTGGTTGCATTACTATGCAGAACTGATAGCATCCGTGATGTAATTGCATTCCCGAAAAACTCAGGAGCAAAAGATCTTATGAGTGATGCTCCTGGTGAAGCTTCTTTACAACAATTGAGAGAACTTCATTTGAAAGTTACAACTCACAAATCATAAATTGATAAATTTAATAAATTAAAAAGAGCCTTATTAAAAGGCTCTTTTTTGATATATAATTAAAATATGCAGATATTTAATGAGCTTACAAAAAATACAGGAATATCTTTGGCTTTAGGCTATTTTGATGGGGTTCATCTTGGACACAGAGCCGTTATAAAAAGTGCTGTCAATTTTGCAAAAAAAAATAACTCAAAATCTGCTGTAATAACTTTTTCTGATCATCCTTGCTGCTATTTTTGGGGCGTATGTCCTAAATATATTCTGACAAGAAAAGAACGTGAAAAAAGAATTGCAGAGCTTGGAGTTGATTACTTATACGAGCTTAATTTTGAAGAAATTTCCGGACTTACGGCAGAAGAATATTTGCGAGATGTATTGGTAAAATATTTTACACCTATTTCAATATCAACAGGCTGGAATCATAATTTTGGCTATAAAAAATCAGGAAATGTCGAATATTTAACGAAGAATTCAAAAAAATACGGTTATGAATATTTTGCACTTCCACCACAAAAAATAAACAACTCTATTATTAGCAGTACAGAAATACGCAAACTACTTTCTTCCGGCAATATTGAAAAAGCCAATACAATGCTTGGGCAAAAATTTTCGATTGAAGGAGAAGTTATTAAAGGGAATCAAATAGGAAGAACAATAGGTTTTAGAACTGCAAATCTAATTTACCCGCCTGAACTTATAGAACTTCCATACGGAGTATATTCAGTAGATTGCACTTACGGTAAAGGAATTGCGAATTTTGGGATACGACCGACAATCAACGGAACAAATGCAAGTCTTGAAATACATATTTTAGATTTTAACGAAGATATTTACGGCAAAAATATAAGAGTAGAATTTAATAAAATGATACGCGCCGAAAAGAAATTTCCTTCTCTCGACGCGCTCAAAAATCAAATTTATATTGATATAAAATCTATCTAATAATCCATTTTCCAGCCGTTATCAATGATTTTAGTTAAACATCCAACCCCATAAGAATTAGTTGTTCCATCACATTCCAGATTATCAGCATCTCGAGGGTCATGACTTTCACCAACAACCCCATCACTGTAAACTTCTATATAAAATAAATCTCTACCAAGGACATTCGGACCTTGAGGACCGTTTATGTCAACATACATTTGATAATAACCATGATTATCTAAATATTCTCCTCTACCATACTGTTCAAAAGATGCAATTGCAGATCCACTTGCAAGAACAACAGCAATTATTGGAGTAGTACGATAAATATTCATTTGAAAATTATCACCATTAATTGTTTAATAAGAATCTGCAAAACATGGTGTTAATGTAGTCCCGCAATCATTTACAATTTTGAAATAATCTTTTAAGAACTTAGCAGATGAATTTGCAACATTTGCGCTATATTTTGTTTCATCCAAAGATATTGCATTAGAATCTGTTATAGCTCTTGTTACAGCTTGAGACAACTCATTATAAACCTTATGAAACTGAGTTACATAAGTTGTTCTTTGATGATTTTGCATTAATGTCGGAATTGTCATTGCAGATACGACACCAATAATTCCAAGAGTAACTAACACCTCTGCTAAAGTAAATCCGAACTTTTTTTCATTTATACCTCCTATAATATTTACCACTTTTTACTTTATTAATGCTTGAACTTCTTTAAACTTAGGATTTTTTGCACCTTTTAACCATTCAAAAAGAGCAATTTCAACACAAGAAACTTTAACTCCATTTGCAACCATTGCATCAATTCCTTGCTTAAATTCATACTTATTACGACTTGCACAAGCATCTTTTATAACATAAACATCAAAACCTTCTTCGATTAGAGCAGAAGCAGTTTGATGAACACAAATATGAGTTTCAATACCAAAAATTACAATCTGCTTTTTCCCGTAAGATTTTATTTTATCAAGCATACCATCTTCCAACAACGCATTAAAATAAGTTTTTTCAACAATATCACTACCATCAGGTAAAGCATCAACCAAATTCTGAACAGTATGTCCAAGGCCTTTCGGATACTGTTCTGTCAAGATGACCGGAATATTTAAGGCTTTTGCAGCACTAGCAACTTTTATTGCATTCTCAACAACAACATCTTTATTCAATGCTGCAACCAATCTTTCTTGAATATCTATTATTATAACTAAACTGTTTTCAGCTGATAATGTATTCATTTTGTCTCCTTTTTATTAAACTGAAGTATATTTAAAATCTTTTATAAAATCCTCAACAATTGAAATTAACTTTTTCTGATTAATTTTTGTAAGCGGTAGTTGAATTTCACTGTTTTCAGGGCTGTCCAAACCATCATGAGTTATAGAAATAATAATTTTTGCAAATCCGGGATAAACAATTTTTAATGTACTATCTTGTTTGTTATTTTTCAAATGAAATACACATTGTTCTCCATCAGTATATTGCTCAATCTCAGTATTAAAGAGTTTTTCTTCCCACGCTTTTTGGAGTCTGTAAAAAACAGGAGTAATAACTTTTTCCATTTTTTTGTTAAAAATTTGTCGAAAAATTTTATAGTTTTTAGGCTTATCATCAGCATCTTCAAGCCACTCATCTAAAGTATCGCTTTCAGGTTCTTCTGCAACAACATATTGTGCATTAGTTGCAACTGCATCTGCCTGAGCTCTCAATGCATCTCTTTCCATTTCATCAAAGTTTTTATGAGCAATCATAGAAATTCCGGCACAAATTTCAAAATTTCCGCCATAATTATCTATAATTTTATTTATAACAACAACTGCCCCATTGATATCAGTATTTGGAAGAAGAATATAAAATTTAGCACCTCTACCTAGCGTTACAATATCGTCAACTCTAACGGATGCAAATAAAGCTTCAGACATTTTTTCAATAGAAAATTGATTTTTAGAAGTTTCAGATGGAGAAACCACCATAAAAATACCATCTGATAACAAATTATCATCAATTACATTTTCTATAACCTGCTTAGCATAATTGTAATTGTATAAACCTGTATATGAATCAATTACATTTAACTGCTCCAACAATTTTAAATTTCTGTATAATTTCAATTTGTTAGAATTATGCTTTATATTATTAACAGTTCTCACAACAAGTTCAAAAGCTTCAGCATTCGAAAGCGCAAAATCATCAATTCCAACATCATAAGCTGCCAGAATGAAATCAGAATCACAGGAATTTGCCAACAACAAAATACATAAATTTTTATTTTTTCGCAATTCTCTTATTAATTCAATAGTCTTGCTACGAACAAAATTTTCATGAACAAATACAATATTTGCCCCATAAATTTCTAAATTTTCTAACGCATTATCATAACAAGATATTTGAATTGAATCATCATGCCTTAAAAAAATTAACTTTTTTTCAAGCAATTTGACAAAATCTTGATTATCAGAAATTAAAAGTAAAGTATTTTTGTCGGACATTAATTATACCTGCAAATGCTTTTTGATACAAAGGAAACTACCGCCTGCACCAAACAAGATAGCCATTGCAAACATAACAGCTATTACAAAATTTTGTGCATATAAAGGAGTCGGGACCATAAAGAATTGATGCATGTGATTTAATCCGTTTTGAACAAAATTCAACGGCAACAACGCAATCACAGCGCCAGAAAATCCATAAAATGCGCCCTGCATAATCAATGGAAATCTTATGTACCAATTAGAAACCCCCATCAATCTCATAATTTCAATTTCGTCTTTTCTCGATTGAATTACAAGCTGAATAGTATTATTTATAATAGTAATAGTTAAAATTCCCATAATTATAACTACAAATACAGTAATTGTATTAACAATTTTATTTAATGCCTCAATTTTTTTAGCTAAATCCTGAGCATAACTAACATTTTCTACAGATTTTAACTGTTTTACATTACTAAATACACTCTCAATATTTTCAGGCTTATCAACCTTAACATGTAAAGTATCAGGAAGCGGATTTTCAATATCAGGCAAATCCATTTCACGTTTTAAATTAGCCCAAGATGAAGCTTTCGGGATTATCGTAACACTTTCGACATGCTCAAAATCTTTTATTCTTGATTTTGCAACATTTGCATCAGCATTATCTTTTAAATAAACAGAAATTTCTAACACATTACCAAGTTCATGCGCAAATGATGAAATTGACAAAGCAGATCTAAAAAATGAACCAAATATTGTCAAAATTGCAGCCATAGTAGTTATAATGACCAAATTTACGATACCGGTTCTATGAATATCATGTATTGTTTCTTTTGTTAAACGATATAATATTCTAAGTTCACATAACCAATCTTTAGGTATATGTTTTTTTACTTTCTTTTTAATTTCTGCTTTTGATGCTGTATTATTCATACGTACCTGCTTGTATATCCCTTACTATTTCACCTTTATCAAGTGTTATGACACGTTTTCTAAAATAATCAACCATGGCATTATCGTGAGTAGACACAATAACAGTAATTCCACGCTGATTAATTTGATCCAAAATCTGCATAATTTCCATTGAATTTTTCGGATCCAAATTCCCTGTAGGTTCATCTGCAATCAAAAGTGGCGGCCCGTTTACTATTGCACGAGCAATCCCTACCCTTTGCTGCTCTCCACCTGATAATTCAGCCGGAGTTGCATTCATTTTGTCATACAAACCTACAATTTTTAATGCACCTGAAACCCTTGCATTTATCTCTTTTGAACTTATACCTAAAGTTCTGATAACGTAAGCAACATTATCATATACACTTTGGTTTTGAAGTAATTTATAATCCTGAAAAACAATCCCCATACATCTTCTCAAATTCGGAACTTTGTCATTTGAAAGATTAGCAATATTAATTCCTCCAATAGTAACAGTACCGCTTGTAGGACGTTCTTCATTATATAAAAGCTTCATCAAAGTAGATTTGCCGGCACCTGATGCACCAACAATAAAAACGAATTCACCTGATAAAATATCAAGATTAATATTTTTCAAGGCATAATTATCATTTTTATATTTTTTTGTAACTGATCTGAATTGAATCATAATTTTTCCTTATTTATTTTCTAAGCGAAAATCATCAACATAATTTTTTATTGAATTAGTTAATTTTTCAGAGCTTAAACCGTAATAATCTAAGAGTAAATCAGAATTACCGCTTTGACCAAACACATCATTAACTCCAATACGATGAACAGGAACAGGAAAATGTTCTGATAAAACTTCACAAACAGCACTTCCTAAACCACCGATAATTGAATGATTTTCTACAGTTATTACATGCTTTGTTTTCTTAGCACATTCAATAATTGTTTTTGCATCAATAGGTTTTACAACAGGAACATGAACGATTTGAGCTGAATATCCTTGTTTTTTCAAGTTTTCACATGCTTCAATAACTTCAGCAAGTGTTTCTCCGTTTGTAACTACAGTAACATCATGCCCATCTTCAATCACTCTTGCTTTATTAAAATCAAATTGATAATTTTCATCAAACACATTACAAACATTTGACCTTGGAATTCTTATATACATAGGGCCGAAATGTTCTGCAGCATATTTAATAACTTGTTCACACTCGATACAATCTGCAGGAACAATAACAGACATATTAGGCAAACCGCGCATCAAAGAAACATCTTCCAAAGCTTCGTGAGTTGCACCGTCTTCGCCAACAGTAACCCCGCCATGCGTTCCAACAATTTTTACATTAAAATTTGGATAACAGATAGAATTTCTTATTTGATCGTAAGCACGTCCTGTAACAAATACCGCAAAACTTGCAGCAAACGGCACCTTTCCAACAGAGGCCAAACCAGCTGCTGTGGCAAGCATATCTTGTTCAGCAATACCTGTATCAAAGAATCTTTCAGGAAACTCTTTTGCAAAAATTTGAGTTTGAGTAGAGCATGCCAAATCAGCATCTAAAACAACAATATTAGGATTTTCTTTACCTAAATTTGCAAGAGTTTGTCCAAAAACGGATCTAATAGATTTTTTATTTTTCTTATCAATAATCATACCAATACAATCCCGCTCATCTTTGTGCAATAACATTATAGCACAAACAAAAATTAAATAAAAGTTTGGGTAAATTTAAGGTATTTGTTAAGAATTATTAAAAATTTTTGAAATTTTAGCAATTTTATATCTTGAGGGATATTTAAACAGTAGAATAAAAATATAGAAATATTTTATTGAAAGGAAGAAATTAAATGATTCAAGCTCCAAATTTAGTAAATCCTTACATGCAGCCCCAAATGATGCAGCCATATATGCCGCAACCAACACAACCGGCTGCTCCTGCTCCTAATTACAATGCTGTAAAGATTGACGTACACAATCCATCTGTTAGTGCTCCAGGTATGGCACCAACAATGCCTTATTATTCATACCCGCAAGCACAATTATATGATTATCCAAAGGCACAAACTCAACCATATTACATGCCTTTGCAACAACCAGTTTATCCGCAGGTACAAGCACCAGTTGCACAAACTGTTCCTCCGGCTCCTCAAGCAGTAGCTCCATCAGCAGTTCAAGCATCAGCTCCACAACCTGTAATCCAACAACAAAATATTAATACACCCTCTCCTGTTGTAACTCAACCACAACAGGCAGAACAAAAACCGGCAGCAGCTCCAAAAGTTGAAGTAGAACAACCGGTTCCAATGACTCCGCAAGTTGACTTAAACGCATTCCTTGCAAAACTATCAAACCCAGACTACGAAGTTCAAGCTAATGCAATGGAAGAAATTGCAAATATGGTAAAAGATGATCCTCAAAAAGCAACAGAACTTCTTGATGAAAAAGTAGTTAACGCATTAAATACAATTATTAATGCAGATTCAAGCAAACTTGCAGGTCCGACTGCAGAACAAATTGCAGCAAGACAAAAATTGATGAAAGGTGAACAAATTTCAGATGCCGAAAAACAATTGGCAACAACAATCACACCAATGGAACAAGCAGAAAGAAATAAAAGCTATGCAATGTTCACATCTTCAATAATGCAAAAACTATACGGTGATGAAGTTAACAAATTAACAGGTTCAACAGTACCTCTTACTGAATTACCTGGAGCCGTAACAATTGTTGAACAGTTGAAAAACAACCCGAACCCAATGATTAGAACATCAGCAATTGAAGCTTTAAGTTACATTCAACAACCGGCATACAAACAAGACCTGACAACATTATTCACAATAGCTAAGAACGATCAGGATAAAAATGTTCAGGATGCAGCAACAGCAGCCCTTGCAAAATTAGACCAATTGCCTGCTGAACAACCTGCACAACAAACAGCACAAGCAGCAAAAGCTCCTGAAGCTGAAAAACCAGCTCAAGATAAAAATCCTGAACAACCAAAACAAGCAGCTTAATCAAATAATTTCTTTCTTAATATAATAAAAATCCCTTGAGTAGTTCAAGGGATTTTTTATTACCTAAAACTTCTCCAAAATGTTGGATCCGATAAAGCCTTATACGTACAACCTGCTCCATTATTAAGATTCGTAGAAGTTTTTGAGCAATACGCATCAGTTTCACTGTAAAATTTAGTACCTTCAGCCCCCATTGGAATCAATTTTCCCTTATCATCCAATTGAAACATGAACAAATCCTGACCTAGCCTGTTTGGTCTTTTATTATAACCATTCACATCAATTGATATATATATATCTTTACTGTTATAGATGTCTACAACATTATTTATCAAAATAATTGCTCCACTTGTCAATACAAATTGTCCATCATCAAACATTTTTAAATCAACAGTATTTGTTCCGGTAAAATTTTTATAAGTCGTAGAATTTCTATCTGCGTCATTATAATTTTTTATACAAGCAGTATCCGCATCGTTAAATCCATATCCACAATCCTGCAACACTTTAAAATATTTCATCATTTCAGACTTAAGTTCATGAGAGCCTAAATTATTTGCTACAATTGGTTCTCCATTTTCAGCCTGATACATATTTAAAGCTTGAGAGATTTCAGATGCTCCTTTTTTCAAACCGGCTTCCAGTTCTTTATGTCTCGTATTTTGAATTAGTGTAGGCAAAGTCATTGCTGCAACAACACCAATAATTCCTAAAGTAATCAACACCTCTGCGAGAGTAAAACCGTTACAGGAAGCGGCTAAATGCCCCCCCCCCGACATTTTAATAAATCATAATTTTTCATAAATAGCCTTCTCCTTATATCATTTTACTATACATTTTGTTTTTCTTTATAAGATTCAGGAATTGGTGCATTATTTATATAATCAGCATGTTCTGAAATTTGTTTACACCATTCATATATAATTTCTTCTTCACTCAACTTATAAGAAATAGGTTTTCCAACATGCAAGTGAACTTCGCGTCTTGTAAACGGTTTCAATTTCGGATATCCGGTAAAACCGCCAATTGCAACAGGTACAATATCAGCTTTTGCATTTTTAGCGATTACAACAAAACCTTTTTTCAAATCGCCAAGTTCTGAGCCATAAGGTCTGATTCCACCTTGCGGGAAAACGCCTAAAGACCAACTTGTTGATAATATATCTTTTACTGTTTTAAAAGTCGCAATTTCAGGTTTTGATCTGTCAACAGCAAATGCTCCAAGACGTTTTACCAGCCATTCAAACTTATCGCCTTTTTGGAATAATTCTTTTTTAGCCATATAAGCAATTGGCCTAACGCATGCCATCGTAACCATTGGTGGGTCAAAATGAGAAACATGGTTTGCAGTATAAATGAATTTACCGCTTTTGGCTTTAGTCGGCAAATTTTCACGACCGGTTATAGTGTAGTTATAAAATATTTTCATAAACGGAATTACTACAACATATAAAAAAGACATATAAAAAATAGTTCTAAATATGTTGTATTCAGATGGGTATCTTCGGTTATAATTTCGTTCTTTTTTCATAGCTTACTTAACTCCTAAACACTTTCTTTGTGAGGTTCATATTTAAACCCGGTTAACTCTTGTATATCTTCTATCCATTTATTAAAAACAACATTTGGATCTTTATCATAAGGAATAGGTTTTCCTATTTTTACAATTACCTTACCAGAAAAAGGCAAATGTTTAGCTTCTTGAGTTCCGACAATTCCAATTGGAAGAACAGAACATTTTGTAATTTTTGCAAGTTTTGCAAAACCTTCAGTCACACCAGTAATTGTCCCTGGAACACCTCTTGTACCTTGAGGGAATATACCAAAAACCCAATTACTTTTTTTAATTTCCATAACTGTTTTTATAGTAGAAGGTCCAAGACTTTCTCTATTTACTGCAAAAGTTCCGAGCCAATCTATCCACCATCTTATAAACGGAATATCAAACAATTCCTTTTTTGCCATAAAAGAAACTCTTCTTGGCAAAATTGCGGCAATCATTGGAGGATCAAGCGTTGACAAATGGTTTGGACAAACTATATATGCGTTATCTTTCGGAACATTTTCCAACCCTTCCACTTCAAGCCTGTAAACAAGCTTTAATCTAATCATATAAAATATTTTACATATTATAAACTGAAATAATGTTCTCCATATATTGTACTCATCTGCTGTACGTCTTGTGTAATTTTTGTCTTTGTCCCAGAACATTTTTTTCTCCTTAAAACAATATAATATAATTATATATTCAAATATTGCACATTACAAGTTTTTCATATATTATTATAACCAAGATTTAAGGAGAGAAGTATGAGAAAATCAAATGTAGAGTTAGAAAACGAGCTATTTAAAAGCGTTTACGAGAAAACTCCCGATTATATAAAAAATCTTAATTTAATGGATTTTTCAAATGAAGGAGAATTCACATTTACACTAAAAAAAGAACATCTTAAACCTTATGACAAAGATAAAAATCCTGAAGGATTAAATCTTGACGAATGGTTTGCAAACTATGCAAAAGAAGCAAAAGTTTCAACCGCAGGTATAAGAGGACCTCAAAATATTTTATATCCTCAAGACACAAGATTTCCGATTAACTTAGTCGGTATTGTACTTGCAACTCTTGCAAAAGCACTTGTTGCAACCGAAAAATATAAAGGCAAAGAAATTGTAAAAGTTGCAGGCAGAGAAGTAAGATATAATTCAGATCTTTTCCTTGACGCAATTACAAGAATTCAAGCAGCAAACGGTATTAGAACGCTTGTTCCGAAAGACAAAAAAACAATTCCAATATGGCTTGCTTCATTTTTAGCATTTAAACTTGATTTGCTTGGCGGCGAATATATTACATCTAGCCACGGAATTTCCGTTAAAAATGCGACAAAAGACCTTAATTGTCAGGGCAGCCAATATTTGCCTGAAGAATCAATGGAATTTGTAAACAAAATTCAAGAAATTTTTGACGAAACAAACAAAAAAGGGTCATATACAATTAAAATCGCAGCAAAAAATAATCCGCTGATAGATGAAAAAGTTTTAGGCGACATTGATGACGGGGTTGATTTGTATGTTGAATACTTAAAATCAGGTGTTGCACAAGATATTAACCTTGATTTAATCAAAAAAATAAAAGACAAAATTGTTATCGAAAACGTTGGCGGTTCTGCTTACAGAACATTGAGCAGAGTGTTAAAGAAGCTTGGAATTTCCGATAAATTTGAATGGTTTAATATTGAAGAAGATCCATTCTTCCATTCAATAGGCAAATACGACCACACTCCAAAAGGAGAAAAAGCGTTTTATGATTATTCGGTAGACGCAACAGTTACTGCTAAAAACCATGACGGCGAAAAATTCTTCCCTGTAATCGAAACATTACATTATGAACAAAAACTTACAGGCATGCCTGTCGGCACAACTGTTTTGATAACAGATCCTGATCATGACAGATTAACTATTGCTCAAACAGAATATGCTTGTACTATTCCTGAGCTTGAAAAAGCAGGTATTGATTATATAAAATTAAATGATGATTTAATACTTACAATTTTCACGGCAAATCAAGCATTTTTAATGTTAATGGATTTCTGGGCAAAACAATTAAAAGCTCAAGGTCAATGGGACAGACATCCTAGATTTATGATAAAAACAACAGCTTCTGCTATTTCTTGGGATGAATGGGCTAAACATCAAGGAATTAAAGTTGTCAATGTTCCTGTAGGCTTTAAAGAAATTGCAAACATTATGAAAAAAGTTGAATTAAAACTTAAAAAAGCAAGAGCAGGAGAAGTTGTAATTGATGACGTATTCGGAAACGCAATCAACCTTGGCATAAATCCTAGATTATTATTCGCAGGAGAAGAATCAGGCGGAATGATTATGGGTAGTGAAGAACTCATAACATCAAATTCAGGAAGATTTGCAATCGCAATGAGAGAAAAAAGTGCGACAGAAGCTATTATCGTTGCATCAGCACTTATTTCTAAACTTCAAAAGAAACAACAGTCTTTATCAGAATATCTTGTAGAGATTTTTGATGAAAATAATATCGTAGGACGTTTTGATACACGAGTTGATATTGCTTATTACAACGAATCAGAACCTGATATTAATAAATTAAAGGCTGATAAATCCGCAGGCGAAGCAAAAAGAACCAAGAATGATTTGTTCTACTTATCAATGGCTATGGCTGTTAAAGAAGGTAAAATGACTCTTGAAGATGTAAAAGATGTTCTTAATGACGCCTTCAAAAGCCTTATATTTGATAATTTAAAATCAATCAAATTTGTAGGTGACGGAACATATTTGGAATTTACTGATAAATACATAGAAATCAGACCGTCAGGAACAGATGCAAAAACAAAAGCATACGGCGGTGGTTCTAACAAGGCTGTAATCGAAACTTATGCAAACAACCTTGGAAATTACTCAGGAGAAAGAACAGAAATCCATAAAAAATACATTGATGACAAATTCTATAATGAAACAAAAGACAAAGCTATGGATTACTATTTAAAATTTGTGGATAAAGATGCAAATAATGAACCGTTTGAAATTCCTGAATATAAATTCTAAAAATAGATAAAATATCAATAAGAAAAGATCGGCTTTATAACCGGTCTTTTTTTTACTTATATATTTTTATTTTCCAAAATACTTTTTCTTAACCCTATTTTTAAAAGATGATTTTGCAAATTCAATTGCCTCAATTTCCGAGAAATATATTCCATCCTGCTCTATCTGTTCTGTGATTTTATACTGCTTTAACTGCTCCAAAACATTTTCATTATTAATTACCATCAATATTTTAATATGTTGAGATTTTAAACGCAAAATAATATCCTCAAGTGCAAATATAGCGGATATATCCAGCAAATCATCACTGTCATAAACAAGAATTAAATATCTTGTTCCTAAAAATTCATCAAACTGGGATATTAACTGGGTTGCCGAGCCGAAGAAAAACGCTCCGCTTATGTGAACAACCCTTATTTTATGCCTGTAATCCTTTTCCAGAACTTTTTCAAGCTTCATAATTTCCTTATCATAAACTTCTTTATTAACAAGTTTTGCCTTATCTGCGGCACGTTTTGCATACAAAAGTGCCGCAAGCGTAATTCCTGCACCTACAGCAACTATTAGATTATAAAATACGGTAAGCAGAAATACCAGAATAAGAACATACAAATCGTCTTTAGGCGCAAGATTTATTACCTTTAAAAATTTTGTATCAACAATATCATAGCCTATTTTTATCAATATACCAGCAAGAACAGCAAGCGGAATTTCAGCTACAAATCCTGAAAATTTATAAATCAATAAAACCAAAACCAAAGATGTAACAACAGCAGCAATCTTTGTAGAAGCACCCGTTTTTAATGCCGCAACAGTTCTCATAGTTGCAGCAGAACCAGGTAAAGTTCCTGTCAGAGCGCAACAAATGTTTCCTATACCTTGAGCAGAAAGCAATCTTTTTGGCGGTAATTGCACTTTTGTAATTGATGTACAAACAAGCCCAGTCAATAAACTTTCTGACGATAAAATGACTGCTAAAGTTATTGCATATTGAAAATAAGTAATAAAATCATGCAAATTTGTATGCGGAATTTGAATAGCAGGCAAAGATAAAGAAATTTCAGAAATCTTTGACACATTCAACCCCATTTTTATAGAAACAAATGTACAAATTATCAATGCTAAAATTTGAGATGGTACGTATTTATTCCATTTTTTAGGAAATAAAAATACGATTAATAAAGTCAACACTCCGATTGCAAAAGCTTGAACATTTAAAGAGCTTATAGATTTATAAACCGTTTCCAAACTTTCAATTGTATTAGAGCAAGGCGCAAGTCCAAGCAAAGGGTTTAATTGCATAATTATAATAATTACCCCAACTCCATTCATAAAGCCTGAAATAACAGGATATGGAACATATTTTACAATCTCGGGTAACCTTGTCAAAGATAGTAATATCTGAATAATTCCTGCAAAAAATATTATAAAAATAACAGAAGAAATATCTTTATTTAAAGCATGCATAATCGATGCAATAACAATTGCCACAGGGCCTGTAACTCCAGATATCATAGGAATTTTTGTTCCTAAAACTCCTGCAACAAGAGATAGAATTATCGCACCCCATATCCCTGCGCTTGCTCCAAAACCTGTTGCGACCCCAAAAGCCAAAGCCTGAGGTAAAGTAATAATTGCAGCATTAAGCCCGCCTAATATATCCCCTGATAAAATCTGTAATTTATTCTTTAAATCCATGAGCCTATTATAATTAATCTTTATGCTATAATCAACCTATGAAGTTGAACGAGATTTATTCAACAAACAAAACAATTATTTCTTATGAAGTATTTCCACCAAAATCAGAGGCTGAAAATCTTTTAAAAGAGATTGAAATACTTTCAAAACACAACCCTGCATTTATATCATTAACCTACGGAGCAGGAGGGGGAGAAAACAAATCATTTTCGTTAATGGAAATGATTAAAGATGAAAATGTAAGCATTATGCCGCATTTTACCTGCATAACAAGTTCTAAAGAAAATATTGAAGAGAATATGAACAAACTCAAACAACTGGGAATTGATAAAATTCTTGCTTTAAGAGGCGATATTCCTCAAGATAAAACTTTGATGAAGCACGATTTTCATCACGCAAATGAGCTTGTAAGTTTTCTCAAAGAAAAAACAAATTTATCAATAGGAGCTGCAGGCTACCCTGAAGGGCACATCGAAAGCCCTGATATGAGAACAGATATTGAAAACCTTAAGAAAAAAGTTGACGCAGGTGCTGATGCTATTTTTACACAACTGTTTTTTGACAATGAATTTTTCTATGATTATGTAAACCGCGTACGAGCTGCAGAAATTACAATTCCGGTGATTGCAGGGATAATGCCTGTTATAAGCGAAAAGCAGGTAAATAAAATGGTTTCAATGGCAAATATTTCAGTTCCGAAAAAATTACAACACGGACTTGAAAAATATAAAGATAAAGATTTGATAGAATTTGGGATAGATTTTGCAACAGAACAGTGTTGCGACTTGATAAAGAATAATGTAAAAGGGCTTCATTTTTACACTTTGGATAAATCCTATTCTACAAACAAAATTTTAGAAAACTTGAAATGTGAAAACTTATTATAAAAAAATATATCGGAGGGCTTATTATGAATATAAATGAACACATTGAACACACACTTTTAAAACAAGATGCAAAGTTGGAAGATTTTATGAAATTATTTGACGAAGCAAAAAAATACAAATTTTTAGGAGTTTGTGTAAATCCTTTGTATGTAAAACTTGCAAAAGAAAACCTAAAGGATTCCAATGTAAAAGTTGTAACAGTAATAGGCTTTCCTCTCGGAGCTAACAAAACTGAAGTTAAAGCATTTGAAACAACTCAAGCTGTAAATGACGGTGCAGATGAAATTGATATGGTTATTAACGTATCAAAATTAAAAGATAAAGATTACGATTTTATCGTAAACGATATAAAAACCGTTAAAAAAGCTTGCAAAGACAAACCTCTAAAAGTCATATTAGAAACAGATTTGCTAACAAAAGATGAAATCAAAAAAGCTTGCGAATTATGTGTTGAAGCAAAAGCAGATTTTGTAAAAACATCAACAGGCTTTGTAAAAGGCGGAGTTGGTGCAAAAGCAGAAGATGTAAAACTTATGTTTGACACAGTATCTCCATACGGTTTAAAAGTAAAAGCATCTGGTGGCATAAGAGATAAAGAAGCTGCTCTAAAAATGCTTGAAGCAGGAGCAGAAAGACTTGGCACAAGCTCAGGCGTCAAAATTGTTGCAGGTTAATCACATAAAATATAATCAAACACAGTTAAATAATATCTAATCTTGACCATGCTATAATATTCATTAAAGGAATATAGTATGGGTGATGAAGATAAACAATTTGATGCCACTCCGAGGAAACTTGAACAGGCAAGAAAAGAAGGACAGGTTGTTAAATCAAAAGATTTTTCAACCGCTATATCATTGCTTATTTTATTTTCCGTAATCTTTGGACTTGCACCATTTGTATGGGAACAAATTGTTCAACTTTATACGCTTTTATATGAGCAAATTCCAAACGGGCACCTCTCGGAAATCGGGATGAGTTATATTTTAACTATCACAATAAAATGTGCAGCCTTAATCATCGGCCCTATACTTTTTGTAGCTTGGTTTGTTGCTATTATGGCTGATTTTATTCAAGTTGGACCTCTTGTTGCAACAGCCCCTTTAATGCCTAAGCTCGATAAATTAAATCCGACAAAATATTTTAAAAATATAATGTCCATAAAGACACTTTTTGAACTGTTCAAAAACATTTTAAAGGTAGTATTACTTGGCTATATAGGCTGGAGTGTATATATGCAGCATATTGAAAATATCTTAATGCTTGCTGCAATAGATAACAATTTTGCTGTAATGATAGAATTTGGAAAACTTGTAACAGATTTCATTTTCAAAGCCTGCATAGCGTTCCTTATAATATCAGCGGCAGATTATGGGGTTACAAAATGGAAATTTTTAAAAGATCAAAAAATGTCTTTTAAAGAAATTAAAGATGAATATAAAAACACAGAAGGCGATCCAAACGTAAAAGCTGCACTACGCCAAAGACGTATGCAAATGTTACAAAAAGGTATGATGGATGCTGTTCCTGATGCAGATTTTGTCGTAACAAACCCAACACACATCGCCTGCGCACTAAAATACAAAGCGGAAGAAATGGCATCCCCTATGCTTATTGCAAAAGGGACAGAGCTTATTGCTAAAAAAATCATAAAAATTGCACGCGAACACGGAGTTCCGGTAATAGAAAATGCTCCTGTCGCCCGTGCTCTGTATAAAATGGTAGATTTAAACCAGCAAATTCCGCCTGAATTGTACAAAGCAATAGCTGAAATCTTACTTTTTGTGTACAAATTGAAAAATACAACAAATAAAGGTACAATAAAGTAAAATCTATGCTATTATTAATTTATAATCATGGTTATGCAAGATAAAAATACAAATAAGAATAAATTACAAGAATATATAGACATTGTTCAAAGAGTAGCTAAAGTGGAACACAGAAGAGTTCCGCAACACATGGTCGACTATGAAGAATTAGTTTCTATCGGAATTTTAGCTATTCAAACCTTGATTAAAAATAAAACTCCGGAACAATTGGAGAAATATAATTCTGCATATATTGCAACTGCCGTAAGATGGGCAATCAGAAACGAATTAAGAATAAGATATAAATGGTACTCTTTAAAACATAAACCAGATGATGAGTATGACAAAGAGGAAGAAGTTGAAGGCATGGATATGCAAAAAGCAAAAGTCCGTGAAGCCGTTTACGAAACTATTTTGTCAATTGACGGTTTAGCATCAGCTGCAAGCGATAATGATTCACCATTTGACTTTTTAAAAGATCCGCATGCCCTGCCTGATGAAAATGCTGAAATTTCAGAATTAGGCAGAATGATTAGAGAAGCAATCGCAAAACTTCCTCCAAAAGAAAGAACAGTTGTTGAATACAGATTCTATCGTAATATGCAGGTAAAAGATATTGCAAAACAAGTTGGACTTTCACCTTCAAGAGTTACGAGAATTGTCCAAGCTTCATTAAATACCGTTAAAGAATATTTAAATTCTAAAGGTCAATACGGTTATTAATCAACAATCTTGATTCTTCCGTCATCTTTAATTTCTACTGGGGCATTCAACTTTTTAATATAATCACAGGTAAGCTTATCTTTATCAAAATCGAATTTTTCATCAACTTCACCTGTCTTGATTTTATTTGGAATTAAATTATCACCGCCTGATGCAAAGAAATCATCTGTTGCAACGGTATAAACTTTATTTGGATCAGGATTATTTACATCAATAGGGATTTCTTTTCCTGACTTATCAATGAATGTTACAGATTTCAACTCACCGCCACGAGTAACCGTATATTTTAAACCTGAAGGGATTACAATACCCGGCTTGCTACCTGAATGAACAAAGGATTGTGCACCATGTTTCAAGGCATCTACAACTTCTTTTTCTGTTAATTTCATCTTAACCATATTATTTTTTAAAGGTACTACTTCAAAAACCTGACGAGAATCTAAAGCACCAGGTTCAAAGAAGCCTCTGATATTACCGACATTGATTAAAGCTAAATCAGTATTAAATTCATGTTTTACTGCATCCATAATAAAGTAACCATCAGGGTTTGGGTCAAGAAGTCTGTTTTTAACAGGCCCCGGAGCTGATTTTATTTCGCCTAAGTGTTCTGGTTTACCAAGAATTTGGTCAAATACTCCTTTTAGAACTCTGTTACGTTTAAAATTGCTTGATGCAGTAACATTATTTTGAGCTTTTACGATAATTCCTTTTTTATCATCCCAAGTAATCTTCAAATCGCCGAAATATTCTCCGTCTTTGCCTGCTTGGGTAATAATAACAGGTTCGTTTGATTTTGAATAAAGTAAATTTTTACCTTCTTCAATACCTTTCAACAAATCGTGCGTATGACCGCCGATAATAATATCAATACCTGATGTTTCTTGAGCTAATCTTTGATCTTTTGCCAAACCGCAATGAGATAAAAGAATAACTTTATTTATACCTTGTTTTTTATATTCATCAATTTTTGCTTGAACATCTTTTAATGTTTTTTCAAAATCATCAACACCAATTTGTTTTCTTGATTCGTTATCTCTGATTCTTTCATGCAAATCAGGCGGAGCCAAACCGATTATTGCATATTTATGTCCGTTTTTATCAATAACAAAGGATTTTTCAATAATTCCGTCCAACGGGTTTCCCTTAGGAATTTGCAAATTCATACCTAAGCTTTTAAATTTAGCACCTTGCTTACTTTTTGCAATATCAGCAGGGTTTGCATCATATTCATGGTTTCCGTCTGAAGTTGCATCGACACCAATACCATTCATATATTTATTAGCAGCTTCTACAAGATGCAAATCAGCGCCGGCAGAAATATCTCCTGCTGCAAGTACAAGTTTATCAGCATTGGATGATTTCATATTTGAGTCATAAAATTCTTTTGCGCTGTAAATTCTTGCCATATTTCCGATACGACCATGATTATCATTTATATAAAAAATATCTGTTTGTGTATATGTAGGTTCTGAATATTTTGGAGCAACTGTTTGATTTGTAGCGCTTAAAGAAGGAGCTTTAGTTTGTGTATTTGCACCTGACTTATCAAACGTATCAGATTGCAATTGAGGATTAATCATCGGTTGATAAGCTTGCTGTTGTTGTGGTTGGGGTTGATAAATTTGTTGTGGCTGTGCAACAGCATTAGTACCCAAAGATTTAAAACTCAATTTCGGCAACATATTTAAATTTATATTCATATTTTTTCACCTTTTTTACATATTAAACATCATCAATATTTTTTTTGCTAAAATTTTGGCTCAATGTAAATTTACATTAAGCCGCCATTTGGACTTGTGGTTGCGGAACATTCATCTGGGGTTGAACATTAATCTGAGGCTGAACATTCATTTGTGGTTGCGGATTAATTTGAGGTTGAGAATTTATCTGAGCTTGAGCATTCATTTGTGCTTGTTTTTTAAGCTCTTTATAAGTTTTCAAGCCTTCAACCCAGTTTTCAACAAGATTTACATCATTTGCAACAACTGCTTGAGGGAGAGCTGCGTGATGAATTTTCGGTAACAAATAATCTTCAGAATACTCAACAGGTAATGAAGAATTATCATCAGTGTCATTACATATAAATATCATTTTACCGTTTTTGTCTGTTTTTACTCCGGTAATTGTTATTTCATGCCCGTTGATTATTGTATTTGTATCATCAACTTGAGTATAACCGATTATTACGTTCTCGCCTAAATTTAGAGCATCTGTAATCTGTTTTTTCATAGTATCAAAACTTGTTTCATAACCGACAAGTTTCGCATTTTCATCTACTGTTTGATATGTAACTGAAATTTTATTTTTATCTTCTACAACTGACTCTGTAAATGTTTTTTCAAATTCAATCAATCCTTTATCGTTTTGATTAAATTTACCTGCACGTTTATCTGTCAAAGTATCGTACGATTGCTGAGATCCTACTTGCATAAATGTTGATTGCATTAAAACATCCAAAGGAGTTCTTTCTAATTTGTCTTTATCTACTGTTTGAATAAATGCTCTAATTATAGCATTTTTATCAGGAGCGAAAGTCAAAGTTGCTTTATCAAAATCATTTGCTTCGTAAGGAATTTCAAAAGCGTTCAAAAGCCATATTGCATCAAGCGTATTATCTGCAAGGTTATTCATTTTTATAACCTTTTTAACACTCATATTAGGAGAACTTAAACCTTCCGCAAATCTTGCAAATTCTGCAGGATATTTTTGAGCAAGATTGAATTCTATACTTGAAGCAACACAAGTCCCTGAATGTTCAACATTAATTTCTCCTGCCTTATCACCTGCTGCTGTTGCAACTTGTGAATAGTATTTGGATGGAATATTTCCAAATTGCTGAGTTATAGTGTATGGATCTGATAAAGTATCTATTGTATTCTTTAAGATAACAGCATTACTTAAACCTTGAGCTCTTGGGGCAGTTGCAATTTTATATAAATTATCAAGAGTAGTAGAATTGTCGTTTGATGCTGAATTTAATAAAACTCCAGTTTTTAAAAGTGTATTTAAACGTTTTTTAGTATCTTTATCAGCAACTTTTACTAATTCATTATATTTATTTTTTTCATCATTAGAAGATAATTCTGTTCTAAATCTTGAAGCAGAAAGAGCAGCATTAAACGGAACATTTGTCATAATAGGATTTGAAGTAAATGCTACTTTTTGAGCTTTTATTTCTTTATTATTATTAACCTCAGTAGCCTTAACAGGCTTTGACATGTTATAATTATTATATTGTTGGGTGTTAATATTTAACGAATACACAATTCCACTCCACTACTACTTATTATATAAAAAAATAAAGACAGAAAAAATTTGCTAAATTCATTATATTTTAATTAACAAATGTAACAATTAGGAACAAAATTTTGAAAATCAAACCACTATCAAAAGAACAATTAATAATTTCAACAGACAGACTTACAAGATTTAAGGAGCCTGAAGCAAAATATCTTCGAGTTTTCAAAGATATTATAAGCTCAAATCTTATTGAACCTAAATTAAAAAAGCAGGATCTTGATAACCTTGATTATGAAGAATTAAAAGAATTGGCACAAAAAATTATCAATTTTTCAATCGAAGAAGAAAACAACGATTTTCTGATAAATCAAAGACTGTATGACTATGAAAAATCATTGTTTAAAGTCAGTGAAAATACAGAAAAGCTGCTTAAAAATAAAATTAATTATAAAAGTATAATAAAACTTCTACCCCCAGATATTCCAAACAACCTAAAGTGGTTTAAAACCCTATTAGACACAAATCCAAATGAAAACACTTTTGGTTTCCCGATAAAAAAAATAGTTTTATGCGAAGGGATTACGGAAGAAACACTTTTACCTGAGTTTGCAAAAATATGCGGATTTAATTTTGACCAAAACGGTATTCATATAGTTTCTGCAGGCGGCAAAAATCAGGTTGTAAAATATTTTTATACATTTGCAGAAAGTTTAAAAATTCCAATATTTGTACTGCTTGACAGCGATGCAAAATCTAATTTGGAAGAAATTAAACCGAAATTAAGAGAATTTGATAAAATCCATATTTTAAAATGCGGAGAATTTGAAGATTTACTGCCTGATGAACTTATATTCAAAACTCTAAATTATGAAACAGAAAATATATCACTGGCACCAATTCAAAACATCAATGAATATTGTTCTAACGTAGAATTCTTAGAAGAGTTTTTCAAACACAGAGGACTACACGAATTTAAGAAAGCAGAATTTGCTCAAGCTGTCAAAAAAAATATCTCAGGTATAGATGATCTTTCACCTGAAATTAAAGATATAATTCACGAACTTGCATCGCTAAAAGACAATTATACTAAAAACACCTTAACAAATTAAAAAAATTTGCTATAATTAACTTATGGAAACTAAAGATTACGAAGATTTTATATCAACAATAAGCCACGAATTAAGAACACCATTAACATCTATCAGAGGCTTTTCTCAAACTATGCTTTCTTCTTGGGACAAACTGGACGATGATAGCAAAAAAAGATTTTTAAACATAATAGTAGAGCAATCAAACAGATTAATTAATCTTGTTGAAAATATGCTTTCTGTGACAAAACTCCAAAACTCAAAAGATAATTTTATCTACAAAGAAGTTTCAATAAAACCTGTCATAGAAACAATTACAGCAATCGTCAAAAATCAATATAAAGATAAAAATTTTAAAATAGATATAGATAAAAACGTTCCGCCTATTCTTGCAGACAAAGACAAGTTCCAACAAATAATGACAAACTTAACAGAAAATGCAGCAAAATACGGGGATGAAAATACAACAATTACAATAAAAGCAAATCTTGTAAATGAAATGGTTTCAATAAAAGTAACCAATAAAGGTCCGCAAATTCCTGAAAATTGCTATGAAAAAATATTCCACAAATTTTCAAGAATAGATAACCCACTTACAAGAAAAGTTCAAGGTAGCGGACTTGGCCTATATATAACCAAAAATCTTACAGAAAAAATGGGCGGGAAAATCTCAGTAAGCTCAAATAAAGATTTCACAACCTTTGAACTTTGTCTGCCCTGCGCAAATATTGAAAAACAAGCGAGGGAAAAATGCAGACAGTAACTCTTATTATTGATAAAAGAAAAGAACTTTCGACCAAATATAAAAAACTTTTGGAAAACAAAAGTAATAAAGTTCATATTACCAAAAATCTGATTTCTGCAATGAAACTTATTCAAGACAAAGAGCCTGATTTAATAATAATATCAGATAGCATTGACAGCGACCTTTCAGATTACTGCAAAAAAATACGTGCCCTCACATACAATATGAGACCTGTAATTATTGCAACATCAAAATCCGCTGATATTAAAGATAAAATTGCAGTTTTAGATAACGGTGCAGACGATTTTATATCAGAACCAGTTAATTCAGAAGAATTTATTGTGCGTGTAAAAGCCCATCTGAGAAGAGAACTTGAATCAAATATGGATACAAAACATCTTCTTCCCGGTAAAAATTATTCGCTAAGAGCTTTAAAAAGAATCGTAAACGAAGACAAACCTTGGGCAGCAATGTTTGTTAGTATTGAAAATTTTGATAATTATAAAGAAACTTATACAGAACTTGCATCAGACAAACTTGTTCAAACATTTTGCGCAATTATTCATTCCGCACTATCAGAAAATGACTATTTCGGAGCTTTCTCGGATAATCAATTTATAATTATCACAGACAGCCTGAAAGCAGAAAAAATAGCAAATTATCTAATTTTTGCATTCGATTCAGTTGCCGCAAAATTTTATTCACCACAAGATAACAGACGAGGCTTTATGCTAATGCAGGGTGATGAATTTGCCGGCAGAAGATCAAATTTTGTTCATACAACAATCGGAATTGTAAATAATGAATTAATCCAATATAAAGATTCATCGCAACTTCTTGGCGCACTTTTGAGAATTCATAAACTGGCAGACTTACCTGCCAAATCAAATTACCTAATCGAACGCCCAAGCATTACAGCAGAAGATTCGATTGACAATGAGTTCAATAACAAAATTTATATTTTGGAAAAAGATGAAGCTATGAGTATTCTCTTAACAACTATCCTAAGCATTCAAGGATATGATGTTAAAGTCGTAAATGATATACAAGATGAAGATATTAGCCCTGCACTTATAATCCTTGATGCAGGTAATATTGAAGATCTTGAAGGTTTAGAACTTTGCAAAAAAATCCGCCAAAATACCAACTTTGACAAAACTAAAATTATAGTAACATCAATTCTTCATGACAAAGAGCTTATCTTATCAGCAGGAGCTGACTTATATATTCCAAAACCTTATGAAATTTCAAATCTGATAAAATGGGTTGAAAAATTAATAAAGATTTAACTCAAAAGAGATTCCAAAGTTTTTGCTTCATCTTCTGATTTTTGAGGATTTTTCACGTTCATACGACGCATATAAGTTCTTAAAGCCTCTCTAATAAGTTCACTTCTGGTTCTTTGTTCATTTAAAGCTACACCATCAATTTTATGTAAAAAATCATCGGGCATAGTAACAAGTATCTTAGCCATAATATAGTACCCCTTCTATAACACTCATTAATATAATAACATATATTGTTTTACATTTCAATACTAATAGCTCTATGGGGTAATTTACTTTCATAAATTAATTTTTATACTAAAATATATTCAAAAAAGAAAGGAGTTTTATTATGGAAGACAATAATTACAAACACGAAGAATTTGATGATTGTTTTTTATGCAAACATCCTGTTTTAAAACACGTATGCACAGGTTTGTTAGTATTTTTGGGAGCATTTGCAGCATTTTATGTCGTAACTGATTGGCACTTCAAACGAATGCTTGATCCTGCAGTTCAAATGAGAAGAATGGATAGAGCAATTATGCAAAGAGAAAGAAGCTTTGACAGAATGGAAAGACGAGCAATGAAAGCTCAAGAAAGATATAACAGAAGAACCTTCCACAATGAACAAAGAATGGCAGATGCGGTATCTGATTTTATTCATGTAGAAAAAACTCCTGACAGCTATAAAATTGTTATTGATTTAAGACCATTCGACAATGACGAAAAAAATGTAGAAGTAAAAACAGATGGAAACACAATACTAATTAATGCTGCAGGCGAAAAAAACAAACATAACAAAAAAGAAATTCTAAGATTTTCTCAAGCCTTCAACTTTGGCAATGATGTAGATTTAGAAAATATGACAAAAATTAGAGAAGGAAACAATTACATAATTAATATCCCACTTGATTAAAAACATATATTAATGAAAACGTCCAACAAATTAAAAAGCCGCTTTCAAAAGCGGCTTTTATGTTATAATGAACTTATGAAAAAACGAGCATTAATAGTTGATGATTCTAATAAATGGGTGCTTTACCATAAAAGTGCACTTATAGAAATTTTTAAAGATAACATAGAAATAGAAACTGCAAATTCTGCGCAAGAAGCACTGGAAAGATTAATGGCATCAATAGATGCACCTTATGATTTTATCCTGACAGATATGCAAATGGAATCTGATTTTTTACCACTATACGCCGGAGAATGGCTAATCAAACAGATAAGATTTTTTAAAAAATATAAAAACACTAAAATAATAATAATTTCAGCTACCGGAAATATAAGACAAATAGCCGAAAATTATAACACAGACTATATTCCGAAATATAGATGTAATGATATTAATGAATATTGTAACAAATTATTAAAAAACTGATTTATTTCCTAAAGATTTTCTCTTAAATAACCGATACAAAACATGTTGACAGGTTAGCAAAAAGGAGATGCAAATTATGTATGGTTACATATCATGGCCAGGGGTTTACAGTTTTAAAGAAGAAATAGGTCTTTTCCTCGAATATTTGAAAGAGGAAATTGATAATATTATGAAAAAGATTGAAGAAACTGAGGATTTAGTAGCAAAATAAACTACTAAAGCATAGTTGATGATTATGGATGTGTAAAGCCGGTAAATTTTAAATACCGGCTTTTTGTTTTCGTAAATAAAAATACAATTTTTACATATATTTTCAATTGTATATTTTATTTGTAAAAAAATCCAAAAGAGAATTAAAAATCTCTTTTGGATAATGGAGTTTAAAATATTCAAAAATCTAGTTTCCAACAAGTCTTAAAGCTTCTTCAAGCAATTCTTTATTTGAAGAAATCAACTTATTTGAAACTTCCATTTGAAGTTTTGCCATCTGGTAATAAGAAATGTTTGCACTAAAATCGGCGTTAGACATTTCTAAAAGACCTGAACGAATTTCTCCTACGCCCATTACAGGTTTGCCAGATTCTTCAGTTTCTAAAAATTGACCGTCATCAAACTCATAAAGAGCGGCTGCGTTATGGAAATTTCTTATTGTTACACGATACAAAGGAACAGAACGTTTACCGTTATCAGCTTTCCCGTATATAGTACCGTCATTTCCTATTTCATAATCGTCATATTTGCCTAAAAATTTACCATTGTTAGGATCTATCCACAATTTTATGTTTGTTGTAGGGATATCTAAAGCTCCACCTTTCATAACGGTTTGCTGATAAAGATCTGAAGATACAGATTTTGTACCTTGCATAATTTCTCCTTTATCATTCAAAATATAACCTTGAACAGTGTTTCCATATCTATCTTTATAGACACCTTCTTTATCAAAAGTAAATTCACCTAATCTTGTATAAATATCTTTACCTTCTGAATTTTTTACAAGGAAAAAGCCTTTACCTTCCAAAAACAGGTTCTCTTTTGAAGTACCCGGAGTAGATTTACCTTGGTCTAATTTTTTATCGTAATCATCAGAAATTGCACCACCCAAGAAGGTTTTAAAATTAACCTGTTGTTCTCTAAAACCAGGAGTGTAAACATTTGTCATGTTACTTGCAATAACATCCATCCAGTTTGTTGTAGATTTTTGCGTATTGAGTGCGGTAATAAATGAATCGTTCATTACTTTTCTCCTTGTCTGTTTTGACGTCTTTGTTGCTGCTGTTGACGAGAGTTACTGTAACTTAATTCTGAATACGGTAAATTTTGATCATCAAATCTTTGTCTTAAAGATGAGATATTATTTCTCAAATACTGTTCAACAGCTTTATCCCCAGGAATAAAGTTTGCTGCAAGAGAGCCGTCTTTATTTACCTTTATAATGACAGAAACATCTTTGTCAAAATCAATTCTAAAAGGTTGATTTGTTTTCATAGAATCTGAAAGCTTTTCCATCAAAACAGATGAAACCTGAACATTTCTTTGAATACCTTCTGTCCCGTCTGCCATAGCGTTGCTAACCTGAGATGCAATACTATTCATTGACATATCTGTATTTTGGACAAGATTTGCGAAGAAATTTGCATCACTGTCAGACATATTTATAACATCATAATCAAAAGTTGATGCGCTATTAACAGTTGTCATCAAATCTTTTGTATTTAAGAGATTTTGAATATTTTGAGATAGAATTGATTGTCCTTCGTTATGGTATTTGTAATCCGTAAAATTTATACCACCTTTGTAAACATCATCAGGAACAATGTCATCCGGTTCTTTTTGCAATTCTTGTGATAATTTATTAGCCTCTTTTGTAGAATCTTTTTCTGTTTTTTTATTTGTTTCGGTCTTTTTATCATCTTTAGAAGCTTCTACTTTTTCATCTTTTTCAGATTCAGAGGCAGTTTTCATTTCTTCTTCAAATGAAGTATCTGAAGTTTTTTTAGAACTATCAGTTTTTGATTTTGATTGAGTTGAACTTACACTTGATGTACTTGCAGTTGCTGCTGCTGATGCTGTACTTACGTTCATTTTTAATTACTACCTCCATCTATTTCTTCTAACTTTTTAAGAATTGCCTCTTCTTCTTCGGCTCTTTCTTTACTTTGTCTAAAGTAACGGGTTACGCCTAATTCAGAATATTGCTTAAGCTCTGCTGCTTTTTCTTCTGCAATATAAGCTTCTCTGTTTTTTTCTTTGTGCTTTTCAAGGACTTTAACCCCTTGTTCGAGTTTTACAAGAATTGCCTTTTCTTCATCTAGTTTTTTTTGTGCCTCCTGACGTATTACCTCTAATTTTTCTGCTTTATCCCAAAGGAATATCAGATAATTATCATAGGTTTCATACATCATCGGATCTGCGTGACGCATATTTTGTTTTGTTGAACTGATTTCTTCTTCGTTTTTTCTTATGTTTTCCTCAGCTTCGTAAACCGCTTGCTGAGCCTTTTGAACTACGGTTAATTGTTCTTCTTTTTTACGGATTCTGAAATCTAGAATTTTTTGTAACCTGTATCTGAAAGGCATTTTATAACACTCTTTTGAAATTATTATGACTTATTTTAAAAGGGTTATAATCATCTATATGAATGATATTAATGATATTAAATAAAAAGTCAATCTAATATCGTTACACCTGTTGTCATTCCACGATTGTTATTTGCCCTGTAATACCCGTGATTTGTTCTTATATCTGCAGAATCGCCATTCCCGCCAAGCATAGCTCTTTCAGCTTCAAAATAATCCATATAAGCAGGATCCATTGCAGGAGTATAACCTGTAGGCATACCAACAAATTGATTTTTAAAATTTCCCCACAATGTATTTTGCCATCCCGCACCTGATGAACCTGTAAAAATTGGAGGTCTGTAAGAATTTTGAGCGGAATAATTTTGTTTTTCAGACATTATATCAGGATTATAGGCTTTATAATTTTTAGAAACATTTTTCAAAGTCTTAAATCTTTCTGCAAGATTACCTTGTTGAGATGCCCCAAATATACGCTGTTCCAATCTTTCAATACGATTTTTGGGAGAATCATATTCATAAGTTTGAAGAAGTATTTTTTGTTCTAACTTCTCAATACCTGAAAACTGATTTGCCACTAATTTTTCATTACTGTCGCCCATGCTCCTTTTAACATTAGTTCTTAAAATAACCGGACGTCTGTAATGATTGTTCGGATATCTGTTGTGATATCTGTTATATCGATACGGGTTTCTGTTGTAATAACTGTTTGTATTATTGTAATAATAATTGTTATATCTTGGCGGACGGTAATAATTACTGTTAGTATATGTATAAGTCGGCGGATAATAATATCCGTTATTGTAATTTCCGAATCCGAATATTCTTGAAAAAATTCCTGCCTCAGCAGTATTTGTAATTAATAGCATTAAAGCCGCAAATAAAATTAGTTTCTTCATTTATCCTCACCTCTTGTAAAATGAGATTAATTTATTATTTATAAATATTCATCAGACAAAAGAGCAATTAACAAAGCTAATTATTGTAAATTCTTTGCCAAATCTTATGTAATATGCTAAAAATAAATTATGAAAAAACAGGTTATAGCATATTTACACACTCACTGGGATAGAGAATGGTACAGAGAATTTGAAGTTTTCAGATTAAGACTTTTGAGAGTATTCGATAATGTCTTGAACTTGCTTGAAAGCAATAAAATCCCGTCATTTTACTTTGACGGACAAGTTAGCGCACTTTTAGACTATTTAGAAATCAGACCGGAAAAAGAAGAGCTTGTCAGAAAACTTATCGCAGAAAAAAAACTATATATTGGCCCTTGCTATACACTTGTAGATGAATTTTTAACAGACAAAACAGTATTTGAAAAAAATTTAGAAATCGGACTTAAAATTTCAAAAGATTTTGGCTGCACATATTTTATCGGCTATCTTGCTGACACTTTCGGTCATAGCCAAAATATTCCTAAAATATTCAAAAAATTTGGGATTGATAAATGCGTTGTATGGAGGGGCTGCGGAGATATACCTTCAGAATTTACATTCAACGGAATAAATACAGTAAACCTTATCCGCGGATACTTTATGGATATTTTTTCAGCTTCTATGACTATTGAAAAAAAAGCGGAATGGCTAAAAGGAAATTTAGATAAAATCGCTGAAAAATCCGGCAATTATTTACTTTTACCAATAGGAGCAGATCATTTAGGAGTAGAGTCCGATATCACAGAACAAATTGAAAAAGTAAATGAGATTTTGAAACAAGTTCAAAATGACGATACTGAATATGAAATCAAATTATCAAACCCGTTTGAATACTTTGAACTTGTAAAAGACAATTTTAAACAATTTGATTGGAATGATGAACTTAGAGACAACAGCAAAACATTTATACTTCCGGGTTCTTATTCTGCAAGATTAAAACTTAAACAATATAATGTAAAATGTACATATTTGCTTGAACAAGCCGACAAATTACAAAAAAAATACGGTTCTGAATATAATTCAATCATAGAATATGCTTATAAATTATTATTAAAAAATCAAGCCCATGACGGGATTTGTGGATGTTCAACAGATTTGGTGCACAGAGAAAATATTACAAGATATGAAAAAATAATCCAAATCACAAACACTATTATTGAAGAATTACGCCTTAAATACAACTTCAAAACTCCGATAATGCAAAGTAAGGACTTGCTCCCTGAATACAAAGTTATCGGGAAACATTTCGGAGTAGAAAACACTCTTCTTTATGACACTCAAAAAATTCCCGTAACAGAAGACTTTACAGATATTTATACTCTAAAATATTCACCTGCTGTAAAACCTAAAATAAAAATTGAAGTTAAAAACGGCAAAATAAATATAGCCCCACTTGATAAAGAGGGGAGTGCCACTTGTGGCGGGGGAATTTCAATGGAATTTGTACGCTTTAAAGATGAAGGCGATACCTATAACTTTGGAGCTGTTGCAGATGATATCGGAGAAAAAGCAGAAATTTACTCTTTCAAAAATAATATAATTAAAACAAGCTTTTTTGATGTTCAAGTCGAACTAAATGAAGAACTAATAAATTTTAAAATAGAATGGGATAACAAGTTAAAAAACAAATTATGGCAAGTAAAATTTAACCTGAAATCACCTGTAATCGAAACATACTCAGAAGATTTAAATTCTATTATTAAAAGAAAATTTGATCCGAATTATGATATGAGAAAACATCTGCCAAAAGTCAGAGGGATTGAAGTTAAAACAAACTTTGCACCAATGCAAAGATATGTCGGTACACAAGACTTTGGGGTAATTACCAAAGGACTTACGGAATATGAAGTAAAAGAAAAGTCACTTCTTGTAACACTTTTAAGAAGTACAGGTGTAATTTCAAACCCTAAAAATCCATCACGTTCAACTCCTGCAGGCCCGCCGATAGAAGTTTTGGAAGCACAACAATTAGGTCATAACACTGCAGAATTTTCAGTCGGATTTTTTGAGCCGGAAAATTACCAAAAATATATTGATATGGTATACCCGCCGATTATTTAACACTATTTCTTGGAGGGTGATTAAAGGAAAGGATTAATGCATCCGACAGAATTCACTATCAGCGAGTTGTAATTCGTTTCTTAATCTCAATGCCTTTTTGTGCTTTGTGATAATTTCTTTATATGCATTACGGGCATCTGTAACTATTTCATCAAATAATTTTTTATCTGCATCAGGTGAAAGTTTTTTATGATTATGTTCATCAAATATCTCAATATTTTTTCCTGTATTGTCAAATGAAATAGTATATTTTTTGCTATTATTTGTAATTCTTATGCTGCGATCTTGAAAATCAGGTCTGGTCATAATACCTAACCAAGCCCTTGTCTTTCCTTTCTCATCTTTTAATTTATAATCTTTTTGAGATAATTCTATAATCTCACTTCTATCCAAATTGTCATAAAAATAAGATTTACCACCTCTTGCCAAATCAATTTGAATTTTATCAATAACTTTACCATTTACATCATAAAATTCAGCATCCATATTACTGTGATTAACAAATCTTATATTCTTTCCATCGGGATAGTATGCAATAAAATCATGCTTAAAGACACCTTTATCCAGATAATCATGTTTTACAAACTTCAACTTGCCTTCTTTATCATAATAAAAACATTTATCTCCCTTACCATCTATTATCAATCTTTTCAGTTTACCTGTATTTAAATCTATTCCAATTGTTGATTTTGATGTTTTTATTGTTTTAAAACCATTATCTATTGAAGCATTAAAAATATCATTTTGGAATACATCTTTGTTGTTAACAACAATTCTTGTCAACATACCTTTGTCATCATAGGTATAGGATTTCGATACAATAACATTTTCACCATCCATTTTTGATACTTTTTGGAGCATTCCATCTTTATATTCTCTTATTAAAGTTTTGCCGTCCTTTAGCTTCTGAGTTAAATTCCCAGTATAAGTTTCTCCGTTTGCTAGTTTTGCTTTACCATTTTCAAACTTATTTCCGGCTTTTTTAAATGCATCAACTGCTATATCTTTAATCTGATCTGTCGCTTTTTCAGTGTCTCTTTCAACCGCTTCTGAGCCTTTTTTACCTCTTGTTGCAAGATAAATACCTACAGCTCCTAATGCTGCAAGCCCTGTCCATAACATCCAACTATTGTTTTTATTTTGAGCAACATCTTGCCCTTTATCTTGAGGTTTATCTAAAGAACCACCTTTAAAAGCTACTTTATTTTGATTTATCAAAGATATTGAATTTAACACTTATTAATTCCTTCTGTTAATTTTCTACCATATATTAAAATAAAACAAAAAATAAAAAAAAATTGCTATTATTTTAAACAAAATTAATAAGGCAAAAAAAAACCCTATCTTTCGATAGAGTTCGGAATTCTTTTTAGTAATTCCTCGTGTGTAGAAGGTTAGTGTGTAGTAGGTAGTGTAAATAGTTAGTGTGTGTATATTATCTCGTGTTTATTTAATTCCTTATATTTGGTATCTTTTTTATTTCTCATTTATTACTTACATATTAATAAAGTATTTTTGTAGTATATAATTGCTATATCTTATTTATTTCGTTACATTTCTTTACAATTTTCTGTAAAGCAATATTACAAAGCGTTTTAAAGATTTAAGCTTTAAATTTTAAGCTCAATAATCCCTATTTTTATACTTAAACTTTCCCGTACCTCCCTATTTAATTTATATATTCCCTTATTTTAATAAAATTAACACTATTTTTAGAAAAACATTCAATATTTTGAAAGAATGGCATACTGCGCCTTTACTTAATCTTTATATGAAAACTATTGACCTTTTTTGAAAAAAGTATTCTAATAAGAAAGTACTAAAAAAAGATATAACAGAAGGAAAGAGGTCTTTATGAAAGAATTTATGCACACAAGATTAGACAACAGGCAATTTAGTGAAGATGATATTAAAGGCTTTATCAAAGATTACAATATCAAATTTATTAAATTACAATTCGTTGACATTAACGGACAAGTAAAAAATATGACCATTCCTTCACAACATATTGAAAAAGCATTAAATAACGAACTTATGCTGGATGGCTCATCTATTAAAGGATTTAGAAGTATTGAAACATCAGACATGTTCTTCCACCCTGATAAAAATTCATTCCAACTATTACCCTGGAGAGGTTCAGACGGAGTTAACTCTGCAAGATTAATTTGTGATATATATAACGCAGATGGAACTCCTTTTGAAGGCTGTCCTAGATGTAACTTAAAAAGAGTTATGAAAGAAGCTGAAAAAATGGGCTTTTCAATGAATATCGGTCCTGAAGCAGAATTTTTCTTATTTGCAAAAGACAAAGACGGAAACGTTACAACTTCAACAAATGATACAGCAGGATATTATGATGTTGGACCAGAAGACTTGGGAGAAGATGTAAGATCTGATATCGTATTAACCCTTCAAGAAATGGGATTTGATATCGAAGCATCTCACCACGAAGTTGCTGACGGCCAACACGAAATAGATTTTAGATACGCTGATATTCTTACTGCAGCAGATAATGTTGCAACTTTTAAAGTCGCAGTAAAAGCTATTGCAGCAAGACACAATTTACATGCAACATTTATGCCAAAACCAATCTATGGAATTAACGGCTCCGGAATGCATTGTAATGTGTCTCTTTTCAAAGATGGCAAAAATGCTTTCTTTGACGAAAAGGCAGAATATCAATTATCAGATATTGCAAAATATTCAATCGGCGGAATGTTGAAACACGTAAAAAGCATTACTGCAATATTAAATCCGACAGTAAACAGCTTTAAACGTCTTGTTCCTGGATACGAAGCTCCTGTATATCTTGCATGGTCACTTGCTAACAGAAGCGCACTTTTAAGAGTTCCTGCAAAACGCGGAAGCTCAACCAGAGTTGAATTGAGATCTCCAGATCCTTCTTGCAACCCATATTTGGCATTTGCAGCAATTTTGGAAGCTTGTCTTGATGGTGTAAGAAACAAAATTGATCCACCGGCTCCTGTTGAAAGCAACATCTACAAATTAACAACAAAAGAACGTAAAAAACAGAGAATTGATTCACTTCCTGGCAGCCTTGCAGAAGCTCTTGATTCTTTTGACAAATCACTTGTTGCAAAAGCTGCACTTGGAGAACATATTTTTAATGAATTCTTATCAGCTAAGAAAAAAGAATGGGATTCATTCAGAACTTATGTTTCTCAATGGGAAATCGACAGATACCTTGAAAGATATTAATAAAATTGAAAGAGCCTTTTTTAAAGGCTCTTTTTTATGCTTGTTATTACATTTCAACACAAATTGCGCAAAACAAAAATTTTTTGTATAATTTAGAAATGGGTAGTTTACAAAAATATTATAAACAATCAGCAACCTATAAAATATTTACAGGGATTTTTTCAGAACTTGAGAGCTTCCTCGATACTTTGGGCAAAATTACTCTTAACAGTATCGAAACACTCAAATATATTTTCAAAGGCGAAATTGATTTTAAAGAAGTTAGCGAACAATGTTACAGATTTGGAGTAACCTCTTTACCTATTACCCTGTCTATTGTCGGAATGACATCTGTAATTGTCGCATCACAAGTTGCCTTGGAAATGGTTAAACAAGGCGGAAGTAACTTTGTCGGACTTTTAATGACTATACTTATTGTCAGAGAAGTCGGGGTTATAATGTCAGGGTTTGCAATAATTTCAATGATAGGTTCATCCCTCGCATCTGAAATTGCGACAATGAGAGTAACCGAGCAAATAGATGCAATAGAAGTTTTGAAGGTCAACCCTATTAAATACCTTTTTGTTCCAAGAGTTTTAGCAGGAATTTTTATGATGCCGCCAATTGTTATAATTGCATCAGCTATTGGTGTAATTACAGGAGCTATAACTGCTAAACTTACAGCAGGACTAAGTTTTATGGCATTTTTTGATTCTGCTTGGCTTGGGATTTATATGAAAGATTTAGGCGTATGCCTTTTAAAAGCAATATTTTTTGGAGCAACAATCGCTCTGACTAGCTGTTCTTGCGGATATTACGCTAAAGGCGGTGCAAAAGGCGTTGGAGAAGCAACAACAAAAGCTGTTGTATGGTCCTTTGTTGCAATTGTAATATGGGATATGATTTTTGCAATAGCATTTTTCTTTTAAGGTGGTAAAATATAAAAGATGAGTATTGAAGTCAAAAATTTAATAAAAACATTTGATGAAAGAAGAGTTATAGATAATGTTTCATTCAAAGTTGAAGATGGTGAAACCTTAGCAATTGTAGGGTTTTCTGGTTCAGGTAAAAGTACCATTTTAAAGCTTATTTGCGGACTTTTAACACCTGACAGCGGAGAAATTATCACATCTGACGGCGATATTGCTATGGTTTTTCAATATTCTGCCCTTTTTGATTCTTTGAACGTCGCAGATAACATATCTTTTGCACTTCACGAAAGAAAAGATTTACGTAATAAATATTCTGAAAAAGAAATTCGAAATATTGTTACAGAAAAACTAGAACTTGTCGGATTAAAAGGAATAGAGAACAAATTCCCATCAGAACTTTCAGGCGGTATGCAAAAAAGAGTAAGCTTTGCTCGTGCAATAGTTACGGAACCAAAAACAATTCTTTATGATGAACCGACAGCAGGGCTTGATCCGATATCTTCCACATTAATAGAAGATTATATTGTAAGACTTAAGGAAGAAACACATGCAGCATCTATTGTTGTTACTCACCAAATGTCTACAATCAAAAGGACTGCAAACCGCGTGATTATGCTTTATGACGGCAAAATAGTTTACGAAGGAACTCCTGAAGATATGCTTACCCAAAGCAATGAATATACAAAACAGTTTGTAACAGCATCTTTAGAAGGACCTATGCACATAATATCTGAAAATTGAGGTAAACATTATGAATATAGAAAAATTATTTAACAAAGAAGTTATGTCACTTGATACTTATATTATGTTCAAATTAAAAGAACAAACAGCAAAGTTGAAAGATGAATTGACTGCAAGAAACAGAGCCCCAATATCTCTTTCAATGGGCGCACCGACAGCTGCACCTCCAAAGGCATTAATTGACAGATTAAAAAAAATATTAGACGAAGACGGAATACACATGTATTCAACACCGAAAGGCGAACCGTATTTTAGAAAAGCTATTGCACAGAGAATGAAAAATCGTTTTGGCGTAGATTTAGACCCTGAAACAGAAATATTCTCACTTGTAGGTTCTAAAGAAGGTATTGCAAATTTAGTCAGATTTATCACAACCCCAAAACATGAAGAACTAGAAAAAGATGTAATAATGGTTCCTGATCCTTGTTATGCATCTTATTTACAATTCATTAAATGTTCAGGCGCAAAAGCTTATCCAATGCCTTTAACACAAGAAAATAACTATCAACCGAATGTTGAAGAAGTTTATCACAATATCTTAAAAGACGGATACAAAGCTGAAAATATCAAGGCTTTATTTATAAATTATCCGAACAACCCGCTTGGACATTCTACTAACAAAAAATATGTTCAATCAGTAATTGATTTTTGTAAAAAATACGATATATTGCTTGTTTCTGACGCTGCATATTGCGATATGTACTTTAAAGAAGAAGAAAAGCCGTTCAGTATTTTTGAATTGGAAGGTGCAAAAGATATCGGTATTGAATTTTTCAGTTTTTCAAAACCTTATGCAGTAACAGGCTGGAGATTAGGTTGGGTTTGCGGGAACAAAGATGTTATCCAAAGATTTGGCAAAGGAAAATCAACTATCGATAACGGTATATTTAAAGCACTTCAAAAAGCTTGCGCAGAAATTCTAAACTCTGAAGAAGGAGATAAATATATAGAAGAAAGAAACAAAGGATATGCAAGAAAACAAGCTATTATGGTAAAAGGCTTTAAGGAACTTGGTTGGCCGATAGATGAAGAAAAAGTTCCTCATACAACATTCTATCTATGGCTTCCTATACCTAGAAAATACGATTCAGCTTTCAAATTCTGCGAAGATGTTTTGAAAAAATCAGGCGTAGTTCTTGTTCCAGGAAACGCTTTTGGATCACACGGCGAAGGATTTTTCAGACTTTCTTTTGTATGTTCTGATGAACAATTACAAGAAGTTATTGACAGATTTAAAGCTGACGGATTTACTTATTAATAACATAATTCTAAATAAAACATAAAAAGAGCCTTATAATAATTAAAAGGCCCTTTTTTACTACTATAAATTACTATCTTTCATCAAAGCTTATTTATATAATCTACAACTTCATTCATTGAATATATATCTTTTACAACAAGAAATTCTTTACCTGTTTTTTGCTTAACATAATCCAAAGTTTTCCCGTCCAAGAAATCTTCAGAATATTGTTTAAGCATAACAGATGGGATAATTACAATATCCACATCCAAATCTTTTACCGTTCCAATCAAATCATCAGTCGTAATTAGTCCGGAAACCGTAATATTTTTACCCCAATACTCAGATTTTACAGGGCTTACACTAACTGACAAGTTTTTAATTTTATCTAACTTTGCAGCAATTTTTTCTATTGCATAAAGAGCCGCATAACCTGTTGCAAAAGTCATTTTAAATGGTTTTGAAATTTTTTTAGGTAAAGTAAGTTTTTTAAAATTATCTAACAGCAATCTTAAAGAACCAACACCGTCTTCTAATTGACAAAAGTTGCCGTAATACTTTGTCGGCGGAATTTCTTCCCCTGCAAGCAAGAAAAATTCATCAGAGCAACAAACTCGCTTATATTTTGAAGCTATCTCAAGAGTTTGTTTTGCGCAATTTTTATCCACCTGAACAAGCCCTTCAGTTCTAAACTGAGTAATCCCAACAGGGACAATTGCCGTTGAAAGTACAGTATTTTTTAAAGCAGCAAGATCGGATAATGTCCTTTCTAATTCTGCACCGTCATTATACCCCGGGCACAATACAATTTGAGCATGGAATGGAATTTTATTTTTTCTAAACCATTTTAAATTCTCTAAAGCCTTACCAGCATTTGGATTTCTAAGCATTTTTACACGCAAATCAGGATTTGTTGTATGAACTGAAACATAAAAAGGACCCAAATGCATACGCTTAATTCTTTCCTTATCTGCATCTGTCAAATTGGTAAGGGTTATATAAGTTCCTTGTAGATACGACAGCCTGTAATCATCATCTTTTACATATAGCGTATCTCTCAAACCTTTTGGCTGCTGGTCTACAAAGCAAAAAATACAATGATTTAAACAAGGCTTTACTCTGTCAAAAACAGCACTTTCAAACACAATACCTAAATCTTCGTCAAAATCTTTTTCTAATTCAATAACCTCAACATCACCTGACGTTTTCTTTATCTCAAGAGTTAACAAATCAGACTTACACAAAAAATTATAATCAATCATATCAAGCATATTTGTATCATCGATTGACAAAATTTCATCACCTGATTCAATACCAAGCTCTTCAGCAATTGAATCTTTTATAACAGAACTAACTATTGCGGGCATTATCTTTCTCCAATCCTTCGACAAGAGTAATAAGGTTTGAATATTCGCACAAAGCATTATCCAAAACTATTTTTTGATAAAAATTAATCTTGTTATATTCATCGTTTAATATATTTTGAGTAAATGTTTTAAATTGCATAGCACGAGATTTAACCGAAAAAAACAAACGAACCCTCTCATCAGAATTTAGGCAATCAGCACAACACAATTTGACACGAGCATTTGACAAAAACTGCAAAGGATTGTCACTAAACTCCTCTAGCAAAAGCACCTTTAATTCATTCAGCCCGTTTTTAGAAATTTCATAATAAACAGATAACTTACCACCGTCAGACATCATTTTTCTTGAAGAAATACACTCTTTTTCTTCCAAACGTCTTAACGCAGGCTTTAAAGCTCCAAAACTAGGATTTGTAAAAGGTGCAAATATATCTAATATACGCTTTTGAATAGCATACATTGTATAATCACGCTTTAGCAAAACATACAAGATTAACAATTCAATCATAAAAATACTATAACACAAAAAACGTCTGAGAATACTCAGACGTTTTATATATATAAAATCTGGCAAATTTAATATAATTTGAATGCTGCATAATTTATGAAAGTGCCATTAAAGCTTTCACAGAACGAGCATTATCTCTAACTTCTTCATCAGAGTGTTCGTTTACAGTATCTTCTAAAATCTTCATAGCTTCAGATTTATCATCAAGTGATAACAATTCATTAATAGTGCTCATTGCAACTACTGTTGACATATCATTGATTCCTTTACCTTTGTTTGTAATAACAACTTTCAAAGAATCATGCATGTTTTTCTTAACCAATGCACGAGATGTCATTTCTCTGATTGCATCAATTTTTGAATTAGTACCTACATCTTCCAAAATAGATATAGTTTCAGGATTTTCATTTTGACCTAATCCTTCTATAATATTTGTCACATTTTTTATAATTTTCTTATCTACCATTACTAACCTCCACAAATTAAACAGCTGCTTCCCAAGCGTTAACATTATCAATCATTAACTGTCTTGCTGCATTCATATCTTCCATTTTAGCCACATTTTTTGAAGAAATACCTGAATAAATCAAATCAGAAACAGATGTATTCAATGTATCTTTAACTGAATTAAACATAGAAACAGCTTTATCTTTAGCTGGTGTAAATGAAATTTCAATATTGTTTAATTTGTTCCAACCATTTACAACGTTATCTTTAATTCTGTTACCAAATGCTACAACAGAATTAATCATGTTTTGGAATTTTTCACCAATACCGGAAATTGAACCAACTAATGCACTAGCTTTCAATTTTCCAGTGAAGTTAATATTGTTGTCATTCTTGTTGTTAGAAGATTCAAAAACATCTGCAGTCAAAACATTACCTTTGAATGATGATGCTGCAAAAGGATTTGTAGAATTTGAATTTCTTTGAGTAGATGATTCGTGCTTACTTGTGTTAAATATACGTGCACGAATTGATGGAATTGATAAATTTGCCATTGTTAATATCCTTTCGTATAACTTTTATCGACCTTAATAGGATATCATTATAAAAAATATTATGGCTCAACCTTTTGATGTATTCTTGATTGAATTTCTTATACTTTAGTTGTAAAATTTTCAAAGAGGGTATAAAAATGGGATATGAAAATTTAGATAAACTGATTGAAACAGTACGCACACTACGTTCTCCAAACGGCTGCGAATGGGATAGGGCACAAACTCATAAAAGTTTAAGACCAAACATGCTTGAAGAAGCATACGAAGCGGTTGATGCGATGAATTCAGGTGATATGAAGCATTTGAAAGAAGAACTGGGAGATGTTCTTTTACAGGTTCTATTGCATGCTCAAATTGCGGATGATGAGGGGGAATTTAATCTTGATGATGTTGCAAAAGGGTTGAATGAAAAGCTTATACATCGCCATCCGCATGTTTTCGGTAACGTTAAAGTAAATTCAACACAAGATATAATTGACAATTGGGATAAACTAAAAAAAGAAGAAAAACCGCACCGAAAATCCGCAATGGATGGGATTTCTAAATCTCAATCAGCATTAATGAGTGCCCAAAAGATTAGCAAAAGAGCAGTAAAACAAGGCTTTGAATGGCCTGATGAAAAGTCGTTATACGAATGTATCAATTCAGAATTCGAAGAATTTAAAGAAGCTGTAAAAGAAAAAGATACAAAACACATGGAAGAAGAAATGGGCGACATTCTCTTTGCAATAGTAAATCTTGCAAGATGGAATAAAATTGATGCAGAACAAGCCCTTTTAAATGCAAACAAAAAATTTATGGCACGTTTCCGCAAAATGGAAGAGCTTGCCGAAAAACCGTTAGAAGATTATGATTTCAGGGAATATGATATATTATGGAAGCGGGCTAAGGAATGTGTCTCTCATAATTGTTAACAAATGTTAAGTATCGTTACCCCAAAAAAGCAATTCCTAAATAAAAAAATCCTTTATATAAATATACAGGAAAGAGGATAAGATTTATGAAAGAACAGGAATTAAATACTTTAATGTCTGTAGTTTCAGACCCAATTAATAATGTTTACAAGATTGAATCAAGAAAAGATTTGGAAGAAATTCAACGTATCATAAGAATTTTCAACATTGCTGAACATCAGCATAACAAACATGCAATGCTTTCTATTAAAAATCTTGCCACTTTGAGATTAGTTTTAAGCAACAATTAATAATTGTGCCTCTAATTAAACCATAAATATAAAAAGCCCTGAATAATTCAGGGCTTTGCTGTTTTAAGAATAAAATCAAATTTTACATTCACACAATTAATTTTGCAATAGCATCTCCAAAAAGCAAAATACCAATTACAATTGCTATGACTGATGCAAACATAACAGCGCCTGCAGATATATCTTTTGCCATTCCAACAAGTTTGGAATAACGATTGTGAAAAACTGCATCCAGAGAAAATTCAACAGCAGAATTTACCATCTCTGCAACAATCACAAATCCTATTGTCAAAAGTAATATACAAATTCGCTCTATACTAAAATCCAATACAAATGCTAAAATAAGAACAATAAATGCAATACAAAAATGAACTCTTATATTTACTTCCGATTTTAATACAAGACGCATACCCTTGCGTGCATTTTTAAAGGTGTTAGAAAAACCTTGTTGCTTAAACTTTGTCATACCCCTATACTTTCCAGTGCTTTATTTTGTAAATCTATAACAAAATTATAATCTTCTTCTGTTTGATGGTCAAATCCTAATAAATGCAATATTCCATGGCTTATTAAAAATGCCAATTCATGCTCTTTAGTCACACCTTTTTTTTCGGCTTCTTCAATTACTTTATCAAGAGCAATCATAACTTCCCCAAGATTAATTTCACCATCGAATATAAATTTTTCCTCACTATCTGCGAATATTGCAAATGTAATTATATCAGCAGGATAATCTTTATTTCGATATTCTCTGTTGATTTCATGAGTTTTTACACTGTCACAATACAAAAAATCAAAAGAAATAACCTTATAATCAAATCCATTTAAACAAGATTTTTCATAAACTTCTTGAATTGAAAGATAAAATTTTAAAATCTTTTTTGCAATATCAATAAATGTTCTTTCATTAATATTCCAATACTCATAAATATTTTCACTAAAAATATTATATTTAGTCATTTTTATCCTCTTTAGGATTTTTCTGATCTTGGGGAGCTTTTTCGCCTTCAAGCTGCTTTATTTTATTTTCCAAATCTTCATCAAGAAGTTTTGCTGGCATATTAATTTTTTGTTTTTGCAATTCTTCAGCCAAATTTTCCTGATACTTAATTCTATTATGCTGCATACCTCTCAATATACGAGAGAATGTAGATGCGATTGTTTTTATATCTTTTAATGTAAGCGGACTGTCTGATAACTGACCGTCATTTAATCTTTCAACAATAATTTTATTAATCATACCCTCAATTTCTTCAGGAGTCGGATTTTTCAAAGATCTTACAGCAGATTCAACAGCATCCGCAATCATCAAAATTGCAGTTTCTTTGGTATTTGGTTTAGGTCCTGCATATCTGAACTGTTCTTCTTTTACGTTTTCAGCACCTTCTTCTTTTACGGCCTGATTGTAAAAATAACTTGCCAAGCCTTCCCCATGGTGTTGAGTAATGAAGTTTTGAATAACTTGAGGCAACTTATATTCTTTTGCAATCTCAATACCGTCTTTAGGGTGAGCTGTAATAATCATTTTACTAATTCTTGGAGTAAATTTATTATGTGGGTTTTCAATTAAGAAATAAGACTGGTTTTCAACAAAGAATAAAGGACGTTTCAATTTTCCGATATCATGGTATAACGCACCAACTCTTGCCAAAACAGGATCAGCTCCTATTGCTTCTGCTGCAGCTTCACACAAATTTGAAACCATCAAACTGTGATGATAAGTTCCCGGAGCATCTATCTGCAATCTTTTCAAAAGCTTCTGGTTATGATCTCCAAGTTCGGCAAGCCCGTATGGAGTAATAATTTTGAACATACTCTCAATTAAAGGCAACAAACCTGAAGCTATAATAGCACTAAATATACCGTTTAAAAGTATAAACAAGCAATTTTTAACTATTAAGACATTTTCAACTTCAATAAGGCATTTTTCCAACACGTAAATGCTGAATACAATAATTAAACCTGCAATACCAATATTAAAGCCATTTTTAATCACATCAACACGTTCCGCATATCTTATCTGTGACATAGAAACAACAGCTAAAATGCTCAATAACAAGAAAGTAACCAAAAATTGAATATTATACTGATATCCAATTGTCATAACAGACAATAAAATAACAGAAGCTACAAATGCAATTCTTGGTTTTGTAAAAATAACCATCAAAATTAAATAAGCAGGTATAGGAATTACATAAGGAGAAAACCCTGTAGGTAGGACAACTCCAATAAATGCAACCAAAATTGATAAAAACGCGGAAACCGCCATATATCTAGGTTGTAAAAATTCTTTTTCGAAGAATTTCATATAATAAAGGAATAAAAATGTTCCAATAAATACAATTAAATAAATAGCAGCAAGCCCCGGCCAATTTAATTCATAAACATTGTAACCTGCCTGACGAAGAGCATCTCGTTTTAACCTTGTAACAGGCTCACCTTCAAACAAAATTTTGTCACCCTTTTGGAAAACAACTTCATAAGGTCTGACAGAATTTTGAGCATTTTTTCTTGCAATTTCAGTTGCAAATTCATCAACTACAAGGTTAGGTACAATAACCTGTTCCAAAACGGCCTTAATTACTGATACCTGACGTTTTGAAACATTTGATACCAAATTATTTAGAATAATACTGTCAATATTATCTTTTTCATAATCTTTTTCGGTAATTCCTTGACGTAAAATATTTGCTAAAGTCAAATTAGATTTATCGAAAACTTCATGCAAGCTGTTATCATCAGCTTTTAAAAGGAAATTAATTATAAAGTTTCTTTTTGAATTGTCAGATAAATCGAACAATATTCCGATTTCTTCAGTTTTAACAGAATCCGGAACATCTTTTTTTCTAATCTGCATAATTGAAGTCTGTAATGTTTGCAAATTAGTTTTGATAAATTCATCTTCTGCAGGAGCCATTACAGGTTCAACTTTTTGAGCGACCTCTTTTCTATGCTGCTCTGTTCGTTTAACATCTTCTACAGTCAATGTCTTTTGAGCAATGATATCACGTTTACTTATTCCGTTTTCAATAATATTTTGAAAAAAGAAATTCTGAGATGCAATAACAGCAGTCATCAAAATAGTAAAACCTATAAAAGATATAACTTTTATAAATTTAGCAGAAGAGACGAAATCTCTCAGCTTAGAAACAAATTCAACTTTTGCCATATATATAAATTTCCTATTTTTAATTAATCTTTTTATACATCTTATAACTTCCTAATTTTTTTTCAAGTCTTGAAGTTTTAAGCGAGTTTGTATATCCTCTAACAACTTACGGTTAATTGATAAAAGTTCAGATACAACTGCGATTACAGCAACCTGAACACCAATTATAATTAATATAGCTGATAAAATCAAAGATTGTATATGTCCTGCCCCGCTTTCAAACAAATAAAACCACAAGAATCTTAAACCTATTAAAACCCCTAAAGTAAAAAATATTCCTGCAAGTATCGAGAAAAATCTAAACGGACGATAAATGATAAACATTCTTATCATTGTAAACATAGATCGTCTTACGTAATCAAAAATATTTTTAACCAATCTTGATTCCCTAAGTTCAGGATTAACATTTATCGGCACGCACTTCAAATGCAAACCTTTTGCCTTAGCTTGAATTATAGTATCTAATGTATAAGTATAATTATCAAAGACATTAAGTCTGATAGCTGCATTTCTTGAAAATGCTCTAAAACCGCTTGGAGCATCTTCAACATCTGTTGAACTTATCAAACGCATTACAAAAGAACCTGTTTTCTGTAAAAACTTTTTCAATAAAGAAAAATGTTCAATTTTAGAAACTGGTCTTGAACCTATAACAATATCAGCATCTCCATTTATGATAGGTTTTACAAGTTTTTCAATATCATCAGCGCAATATTGATTATCAGCATCAGTATTTACAATAATATCTGCGCCAACTGCCAAAGACTCATTAATTCCGGCTGTAAAAGCTTTTGCTAACCCTGAATTATGAGGCATGCTGACAATATGTTTAACACCCAACTCCCTTGCCACCTCAACAGTCCTGTCTGAAGAGCCGTCATCTATAATCAATACTTCGATTTCATCAATTCCCTCGATTTTTTCAGGCAAAGCCTTTAATGTAACCGGTAGCGAATTTTCTTCATTATAACAGGGTATTTGGATAACTAGCTTCATTATTACAACCTCTTTTAAATTTTTCTTTTTATTATATAATTAAAGAGGGATTTTGACAATCGTGAAAAAATATATTACTATAGTCGGAATAGTTATTTTAGGGTTAATTTTAAGACTTATATTTATTAATAAACCTGATGGTTTATGGAATGATGAATATGTAAGTTGGATGATTGCCACCATTCCATTTGGACATAATTTTATTGAAGCAGTTAAATCTCAATGTCACATGCCATTTTATTACCTTTATTTGAAATTTTTTATGGCACTCTTTGGGAAAAGCGACATACTATTAAGATTAACATCCGTATTTGCAGGAATACTTTCTATAATTGCAATGTATTTTACTGGCAAAGAAAAAGATGAAAAGACAGGGCTTTACTGTGCAGGATTTAGCGCAATTAGTTCTTTCTTAATTTATTACTCTCAAGAAGTAAGACTATACCAAATATTATTTTTATTCTCGGCATTGAGCCTTTTATATACAATAAAAACCATTAAACAGCCAAATAAATTAAATTTTTCCCTATACGCATTATTTAATTTTCTAATTTTGTTTACTCATACTATCGGATTTGTCTTTGTGTTCTTTAATCTTATATTCTTAAGCATTAAATTATACAAACAATTCAAAAAAGTAATAATAACCGTTTGGGTTTCAATATTAACAGGCGGAATTATTTTATCGCCATTAATTATTAATATACTTAACGGAAAATCTTTTTCACAATGGTGGGGAAGTTTTTCTTTTGTAAAAATAGCGTTTTTATTCACAGACTATTTTTCTCCAATATTGACTAATTTAACAAACTCGCCGGACAAATTTTTCTACGCATCCAAACTTGCATTTTTCATGATTGTTCCGACACTCATTTGCATATTCCTTATTGTTAAATCACTTATCAAAAACAAATTTAATATCGGACTTTTTTCAATTTGTATAGCAACTATACTTGTATTGAGTATTGCATCTTTATCAGGGAAACTCGTATTCATTACGAAATATTCAATTGAAATTTACCCGATACTAATCTATTTGGCATGCTATGGAATTGAAACAATAAAAAATGAAAAAGTAAAAAATTCTTTAATAATTTTATATTTCGCAATTAGCTTGGGCTACATATTATTTGCACCTTATTCAGCTCCAAAGATGCACAGAGCAGAAGGGCATAAAATTCCTGCAGATATTTTAACTCAATTTAATTTACAAAAAAATGACATAATTTTACTAGAATATTATTCACAAGATAGATTTTACAAATATTTTGACTTTAAAAATTATCGCGTAATCGATATTAACAAAGGCAATTTCAGTCAATATTTGAAAGCTGATACAACTTACACTGATGCCTATAGTAACGGTAAAGAAATATATAGAGATATTTTTAAATCAGATAAAAATCCTGATTTTGAAAATATTATAAAAAAAGATGTTATTGATAATCTTGCCCCCGGACAAAGCGTAGTTTTAGTTATATTAAACAGCGTTGCTTTTTATTCTCCGGAAAAGGTTAAAGAAATAGCAGAAAACGACAAATTATACAATGACACACCATTATTATTTATGGTATTTTCATACGTTAAAAATAAAGCATTCATAGAACTGTCGAAATCCTTGACAGTAACGAATTTAGGACAGAAGGGGAATTGGACTTTAGTGAAGTTTACAAAATTTAACAATAAGACATAAAAATAGCAATTTTTTATTTGTTTAAACCTCTATATATATGGAAGGTTTCACCAGAGTAGGAAGAAAAATATGAACATAGAGAAGGTTAATCCAGATTTTATTAACAGTGCATATTTGAGCAAACATAATACTAAAACCGCAACTAACAAAATCGGTTTTACAGGCAACACATCACAAGCTATAATAGAAAAAGCAATAAATAAGCAAAATACACCAATTTTGAGAGGCATTAACAAATTAAGAAATAATATCGGAGAATTTCAAGATATATGTATTAACGCAATAGGTACAGGCTTCCTTGCTCCAATATTTATAAAACACAATCCACTTTCAAAAACGGATGAAGATACAAGAACATATTCAGCATGGAGCCAACCTGTTTCAGCCGGACTTGCAATAGCTACACAAGGTTTAATAACAATTCCTGTTGTAAAAATTATTAAAAATATGGCTAACAACGGGTATTTAGGAGAAGAATGTAACCTCACACCATTTAGGGATACATCATACATAGAACAATTAATGAAAAAAATGCACCCTAATGCAAATAAAAAAGAATTAAACAATTTTATTACCGAATATTTAAAAAGCAATAACGGGGATTTACAATCAACCATAGCATCACTAAAAGAAGATAATACAGTTTATTATACAGTCAGAAACTTCTGTGACAAACAAAAGAAATCAAATAATGGGGAACATCAATTGTCCAAACGAGTAAAAATGGACCCTAAAAAATATTCTGATTTATTGAACAGAACTGTTGATGATATGATTAAAAATGAACAAATTCAACTTAACAGATATGAACAAGAAAAATATACGAAAAGGCTTGCTCAAAGTGAATATTACAGAACAAACAGCAAAGAAGCCTTAGACGTATTAAATGAAATGAAAACTAAAATTAACGGATCTTCTGATGTAAAAAATATCAAAAAAGAATTAAAAGCTCAATATAAAGCTTTAAAATCAAATAAAGCAAACCCTCATCTTTTAAGTATGGTTGAAGAAACAATAGCACTAGCCGCAGCAGGCAAAGAAGATATGCTTGAAAAAGTTAACAAAATGGAAGGTCATGTTCATAAACACATGAACAAAACTCCTGAAGAAGTTAAAAATGCGGTTAAAGCAAGCGTTAAAGAACGTATAGACGCTCATAAAGGAGCTATTGAATTTTTAAATAAAGTTAAAGACGCAATAAAAGATGGCAAAACAGTTTCACAAATAGAAGAAATGTTCACTCGAGAAGTTGAAGATTATCATAAAAAAGCAGTAAAACTAAATTTAGAAAACAAAGAATCAAGACTTAAAGATAAAAAATTCTCGTTTGAAGTTGCAAATAAATTAAAAACATTAACCAATAAACATATAGAAGGCGTAACAAGAATTTCAACACTGATTGCAGCGTTAGCAATTCTACCGGTAAGTTGCTCTTTACTAAACTGGATATACCCAAGATTTATGGATGCCTTTTTCCCTAAATTATCAAGTAAAAAGCATAACAACGAATCAAAAGAATTGATTAACAATGCAAACAAGAATAGTGAGGTGAAATAATGGCTATCCTCGCAGTTAATAATAATAACTTAAATAAAAACAGTAATTACCCAATTGCATTTCACGGCAATGAAGAAAATGACAAAAAAGCTAAAAGAGCAAAAATTGCGACAAACGCAATCACTGCAGCAGGCATTGCCGCAATCGGCATATTAGGCTACAAAAAGAATTGGGCACAAAAAGCAGTTAAATGGCTTTCTAATACGACATTAATGAAAAACAAAGTATTCCCTAACTACGAAATTGACAATGCCAAATTTATGTCAATGATAGGTGTAACATCAATCGTATTAAAAGATGGTTTAGGCTGCTATTTATATGTAAAACAAAGTTTAAATAACAAAAAAATTCCTGAAGATAAAAGAAAATTCGTTGCTGCATTAGACCTTGCAAACGGTGGTTTAATGGTTGGGATGCAATTATTAACATTCTTCACTATTTCTAACAAAAAAGTTCAAGATAAAATCTTTGATAAATTGTTCGGCAAGAACTTTACAAGAGCCGCAGACAAAGCTCTAAAAGCAACATTACGCAAAACAGATGAATTAAAGAATATAACAGGACAAGAATTCCATTATGCACGTGAAGCAGATAAAAAAGGCTTAAAAAATGCATTCAGCTACATTACATCACTTGCAGCATCAACATTACTTGCAAAACGTGTAATTGTTCCGTTCATCGCAACTCCACTTGCTGATAAAACAAAAGCTTGGATGAGCAGAAATGACAAACCTCAACAAACTCATAAAGAAACTATAAACACTTATAATACAGAAAAACCTGCAGCAGAAGTTGTAGATGGAAAAACAGCTAATACAAATAAACCTCAAGAAAAACAAACAACAAACCTTTTAGAAAAAGCTGTAAAATAAAAAATTTGAAATTTATATAAATAAAAACAAAAACCGTTCTTTTTAGAACGGTTTTGTTTGATTTAATTTTAGTCTTAATTCACGGAATCTTGAAATATCCTCTTGAGTTCTTCCTGACTCTCTGAACACAGCCTGAGATGCCGGGTGAACCATCAAAACATAATCCATATGAATTTCTAAGAAATTATATTTTCTCGGTGACTGATTTGCATTTCTTGGATATATTTCAGCATTTGTAACTGCTAAAAATCGACGTTCTTTATCATTTAACAAATCAGTAAGTTCACGATTTGTATTAGTGTATTTAGAAACATGCACAATTCCTTTAATATCGTGATCTGCTGTTAAAATGCAAACTTCTATTGGTACTGTATCTATATTTTTTGCCATATTTTTATCCTTTTCGATGATTAGATATATCTAACTTTATTAATATACTATATTTTTAAATAAATGTCTATTATGTAAATTTCATATACATAATAATTACAACTATCTTTGTCCTCCGCTTATTCTTCCGCCATAAGCTTCATGAACATCAACAATGGTTATAAACGCATTCGGATCAAGATTTCTAATAATTTCCTTCATTTTTGCAAGCTCTAATCTTGAAACAACGCAATAAATCAAAGTCTTTTTAGCTCCGGAATACCCGCCGACACCGTGCAAATAAGTTACACTTATATCCAACTTATCAATAAGCTCTTGTCCGAGTTCTTCAGCTTTTTCACTTATAATTTCTATTGATTTTGCAGAATTTAAGCCTTCCAAAACAACATCAATAACTCTAAATGCAATAAAATATGTTAAAACTGCATACATTGCCCTATTCCAGCCAAATACCAAACCTGCAGCACTATATATAAACACATTAAACAGCATTATCCATTCTCCGACAGAAAAGCCAAACTTTTTAGACAATACAAGTGACATAATTTCTGTACCATCAAGAGAACCCTCATTCTTTAATACAAGTCCAACCCCAGTACCAAGAATTATTCCGCCAAAAACAGTACAAAGCAACAAATCATCCGTAGTCGGCATATGATGAGTTGTAAATATATTTAATGCTAAAGATAGCATTCCAATCGCATAAAATGTTTGAAGAACAAACTTTTTACCAATCTTATTGAATGCCAAAAGGAAAAAAGGAATGTTTATAATAAAAATAAGCAAACCTAAATTTATTTTGGTCAAATAACTTACAATGATAGAAATACCAACAATACCACCATCAATAATGTTATTTGGAACTAAAAAAACTTCAAGAGCAAACGCTGCAATAAAAGGTCCAACCGTTAAAAAAAACAATTTATTTAACCACGAAAAAAATATTTCTTTTTTTGTTAATTTTCTTTCAGGCATATCGTTTAAACCTTACTCATTCTTTCCTGACTTTTTAATAGTCATAAAATTATTAATTTTAAAAATAGTTTTCTTATCATCTTCAGTACTGTCTTTATAACCCAAAATATTTTCAAGATCTGATTTTAGAGTAACCAAATCCTCATATTTTTTCAAGCTTCCGTCAATCGCTACAGAAACATCACCGGTTTCTTCAGAAACAACCAAACACGCAGCATCAGTACCTTCTGTCATACCAATAGCAGCTCTGTGACGTGTCCCGTATTTCCAACTTAATTTTGGATCCTCAGTTAAAGGTAACAAAACACCTGCAGAAATAATTTTATCACCGTTAATTACAACAGCACCGTCATGTAAAGGAGTATTCGGGTGAAAAATAGTTAAAAGCAATTCTGTTGATAAATCTGCATTAAGCTTTGTACCAACATCATAATATGTATTTCTCAAATCGCTTTGGAAAACGATTAAAGCCCCTGTATGAGATTTTGATAAGAATTTAACACTCTCTATCAATTCTTTTACAACATCTATTTTTTGACCTTTAGATTTTTCATAACCGGAATTAAATATTTTGGTTACAAAATCTACCTGTCCCAAAAAGCCTAAAAATCTTCTCAATTCAGGCTGGAATATAACGATTAAACTTAATGATACAAGAGTTACAATTGATTTTAAAAACATTCCGATTATTTTCAAATCAATTCTTAAAAGGATTTCACTCAAAACCCAAAAACAAACAAGAATTAAAATACCTTTTACAAACTTTTCTGATGATGTATTTTTAATGAATTTTTTATACAAAAACAGCAAAAGAACAGTCAAAAAAGCTATTTGCAAAAAATCTGACCAATTAAAAGCAAACTCTAAAGTTTCTATATATTTTACTAAGTATGCTAAAAATTCATTTACCATTTTCTTAACCTATCAGGAATTTCATCATGAGAAATTAAATCATCAAGTGTCTCTCTATTTACTATAATATCAGATTGTGAATTATTTACAAGTACCATTGAAGATTTTTGAACACGATTATAATTAGAAGCCATAGAATAATTATAAGCTCCTGTATTATAAACACATAAAATATCACCTTCTTCAAGTTCCGGCAATTTTATATCTTTAATTAAAATATCACCGGATTCGCAAAATCTTCCTGCAATTGTATATGTTTTAGCAAGTTCATAATCAGGTTTATTTGCAACTTGAGCAAAATATTGAGCTTCATACATAGCAGGTCTTGGATTATCTGCCATACCACCATCAACCGCAAAATAAGTTTTGCCCTTAGGTACTTGTTTTGAACTTCCTAAAGTATATAAAGTTACACCTGATGTAGATATAATACTTCTTCCAGGCTCTATAAACAAAGCAGGAGGATTAATATTATATTTTTCAATACATTCATTAAGTCTATTAATTAATATATCCGCAATCGTATATACAGAAGGCGGGCAATCACTATCTGTATATTTTACGCCCAAACCGCCGCCTGCATTAATTTCATCAAGCTTTAAACCGTATTTTTCGTCTAATCTTGCAACTTCTTTTACTAAAATTTCAATTTCATCACCATAAATAGAAGTCTCAAATATTTGCGAACCTATATGAGCGTGCAAACCGTGAAGATGAAGATTTTTATAATCATTCAAAATCAATTCAACAGCTTCATCAATCTGAGTTAAATCAAACCCGAATTTTGAATCCAAATGCCCAGTCTGTATATATTCATGAGTATGACATTCAATACCCGGAGTTATTCTGAGTAAAATATCTGCAGTTTTATCATAAGATTTTGCGATTTCATTTAACAAAGACAATTCAAAAAAGTTATCAACAGAAATTCTACCGACACCTAATTTTAATGCAAGAGAAAGCTCATCATAAGATTTGTTATTTCCGTTAAATAAGACCTTTGACATATCAATACCTGCCTTGTAAACAGTATAAATTTCACCGGCAGATACGACATCAAAGCCAAATCCTTCACTTGCCAATATAGAAGATACAGCCATATTACAAAGCGCTTTAGATGCGTACATCATATTAACTTTAGAATATTTTTTAAAAGCATCTTTATAATCGTGACAAATTTTTCTCAAAGTAAATTCATCAATAACATACAATGGAGTCTCATATTTTTCAGCTAAAGCAACCAAATCACATCCGCCAATTTCAAGATTTCCGGCTTCATTAATTTTTGTTGTCAGGGGTTTTATAAATTGATTTGTTGTTTCCATTGATGCTCCTTACTTCTTATATTACTTAGGATAGCACAATAATATTGAAATTAAAAGAGCAAAAAAAAATCTTCGTCAGCACATATTTAAAATACTAACGAAGATTTTTAAAATTATAAATTAAAAATTTAAACTAATCCTTTTTTTCTTCAGATTTTTTGTCACCTGATTTTTCAAATTTATCATTTGAATCAGCTTTTACAGCTTCTTCAGCTTTTGGTTTTGATTTTTCAAAAGTATCCTTAGCAGGTTCCATTTTTGCTGTATCTTTTGCTTCAGGTTTTGTAGTTGATACTTTTGATACAGAACCCGGTGCGTCTGGTTTACCTAAGAAATTAATTGCTTTAATCATAATTTTTCCTCCATTTTTATATTTATTCTAAAACTAAGGCATAAAAATAATTGCTATATATTAATAAAATTTTACAATTAAAAAGAGCGGATTTTAAAAACCCGCTCTTTACTTACTATTTAACCAAACCGAGTGATTTATGTTTTTCGTAAATACTTTCTGCCATAACATCAAGTTTTTTGAAATCTTCTTCAGTCGGCTTTCCTTTCACTTGTAAAGGCTCAATTAAATCAAGTTTCAACGGTGCAAGAATTTGAGCAATCAAATCGAATAATTTACCGCCCCAACCGTAAGAACCTACAAGTGAAGCGAATTTTGCTTTAGGTCTTAATACAGCTGCAAGATATGCAACATTAACAGCCATCGGATGAGGTCCTGCAAGAACCATTGATGTTCCCATAACAATTGTAGCAGCATCAACTAAAGACATTGCAAGATCGCCTAAATCATCATCAACAATATCAAACTTGAATGTTTTAATACCTTTTGCTTCCAATTTGTCACTCAAGTAATCAATCATTTCCTTAGTGCTTTCATACATTGAAACATAAGGCATTGTAACCAAGTTTTTCGGAGTATCGGCAGTCCAATCAGTATACAAATCCAAAATGAAATCCGGTCTTTTGTAAACAGGTCCATGGCTTGGCAAAATCATATCAACATTCATATCTTTAACCATTTGAGTGTATTTTTTGCACATCATTCTAAATGGCATCATAATTTCTGCATAATATCTTTTTGCACTGTGTTCCAATTCTTTGCTTTCTTGAGCGAAAACATCAGAGAATGTATAATGAGCGCCTAAAAAGTCACAAGTACAAATTACATTATCTTCTTTTATGTAAGTAAACATTGTATCAGGCCAATGAACGCCGGGTGCGAAAATAAATTTTAATGTTTTATCTCCTAAAGATACTTCTTCACCGTCAGCAATAACCTGAATTTTTTCAGCAGGAACATGCAACATTGATTTAATATTTTCAGCAACTTTAGGATTTGTTAAAACCATTGCATTCGGGAACTTTTCCAACAACGCAGGAATTGAGCCTGAATGATCTTGTTCTCCATGGTTTGCAACGATATAATCAACTTTTCCTACATGATTATCTGCCAATCGTTTCAAATATTCTTTTGTCTTTGGCGGATACATTGTATCAATAATCGCAGTTTTTTCAGAACCTTTTACAAGATAAGAGTTATAACTTGTACCATGTTCCAACGGAATTAATTCATCAAAAATTCTTCTATCGCAATCATTTAAACCGCAATAAAAAATATTGTTTTTAATTTCCTGAAATTTCATTTATATTTCTCCTTTACTATTTATTTGGCTTTTTATAAAAAAATACTTCTTCTTTTAAACATAACGGACAATATGGAGGTTCTTCCTCCTGAACAAATACAGCTCCACAGGTACTGCATGCCCAATTATAAGTTCCGTCTTTATTAGGTTTAACATTATCCTCTAATTTTAATATTAATTTTTTTAATCTGTCATAATGTATTTTTTCAATGTTTTCAATATTTTCAAGCATTCTTGCAATAATATCAAAACCTTCATCTCTTGCTTGAATTGCAAAATTTTCATACATTCCTTCAATTTCGTCTTTTTCTTGAGCTAATGCTTTTTGGGTACATTCCAACAAACTCGGGAAATTTCCGTTATTTGATTTTAACCATTTATACCACAATTTAGAATGTTCTTTTTCATTATTTGCAAAACGTGATAATAATCGAGCAACATCGTTATAACCTTGTCTTTCAGCTATCAAAGCATAAATATCGTATTCCATACGACGTAATGCCGTAACTTCAAAAGCTTTCAATATATTTTTCTCAGTTTTTGAGCCGTTTAAATCCAATATTAATCCCTCTCAATTATAATTTGTACTCAATTATATATTAACACAAATAAAAAGACTTTGTTATTAAAAACAAAGCCTTTTTTAAAGATATTTATTTTTTGAAAAAAGCTATTGTTTTTCAAATGAATCTTTACCTACACCGCAAAGTGGGCATACATAATCATCAGGTAAATCTTCAAATTTTACGCCATCATGTTCTTCCGGGTCATAAACATATCCGCATACTGTGCATACATACTTTTCCATAATTTTCTCCTTTTCATTATAATTTATATGCTTTCACATATAAATTTTCTCTATTCATTTTCTTGTTTTTCTAATTCTAAACAATCCTTACATATACCGCTAAATATTATATCATGATTTTTTACTAAAAAACCAGTTTCTTGTTCAGTTTTTTTTACAACGTCCACAGCAACATCTGAACTCACGTCAAACACGCGTTTACACTTTTCGCAAATAAAATGATAATGTTCATGAACATTGTGATCATAATGAGAAGATGTCTCTAACCCGTCAATCTTTTTTATAAAACCTTTATCCACAAGCTGATTTAAGTTTCTGTATAAAGTTGCAAGACTGATATTTGAATCAGACTTTGATTTCAAAACAGAATAAAGATATTCTGCTGTCGGGTGGACAACATTCTCTTTTAAAGTATCAAGTATTATTTCTCTTTGCCTTGAATAATTCATAGTTTTCCATAAAAAGTAGTAATAATTCTCATTTTAATTAATTTATTATACTTTGTCAAGATTTCACTTAATATAAATATATATTTAGGGCAATTTTTATTAACATTTTGTTTTAATTTATATATGGATAATAGTGTCAGTGTAAACAGTAATATGAAAAACAAACCACTAAATGTCGGGATTTTAACCCCGCCAAACGGCTTTGTAAAGCCTGTTTTGTATTCTCATGAGCAGGCTTCAAGAGATTTTAACAAACTGAATCATGACATCTATACTTCAATGAAAGATTCTGAAAGTATAGAAAGAAGAAAAACACCAAAATCTGTATACGCATTTTTAGGAATAGGAAGTTTGGCACTTTGCGCACCTTTTTTGAAAAAATTATTTAAACATTAAAAAGAGCATAGCAAAATAACCTATTAAAGGTTTAAAATCCGTTTTTTATTTAGAATTTCATGTTTTTGTGCTAAACTTATTAAGCAATGAATTTAGACACAGCCATAGATACATTTTTATCACCAATAGCCGATAAAATTTCAGGGATAATATTCAGTTCTATAACCATTCACGGAGTAAAAATAGAATTTCTTGTTGTCCTTTTAATGGTTGCTGCATTTTATTTTACAATCAGAACAAGATTTATCGGAATTTGGGGATTTAAACATGCTATTCAATTAATTACAAAAAATTACGAACATAAAGAAATACGAGTTAAAAAGAAAAAAGGAGAAGTATCAGCTTTTCAAGCATTAACTGCAACGATTTCAGCATCAGCAGGAATTGGTAATGTTGCAGGATCAGCGGCAGCTGTATCAATAGGCGGTCCGGGTGTAATTTTCTGGATGGTTTTAGCAGGCTTTTTCTCTATGGCCTTAAAATTTGCAGAAGTTCTTTTGGGATTAAAATTTAGAAAAGTTAATTCTGACGGAACAATAGCTGGCGGTCCGATGTATTACATTGAGGGAGCATTAAAAAATAATAAATATATAGGGAAATTTGCACCACATTTATCTAAAATATATGCAATTTGCTGTATTTTTGCAATGATTGGCGGATGGAATTTATTCCAGATAAATGCAATGACAACCCAGATTACGGAAGTTACAGGCGGAAATAACAGTTTCTTTGCAAATCAAAGTTGGCTTTTAGGACTGATTGTTGCTGTTATTACATACTTTACAATTATTGGCGGAATTAAAGCTATCGGAAAATTTACCTCAAAAGTAACACCTGTTATGTGCACTTTATATGTTTTAACAGCATTTGCTGTTTGCATTTATAATATAGGGCATGTGCCTCATACATTTGCATTAATTTTAAAAGAAGCATTTCATCCAAAAGCATTAGCCGGCGGATGGTTAATGTGTATGCTATGGGGATTTAGACGAGCAATGTTCGCAAACGAGGCAGGGCTTGGGACTGCACCTATTGCATTTTCTGCTGTCAGAACGAATAATCCTGTAGCTCAAGCATTTATTGCCATGCTCCAACCTTTCGTTGATACAGTAATTGTCGGCTCTGCAACTGCATTTGTAATAGTTGTATCAGGTGAATACTTGCATACAACAGGGATTGCAGGCATTGAATTAACATCAAAAGCATTTGGTAGTGTTTGTCCGTTTTTCCCAATATTGTTAACATTTATGGCAAGTTGTTTTGTACTATCCACAATGCTTTGCGGCTCATATTACGGAATCAAGGCCTGGAATTATTTATTTGGTGATACAAAATTGACAACACGCACTTTTCAGGTTATATATTGTATATTCATAATTATCGGCTCTGCCATGAATTTTAAAAGTATAATTAATCTATCTGATGCATTTACTTTATTCTTGGCTGTGCCAAACTTAATAGCAGTATTCATGTTATCAGATATAATCATGAAAGAATTAAAAAGATATTGCAAAAAATATAATGTAGGTTTATTTAAAAATAACGAGGAGAGAGAGAAAAATGAAAAAAGATTGTCTGGAGATAGTAAGATCTAAGTGTGAAAACTGCACAGGATGCGCACTTGCAAACACCAGAAAGAATGTTGTTTTTTCTGACGGAAATCCATCAACAGCAAAAGTTGTTCTAATCGGAGAAGCTCCGGGAGAAATGGAAGATGAAACAGGCAGACCGTTTGTAGGACGTGCCGGACAGCTTTTAAATAAATTTCTTTCAGATGCTGGTATTTCAAGAGATGAAGATGTTTATATCATCAACACAGTAAAATGCAGACCTCCTGAAAACAGAGTTCCGACAGAAGAAGAACAATCTGCTTGCAGAAAATTTTTAAATGCTCAAATTGATATTATTAATCCAAGAGCAATTATTCTTTGCGGTGCTACTGCTTTAAAAACATTTGTTAACCTTGACAAAAAACAAACAATATCAAAGGTTAGAGGTCAATGGATGACTATTAATGTTAATGGAAAAGATTATAAAGCTATTACAATTTTCCACCCATCATATCTTTTAAGAAACAACTCTATGGCAGATGGTTCTCCAAGAAGATTGATGCAACAAGATTTAGCTAATATTAAAAATGAAGTTTTAGCAGATGTTTATCATTCAACAGACAACAATAATAATGATGTTGTATTTGCATCAGAACCAAGAGAAATCGCAATGGTTTAATAAATATTTAAAACTAATAATTTAAAAAAATAGGATACAATTTGTATCCTATTTTTTTATTTATTTTATGATAAGCTGAATTAAGTATGGAAAAAGATTTAATACAAAAACAACATTACTTATGGGGAGATATAACCAAGGGAATTGCTATAACATTTGTTGTAGCAGGGCATTCATATTTCCCGAAAAATGTCACTGATTTCATTTATCTTTTTCATATGCCTATATTTTTCCTTTTAGCAGGGTATTTTTTTAATTTTTCAAAATATTGTAATAATTTTATGCTGCTTATCAAGTCTTCAGCAAAAAGATTACTTTTACCGGCTTTTCTTTGGAAAATTTTCTTTTTCAATATTACAAACAGAAACTTCTTAAATAATCTATTTTTTCTGCTATATCAATATTTTCACTTATCAAAGAATATAAAGCAAATAAAACTATTTAGATTTTCCGTCAACAATTTTTTCTGCAGGTGCCAAACCCGGTTCCAAATCAGAACCTGTTATTAATTTTCTGAATGCAAATTGAGCTTTTGGCAAAACATAAGCTAACAAGAAGCTACTTAAAGCAACATTAGTTAAAATATTTGCAGATTTTGCAATCTTTGCTTTTTTAATGTATGAATTAAAATCAGAACTATTTAAAGACTTTTTAGCAAATTCCTCAATGTCATTTCTGAATTTTGCAAGCTTTTTAATATCAACATATTCTCTCGGGTCGCGAATTCCATTATCCATCATTTTAATTTTTTTGAATTTATTTGCATACTTAACAAAAAGAGTATCTTTGTTTTCCAGATTATCAACAAATTTCAAAAGTTCTTCAGCAGAATTATTTTTTGGAAGTTTTAGAGTCTTATTGTTAATCTGTTCTGCAAACTCTTTATCAGCTAAAATAATCGGATCGAGTTCAACTCCGGTCAACTTATTCAAACCTTTTTCAATCCACTTTGGAGCTACAAAGTTTAAAAACATCATGCCAGCCATTTTAAAAGACAAATCATAACGTTCATTTTTGTTTCTTGCTGTGGCAACACGACCGACAGCATAACCGCCATCAGTTACGGCCATTTTATCTTGAGCAGAAAAGTTTGCAGCTTTTGTAATCCAGCTTCCTGTAAAATTAACATCCTTAGATTTATAAAATTTTTCTTTTTGCAAAAAGCTTAAAGGTTTAGCATTTTTCTTTTCAGCTTCTTTTTTTCTTAAATTATCAATTTTCTTTGCAGAAGATGCAAAAATAAGTTTTGGCAAAATAAACCCCATAAACAATATAGGAATAGATGTTGATGCAATAAATTTTCCTGCAAGTAATTTTTCATATAATTTTTTATTTTCTTTAGCTTTTAATAAATCTTTTACAGCATCCGGTGCAATATCTTTGAATTTTTTAATATTATAATCAATCCCTTGAATACCTTGTTCTTCTTTAAACAATTTCAAATTAACATCAGGATTTAATCCTCTAGCCTTTATATATTTATTTGCAATCCAACCGACAAGAGGAATTCCACCAAGCCAAACAGCAGAAGTTGCATATTCATCTAAAAATCTTTCACGAGCAGCTAAATATGCAATACCCTTCGATTCTTTTTTATTCTGATTGTATGTAAGAGCGATTTTGGTCGGCACCTCAATTCCACAATCTCTCACAATCAATGGGTAAACACTACTATTATTACCTATCGCTGAAATAATACTTGTTATAGTCATATCTTTAAAATTCTCCAATTCTTTATCAGGATAAAATATCCTTTTCAATAGTCACAAACAACGCTTCTTTTTTTGGGGCTCCTTGAAAGACTATTTTAATAAGAATTGAAAATCAGAATTTATTCTTTAAAAGCGCATAACATCAATTCATAGCCTTCCAAGGTCGCTATGATGATGTAGATGATGAAATTTTAAAGAATTTAGTTTTATCATTTTATTTCCTTTTGAAATTTATACTAACTTAAAAATTCTATTTTTGCAATAGCTACTTATTTCTATTTGACAAAGATTTGTAATAATCAAACCAAAAACCTTCAGCTTGATTATACTTTTTCATAAGTTCTGCTCTTGACTGTGCTCTTTTTGCATAAATCTCATAACGTAAAGCTTTAGTTTTTAAATATTGTTCATTAATATCATCTGCCAATGAATCATTTGCTGATTCTAATTCTTTTTTGCTAATATTTTGAAAAGCATCTTTTAAACTATTACCTTTAACCTTCAAAGATTTAGGTTTAATATTTTCTAAACCTGGAATAAAATTAATTTCATTAACAGCAGATAATAAAAATTCTGCAACCTTGTCTTTTGAATTATAAACTCCATCTGATAAAACCAAAAGATCTTCATTAACATTTGCTATTTTGGCTGATTTTTCACATAAATCAGATATTTTTGCGCCATCTGCTAAAATTTTTGTAGCTAAATCACTACTGATACCACCTGAAAAAGATGGTGTTTTTACATTTGTTGCCGGGGTAAATTGAATTCTGTTTACTTGCATTTTTCTACACTCCTTTTTGATCATTTATGATAAAACTGCTGAATAAAAATTCTTGCGGAATATATTTATTTTAGTTAACAAAACTTTTCAATTTCTGAATAATCAACGTATCATTAGTTTTTATCAACAAAGATTTGTCTTTTCCTGTATGCCCTTTGATTATTTCAATCGAAGATTTTGGAATTTTCAATTGCTTTGATAAAAATTCAACAAGTGCCTTATTAGCCTTACCGTCAATCGGTTGAGCCGTAATTTTTACTTTTATTGAACCGTCTTCACTCTTTATTATTTCATTTTTTGATGAATTTGGGGATATTTTTAATGATAAAATAACTCCGTCTTTTGTTTCTTTTAACACTTATTTATAATCCTTATGAATGAAATTTTATATTTTACTTGAAAAATTCAAATAAAATCTGTATTATGATTATATCATGACCGAAAAACCACTTTTTGACGATATAAAAAAAGAGCTTATTGCACAAAACAGAGAACCGGAAGAAATTGAGCAAATAGAAAAAGCATACCTTTTTGCAAAACGTTTACACGAAGGGCAATACAGGATTTCAGAAGAACCTTATATTATACACCCTGTCGAGGTTGCAAAAATTCTTGTAGGCTTAAAAGTAGATTCACACACTCTACAAGCTGCATTTTTGCATGACATTTTAGAAGACACAGACACTCAACCTGAAGAAATTGAAAAATTGTTCGGGAAAGATGTCCTAACTCTGGTACAAGGGGTAACAAAACTTGGAAAACTTCAATTCAAATCAAAAGAAGAACGCCAAGCTGAAAACTTCCGCCGCCTATTTATTGCAATGGCAAGCGACATAAGAATTGTATTTCTAAAACTTGCAGACAGACTACATAATATGCGTACCCTGAATTTTATGACTGCAAGTAAACAACAAAAAATAGCAAGAGAAACTCTTGATATATTTGCACCTCTTGCAAACCGTTTAGGGATTTATAAAATAAAAGCCGAACTTGAAGATTTATCACTTCGCTATCTTGAACCTGATAAATATTTTGAAATTGCACGTCTTGTATCTCAAACAAAAGCAAGCAGAGAAGAAACCGTTCAAATTCTTATTGATAAAATTACAGCAGACGTAAAAAAAGCAGGAATAAATGCTCAAATCACAGGAAGAGCAAAACACTATTACAGCATTTACAGCAAAATGAAACGCTTAAATATTGCATTCCATGACCTTTACGATATCACTGCAGTAAGGGTAATAGTTGACACTGAAAAAGAATGTTATGAAGTTTTAGGTCTAATCCACTCACAATTTAAACCGATTCCCGGAAGATTTAAAGATTACATCGCAATGCCGAAAGGTAATATGTATCAATCTCTACACACATCCGTAATCGGGCCTCGTTCAAAACCGCTTGAAGTTCAAATAAGAACGTGGGAAATGCACGAAGTTGCCGAATATGGTATTGCTGCGCACTGGAGATATAAAGAAAAGGGTTCACAAAAAGCTAATAACCCGACAGATATGCAATTTTCTTGGATGAGAAAACTTGTTGAATACGATAAAGATATGTCATCCGCTGAAGATTATGTAAATTCCGTAAAATTAGATTTATTCTCGGATCAAGTATTTGCATTCACTCCAAACGGAGATGTATTTGATTTACCAGTTAATGCTACCCCTGTTGATTTCGCTTACAGAATTCACTCAGAAGTAGGTAATAAAACAGTCGGTGCACTTATTAACGGTAGAATAGCACAACTTGATACCAAACTTCATAACGGAGATATTGTAGAAATTTTAACTTCAAAAACTCCAGCTCCACGCCTTGATTGGTTAAATTTTGTTGTAACCAAACAAGCCTCTTCAAAAATTAAGCAATGGTTTAAGAAAAATAACCGAGAAGAACACATTGAAGTCGGAAAAACTAACCTTGAACATGAACTTACCAAATCCGTATTTGATGATTACATGAAATCAGGCGAATTTGATAAAGTTGCAAAACAAATGAATTATCTCTCTGCAGAAGATTTATTTGCGGCTCTCGGTTATGGAGAAACGACCCTAAACAAAATTGTTAACAAACTCAAAAAACCGGAAGCCCCAAAACAACCTTCAGGAAACTTCCATGGTTCAACAAAGAAAAAATCCGAAAAAGATATTATCGGGCTTGAAGGCTTAATGTATTCAATTGCAAGATGCTGCTCACCAATTCCCGGAGAACCGATTGTCGGAGTTGTAACAAGAGCGAAAGGTGTAACCGTTCACAGACTGGATTGTCCTATGCTTGAGCATATAGAACCTGAAAGATTAATGGACATAAGATGGTCAGGCGATAATGTCAACAAGACTTACAATACAACAATAAGAGTTGAAACAGCAGAAAAACAAGGTCTGCTAAAAGATATTATTGCTGCAGTTTCAGACAACGGAACAAACATTAATTACGCAAATGTTAAATCTAAAAGCGGTAAAGTCGGGATTATTGAACTTGGTATAGAACTTGATAACATTGAAACTCTAAAAAAAGTTATTTTGAGCATTCAGGCAATCCCTGATGTATATAGCGTAAAACGTATTCAAACATCTTATACAACCCCAAACCTGCCAAGAAGAAACAACGGCAAACCAAGACACAACAAAAATCCGAAGAAAAAAAGCTCATAATTAAGAGCTATACAAAAATTAATCAATTTGCTATATCATAAAATATTGCTAAAATTATATTATGATTAAGATTTTGCTGGTGTCTGAAAATAACGAATATATTGAAAAATTCAACAAAATATTTAACAAAAATATTTATGAATTTTCTGCATTAAGCGATGAAGCTTTGATTTATGACTTAATAAAAGCTGACAAGCCTGATGTAATAATCATTGACACCCAAATTCCTGATTTAAAAAACTTTAATAAAAAAGTTAAATCAATATGCGAAAATACAATTATCATATTTCAACTTAATTCGGGAAAAATTGATAAAGAGCTTATCAAATACGCAAATGTCTTTTTTACAGAAGATATGGGAGAAGATTTTATTCTTTCAACAATTAATATTAACCTCAGAATGAAAAATTCTCTTGATATGCTCTCCAATTCAAATAAAGATCTGGCAGACAGCTTATATCGACTTAATGCCTTATATAGTACAAGTTCACAATTTGCGGGAACATTAGATAAGGCAAAACTTATTCAATATATGATTGAAGGAATAGATAAAGCATTGAGTTTTTCGCTTACATGTACTTTGTCATTATGTACTGAAGATGCACCTGTACTCATCCTCAATTCTCTTTATGAATTATCTGATGAATTGATAGAAGCTTTGAAAGTCCGAACAATTTTAAACTACAACTCCGTATTTGAAGGAAAAGAAATACCTGTAAAAATTGACGGACAAAATTTGAAAATAATTAAACACATAAAATATCCTGCAAGCAGATTTACATTTACGCTTTTTCAGTTTGATAATATGTTTGCGCCAATAAGTTTGAGTGACAACTTTTTTGGCTGCATAGAAATATTTAAAGAAACGTCATTTACCCCCGAAGATGCAACCTGTTTTCAAACAATTGTTCAACAGGTTTCACTACCTCTTAAAAGCGCAACTCTTTATCAGGAATTGATTGAAACCAATCACAAATTAGAAAAACTTGAAAGATTAAAATCTGAATTTATATCAATAGTATCACACGAATTGAGAACTCCTCTCACATCAATAAAAAATTCACTAGATATCTTAATGAGCGGACGTTGCGGAGAAATCACATCGGCAGCCGACAAATTCCTGTCTATGGCAATGAGAAATGTTCAAAGGCTTTCAGGAATTATTAATGACCTGTTAGATTTATCAAAAATTGAAGCCGGAAAAATGGATTTCAATTTTGCACCTGTTAATATCAACACCGTAATAGATTATGTAAAATCAGCGCTTTCAGAAGTTGCAAAATCCAAAGGACTTACAATTATAACAGACACTCCAGACAATCTTCCTGAAATAACCGCTGATTCTCAAAGATTAGAACAAGTGCTGACAAACTTGGTTTCTAACGCAATAAAATTCACCCCCGAAAACAAAACTATTAAAATATCTTCCTCAATTGTAAATTCAAAAGATTTAAAAATTAATGAATACTTCAAAGATTCAATAAATTTAGCAGAAGGTGATTACATAGAAGTTTGCGTTGAAGATGAAGGTATTGGAATTGCTCAAAAAGATTTGCTTCACGCATTTGACAAATTTGCACAAATCGAAAATTCTCTATCAAGAAAAGCCGGTGGTACAGGATTGGGCTTGCCTATTGCAAAACAATTATTAGAAGCTCACCATGGCGCCATTTGGTGCGATAGTGAGCTTAATAAAGGGTCTAAATTCTATTTTGTAATTCCTGTAACTAATATTCTTAGCCCAGTTTAACATTTCCGTTTTTCAATGAATTAATGTCAATATTTTGTTTTGCTCTTACGAAATTAACATTATTATTAACATAATCAACTACATCGAAATTTTTACCGGACTGTCTTGCTGCAGGTAAAACATTTGCTAAATTTGCAATATTTTGTTCAACTTGTTTGGTAGGAGTATCACTCTTTACAAATTTGTCAATATATATTTCTACTTTATCGTCAGGTTTTGTATATCTGTCAACAGTATCACTTAATTTTCTAATTAATGAAATTTTGTGCGGTTTAACATCAGGAGTTAAAAGACTTTTTATCATATCTTACACACAAGCATTAGAACAACACTGAAGAAATATAATTGCCTTTTTCTTTACTTAATATTACAAAATTTAACAAATTAGAAGAAGAATTTTGATATGTTATAATACAATTATAAGACTTTATAGGGGAAGGTATGAAAAAGATTTTAATTGTTGATGATGAACAAGATATTGTTGAAAGCTTGAAATTCGTATTAGAAGCAGCAGACTTTACTTGTTATTGTGCATATAACGGAGAAGACGGCTTAAGATTGGCTAAAGAAATAATGCCTGATTTAATTATTCTCGATGTTATGATGCCAAAAATAAACGGATATAAAATCAGCCGATTGTTGAAATATGACAGCAAATATAAAAATATTCCAATTTTAATGGTTACAGCACGTACTCAAGAAGAAGATAAACTTATCGGCGAAGAAACAGGCGCTGATGAATATATTACCAAACCTTTTGAATTGGATGAAGTAGTTAAAAAAGTTGAACAATATTTAAAATAATAAATAATATGGAAACATCTGTTACAAATAAAACACTGGAAAAATTAAAATATGACTTGGTAAGAGCAGGTCTTGTTCCTTACGAGACAATTGAACAAGCAGAAGAAATTGCCAATGCTCAAAATATCAATATAGGTCAAGCTCTGATAAATTCAGGGGTTATCACAGAAGATGCTATTTTAAAATTTTTAGAAGCAAAACTTCATATTCCTTATGTAAACCTTGATGATTATACTCTTGATCCAAAATGCTTAAAATATATAAGCTTTTCAGATGCAAAAAAATACAAAATTATACCACTTTTTAAAATTGAAGATACTTTAACTGTTGCAATGGCAGATCCTCTTGATTTATTTGCAATAGATAAGGTTATCGAATCCGCTGAATGCTCAATTGAACCTGTTATATCTTCAGAAGCAAGTATTAGAAAAAAAATTGACGATTCTTATCGCAAAGATGAAACAGTAGGCGAAATATTTATCGAAAACGCTGATGAATACGACTGGAGAGATGAGCTTCACAGTGAAGATTTATCCGACAATCACATTCAAAAAATTATACGTGCAATTCTAAAACAAGCAATACTTGAAGGAGTGCACGAAGTAACTTTTCAACACGAAGATAACGGATTTGGAGTTAACTTTAAAAAGAACGGCGAAGTTATAAATAAAGGTAATATTCCACCAGTTTTAACCTCCTCTTTTGTCGGCAAATTGAAAACTCTTGCAGAGCTTGACGCATCAGTTTCAGAAGTTCCACAACTCGGCAAACTATGCTTCAAAGTTGATGATATGGATGTAACAGCAAGCATATCAACATTCCCGACAATTATGGGCGAAAGAATTTTCTTAAAAATATATAAACCGCCAAAAGCTTTAAACAAAATTATAAAATCAGAAAATAATTTAAAAGTAATAAAATCAGCACTAAATAATCCGGGAATTATAATAGTATGCGGTTCACCTCTAAGCGGCAAAACCCACATAATATATTCTCTGCTTTTAGAAGCTGCTGACAAAAATAAAAATATAATGACACTTGAAAGTATTGCAAAATATCATCTTAAAAACGTACATCAGTGCGAATTGAATGAAAACGTAGGCTTTAATATGGATAAAGCAGCACGTTTTATAGAATTTCAATCCCCTGATATTATTTATCTTGAAGGGATTAAATCAAAAGAGTCCTTCGATTATTTTGCAAATTTAGTATTTGATAACAAAACTATCATAATGGAATTTTTAGCAAATAATATGGAAGATTTGAGATACAAACTTTCATTTTCAGACTTTGAAACACTTAAATCACTAATTAGCTGTATGATATTCATCCATTCACAAGACAGTATTGAAGTGTTTACAAAAGAAGCCGTACAAAAATATTTAGCTTAATAATTCATTTCCCAATTATCATTTAACAATCGTCCAAAACACCCATTTAAAGATGTTTGACAATTAGATGCTTCTCTTTGTTCTTTCGTCAAAGGTGCATTATTACTTGTATTATCTGGGCCATCATCAAGCATCCCATTTGAATATAAATATAGGAAGAAAAAATCTCTTCCAGAGATATTTGGGCCTTGAGGGCCATTAATATCTACAAGTATATTAGCTATTTTATATGTAGAAGGCTTACTATAAATAGGTCTAATTGAGGCACCACTTGCAAGAACATAAGATTTTGCATTCGAAGTATATGAACTTGGGGAAATTGTCGAACCATTCAAATAACTGTACTCACTTGCAAAACAAGGAGTTGTAACCGAATCACAAGTAGATACAACTTTCATATAAGATGTAATCATATTTTGAAGTGCAGCAGTAGATGTTAAACCTGCTTCTGTAAGATTTATTGCATTTTTATCTGTCTGATATTTCAATAAAACTTGATTCAGTTCATTATAAACTTTATGCAATTGAGTTACATAACTTTTCTTTTGATAATTTTGCATTAATGTCGGAACTGTCATAGCAGATACGACACCAATTATTCCTAAAGTGACCAAAACCTCTGCAAGAGTAAAACCCTTTTTCAACTTAATAACCTCATCAAAATTATACCAACATATATTATATTATACCATATAACATCACTTTTTCAACAAAAAAAGATTTACTATACAAATTAACATTTAAAACCATATTTTTATTTTATATAATATAAAAAACAAGATTAACAAGGAAATCAGCAATCAACAAATAAACAGTTGATAAAATAGCAGCCTGAGTTGTTGAAGTCCCAACCTCTTTGGCTCCCCCTTTTGTACAATAACCTTGAGTTGCACAAACAAGTGCTATTAAACCGCCAAATATAGCCGCCTTTAAAAGGCTTATATAAATATCTCTTGTAGAAATCCATAACCATGCAGAATTCATATATCTTGCAGGATGTAGTTCAATCGTTGCATAAGAAACAAGCATTCCCCCTGCAATTCCGACAAATTCCGCCAACAAAACAACCATAGGAACAGTTAAAATCCCTGCTATTATTCTTGGCGTAAAATAATAACCTACAGGATCTACCTTCAAGGTTTTCATAGCATCAACCTGAGATGTAACCTGCATATTTGCGATTTCCGCTGATATTGCAGTACCAGCTCTTGCTCCGATTGCAAGTGCAACAAATCCCGGTGCAATTTCTCTTATCATAACAACAGCGATTGTTCCGCCGATATAAGTATCAGCTCCACTCATCAAAAATTGTTTTGAAACCTGAACTGCAATTACAGCAGCAGCGATAAATGCAATTATCAATGATATAGGTAACGAATCATAGCTGATAGAAGCAGCCTGAGCCAAAACAGAAGAAAAACGAACCTGAAAAAGGTACTTTATACTCTTTATTAAATTTTGAACGCACAAACCTAGAAATTCCATCAGCGAAAATTATCCTAATCAAACTAATTTTAACATAATTAAGAAATACTACCCCCACCGCATAGGCGAGGGTAGATATTTTTTTTAGTAAACCGGCATACACCATTTTTTATATTTTGGAACTTTTCCTTTAACAACGTCAAAGTAAAGTTTTTGAAGCTCTTTAGATATAGGTCCTAAAGTACCGTCACCTAAAGTTCTGTTATCAATGCTTACGATAGGGCTAATTTGAGCACCTGTACCGCAATAGAATGCTTCATCTGAAATATAAAGTTCTGTTCTGTCTATTGGACGTTCTTCAGTTTCAATACCAAGAACATCTTTTGCAAGTTCCATAATTGTATTTCTAGTTACACCAACCAAAATATTATCAGTTTTCATAGTTGTAACAAGTTTACCGTTTTGAACAAGGAACAAGTTCATAGCAGAACCTTCTGTAACTTGTCCTGCTTCATCAAGAACAACTGCATCATCAAAGCCCATATTATGAGCATCTGTTTTAATTAATGCAGCATTTGCATAAGAACCTGCAACTTTAGCACGAGGAGGAATAGCGTTATCGCTGTTTCTTCTCCAGCTTGATACACAAACTCTCAAACCTTTTGATGTATCGATATAATCTCCCATTTTGTTTGTAATTAACGCATAAGAATCAGTATTATCATACAAACCAGGTCCAACTTTTTGAGCAGATTTGTATAAAGTAGGACGCATGTAGCAATCTTCTTTATAATTGTTTTTTGCAAGTAATTTTCTTGTAATCTCACAATGTTCTTCAACTGTGTATGGGCTTTTCATACACATAATTTTTGCACTTCTCAACAATCTTTCATAGTGTTCAGGAACTCTGAATGCATAAAGTTGCTTTTCTTCTTCGTTCCAATAAGCTCTAATACCTTCAAAAACAGCAGTTCCGTAAAGGAATGCGTGTGTACGGATTGGGATCATAGCTTTAGAAGCTTCTACATACTCTCCATCCATAAAATAAAACTCTGTCATAATTCCTCCTTAGCTTTATATAAACTAATATACCATGAAAGAACAAAAACAGAGTTATAGTTTATAAAACTTTAAATTATTCTTTAAAAGCAAAACGTTTTTTAGCCATTAATGGAGAATTTTTTAAATTTGCTGTTTCAATGAATTTTTTTGCATCATTTACAGGAATTGCAAATCCTATACCAATATTTGAAATATTATTATCAGGATTGTAAATTGATTGAGAAATTCCGATAACCTCACCTTGAGAATTTAAAAGCGGACCGCCCGAACACCCTGGATTTATGGCAGCATCTGTTTGGATTCTACCTTTTGCATAATCAATTCTTGATACAATTCCGGATGTTAAAGTTCCTGCAAAGCCAAAAGGATTTCCGATAGCAAGCACTTTTTGTCCAACTTTAATCTCTGAAGAATCTCCAAAAGATATAGTTTTTAACCTTGATTTCGGTGTAATTTTCAACAAAGCCAAATCTTTATTTTTTCCCATTTTCGCAAGCACAGAAGCTTTATATATTTTGCCGTCATAAGTTGTAACATCAATTTCATTAGCCCCTTCTATTACATGCGACCCTGTTAAAATTACCCCGTCAGAACGCACAATACAACCTGTTCCGGCAGAAAACCCATCATCTAAATTCGCATCAATAGACACAATTGCAGGATTTATCTTTTCATAAACATTTATATTAACCATCTCGTCAGGTGAAAAATTTTGAGCCATAACAGGTATAATTCCTAAAATTAAAACCGAAATATATAACAAAAACTTTTTTATCATAACACTCCTCTTTTCATTTCCATTATGAAATATTACAAGATTAATTCATCAGACTTTCTTAAAAATTTTAGGTTAGTTATTGTAATTATTACAATTTTAATGTATAATTCAGAAAAAAAATATATATTTGAATAAGAAAGGACCCTAGAATTATGAGTATTGAAATGTTCAAACAACACTTAACAGAAAAAAGAGCTGTTAAAATTATTGCAGGTATCGACAACTTTGATATCGAAAACATAAAAAAAGTAGTTACAGCTGCAGAAGTTTCAGGCGCATCTGCCGTTGATATTTGCGCAAAACCAGAAATTATTTCTGAAATCAGAGAAATGACTGATATGCCACTATTCGTATCATCAATCGTTCCTTCAGAACTTGCAAAAGCTGTAGAACTTGGTGCTGATGCAATCGAACTTGGCAACTTTGATGTTCTTTATAAAAAAGGAATGTCTTTCTCTGCTGATACAGTTTTATCATTGGTTAAAGAAACTCTTAACTTGCTTGGTGATAACAGAACATTCTTCTCAGTAACTATTCCTGGCGAATTAGCTATTGCAGATCAAATCAATCTTGCAAGAAACCTTGAAAATATGGGTATTGACCTAATTCAAACTGAAGGTCACTTCTCATCTTCTCATATTTCAGATGGCGCAAGAGGTTTAATGGAAAGAGCAGAACTAACACTTTCTAACACAATTGAATTATCAAGAAATATTGATCTTCCAATTATGACAGCAACTGCCATCAACCCAACAACAGCTCCATTTGCTTTTGCAGCAGGTGCTTCAGCTATCGGTTGCGGTTCTTGCATTAACAAAGCTGATTCAGAAATTTCAATGATTGCTACTGCAAAAAGCCTTGTTGAAATAGCTTCAAGAAATGCATTGAAAGTTGTTGAACTAGTATAAAGATACCGAAATAAATTCGGGAAGAAATAAAAAAGCTCCTCATAAGAGGAGCTTTTTTAACTATGCAATATTTTTAATAATCCATTTCCCAATTATTGCTTAATATTTCATTGAAACAATATGATGCATCTCCTTGACGTTCAATCTTAGTTGCAGACTGACATTTTGCCAGATTAGTCTTTATCTCTTCTCCCGGCATAATTAGTCTAGGTCCTTGTAAAGCTGATTTTACAGATCCGTCTGAATAAATACCGGCAACAAATAAATCTCTTCCAACAACATTAGGCCCTTGTTTTCCATTAATATCAATTATTAAATCACCCATTAAATTGGCGATATAATCAAGAGAAATTCCGACAACCACCCCACTATCATTAACTAGCTCTCTCTCTGATACCTGATACTTTGCACAGATAGCAGCTCCACTGGCCAAAACAAAACATGGAGCAGTAGTATCTGAATATGATCTTACTGCACCGCCATTCATATTTGTATAACTGTCAGCTAAACAATCTGTTGGATCACCTGTACAATCTTTTACAACCTTAAACTGATTTCTTATAAACGTTCCCATAGCAGCATCACTACGAACTCCGGCTTCTGTAAGATTTATTGCATTACGTGAAGTAATTTGAGCTAATGCAGCTTGTTGAAATTCATTATAAACTTTATGCAATTCAGTTATATATACTTTTTTTTGATGGTTTTGCATTAATGTAGGAATTGTCATAGCTGAAACAACACCTATAATACCAAGAGTAACCAAAACTTCTGCAAGCGTAAACCCAGACTTACAATTTAAAAATTTTCCCATTGACCCCTCGCTTATCTTAACTTTAAATAAACAATATAATATAATTATAACATATATTAAAAAAAATTACAATCGTAAAACTTATAAGATTAAATTACATTTATTAACATGTAATGGATTTTTAACATGCTTTTAAATAAAATATTATTGTGAAAGGATTATTATGGAATTAATTTTAGACATTTTATACATTTATGTTGCAATATATTCATTCTATTTTATGGCTTTAGCTATCAGAAACTTAAACGACAAGCCGTTTAAAATCGAAAAAAGATATTCTCAATATGAAGAAAAAGATAATATTGCAGTTGTAATTTATGCAAGAAATAACAAAATTACCCTTGACAATCTAATCAATGAATTAAAAATGCAAGATTACCCAATCAATAATTTTAGAGTATTTCTAATACTTGATAATTGTTCAGACGGTTCAGAACAAATTTTTGCAAATGATCCGTTCATAAACCTTATAAATATAACTGACGTTGGTACTGTTGGTAAAGACCAAGCCATATCAATGCTTATTGAAAGATTATCAAAAGATCAAACAATAGATTCATACGTATTTTTAGATGCAGATAGAAGCATACCAAGCAACTTTTTAACAACAGTAAATTCTGCTCTTGTCAATAATAGTGCACTAAGTGGTGAAACACTTATTATTACAGATAATCTTGGTCCTGTTGATAAAATAAAAGCAGCATACCAAAAATATCACATGAACTTTATGAGAAAAGCTCGTTCTCTGTTTGGACTTGCAGCAAGCGCAGATTCAGGTGTCTTTGTAATAAAGAAAGATATTGTAGATGAAATCGGTTCTGTTGACTTTAAAGACATTAATTCCGAACTCAAATACAGTATGCTTTTATCTAAAATTAAGTGCCCTTGCACATATAATCCAAATATTCAAACTTATGTTGATACTGCAAATTACGAATTCAGAAAGCCAAGACTTTCAGCAAGACTTGATTTGTTCAAAAATTGTTTTACTCAAATTGGAGCTAACAACTTAGTTTTTGCAGAACACACATTTTCTTTGCTGAATCCAAATATTTGGATGATTTTATTAATTTATGCTGCAGTAATGAAGCATTCTTACAGATATTATTTCTTCGTTGATTTTAAGATTGTTCTTTTAACATTCTTAATCCTAGTTGCAGGCTTTGGCATAAGCTTAATAAATTCAAAACTAAGATTTAGAGAAATTATGCTTCTATGCTTATATCCGATTTATTCATTATGCCATATCATCAAAAATCTTCCACCAGTAAGAGGTATAAGAGCCAAAATAACAAAATGCGAAGAACTTCCTGAAGGGACAGAAAAACTTGTAATAGAAGCTTTTGTAATGAATAGCAACAGAAGAGAACTACCTTGCAAATTGGAATTCATATCTGAATCAGGACTTGCAAAAATTAAATTTTTATATAAAAACAAAAAATTTGTAACAGCAAGACATTTAAGAATGATTGATGCTTTGCAAGAAATCAGACAAAAACTATATGATTATGGTTTTGTACTAAAAATTTGCAGTTGCTGCAAATATTTCACATCAAATGTTGATGGTTCAACAAATATGCTAAAAGGTTTTTGTAACAGTGATTACCCAAGCCCTTCAATTAACGGCAAAAAACCTACATTAATCTGGAATTCTTGCACAGATTTTGAACCTGCTAAGGTTACAAATTTGTTAGAAGAAATGGCTAACGAACAAGATGCTCAGGCACAATCTCATTAAGCATATAAAATGAGCCACAGATTATTTTCAAAGAATCTTTTGGAAGCTCGTCAAAAGATTTAAATTCTTTAGACGGAAATTCGCAAGCTTCTTGCAATTCTTCGATTGAACAAGAATTTTTATTATTAAAATGATAGAAATATATTTCATCCCCTCTTGAGAACAATATTTCCATCATTTTTTTGTAATCCTTATTTCTCAAACATCCAAAAACAAAGCAGCGTTTTTTATTAGGGTAATATAAATCTAAGCTTTCACGAAGAGCCATAATCCCGTTTGGATTGTGAGATCCGTCAACAATTAAATCATCTCTGCATAATTGAAAACGGCAAGGATGTTTTACATTTTTCAATGAATTTTGAATAGAAGCCTCTGATATTTGCGGGAAAAGCTGTCTTACAGCCGCAAGAGCCAACGATAAATTTGCCTGCTGACAAGTTCCTTTAAGAGAAAGATTTGTAGTATCCTCGAAAGGTGCAACCATAACAAATAAAGAATTTACTTCATCTGCTTTATCTTTTATTTCTTCATACCCTTCTGATGTAAATACAGGACAATTTGGCTTTATTATACCTGCTTTTTCAAAGGCAATTTTTGATTTTGTATTTCCTAATCGTTCCGTATGATCCAAATCTATATGAGTTATAATCGAGCAAAGGTTTGATTTTATAACATTTGTAGCATCAAATCTTCCGCCAAGCCCTGTTTCTAAAACAACGACTTCAACATTATTATCCGCAAAATACTTAAACATAACAGCAGTGAGGATTTCAAATTCAGTCAAATGAATATTATTTTTATCCGCTACATCACAAATATTAAATACGTAATTTGCAAAATCTTCTTTAGATATATCAACCCCGTTAATTTTAATTCTTTCTGTATAATTAAATATATGCGGACTTGTATATAGACCTGTTTTTATCCCTGCATCAGTCAAAATTGTTGAAATAATTGCGCAAACAGAGCCTTTGCCGTTTGTTCCAGCGACATGAATACATTTTAATTTGTCTTGAGGATTGCCAAGCAAATGTAACACTTGAGAAATTCTTTCCAATCCGAGATTTATATAAAATTTTCCTTGAGAAGTCAATAATTTTACTGCGTTATCGTAATTTTTATCCATTTGCTATTTCTCTCAATTGTTCAACAATTTTTTCTGTACCGTCAAACTTTGCCAATGACAAAGAATTTTTCTGAAGCTCTCTCAATCTATCTTTATCATAAATTAAAGAAGAAACAGTTTCATACAAAACTTTTTCATTGATTTCATCATCTTCCAAATAAATTCCGGCATTTTTATCAACCATAAATTTTGCATTTTTTCTTTGGTGATCAGCTGCCGCATAAGGATAAGGAACAAATATCGGAGCAATACCTGATGCACATATTTCTGAAATACTTAAAGAGCCTGAACGAGATATCGCAATATCAGAAGCTTTTAAAACAGTTACCATATCATCAAAATAAGGCTTTATAATCAAATTTTTGTCAGCTTCATACTCAGGATAAATCATAATTAACTGTTCTATAACCCTGTCATAATTTTTCTTACCTGTCTGAAAAATTATTTGAAGATCAAAATCTTTAGATAAACTCTTCAAGACTTCAACAGCAGCATTATTTATAGACCTTGCACCTTGAGAACCACCCATTATGCACAAAGTCAACTTATCTTCCAACTGCATATTTTTTCTTGCATCAGACTTTGTTAGAGTTTTAAATTTTTCTCTAATCGGATTTCCATTTATATGGCAATTTTCATTTTTTATGTACTTACAAGCACATTCAAAAGCAACAGAAACACATTTTGCTTTTCCTGAAAGTTTTCTTGTAACAAGCCCCGGCTGAGCATCACAATCGTGCATCATATAAGGAACATTTAATAACCCTGCAGCAATTAAAGAAGGAGCTGAAACATACCCACCGGTTCCAAAAATAGCATCAGGCTTGTATTTTTTTATATAATAACAGGATTTTAATACAGCAAACCCTAGTTGAAACATCCATTTTACAAGATCAAATCCAATTTTTCTAGGCATTCCGTGAACATTTACCCCTAAGAACTTATACCCCTTTTGAGCAACAATATCAAACTCAAGATTTTTAGGGTTTCCGATATAATATATTTCATCATCTTTCAAGCTTTCGGCAACTGCAATAGCAGGATAAATATGCCCACCTGTACCTCCGCCTGTTATAAAAAATCTGCTCATTTAAAATCTATTCCTTATCTTTTTAATACGTTTTTTAGAAATATTTAAAAGTATTCCAACCATAATTAGTGAAACAATTAACGAAGAACCGCCATAACTTATAAACGGAAGCGGAACACCGGTTGTCGGTAAGAATGAACTTGCAACACTCATATTCATAAACGCCTGAAATGTAATAGAAAAAGTAATTCCAACAGCCAACAATTTTCCATACATATCAGGGCATCTAGCCGCAATAACAAACCCTCTTTGCATAAATGTAAAGAACAATCCTATAACAAGGACACATCCAACAAATCCTAATTCTTCAGCAATAATTGCAAAAATAAAGTCTGTATGACATTCAGGCAAATATGAGAGTTTTTGAATAGATCCGCCATATCCAACACCGCTAAAACCGCCTGATGCAAACGCAATCAAAGATTGTATAATATTATACCCAGCACCCAAAGGATCAAGTTCAGGATGACGCCAAGTTTTAATACGTTGCAGCTGGTAAGGCTTAATAATAGTAGTAAGACCAATAATCAAAGTCATAACCATTGCACCAACGCAACTTAAAAAGAGCTTCATAGAACCACCTGCAGCCATAAACATCACAACAGTTGTCATCCCAAGCAAAATAACCATAGAAAGATTAGGCTGAATAAAAATTAATCCTGCCATTGCAATGATAGGGAAAAAAGCCATCATCCATTTATTTTGATCAAAAAGATTTGCATCTTTTCTAAATGCGCTTGCCAACAAAAGAACAACTGCAGGTTTTGCAAATTCTGAAGGCTGTAATTGAAATCCAGCAATATTTATCCATCTTTTAGCACCATTTACAACAACACCTAATGGAGTAAAATCAACCAGAACTAATGACAATAAAATACCTGCCATTATTATTACATTCCAATCGGCAAGTTTTTTATAATCATAATTCATAAAAAACTTTAATCCAAAAAATCCGACTACAAAACAAATTAATTGTTTTATCAAAAATTGTGCAGGATTTCCTCCTTCATCAAGGCATTTTGGGGCAGTTGCCGAAAATATTGCAAGAAATCCGATTATAACAAGGAAAGCCACAACAATCAACAATGTCTTGTCAGGAGATGAAATTATTACACTTTGAATAGACTGATCATTACGTCCGCCAATTTCGCGTCTACTTGATCTTTGATAAGACATAATTCTTGAATACCCTTCCTCTTTCTTCATAACCGCTGAACATATCAAAACTTGCACAAGCAGGAGATAATAATACTACATCAGGATTTAATTCAATAGCTTTATCAATAGCAGCTTCCATTGAATTTTCTCTAATTATATTATCAAACCCATTTGATTTTAGATTTTCTTCAAACCTTTCAGCAGCTTCACCAATTAAAATAACAGTCTTGATATGTTTTTTTATTGCCTCGCAAAATTCTTTTAAATCTGTATTTTTATCTCTTCCGCCAGCAATTAAAGCCACATCACAATCATTGAATGAATTTATTGCGACAAGACTTGCCTCTGGATTTGTAGCCTTTGAATCGTTATAAAAAACAGTTTTGCCAATTTGTGCAAATTTTTCAAGTCTGTGTTCAGGGATTTTAAACGACATGATAGAAGATTTTATATCTTCATTAGAAATACCTTCAATTTTTGCAACAATAACAGCACACATTACATTTTGATAATTATGATTTCCAATCAAAGGACAATCTTTCAAATCAATAATTTTTTCTTCCTTGCCGTCACGTTTAAAATAAATTGCTTCATCTTTTATATATGAACAATTTTCACCAATATCTCCATCAAAAAGAAAAACTTTTCCGCCACATTCTTTTGAAAATTCCAAAAGTTTTTCATCTTTAGCATTCAAAACAGAAAAAGATGGAGCCTGAGGTCCTTTGAATATTTTAGCTTTAGCCTTGAAATAATTTTCAAACCCGCCATGCCAGCTTATATGATCAGGGGTAATATTTGTAAATACAGAAATTTGAGGTTGGAAAGAATTACTGTATTCTAGCTGGAATGAACTACATTCACAAACCATAAAATCAACATCTTTACCCAACAAATCGCAAGGCGGTACACCATAATTTCCACAAGGTTCAGCCTTAAATTCGCTTGATAAAATATGTGCAGTTAAAGCAGTAGTTGTTGTTTTACCGTTTGTTCCAGTAATTGCAATAAACGGAGTAACTGTCTGAGAGGCAGCTAATTCTATTTCAGAAATTACTTTAACTTTATTTTCTTCAAGCCTTTTCATTAAATCTGAATGCGGAGGAATACTTGGAGACGTAACAGCGATGTAAGAATCTTTGATAAACTCATCACTATGCCCACCCATTTCAACATTTATACCAAGATTTCTCAATTCATTTAAAATCGGTTCATCTTCTTTTTTCTCTTCTCTAAATTCTGTAATATAAACATCTGCACCAACACTATTCAAATATTTGGCAGCAGAAATTCCGCTCTTAGAAAGTCCAAGAACAAGAATTTTTTTGTCGGCTAATTTCACATTTGGTAATAATGATTTCATTTTCTAAATTATTCCTCTATTCATCAAAACGTATAATACAATAGCAATTCCCGAAAGAATAGCAGATACAAGTGCAAAAACAACAACAATCTTCTTTTCACTCCAATCACACAATTCAAAATGATGATGAATCGGGGCCATCTTAAAAACTCTTTTTCCTGTTGTTTTAAAACTCGTAACCTGAATTATTACAGAAAGCGTCTCCATAACAAAAACACCTGCAATTAATATCAAAAGAATTTCAAATTTTCCTAAAACAGCAACGGTTCCTAAAAGTCCACCAATTGCCAAAGAGCCTGTATCTCCCATAAAAACTTGAGCTTTAGGTTTGTTATATCTCAAAAATCCTGCAAGAGCACCTGCAACTGTTGCAGAAATAATTGCAGCTTCCGGATAACCAGAGAAAAGACATATTAATGCACAAGCCAAAAATGAGAAAATACCTGTTGAAGCAGCAAGCCCATCAAGCCCATCTGTCAAATTATAAGCATTAGAAGCTCCTGTAATAACAAAAATAGCAAACACAGGATAAAACCAGCCTAAATTTAAGATATAATGTCCAATTGCAACACTGCCAAAACCATCTTTAGTAATCATTAAATACAATGTAGGGAGCATTGCAATTGCTATTTGACGTAAAAGCTTTCCTCTCGGAGTTAAGCCGTCATTTCCTTTACCTTTAATCTTTATATAATCATCTTGAAAACCTGCAAATGTATAAAATAACAATGTTAAAAGAATTATAAATGCTTCTGTGGACAAGCTCTGAGCCATAGCTAAGGCTATAATAGAACCTAGAATTATTGCTAAAATTATAAAAATACCGCCTGTTGTCGGAGTACCCTGTTTTTTAGCATGAGCTTCAGGTGCACAATCTTTTACATATTGCCCAATCATGTGTTTTTTCAAAAAGTCTATGTATGGAACGCCAAAAAGTAAGCATAATATCATTCCAAGCAAAAATGCGACCGCAAGCATTATCATATTCGTTATTTAACCTCTCTTTTTCCGTTTTTTAAATCTTCTATTATTTCTTCAAATTTCATAGATCTTGAAGCTTTTAAGAATATTGTATTACCCTCATGCAAATTATCAAGAATGTAACAAGATGTTTCAATATTATTCTTAAAAGATTTTACTTCAAAACCGTATTTCAAAAGTTCATCACCAATATACTTTGCAAGTTCTCCAACAGTTAAAAAGAGAACCTTTTTTCCTTTGAATTTTTTACCTAAAAATTCGCCGACTTCTCTGTGAAAATCTATTTCATTTTCGCCAAGCTCACCCATATTACCAAGAACTACAACAGGATTTGTATAAAGCTCAACAAACGTTGAAACAGAAGCCTTCATAGATTCAGGGTTTGCATTGTAACTGTCATTAATAATTTTATTACCGCGAATTTCTTGAATTTCCCAACGTTTTTCTATAGGATGATATTTCGCCAAACCTTTTTTAACTTCATCATAAGACATTCCAAGTTTAAAGCCTAGCTCGATTGCAGAAAGTGAATTTTCAATATTATAATCACCTTCGACATTCAATTCATATTCTTGATTTTTATAGACAAATTTTGAATACCCGCTGCGCTTTTCAATTATATCAACATCTTTTAATGAATAAAAAATCTTTTCACCTGTAAAATCTGCAAACTTTTTAATTCTTTCATTATCGTTAGCAATAAGTGTATTTTTCAAATATTTTGTAATTTCACATTTTGCTTTTGCAATATTATCAAGACTTCCCAAGCGACCGATATGCGCAGAACCAACATTTGTAATAATTGCATAATCAGGCTGAGCATATTTTGTAATAAGATCAATTTCTCCAAAGCCTCTCATTCCCATTTCAACAATTAAAACTTCTGTATCTTCAGGCATTGAGAGAACTGTCTGACAAAATCCTATTTCGTTATTATGATTAGAATAAGTTTTGTGAGTTTTGAATTTTTCTGACAAAACAGAATAAACCATTTCCTTTGTTGTTGTTTTTCCAGAACTTCCAGTAATTGCAACAACAGTCGGATTGTATTTTTTACGTGCAAAATTTGCAATTTCAAGATAACTTGTTAAAGTATTTTGAACCTTTAAAGAAAATTTTGCGAGACAATCATCTTTTGTACAAAAACATCCGACAGCACCTGCTTCAATTGCTTTATCACAGAAATTTTCACCGTCAAAGTTTGCCCCTTTCAAAGGAAGATACAAATCACCTTTTTTTATAGTTCTTGTATCAGTGGAAATTTCAAATTCGCCATTCAAACTTCCTTTTACCTCAGCATCTGTAGCCAGTTTTAATTCTTCAACAGTAAATTTCATCTTTTCTAAAATATCTCCCTCACTTAATATAATTTTACCGCAAACAAACCAGCTGAAGCGTAAAGTTAATAAATGTTAATAGTGCTTGACAAGGGGTTTTGAGCACGTCATAATAATTTGTGTATTAGTATGCGGTAACTCGTTATAGAATTTTCCGTAAACTTACAAAACAGGTGTCAGGGATTAGCTCAGCTAAACTTTTTCCCCTAATGCATTGTCAAATAAAAGCCGAATATAAATATTACATGCTGAGAATTTGTCAATACAAAACCACCTGCAAGATGTAAAATATCGGAAAAACGAAACCCACAAAGAAAGGAAATTAGAAATGTACGCAATTGTAGAAACAGGCGGAAAACAATATCAGGTTGAAGAAGGAAGATACCTAGATGTTGAATTACTAGACGGCGAAAAAGATTCAAAAGTAGTTTTTGATAAAGTCGTTATGATTGTAAACGGTAAAAAATCTAAAGTAGGACAACCTTACGTTGCAGGTGCTTCTGCTGAAGGTACAATCGTAAAACATGACAAAGAAAAGAAAATCATCGTTTACAAACAAAGACCTAAAAAAGGATACAGAAGAAAACAAGGTCACAGACAAGGCTTCACAAGAGTAATGATTTCTAAAATCAGAACATCAGCTCAGAAAAAATCAGCAGAAACTACTGAAGAAGCTTAAGTTAAATTAAAAAAGTAATACAAAAATAATTACAAGGAGAATATAAAAATGGCACATAAGAAAGGTATGGGATCTACCCGTAACGGTCGTGACTCCGAAGCTAAGCGTTTAGGCGTTAAAAAATTCGGCGGAGAAATCGTTAAAGCTGGTAACATTCTTGTTCGTCAAAGAGGAACAAAAGTTCACCCTGGTAACAACGTAGGTATCGGTTCAGATGATACATTGTACGCATTGATTGACGGCCAAGTGAAATTTGAAGCACACAGACGTGACCGAAAACAGGTGAGCGTTTACGCAGTGTAACAAATAAAATTAAATATTATTCAATATTCAAAAAACAGATTGCAGATAAAATAGCAGTCTGTTTTTTTTATAAAAAGATTAAATTATTACAAAATTTTTACAAACATCAACAAAATATTAAAGAATCTCCAAATTATTCCGATATAAAAAAATGTAAGTCAGATAATCAATGGAGATTAAATAATATGCTTAAAAAGATAGTAACACCTTCGTGTAATGTATGCGACAGTGTGGAATTTATATTAAGAGGAGCGAGAAAACGTCGTCATATGGCGTTGGCAGCTGCAAAAATGATTAATGCGGATGCCGGGATTCAAGCACGATTACATGCTGTAAAATAGTGCTTATTGTTTAGATAGATTAGAGAGTTTATATTTATTTAAAAAGACCGATAAAATCGGTCTTTTTTTTTACCACGGGTAATCAGATCTTATTTCCCATCCGTCAGCCATTATCAAGGCAGCGCACCACATCCCGCGCCCCTGCCTGTTACACTGATACCCTTGAGCACTGGGACCGTCCCGAAATTCATCTCGGATACGAACAACATCGGAAGACTCATTATCATCATTTGACATTGGTCTTACTACTTTTTCGGTAACTGACAAACAAAACAAATCTCTTCCAAATTTATTCGGACGCTTAAAACCATTCAAATCAACAACAAAATCTTTTCTTTTTATATTTGGATCAGAAGTCGCAATAATTGTATTAGCAGCAAAAATCTGAGCACCTGATGGTAAAGTTATTATATCTGCATTATCATACAAATTAATCAGATATCTTTCTTCTGCGCCCGATACGCCATAATATTTTACTCCATGCTGTCTTGCTGTACCAACAGTTGTGTTGGATATTTCCATATAAGATAATAAGTACTTTTTGAAAAAGTCGGAGCCACTTATAGAGTAATCCCATAAAGAAGGATCACCGTATTCCAATTTCGCCATTTCCGCTGCCTGTGCTAATTCCGAATATACTTTCTTTAACTGAGTTACGGTCTGTTTTTTCTGATAATTATTTATCAATGAAGGCATTGTCATTGCAGCGACTACACCGATAATCCCTAAGGTTATCAAAACCTCAGCAAGAGTAAATGCAACTCTACGAATATCGTTAAAGTGGACTACGTGCGTAGCACCTTCTGCCAGAGTAAACGCGGCTCGATTAAAACATCCCAAATTTTTCATTTTAAATTCCTTATTATTGTGATTAGATATATCACTATTATAACAGGCTCTGTTATTTTGGCAAGTTTTAAATGGAACTAAGAAGCTTAGAGCGCCCCCCCCCCGACAGGTTCAAATCCGTACATATCAATCCTTTCCATACTCTATCTCCTTATAATATCTTCTTATATGTATTATTATAATCTATTTTATTATTTTTTTCAAGTTATTTATGCATTATTCCAAGGTTTTATAAGGAATTTTATTGCCTTACCTTCGATGTGCTGCTGCATAGCCCATTCTACTTTTTCAAGAGGCAAAGTATCTGTTATCAGTTTTTCAACTTCAACATCGCCCGATGCTATATAATCAAGCGCCATCCTGAAATATTTCGGCGTATGATGAAACACACTCATTAACTTGATATCACCGTAATGCATTTTGGTAGTATCAAAAGTTACGGTAGAACCTGATTTACATCCGCCAAAAAAGTGTACTGTTCCGCCGGGGCGTACGCAGGAAAATATTCTTTCCCATATTTCAGGCAGTCCTACACATTCAACAGCCACATCAAGCCCCTTTCGCTCTTCGGTGTATTCTCGAAAGATTTTTTCAGGGTTTTGATACCTTGTTAAATCAATAATTTCATCAGCATGTGCAAATTCATCAGCCGCCTTTAATTTTATAGGATTTCGACCTGCAACAATTACTCTTGCCCCCTTTAGTTTTGCAAGACGAGCGAACATCAAACCAATTGGGCCAATCCCGATTATCCCAACTGTTTGTCCCGGTTTTATATCAGTCCTTTCAACACCATGAACAACATTTGCTAAAGGCTCACAAAAAGCTGCTTTATCAAAACTTAAATTGTCAGGCAATATTAACATATTTTTCTTAACAATACGAGCTGGAACTGTTATATATTCTGCATAGGCACCGTTTAGCAGATCAAGATTTTCGCATAAATTATACTCTTCCCGTCTGCAGTAAAAACAATGACCGCAGGGAGCAGAATTTGCTGCAACAACTCTATCTCCAACCTTTACATTTTCGACACCTTTTCCTACTCTATCAACAATTCCTGCAAATTCGTGTCCAAAGCCTGATGGAATTGATTTGATAAGTACAGGATGACCGCGTCTGAATGTTTTAACATCTGTTCCGCAAGTAAGAGCTGAAATAACTTTTACAACAACTTCACCTTCTTCAGGCGGTTTTACCATAACTTCTTCTAATTTTATATTTTGAGGTCCGTAATATTGAATTGCTCTCATTTTTTATCTTTGCTTACGCTTTTCGCAAGCACCTTTCATAAAAATTTTTCTTAAGTATCACTGTTATTTATTTTAATGCAAGCTTTCATAATCTTATTAGACATAGTATCATCAAAAGCTTTTTGAATTTCATCAAGTTTATATTCAGTAGAAATATTATTAACTTTAACTTTTCCTGTCCTTAACAATTCAAGAGAATCTTTCAAATCATCAGGCGATGGAGAATAACTGCCAAGAACTGTTAATTCTCTATAATAAATTTCATTGTTAGGATAAGAAGATTCATCATGCGGAGTGCTTGAAAATACAAGGATTTTCCCGCCATTTCTAACATATTTCAAAGCTGTATCTATAGCTTTATCTGCACCTGATGTCATAAAAATACAATCAGCTTTATATTCATCAGGTAATTTTCTGACATCATAAGCGTTTATCCCAAAAGATTTTAATAATTCAATTCTTTCTTCCAATAAATCACAACCTTCAGCATCGTAACCAAAAGCTCTTAGAGCTTGAGCAGATAAAATTCCGATTGAACCAAGTCCGACAACTAAAGCTCTATCGCCTTTTAATAAATTCGCTCTTTTTACGGCTCTTACAATGCAGCCTAAAGGTTCATAAAAAGAAGCTTCAACTTCTGAAAGATTATTAGGCTTCAGGTGAGCTACATTTTTCAAATGTTCTTCACTCAAATAAACATATTCAGAAAATCCGCCAGGTCGAATATTTGTAGATTTGAAATGTTCGCACATCGAAACATTTCCGTGCTTGCAATAAACGCAATTTCCGCATGGAATATGGTGAGACGTAACAATAACATCTCCACATTTGAATTTGGTATCTGAATTTATTTCAACAATTTCTGCAACAATTTCATGTCCGAGAACTGTTCCGTCATGTGCAATTTTATGTACAAATTTTACAATATCAGAACCGCAAAGTCCGCATACCAAAACTTTTACAATTGCACCTTTTCTTCCGTCTAATTTTATATTTTCGGCATTTTTTAATACAATTTTATCTTTATCTATTACTGCTATTCTCATATTCGCCTCGCACAAAAAATTTTATCACAAACTTGAAAAGATAAAAAATAAATTATATAATAAGTATATGACAGTAATAAGAAGATTAAAATGTTTTGATGCTCCTAAAATAAAAAAAATGATTTCTTATCTATCTAATGAAGATGGAGAAAAGTTTTCACGTGCACTTACGCAGGATGCTTTACTTGTTTTGCACAACTTGCTTCCGTTAAAATATAAATTCTTACCTGTATCATATATTTTATTAGAGCGAAATGAAATATTAGGGCTTATTACAGTAATCCCGACAAGAGGAAACCCTTATAAAATTAATATATCTAGACTTATTTTCAGACAAAACATGTATGATGTGGGGAAAAGACTTGTAGAATTTGTAATAGCAAAACTTGGAGCAGAAGGAGCTTCTTCATTTATTGTTACGGTTGATCAATGTCACGATGAGTTGCTTAACCTGTTTATGCAGGGCTGTGGATTTAGACAATGCAGTTATGAAAACCTTTGGAAACTTGAAAATTTCAAACCTGCAACTGATGCAAAAGCCAATTTCAGATACTGCCAAAATTCTGATGCCAAACAAGTTGCTCACCTTTATAATAATGAGTTAAACAACCTGTATAAACCATCTCTTGAAAGAATACCTGATGAATACAAAGATCCGATATTTGCAGGTATGACAAACTTTTATAAAAACAGATATGTGCTTGAAGAACCGTCCTGCCATAGAATTATAGCCTATTTATCAATTACGACAAGCGATAATTTGAATTTTATAATTGATATGTCTTTAAATGATGGCTATAATGTTCCTTATGACGAAATTTTAAACTTTGCACTTTCTGAAATTTCAAGAAGGAAAACAACATTTTATGCATTCTTAAAACATCGTCAATATACTAAAAATGCAGACTTTTTAGAAAAATATTTGCACGAGAGAAATTTAAACTGTATTCAGACTCAATGCGTCTTAATTAAAGATTTTTATAAACAAGTAAAACAACCTGAAAATGTCTTACAAATTTTCCAATTCGGAGAAAATAGTCTATTTACATCAGACTAATACCAATAATTTTCAGTATTTCGAACAAAAGATAATTTTCCTGATTTACCTTTCATATAATACATGTTTCCTTTATATGCAACAAGTTCCGGATTATCAGAAACCGTATAATAAAATGTTTTTTCAGCATCAGGATTAACCTCATCAACTGCATCTACAATTCTACTCATAGTATATACCGTTTGATATTGATCTCCTCCAACAATATTTACATGAGTAAAATGAGGAAATTCTGTTTTAATAAAGTTTTTTATTCCACTAACACCTGTACTGTGAAACACATGGTATAGTGCATGCGTATTTGTATCTTCATCAACAAGATTTAAAACCGCACAAGTTCTAACTCCTGTTGTACTAAGCGGAGTATTAATATCAGACAAAAGCCATCCGCCGCCAAGATTCGGATCTTCCGTTGAAATTCCGGAAGAATAGTTTTGAGGTCCTTTATATGGCTCAATTCTTTTAGCATCTTCACTAGGACAATAATTAAATATATATTTTTCATAATCATAAGTTTTTTCAAAGGTATCAGGCATATATGCAATATCATCCACATATTTACGAGAATGGTCTCCTTTAAAATGAACTTGGGGGATTACTGATTTTTGTAAAGTTAATAAATTTATCATCACTCTTGCTAAAACACGTAAAACTAAATAATTTACTTTATGTAACTTATTGTAAATCAAAAAATTTATTTGTGCTAAAATTTAGGAAAGAAAAGAGGCGAAATATGAATAAATTACATATTTATCTTGATAAAGATATTAACAAAGATTTAATTAAAACAAAAAAAATTGCCATAATAGGCTTTGGTTCACAAGGCTACGGTCAATCTATGAACCTTAAAGACAGCGGATGCGATATTGTTTTAGGTTTACGCTTGGGCGGGAATTCTGATGTAAAAGCAAAAGATTACGGATTTCGCACAATGTCCATCGAAGATGCCGTAAAATACGCTGATATCGTACAAATTTTAATTCCTGACGAAATTCAGGCTGAAGTTTACGAAAAACAAATTAAACCATTTATGAGAAAAGGTCAATATTTGATGTTCTCTCACGGTTTTAATATTCACTATAAAAAAATTGTTGCACCTGAAGGGGTTAACGTAATTATGGTTGCGCCAAAAGGACCGGGACACACTGTAAGAAGTGAATATCAAATCGGAAGAGGTGTTCCATCTTTAATCGCTGTATATCAGGACCCATCAGGGGATTCAAAAGAGCTTGCATTATCTTATGCTTCAGCAATCGGTGCAGGCAGAGCAGGAATTATTGAAACAACATTCAAAGAAGAAACAGAAACAGATTTATTCGGAGAACAAGCTGTTATTTGCGGTGGAGTTTCAGCATTAATTAAAACTGGTTTTGAAGTTTTGGTAGATGCAGGTTATTCTCCATATATGGCTTACTTTGAAGTATTACATGAAATGAAACTTCTTGTTGATTTGATAAACCAAGGCGGCTTGGCAGATATGAGATATTCAATATCTAACACTGCTGAATACGGCGATATGACAAGAGGACCTAAAGTTATTGGCGAACAATCACGCAAAGCTATGAAAGAATTATTAAAAGATATTCAAAGCGGAGCTTTTGCCGATGAATTTTTGAATGAGATGAAAACAGGCTGCAAAAAATTCAATGAATTAAGAAAAGAAAATGCAGATCATCTAATTGAAAAAGTCGGTGAAGAAATTCGTTCATCATTTGTATGGGGCGACAATAACAAAATTATCGACAGATCAAAAAATTAATTAAATAAAAAAAACAGTTAAAACTACAACGGAGTGAAAAATGTTTAGTACCGATGTTGATTATGAAATAGTAGTATTTTCAGTAGGTGACACAAAAGCCGGAACAAAAATGGGCAAGCTTCAATTAAAAAATCTTGAAGACGGCTCAATTCTCAATTGTATTTTATGGGAAGAAGCTTTAAACCGCTATGACAGCAAAGTTTTTAGAACAGGGAATGTTATAAAACTTATTTCAGCTTCTTTCAATGAAAAATATAACAATTGCCTTGTATCTTCTTTTGCCGTCGTAAAAGAAGCAAAAACAGGGCTTGATGAAAACGAAAGAGAAAAAGTTTACGCTGAACTTACATCATATTTCAACAAAATTCAAAACGAGAAATTAAATCAATTTTTGGTAAAATTTTTCACAGAACATAAAGATCTAATCAAAGTTATGCCGGCTGCAAAACTTATGCACCACAATTATATCGGCGGCCTTATGATTCACATATTGGAATGTTTAAAATACGCCGAATTAAATATGGATTTGTCAGAATACAAATTTAATCGTGATAATATTCTTGCAGCCTGCATTTTACACGATATAGGCAAAATTTTTGAATACACTGTTGATTTAGAAACAGGCTTGATTGATTATAACGAAAACTTTAGAAAAGAATGGCTTACACACTCTCAATACGGTTTTTCAATCTGTATGAATAACGGCTTCAAAGAAATTGCAAGAATGATAGCAGCACACCATGGCAGAAGTGACTGGGGTGCAATTATCGACCTTGACCAAAAAGATTTGGAACCTGAATTGTATTTCATTCACCTTGTTGATAATCTTTCAGCAAAATTCGGAAAAATTAATGTTCACATTCTTGAAGCAAAAGGAGTATAACATTGTCAAAATTAAAGAAAAAGCATAATTATAAAGGAACACTTGTTTGTGTAGAAGGAATTGACGGTTCAGGCAAATCCACACAACTTGCACTTCTTCGTGATTGGCTTAAATCAAGCGGACATGATGTTATATTTACGGAATGGAATTCTTCAGAACTTATCAGTCAAACAACCAAACTTGCAAAGAAAAAGAATATGCTTTCACCAAGAACTTTTTCACTTTTACATGCGGTTGACTTTGCTGACAGATTTAAACAGGTTATAGATCCTGCTTTGAAAGCCGGATTTATCGTGCTTGCTGACAGATATGCTTACACTGCATTTGCAAGAGATGTTGCAAGAGGTGTTGATCCCAAATGGGTTAGAAATGTTTACAGCTTTGCGATAAAGCCTGATCTTGCGATATATTTTGACATTGATCCAAAACATTCAATGGAAAGAATTTGCGCAAATCGTGCTCCAAAATTTTATGAAGCAGGTATGGATTTAAAATTAAGCAACGATCCATACGAAAGCTATATGATATTTCAGGGCCGAGTGATTAAAGAATATCAAAAGATGGTTAGCGAATTTGGACTTGTACGTTTAGACGCAATGGATTCAATACATTCAAAACAAGTTACAATAAGAAAAATGCTTGCAGAAGTTCTAAGTGAAAAAGGAGTAAATTTATAATGGCACAATTCAAAACAAAACACGGATATGAAGGATTGCTTGTTGTTATAGAAGGAACTGACGGTTCCGGCAAATCCACACAGCTTGAACTTTTGAAAAAATCAATTCAAGCAAAATCATACGGCGTTATGGTATCTGAATGGAAAACATCAAGACTTATCGCAGGCGTAATTGACGATGCAAAAGAAAGAAACCTGCTTAATGCAACGACATACAGTCTTTTATACGCAGCAGATTTTGCTGACAGATTGGAAAACCAAATTATTCCTGCTTTGGAATCAGGTTTTATCGTACTTTTGGACAGATATTATTATACAGCCCTTGCACGTGACGTTGTAAGAGGCCAAAATATAGAATGGGTAAAAAATCTTTATGATTACGCTCCTGAACCTGATTTAGTATTTTATCTTGATATGCCTGTTGATGTTCTATTGAAAAGAATTATCGGAACAACAGGATTAAATTACTACGAAAGCGGACGAGATGTAGGTTTCTCAACAGATTTTTACAAGAGCTTTGAAATCTACCAAAACAAATGTTTGCAACAATATGAAAAAATGAAATCTGAATATAATTTTATAAGCATCGACGGAACAAAATCCGTTGAAGAAATTCACGCAATTATGAATAAAGAAGTCCAAAGAATCTTGGATTCAGGCGTATTGTATTAAATATTACAACAAACGTAGCCTCTTGAAATTTCCACATAAATAATATATAATAAAAAAGAAATAGAAGGAGGCTGGAATGATTAATTTCAAAGCGTTTAGGGTCGCCCCCCCCCGCGAAAATCGCTTATATCAAGGGGTTAAGTGGTTTTAATTTATTTGATACTTTAGTTATCCCACGTAAACTGGAAAAGAAAAATTTTCATGCATTCACATTAGCAGAGGTATTGATTACTCTTGGAATTATAGGAGTTGTTGCTGCATTAACAATACCAACATTAATGGCAAACCATAGGAAAACAGTTATAGAAACAAGGCTTGCAAAATTTTACAGCACTATGAATCAAGCTGTTGCAAAAGCTGAAATCGATTATGGAGACAAAACTCTATGGGATAAATATGTAATGCTCTATGAAAAAGATGAAAACGGACAAAATGATGAAACTAAACCTATTGCAAATACTGAATATTTCAACAAATATTTTGCCCCATATATAATTGCTACAAAAATTGAAAGTGATGCAGGAAGAGTAGTAGTTTATTTCCCAGACGGAAGTGTTGCAGAGTTTGCTTCTAGTTCAATACATTTCTGGCCAAATGGTCAAGATTATAAAAAACTAACAAAAGATGAAGAAACAGGTGTATATAAAAATGATATGGAAGCATCAGGACGCAAACACTTTACATTTTTCTTTTCTCCTACAGGAAATACAAACGCTAACAAATATCATTATGCTAAAGGAATAGAACCTTATAAATATAATTGGGATGGTACAGAAGAAATGCTAAGAAATAACAGTAGTATAGGATGCAAAAAACAAGTAAGTAATGAAAGAGCATATTGTACAGCATTAATCCAAATGAATGGCTGGAAAATTCCAAAAGACTATCCTATAAGACTCTAAGACACAAAGCAATTAGCATATATAAAAAAATTATATATGCTAATTGTTACGTAAATAAATAAAAATTTACGTTATGAAACATTTTGCTCCACACGTCATGGTTTATGCTACATTAGAGAATGTAAAGAGACAAATATATTATAGTTTATAGGAGATTAATGAATGTCTGAATATCTGAGCAAGGAAGAGATTAAACAATGGAGAAGTTCATTAGAAAAAATTACATTAGAAGAATATGCTGCCAGATTAGGGAAAAAAATAGAAGAAGCTAAGCCTACAAATGATTTAATAGACATAGTTTTAAAAGGAAAACCGGTAGTTTCAAATGAGAGCGATTGGAAACAGTCTCACGCAGAAAAATTAAGCTCTATTGCTGACAGAGGTTACGACATTGAAAGAGATATCGCACCAAGTCCGTTTTCTATACATAAATTCCATGAAGAAATAGAAGCTCCGACAAAACCTGCTAAAGCTAAAGTTGAAAAGAAAACAACTACAGCTGCTAAAAAATCTGTTGCTAAACCGGTTAAAAAATCTACTCCGGAAAAATCTCAAAATCTTAGAGATGAAGTTAGAATTGTTTTCAAAAAAGCTTTAACAGATAGAGAACAAAAAGTATTCGATCACTTTGCTGCAAACAGAGGCAAAATTGTTTATGCAAAAGATTTAGCAGCATTACTTGATTTGCCAAGAGATTATGTTTATAAATACATTAAAAATCTCAGAGCAAAAATTGAAGGAGAAAATCTTCAAAATGCCGATAAAGGCGGTTTTATACTTAACTAAAAATTTTAAAATTCATATAAAAAATTCTCTGATTAATAATTAATCAGAGAATTTTTTTATTATTATTTATTTTTATTATTTATTACTTTCTCAACAATACATTCATACCGGCCTTAAAGTAATTTTTAACTTCCTCAAAAGTTCTAATTCTTGAGAGCATTCTCAAAATATACATCGGCCTTAAATAAAATCTTTTTATTGCTGATTTATGGAGTTCAAACACTCTTTCACGGCTTAAATAATGAGTATTTACAGCAGGATAATAATATGCGTTTTCAAAAGAAGTTTCTTTATCAAACAAGTTATGTTCTTCTGCATAATCATAAAATCTTGAACCAGGAAGAGGTGTTGCTGTATAAAAACTAATAAAATCACTATCTAATTCAATAGCAAATTTAATAGTTTCTTCAGCAGTTTCCTCTGTTTCCCAAGGAAGTCCTATTACAAAATAATTATAAATTCTGATTTTTGCTTTTTTGAAAACCTTAACCGTACGTCTGACATCATCAAGCGTAATATGCTTACCCATTTTATTAAGCATATCCTGAGAGCCACTTTCAACACCGATACTAACCAAACGGCAGCCTGATTTATACATCATTTGAGCCATCTCTAAATCGGCAGTATCAGCTCTTGTATTTGCAGACCAAGTAATTTTCAAACCGCTATCAATAATTGCGCGGCACAATTTCATAGTCCAATCTTTATCTAAATTAAATATATCAGACCAGAATAAAAAGTTCTTAATATTATATTTTTCAACACATTCTCGAATTTCTGCCACAATATTTTCAGGCGATCTTCTTCTTACCTTTGAACCAGAAACAGGAGTTGCAAGACAGAAAAAGCAATGGAAAGGACAACCCCTGGAAACTTTGATTGTAGCTTGAACCTTATTATTATCAGGACGTCTGTAAATATTATTGTCAACAAGATGACGTGCAGGGAATGGAAGTGAATCCAAATCTTCAATAAAAGGTCTTTCTCCCGTAAATTTTACGTCCCCGTTTTCTTTATAATAAATCCCGAGAATATGATCCCTTGGAATTCCGCTTAAAATTTCTTTTAGTGTAATTTCAGCTTCTCCAAGAATCCCGAAATCCAATTCATCATGTTCAGACATTATCCTATTTGCCAAAGCAAGAAAAGCTGCACCTTTTGCAATTGTAATAATATTCGGGCAAATTTCCTTAGCTTTTTTTACAGCTTCTAAATCGTGCAATAAAGTAGGTGTTGCAATATTAACAACAAGATAATCAGGTTTAAATTCTCTTAAATCCTTCTCATAATCTCCACCTTGACTGTAATCTTGAATTTTTGCTTCAAGCCCTTGTCTTTCAGCAATTGATGCCAAATACATCAAATCAGTAGGCGGCAAAGGCGGTATAACAATTAAATCACGAGTAGGTTGCTGACAACGATCTTCACGATTTAAAACCGGAGATGGCGGATAAATTAAAAGTATTTTTTTTGACATTAACATTTTTCCTTTACAGAATTAGTAATAATTGCAGCAATAGCTAAGCAAACTGCACCAATAATAAATGCGTATTCCCAATGGTAATTAATATAATCAGAACCCATTGCAAAAGAACATTTTGAAATTATCCAAGCAACAAGAGTGCAAACAAAAACTTGAGGACCTGCGATAAAGATATTAAAAATTCCCATTACAGAGCCTTCAGTACCTTTTTTGATAAATTGAGAAAGCATCGCAAAAGGTAATGCACAAATACTAGCCCAGCCGATACCTGCTAATCCCATTAAAGCCGCAACAGCCTTAGGATTTTTAGTAAATGCCATTCCAAGATAAGCTAACACCATTGAAATTAATGAAATAATATGAACTTTTTTATTTGTATATTTTGCAGAAAGCACACCAATTGGAATAGCAACCAAAAAGCAAACAAGATTAAATATTGCAAAACATACAGAAGAAAAATTAGTTCCAGTCAATGTAGCCTGAGAGAACTGTTGAGCAGTATAATCAGAAACAGTAGTTAAATCAGGCACACAATAGATTGTATGAACAGCATACTGAGTGAAGAAAATCATCATACACATAGTACCAATCCAAGTAAAGAATTGCATAGTACAAATTTTAGAAACTTCAGGTGAAAGAGCAAAGAAGTTTTTAATAGCTTCAATCAAACCAGGTTCGTTTATCTCTGCGACTGCAACATTTTTTATAATTTCTTTCTTTGCATTATGTTCTTTTATAGTTATACAAGTCCAAATCATACCTAAAGTAAAAGCAAGAGCAGCCATCACAAATTGAGCAGGTATAGACATTTGATATCCGAAAGCCCATTTCAAAAATGGAGCAGTACCTGCTGCAACAACAGAACCTAAACCAATTGCAAGGCTAATATAAGAATTCGCAATAGAATATTGTTCTTCAGGTACAACATCAGGGACTAATGCTCTATAAGGGCCTTGAGCGACATTGACACAAGCATCAATAATCCAAATCATAATTGCAGCTATCAAAAGAGGCATCAATGGGTGGAAAGTAATTCCAGTAACATTATGCAAAAATTGTGTAACATTTTCAGAATTTGGGAAAATCCAAAGAGCAAGAGAAGCCAATAAAGCACCACCTAATAAGTAAGGGCGTCTTCTGCCAAATGGAGAAACTGTCTTATCACTCAAAGCACCAACAATTGGCTGAACTACCATGCCTGTAAAAGGTCCTGCAAGCCAAATTAAACCGTACAAAAATGGTGATGCACCTAACCCTTCAGTAACAGGGCCGGATAAAATTATTCTCATCTGCCAAGCAAATTGTAAGCCAAAAAAGCCCAAAGCAAAATTTAAAAATTGAGCGGTGGTAAATTTCTTTAAAATATTATTCTCTTCCATTAAAAAATCTCCCCAAAATATAAGTCATTGTATATATAAAAATACAAAGAACAAAACACATAGTCAAGTAATCAAACAAAACTAAAACAAATAAAAAAAACACGATTTTATAAGAATAATAAAACAGAAATTAATAAAGAATAATAAACCATCAAATTTCTAGGCTTAAATAATCTGAAATAAAATTCTTCAGTTTCATCTCCGCAAACAAAAGTTTTTAGAGAATTGTAAATATCAAAAACCAAAGGCAAAAGCAGAAAAGTTAAAAGAATAAAATAATTTTTTAACATAACTGCTAATATTACGGTAAAAAGATACGCTAAACCATAAACGACAAAAACACCTTTTGAAGCTTTTTCTTTATCTCCTATACGATAAACCAAAGTTTTTTTATGCGCACAAACATCTCCCTCAAAATCCAAAATAGTATGCACATAAAGAAGTCCTACCGTAAACATTACAACCGCAAGCGACAAAATTAAAACAACAAAAGAAAACTCCTTACACATAACAAAATATACTCCCTCAAAAAGCAAAGGACCAAAAGCAATACCGACAGCGATTTCACTAAAACCTTTTTGAGAAAGTTTTGCATAAATTAAAGTAATAATTCCACCTATTAATGCAAGAACAATAACAGGCATTCCGCATCTTATAAAAAGGAATAATCCTGTCAAAGACGCAAGACCGCAATATATTAAAACTACATTCAAAACCTCTTTTAATGTAGTTTTACCCTCTTTTAAGTAATCACACTTACATTTTTGAGATTTGTCAGTTAATTTTTTATAATCAACAAAATCGTCAAACAAATTTGTTGCAAGATGAGCAAAAGAAATTCCCAAAAGCGCAACAATTCCGTTTAAAATATTTCCGCCATTTTTTAATGAATAAATGAAAATTACAAGCCAAGATAACAAAGTCATTGGCAGGGAAAAAATTCTCGAACATTCAAGCCAAAATAATATTTTTTTAATCATCCTAAAAGATTTTCCATACCTTTTACATCTTCGTAACTTGCACCTGCCTCAAGAATTTCTTCAGCAGTCAGTCCAAACAAAGTTATAAGAGAATACGCTTCTTTTTTATTTGATTTCAGATAATCAGCAGCTTCTTTTACAGCCTCTTCCCGAGATAAATTTGTAAGCTGTAAATTTTTCCCCTTATAAATTATTCTTTTTTTGGACTTTCCCACTCTATTTTACCCCCAAAGCGAGAAGAGCGGCACCTATCATTCCTGAATAATTTCCGGCAGAAGCTTTTACGACCTTAAACGGAGTTGTAACAATTTCTTTGTTAGCCTGAGTTTGCAAATAATCAATGTCAACAAATTCAGCCATAGAACCAGATAGAACAACAGCATCAGGATCAAAAATATTTGCCAAACCGATTATTCCTTCTAAAATATCATTCTGCCATTTTTCAAAGATCTTTTTCATCATAGGTCTGTCTTGATTTTGAATAACGTCATAAGTCGTAATTTCAGGATCTCCAGAAATTTCTTCTGCAGTTCTTTTCAAACCGGTACCTGATGCATAAGCTTCAAAACAATCGTAACTTCCGCAAGTACATTTTCTATGCTTATCAGTACGCATTTTAAAGTGCATTTCACCTGCTGCGCCATTTTTGCCCTTATAAAGTTTGTTATCCAAAATAATTCCGCCGCCAACGCCTGTACCAAGCGTCAACATAACAGAATAAGGCATACCTTTAGATGAACCGATAATATGCTCAGCCCAAGCAGCCGCATTGGCATCATTTTCAACAAAAACTCTTTTCTTACTCAAGCTTTTAAAATCCATATCAGGATAACCTGCGGCAATATTACCTGTTGAACCTAGAATTTTATTGTTGTCATTATTTACAGCACCGCAAGTTGCAAAAGCTATAACATCAACTTCATTTTCATGTTTTGCAATAATTTCTTCAAACACAGCTCTTATTTCGTCAAAAGTTTTAGGAGTATGATGTTTTTCAACTTCTGAAAGAATTTCTCCTTTTTCGTTAATTATTGTATTATAAATTTTAGTTCCGCCAACATCGATTGCTAAAGCTTTTTTCATTTTTACCCCCTCTGTACAAACCTTTTCGTAATTAATTGCGGTCTTGTAATAGCTGATCCTATAACTACACAATGAGCACCGATTTCAAATGCTTTATCAACATCCTCAGGCTCCCAAATACGTCCTTCCAATACAACAGGAAGTTTTGTATTTTCAACTAACTGTTTCAATAATTCAAAATCAGGCCCGTTTCCTCTATTTTGAGAGAACTGAGTGTAACCTGAAAGAGTTGTCGATAAAATATTTGCGCCTAATTTTTCGGCATTCAACCCTTCTTCAAGCGTAGAAATATCAGCCATAGAAATACGGTTATTTATTTTTACGTATTTAATCAATTCTTCTAACTTTGCGCCATTAGGTCTTTCCCTCATTGTTCCGTCAAAAGCAATAATATCAGCACCTGCCTCAACAAGTTCAATAACTTCTTTTAAAGTCGGTGTGATATAAACAATTTCCTGCCAATTTTGCGGAATAACATCAGGTTTTGTCAAACCAATAACCGGCACATCAAAAAGATGCTTTGCATTTCTAACATCTCTTGCACCTGCAACACGCAAACCGCCAGCTCCGCCTTTTACAACTGATTTCATCATTGCGACCATACATTTTTCAAGATATAAAGGCTCTGATGGCATTGCCTGACAGGATACAACAACTTTACCCTTTAAACGATTAATTATATTCATAAAAGTATTATACATTAAAAATTTTTATTTGAGTTATAATAATTAAAAAAGAATTATAATTAAGGGAAAAAAGAAGATGAAAAAAAGTTTAGTAAAATATCCGTACCTTACAGAAGATGTAGAGATTTACGAAAGAGAAAACGGGCATAAAATTGTACTTGCACACAAAGAAGGCGAACTTGTAAACGTAAGCACCTGGGTAAAAACAGGTTCGATAAACGAAGATGACACAAATAACGGGATTTCACATTTTCTTGAGCATTTGATGTTTAAAGGAACTCACAAACATAAAGCCGGATATTTTGACAGAACTTTAGAAGCAAAGGGAGCTATTGTTAACGCTGCTACCTGGAAAGATTACACTTTTTATTATGTAACTCTTCCAAAAGGTGAAAATAATGCTGATTTAAATCTTGCAATAGAACTTCATGCCGATATGATGCTTGATCCAATACTTCCTGAAGAAGAAATCGGCGCACCGTTTGATCTGAATGATCCTAAAGTTACTGACAAACGCGAACGCCACGTAGTTATTGAAGAAATCAGAATGCGTAAAGACCAAAACTGGACAAAAGTTTACAACGCATGCAACTTCAATATGTATAAAAAACATCCGTACAAACGTGACGTAATAGGCACTCCTGAAATAATTTCACAAGTTACACGTGATGAAATTATGAATTATTACAAAACCTTCTATTCTCCTGAAAATATGACAACAATTATTGTTGGCGATTTTGATAAAGAAGAAGTTTTGAAAAAGGTTGAAAAAGAATTCGATTTCAAAGGTCGACCAAACGCTCCTAAAAAGATTAATGAACCTGATGCCCCGACAGATCACACAATAGTTGTTGAAAACAAAGCTAAAACAAATACATCATATTTGATGGTCGGATTTTTAGGGCCAAAAGCAAATCAGTTAAAGGCAAATATAGAATTAGATATCATTAGCATAATCTTAGGCGAAAGCACAAGTTCAAGGTTATACCAAAACTTAATTGAAAAACAACCTGAACCGATTTTTAATATGGCTAATGCTGAACACTATCAATTCAAAGACGGAAACAACTTCTTTGTACAAGCAAACTTTAAACCTGAAAAACGTGACAGAGCAGTTGAACTTGTAAAACAAGAGATTACAAATCTTTTAACAAACAGAATTACAGAAGAAGAATTGGAAAAAGCAAAGAAAAAGATAAAGTCACGTTTTGCATACTCAGCAGAAACAGTTTCAGAAATTGGAGAAACAATCGGTTATTATATGACTGTTTGCGAAGATTTAAAGCTTATTGAAAATTACTTAAAAGATTTAGATGAAATAACTGTGGAAGATTTAGAAAATACAATAAAGCAGTATTTAAATATTAACAACGCAGTAATATCAATTCTGGAGCCTGAAAAATAACTAATAAAATAAGGAATAAATTATGCAAGAAGCAACTTCAAATGAAATTGAACAACTAAAAAAAATAAGAGAAAAATGTGCTTCATGCCAAAAATGTTCCTTAGGAAAAACCAGAACCAATATAGTATTTTCTGGAGGAATACCAAACCACAAATTAATGCTTATTGGAGAAGCTCCCGGATACTATGAAGATCAAAAGGGTGAACCTTTTGTCGGGAAAGCAGGTCAGCTTCTCGATAAAATATTTGCCTGCGTTGGTTTGTCGAGACAAAAAGATGTATATATCTGCAACACTTTAAAATGCCGTCCACCTGAAAATCGAGACCCTTTACCTGAAGAAAAAGCCGCTTGCAAAGAATATTTAGACGCTCAAATTGAAATTTTAAAACCGAGAATAATACTTCTTTGCGGACGAGTAGCCGTAAATTCATTACTAAACACAACTCAAGGAATAACAAAACTCAGAGGCAAATGGTTTGAAGGTCCTTATATGTCAAAAATGATGCCTATATTTCACCCGTCATATCTTTTAAGGAATGATTCCAGAGAAAAGGGAAGCCCAAAATGGCTCATGTGGCAAGATATTAAAGAAATTAAAAGAGTTTATTCTCAAATGGATTAAAAATAAGCAATCTATTTATAAACATCTTGAATATTTTTAATTCCGCCACCATCAACAGGCAAACAGTAAACAACATTTGGATGAAAATAATAATTACCCCTTGCGCTTTTCATTATTACAATACTAAAAAAATCATGTCCGCTTTTATTAGGATTTAAAAAACCGTTACTATCAACAGCGAATATAGGCTTTGGAGAATTTTCAGGCATATTAAATACAACAAGACTTGTTTTATCATTCATAACAAAAGCCTGATTATATCTGTTCATCATATTTTCTGAAAAGCCTGCACAATTAGCTTTCGTAGAATATTTTTTATAAACAGGAATACAATTTTGAGCTAAAGCGTTATTTTTGCAATATTTTACGACCTTCAAATTAGTAGCAAAAGTTTTATAAAACCTGTCACAACCTGAAAAATCACTTACAACACCTTTGGATGAACCATAATAACAGCCTGTATCTCCGCCCATTTCATAAACAGTAGTTAACAAAGCCTGAGAATATTCTGAATATAACTTCTTAAAAGAAATAACTGCAGCTTTATCAATCAGTTTACAAGTATACCAAACTGATACAAATAAAATCGCAATTAAATATAAACCTGTCATAATTAAAATACGTTTTTTATCTGCCATAATTAACTTATAACAACTCCATAGGTTCGATAACAAAATCTACAATAAAAGGCCCGTCAAATGAAAAAGCTTTATCTATTGCATCTTTAATATCTTCAATACGCTCTACTCTAACTCCATTTGCGCCATAACTTTGAGCTAATTTTATAAAATCAGGATTTGAAATTTTTGTTGCAAAATATCTCTTATCACAAGCTTTTTCCTGAAATTGTCTAACCATTCCAAGATAACCGTTATCCAAAATAAATATTTTTACAGGCAATTTGTAATCCATACAAACAGCAAGTTCTTGCAAATTCATCTGAAAAGACCCATCACCAGCTATACAAACGACAGGCTGATTTTCAAAAGCAACAGATGCTCCGATAGCAGCAGGAAAGCCAAATCCCATAGTACCTAATCCGCCAGAAGTTATAAATCTTCTAGGTGAATTAAATTTTAAATATCTTGCTGCCCAAACCTGATGTTGTCCAACTTCTGTTGTTATAGCCAAATTTTTATCTTTTATACATTCATAAATTTTTTGCATAACCTCAAATGAATGCATTTGAGAGGATCTTTTTAACGGCTTCAAACAATTTGTTTTAAAGCTTATTGCCTCATTTAACCAATCAGAATTTCTATTTACATTACAAGATTTGATATCTTCAATCATTAAACTCAAAACTTCTTTAGCATCACCTTTAATTCCAAGTTCTGCAGGAATAATTCTTGAAATTTCTTTTTCATCAATATCAAGATGAATAAGTTTCATTCCAAGTTCATTATTTGGGAAACAGCATCTAATCCTATCATTAAACCTTGTACCGACAGCAAAAATCAAATCAGCATCTCTTACAATCTTATTTGCAGCAGGATGACCAAAAATTCCTATCATACCGATAAAATTTTCATCATCTTCAGGAAAAGTTCCAAGCCCCATCATCGTTGAAACAACAGGAATATTTAATATTTTTGCAAAATCAAAAATTTCATTTGAAGCACCTGATTGAACAACACCGCCACCTGATATTATCAAAGGCTTTTTAGCTTGTAAAATCATATCCAAAGCGACTTTCACATCAGCTTTATTAATTGCCGGTTTACTAATATTTACAGAAATATCGTCACTAAATTCTAAACATTCTGTAAAAACATTTTTTGTAATATCAACAAGAACAGGACCTTGTCTACCTGACATTGCACAATTATAAGCATCTGTAAGAGTTTTTTCTAAATCACAAACACTTTTTACCTGATAATTTTTCTTAGTGCAGGATTTTGTAATATCAATAATATCAACTTCTTGAAACGCATCCTGATGTAAAAGTTCAGACAAAACCTGCCCTGTAATTACAATAAGCGGATATCCGTCAAGATAAGCATTTGCAAGACCTGTCACAACATTTGTAGCACCGGGACCTGATGTAACAATAACAGCTCCACATTTGCCGCTAACTCTTGCATAACCTTCAGCAGCATGAACTGCAGCTTGTTCATGTCTTACCAGATAATGTTTTATAGCATTTTGTCTGCTTAATTCATCATAAACATTCAAAACAATTCCGCCTGGGTATCCGAAAATAGTATCAATTCCAAGCTTGTTCAATGTTTTTAAAACTATTTGAGCCCCTGTCAGAGTTTTTGTTGTTATTGCAGGCATAATACTATAACTCCATTATTGTATTAGTTTAGCACAGTTAAACTTTAAATGCAAAAAAGCCGCCTTTTAAATAAGACGGCTCTTTTCTTTTAAATTAAACTTAATCTTCTTTTGAGAACAATTCTTTAATCAAGCTTTTCTTCTTTTGAACTTTGTTCTTACGCTCTTGAGCTTTTTTCTGTCTTTCCAACTGTTTTTGTTTTGCCTTAGCTCTTTTCTTTGCAAGCTTTTGTTCTCTTGCTTTTTTCTTTTGAGCTAATTTTTGTTGGCGTTCAACAGATTTTTGATGAGCTTTTTGCTCTTTTTGAGCAACAGTACCTGTCATATTATCAAGCCATCTTGAAATAGGACCTTGAGTTTCTGCAGCATAAACAGAAGACATAGACATTACTGCAATAGCAAGTAAAACTGTTAATTTTTTCTTCATAAAATCTTTCTCCTTATTCAGAAATTAATTGATTCCACAATTCTTTTTTCTGTTCATATTTTTGTTTTCTAGCTTTTGCTGCATCTTCTCTTGCTTTTTGATTTGCTTCTATTTTCTTTTGAAGTTCTTCTTTTCTTTGAGCTCGAGCTTCTTCTCTTGCTTGTTGATCTTTTTGTAATTGTTTTTCAGTATCTACAAGTTTTTGTGTATGTTTTTGAATAAATTTTTCTGTATAAGTAGTAGATCCAGAATCTGCAGCATAAGCAATTGCGCCAGCGCTAATAACCAAACATAATGATGCAACCAATAATTTTTTTATCATAATAAACTCTCCTTTTTGCTACTTGAACATTATACTAAATTAAATCATACATCGCAACTATTTTATCAATTCCTTCTTTTGCAATGTTAAAAATCTTAATCATTTCTGACTGCTCATAAGGTTCTCCTTCTGCAGTAGTCTGAAATTCTATAATTTTACCACTCTTTGTCAAAACTATATTACTGTCAACTTGAGCATGAGAATCTTCTTGATAATCCAAATCAAGTCTAACTTCTCCATCAACAATACCTGCTGAAATAGCTCCTATCGGTTCAATTATCGGATTTTCTTTTAATGTACCGTTTGCCAACAACTTTTCAACTGCAATTCTCAAAGCTAAAAACCCGCCACAAATAGATGCAGTCCTTGTTCCGCCATCTGCTTGAATTACATCAGCATCTATTGTAATCGTTAAATCAGACATTTTTTCTAAATCAACGCAAGCTCTAAGGCTTCTGCCGATTAATCTTTGAATTTCCTGAGTTCTTCCTGATATTTTTGTTCTTTCTCTTTGGCATCTTGTATTTGGAGCAGAAGGCAATAGAGAATATTCAGCAGTTACCCAGCCTCTTTTGTCATCTTTGTCCATCCATTTTGGTTTTCCTTCTTCAACAGATGCGGTTGTAATTACTTTTGTATCGCCAAATTCAACAAGCACTGAACCGAGTGCGTGTTTTGTATAATCTTTTATAAATTTAATTTCTCTTGTTTCGTTATTTGCTCTGCCTTCTCTTTTCATAAGATTTATCCTTTCAATTATGCTTACCTTCATAATCCCACATATAAATCTGTCCGCAATATTTGCAAACAGCATGATCATTCATAAATTGCAAATCGGGAATAAATTTATACCCGTCAACAGTAATTTCAATATCTCCATCCTTGTTATATTCTTGCGAAAACTTCTTTTCGCCACGATAATCAGGTGAAAACATTAATTCAAATTTATCAACAGATTTACAATTTTTGCATATAAACATTTTTAATACTCATCATCATCCATTCTTGCACGTCTGATAATTTCAGGATCTATTCCGCGTTTTTCAATTTTAAAAGTTTTTGCAACTGTCTTTTTAGGTGCAGATTTTCTCTTATAACGAGGTTTTGCACTTTCAGCAGGAACATCATCAGATGCAAGATTGTTATACCACAATGTCCAGCAAATACTTCTTAAAGGAAGAGTAAAACCGACAACCACAAAAAATATAATCTGCTTCACAACTTCCTGACCAATTATTGCAGGAGTAATTCCATATTTTTCAAGATACTCAACAGGCAAAGTATAAGCCCAAGTTTCAAAAACCTTTGCACAATTTTTAGTTAAATCCAAAGCGTCAAATAACACTCCTAACCCTGAAGTCAAAAGATAATAAGTAAAAATCACAAGAAATGCCATTAATAAAAATGTTCTTGCAAAATTACCTTTGACAAGCTGTAAGCTTCTTCTAAAATACCCGATAGGTGACAAACCGTTTTCAAATGTGAATACTTGGAAAATTAAAATAAAATATATAAAGAACACAAAACCGATTATCCAAAATACAGGGATTACGGAAATTATGGTAAAAATACTAAACAAGAACCATAATATAATGAATGAAAAAGTTTTCTTTGTAACAACAGAATTATGAGCCCTGAAATCATATACTCTTCCCGTATTCAAATACCCATCAGTCATTGAATTTAAGGCACCGTAAGATACAAGATAATCCCAAAATGCTCTTGCCCAAATCAATAACCCTGGGATAACCGAAAGGATTATACAAATAAGCATTGCTGAAATATCATTCAAAGCAGGGAATTTAACTGCCAAATCCTGAAAATTTGTAGTGTACCAATAAGTAACACCAAAAATTAAAAACAAACCAACTAATTGCCCTAAAACAGGGAACAGCATATATAAGAAAAATTTATGAATATTTAAAGCATAAATTTTAATACCTTCAAAAAATACAGCCCAAATGCTTTTATCCTCTTTTCCCATAACTCTCCTGTTTAATATTTGAAAATTTTTATTGTATAATAATTTTATTACAAATATGGAAAAATACACAAAAGAAGATTTTTTAAATAATAAAGTTAACTTACATTTACACTCAACCTTTTCAGACGGAAAAGGAAATGTAACCGAGATTTTACAACAAGCACACAAACTCGGATATAAAAAAATTTCATTTTGCGACCACAACACATTAGAAGCATACAAGCAAACTGAAATTTTAAAAGATGACATTATCCTTCCGGGAATTGAATTTGATGTCTGGTGCGGTTATGTTTTTATGCACTTACTAGCCTATGGAATTGATATAAATAACGAAGAACTTTTATCCTTCTGCGCAAAAGATAAAAAAGAAACAGAATTGGATATTATAAGAATTTTTGCAAAACGCGATATCAAAAAGCTTATCAAAGCAATTCATAATGCAGGCGGTATAGCAGTTTTAGCACACCCTGCCTGCTGCTGGGCAATAAATCTTGAAAGTTTTGTAAAAAAGCTAATTTCATACGGACTTGACGGAATAGAAGTTTATTACCCCTATAAACGCCACAGAGGAATAATAAAATTTCATACTGCAAAAGAAGTTGAAAGAATTGCAAATAAATACAACCTTATAAAAACAGGCGGAACTGATTTACACGGGACAAAACTTGATTAAAATAAATTTCTTAATGGTTAGACCTTAAATATGCTTCAATAAATCCGTCCAAATCGCCATCCATTACGGCATCAACATTTGAAGTTTCATAATTTGTTCTGTGATCCTTAACCATTTTATAAGGATGAAAGACATAAGAACGTATTTGTGATCCAAAATTTATATCAGCGTTTTCACCCTTCAATTCTGCTAATTTCTTTTCATGCTCTGCTTGACGAATTGCAAGAAGTTTTGCAGCAAGAATTTGCATCGCATTTTCTTTATTTTGAAGCTGTGAACGTTCCTGTTGACATTTAACAACAATTCCTGTCGGTTTATGGAGAATTCTGACAGCTGTTTCAACTTTGTTTACGTTCTGACCGCCTGCGCCGCCTGAACGCATTGTATCAATTTCCAAATCCTCAGGCGGAATTGTAATTGTTTTTTCAAAATCTTCTAATATCGGACAAACCTCAACTGATGCAAAACTTGTTTGACGTTTCCCGTTTGCATTGAACGGCGAAATTCTAACTAATCTGTGAACACCTTTTTCTGCTTTTGCATAACCGTAGGCATATCGACCCGTAATTTTTATTGTAGCTGATTTAATTCCTGCTTCATCACCATCAAGTTTATCTAAAAGCTCAACTTTCCAATCTTTGCTTTCGGCCCACCTCATATACATTCTCAAAAGCATACTTGCCCAATCTTGAGCATCAGTTCCGCCTGCTCCTGAATTTATTGACAAAATTGCATCCGCCTCATCATATTCTCCGCTCAACATCTGTTTTACTTCAAATTTATCTAATGCAACAGACATTTCATCAAGTTGAACCGTCATCTCTGAAATTAAACTTTCATCTCCGATTTCAAATGCTGTTTCAACATCTTCTATTACAGCTTGCCACTTATCAAGAAATTCAATATTATCTTTTATTTCCCTAATCTTTACCCCTAATTCAGAGGCTTTTTTCTGATTAGCCCAAACTTCAGGACTTTGCATCTCAGCTTCCAATTTACTTAAATCATTAACTAACGAAGCCTTGTCAAAGACACTCCTTTATTTTTTCAAATCTGGTTTTTAACCCGCCAAAACGCTGTTTTATATCGATATCCATAAATCAATCTTACTATAAAAAAATATTGTTGCAATCAAATGTATAACTGCTATAATAAGAACTATATGAGGAGAATAAATGAGCGGTTTAATTGATAGTTATAAAAAAGTTTATGAAAACAAAATAGCACATATATGGCTTTTGGTTATATCTGTTATATGGACAATTGCCTCAAGCTATATTGATATAAAACGCGGAAATCCTTTTACTCTAAGACAAAACCCTGTTGATATTATTTTCAATATAATAGTAGGCGCATATAGCTTGCAATTTCTATATAACGCTATGAATAATATTAATAACGGCATGTTACCAAAGCTCAAAGAAATTCAACCTAAGGCTTTTTGGGGAGTAATAAAATTAAATGTTATATGGGGAATTTATGCTTTAATAGCTCTTTTTATACCTTTAATAATTTATATTGTAACTCATATATTGCCTCTAGCATTTGTAGTAACCCTCCCATTAATATTCTTTGCGGTTTTTGTATATTATATATTCCTTGCTTATGCGGAAAATTTCAGTGCAAAAGGGCTTTTAAATATTTTATTGTTATTTAAATTTGTAAAACCTGCTTTCAAAAGCTTATATATCAAACTTATTCTATTTATTTTGACAACTGTCGGAGTTGCCGCAATATACATACTTATATATACTATTGCAGGGCTTATCGGGATTGACAAAATAGGGTATATTACTGATGATTTTTATTTTATGGATATTATAATGAATTCACTTGCAGGGTATTTTATAATTGTTACTTGGTACTTTGCTTTTCCATATTCATTAATAAACTCTTATTATAGAGATATAAAACCAATTTTTAGAAAGGAAGATACAGAAAATGGCGAAAATGCGTGAAGCATTAGCTTGTTTATATAAAGGTGAAAATGCACTGCAAAGACAAATATGTTTATTTTCAATATGCGGAATTGCAGGCTTAATTAATGGGTATATGGCACTTGTAGAGCAATATTATAACGATGCAACAATATACTTAGAGATAGGACTTGCCTTATTAATTATTTTATTCAGCTTTTTCATTGTCGGATTTGAAACTGAATTTTTACACACTAGAAAAATTCCTGATTCAGATATAAATGTACTAAAAATAGCTGCTAAAAAAGTACCATTTATAATTTTTCTAATAATGATTCCTTTGTGTATGATTAGCGTGTTTTCAAAATATCAATATCAAGCATTTTGTATTGAAACATTACTAGCAATTCCTTTAACTATGATTCAAGCAGGCTTTTCATATAAATTTGAAAATTCTGATGCTTTTAAACTTTTCCACAAATTTAATGCCAAAGATTATTTTATGCTATTGATTAAAAGATTATGGGTTGTAATTGCGGCTTACGGAATTACGCTTTTGGCAGTTTTTATAATATTCTTTTTAGTCGGATTAACGGTTGCAATAATTTACAAAGGTGATATAAATGCTATAAGCTTTGCACTGTCATCAAAACAAACTCAAATTGCAAAATTATCAAATTATATTACCGCAATTTTACTTGTTTATACTTTGACAATTGGGGTATTAGTTTGGGATTACGAATTAATCAAGACCTACGAAGCTAAAGATTAAAACATTTAATTAAAATCAATTTACCCAACAACCTGAATTCTACCGTCATCTACAATATCAACAGGTTTTGAAGTTTTGTGCATATAATCTTCTATACATTTGCAAACATCGAAATCATAAATCTTTTTATCAGCATCAGCTTTTTTCAACATAGTAAAGCCGTCATGCCCTGCTGCATAATAATCAGTTAATGCTGTTTTATAAAATTTATCTGTTCTTGGATTTTTTATATCAATAGGGGTTTCTGTTCCATTCCTGTCAACAAAAGATGCGCTCTTTAATTCTCCATCCTTGCCGACTTTATATTTTAATCCTGAAACATAAACAAGTCCCGGCTTGTTATTTGTGTTAACCAAAGATCTTGAAGCTACACGCAAGGCATCAACAATATCTTTTTCAGAATAATTTGCAACAACCATTTTATTTTTAAACGGAGAAATATCTTCTAACCATCTTGTATCAAGTTTTCCCGGTTCAAAAAATCCTCTCATTGTTGCAGAGCCGAATAATGCAATATCTGTTCCCAATTCTTCCTTCATACAATCACAAAGGAAGCTTCCATGACCGCTTGGTTCAACAGAAACATTTTTAGGTGCAGGAGAAACAGAATTTATTACACCTACAACTTTTGGTTTTCCAAGAATTGATTCAAACACATGTCTTACAACAGGACTGCGTTTGAACCCTCTCGTACTTGTTACATTATTTTGAGCTTTTGTTATCACTCCGTTTTTATTCCATTCAACATTCAATACACCAAAATAGTTACCGTCACGTCCTGCTTGTGTTATTACAACAGGCTCACCTGATTTTGAATTGAATAAGTTAATATTAGGTTTTATATCTTTTACCAGATTGTGAGAATGACCGCCTAAAATAATATCAATACCGTCTGTTTCTTTTGCAATTTTTTGATCATAGCCAAATCCGACATGAGATAACAATATAATTCTGTCAACACCTTGCTTTTTCAAGTTGTTAACTTCAGATTGAACATCTTTTATTGTATTATCAATACCATCGATTTGAAGTTCTTCAAAAATCTTTCCATACTTCAATCTTGAGAACAAATCAACAGGAGAAACACCGATAATTCCGTATCTGTTTCCGTTAATTTCTTGAACATAAGAGCTTTCAACCTTTTTATAAAGAGGATTATCAGGCTTGATATGTATGTTACAAGCAAGCATTTTATACCCCATTTGCGGAATTAATTCAGCAATATGTTCGGGAGTATCATATTCATGATTGCCCATAGCAGAAGCCATAATTCCCATAATATTTTGAGCTTCTACCATAACTTTATTCGCATCAACAGGCTCTCCTAGTTGAATATCACCGGATGAAAGCTTCAATTTATCAGTAGGAACAGAAGGAACAAAATGATCAAAAGCATAAGATGCCGTAACTGTACGTTCCATATTTATCGATTTTCCGTGGAAATCATTAATATAAAAGATGCTTGTCCTATCAGGCTTTTTAGGTTCTGTTTTACCGTTTGGCGTTTTTTTTAAAAGCGCCTGATTTTGTAAATTAGAATTTGAAGCAGTTATGGGCGTTATCATCTGGTCTAATTCCCTTCAATATGAAACACCCTCAATATTTTTTTTTGCTATAAAAAAATAAAAGGTTTACAAAAGTTATAATTCAAACTTCATTGTTTGAATTTCCCATTTTTTTGAAAGCTCTTCAATTAAAGGAGCAGCATCGCCGCTTACTTCTAACAGAACAATTCCTTGATTTAAACAAACATTCTCTTTTAACGAATGCAAACCAATTCTTGTATTTATTTGACATCCGAATTTTGATATAATTTTCTGAAATTCAACAGAAGTTTCTAACCTATTTTCTAAAGAAACACCGATAATAGTTACAGTCATATACCCTCCTAAAAAATTCATTTCTTTTTTGTAAGTTTATAATAACACATTTATATTAATATACAAAAAAATAACACCCGCAATTGGGTGCTACCTTTTTATTAATTTTGATGAGTAATAATTTTATTTTTCGAGCTCATCCATAGCTTGAAGCTGTTTTTTCTTGTAATTATGGATTACTGCATCTACAAGAAGCTCATAAGATTTCATATTCTCAATATTTGGGAATTCTTCCTTGAGCTGTTCTCTGACCATTGCTTCCAGCTTACGTTCGTCAGAATTTGATTTCAATTCGTCAACTCCGCTCACCATACTGATATAATCAGCTGATTTCTTATTTGCATTTAGGTTCATAAAATTTAGCCAGCGTAATTTTGGGCTTATTTGTTTCCCAAATGTTTTTACTATTTTTAGATTTTTTAATCTGTCTAGCATAAGTTGACTCCTACCATTTATTGCTTTATTAATTTTTTATTTACCTTCTTCGTACTATTGTAAAGTATCCTGAAAAAAATAATTTACTTTTTTACAACGATTGTTTACAATTCTTTATAATTTACTGAAATCTGCGATATAATCATATTTTTTCTTCAACATTGTCAACAAGGCAAGTCTGTTTTCCTTAACATTTTCATCCTTGTCCATTACAAGAACGTCATTGAAGAATTTTTGAACTGAAGGATTAATTTCTTCCAATTGCTTCAAATAAGCTTCATAATCCATATCCTCTGAAACCGTTTCTATTTGATTTAATAACATAGCCTCAGCAGGTTCTTTGAATAGATTTTTGTTAACAGATTTTTTTGATTCTTCTTTTAATATTCTCAAAACTCTATTTGCACTTTCAAGAACATCATCAGATTTAAAGTTTGAAACAGCTTCAACACGTTTAATATAATCTGTCAAATCTTCAAGAGGATTTTTATTTGAAGCGCATGCTTCCAAAACATTTTTTGGATATTTATCTGATAAATAAATTATCAATCTTTGAATAATAAAATCATAAATTTCTTCGGTAATTTTGCCTGAAACTCTGTTTATGCAAGAACCAGCAGCCTTTTTCAATTTATCGGCAAACCCATCTCCTTCAGTTGATACAGGTAATAGCATCAAAGTTTCATTAACCAATTTTGCCAAATCAATTTTCAAATTATTAGCAAGAATAGTTCTTATAATACCGAGTGCTGCACGACGAACACCTAAAGGATCAGATGAACCGGTAGGTTTTTTACCTTCTGCAAATACTGCACAAATATTATCCATTTTATCAGCAATACCAACGATTTGGCCTTCAAGAGTTTTTGCAATTTCTCCATCTGCATTCAACGGGAAGTAATGCTCTTTTATCCCTTCACAAACACATTCAGGTTCACCGGATACTCTTGCATAATCAGCACCGATAAAGCCTTGAAGCTCAGTAAATTCAAACACCAAATTTGTTGACAAATCAGCTTTTGCAAGCATTGCTGCACGTTCAACAGTCTTATTTTCACCAATCATTAATCTTGAAAGAGCAATAAGTCTTTGAGCCTTGTCATACATAGTTCCCATACCTTTTTGGAAAGTTATGCCTTTTAAATCTTCAACATAATCAACCAAAGGTTTTCTTGTATCTTCATTAAAGAAGAACACGGCATCATCAAGACGAGCTTTAATAACTCTGACATTTCCGGCTTTAATATTTTCAAATTCATCACCTAAGTAATTTGTCATTGTAATAAATTTGTTAATAAGTTTTCCGTCTTTATACAACGCAAAATATCTTTGATGAACAGCCATAACAGTAACTACAAGTTCTTCAGGAAGTTTCAAATATTCTTCAGAGAATTCACAAACTGCAGGCACTGGATATTCAGTAATAAATGTAACTTCTTCCAACAAATCATCTGTATAATAAGGAGTTGCACCGAGTTTATCAGCTTCTTCTTTTGCCTTATCGATAATTCTTTGTTTTCTTTCATCCTGATCAACAATTACGCAGCAGTTACGCATAATTTCAACATAATCATCAGGGTTATTGATATAAACATTTTGTTGAGCAAATCTATGTCCGCGAGAAACATTAGAGCTTTCTTTATCAATAATTTTAATTTTAACTTCTTCTTTATCAAGAATAGAAACAATCCATCTGATAGGACGAGCAAATTTTTCTTCATTATTAGCCCATCTCATAAAATGAGGACCTTGAAGTTTCAAAACAATAGATGGAACATTATCTTTTAAAAGTTCTACAATTGATTTACCTTTAACAACAATTTTTGCATGCAGGTAATCATTTTCGATATACAAATCTTGAGGGGTAATTCCGTTCTTTTTACAGAAACCTTCACCTGCTTTAGTCAAATTACCCTGTTCATCATAGGCAACTTTTTTTATAGGGCCTTTTACAATTTTAACTTCGTCTTTGCTTTCTTTTTCAAGTCCAGAAACTATAACAGCAAGACGTCTTGGGGTAGCATAAACTTTTACATCTTCAAATTCAACTTTATTTGAATTCAAGAAATTTTCAAACCCGTTTTTCAATTGTTGAATTGCTGATGGTATAAACTTATAAGGTAATTCTTCACATCCGACTTCCAATAAATATTTACTCATTCTATAATCCTTTTAAATTAAATATCCTTAATATCATTATATTTTATAAAGTCAGAATGTAAAGAATTTATTTACGGTTTTTCATATCTTCCAATGATTTTTCAAAATCTTCATTTTCATATTGCAAATTATCCAAATCAGATTCCTTATAAGTACCATTATCCATTTTTTCGTAAATACCGTATCTTTCATACATTTTATCTCTTGCATCATCTGCAATAGCATTAATATCTGCTCCTGTACAGGATAATTCATAAAGTTTTTTTGCGAATACTTCTCTGTCAAAATCTCCGCTCACATTTTTATTTTTTAAATAGTAATTCAAAATATCAAGACAGCCTTTTTCATCCGGTTTTTTAATCTCAATAAGATTGCCCAAACGTCCGTTTCTTTTAATTGCTTTATCAATCATATCAGGCCTGTTTGTCGTTGCAATAATTGCCACACGAGCATGCTGTTTTTCAAGGTTATCAATAAGAGTTAGCAGCTGTGCTGTAACGCCGTTTTTTCCGACATAATTTGAACCTTCTCTTCTCTGCGGAACAATAGTATCGAGTTCATCAATAAATAATATGGAAGGCTGGTTATCGACAAGTTCTTTAAACGTATTTCTCCATAATTTTTCAGTTTCGCCAAAATTAGAGCGTTCAAATTCTTGTGAATCTATTTTGATAAAATGTATATCCTGATTTTGGCGTTTTTTTGCTTCCCCTATTATCGCAAGAGCAAGAAGAGTCTTTCCCGTTCCGGGTTCTCCCCAGAATATTGTTCCTTTATTTGCTGATTGCGGGAATGCGTCAGGATATAAAAGCGGAAACAGTATCTTCTTTTTAACGAGTTTTACAGTGTCATCCATACCTGCAATATCGTCAAATGTTCTTTGTGGAATATTGGAACTTTTCTTACTCTCTGAATTTACTTTTTCTTTTAATTTACATACAAATTCACTATCATTACTGGATAATTTAGAAGAACTTTTTACAGGTTCTGCTTTGAGATAATCACCATCAGTAAAGAAATCCTGTACGGGGACTTTTGCATCATAAAAAATATTATTTGATTCTTTTCCTGTTTTTATAAATTTTATTTTAACCTTGCTTTCTGTTTCAATAAGATTATCATATACGGCAGTATTAAGATATGTCGTAAAATCTTTTTTTGAGTCTGCAAGATTTCTTGCCAGACCGTATAATTTAAAAGAATTTTTTTTATCATAATCTTTTGAAATTATCAGAGGATTTATCATATTTTCTTTCAAGATATATACATCTTTTATATCCTTGGGATTATCAATATCCGAATCTTCATCGGTTAATGCGCGTTTAACAAAATTTTTAAAGAATAAACTTTCAGGATCACCAATAACAATAATAGTATTTTTATCAATCCTGTGCAGAACATCAGCAAGCTTGCAGGACAAAATCAATTCATGCGCATTTAACTTTGACAAATCTTTTGTAACGGTATCATCTACAGGCTTCGATGAAGATATTTGTTCGAATGTAGAATTAATATCTGAAGGCTTATCCTGTTTAATAAATTCATCTTGAACAGGAGATTTTTTCTTGCCAAACCAGCCGTCAAAAGATATGTAAGAATTACAGTGCTTTATTTGAGAATTAAGCACACCTGAATTTGAATTATTATAAACTGTATTAATTGAATAAATTTTCACGTCTAATATTAAAACCTAAAAAAATATTTTTTGCCAGAAATTTTTCAACACAGCAAAATAAAAGCGGAGAAATATATCATCCGCTTTGTATCTATCTTTTTGCAGCCTAAAAAGTAAAAAAAAAAAAAAAAAAGATTGTAATTACCACTTGGCATAAGGGAAATTGGTAATTCGTTCAAATTCCGGTCCCGGAAGAAATGGTATGCATTCTTGTACAAAAATGGCATTAGGTGATAGCGCATTAGCTTCACATTTATATAAACAACGTAAAGTCGCACTTGAATATATTTATCCAAATCAACTTCCTATGGATAATATATCAGTTGTCGGAGCAGTAAAATTTAATTCTAAAGATGCAGAAGAGCTTGATGAAAGTAAAGCGCTTGAACTATGGAAAGAATTAACAAAAAATCAGCCTGAACAAAAAGGGGGTTTAAATCATATTTTTAAAAAAGAAACATATAAAGACCTTATTCCATTAATTCTGCTCGCAGGTCGCTCGAACGCAATAGGCGTTCTCATCTTAGCTAAATAGCAAAATAAAAGGAAGGTTTAACCTTCCTTTTATTTTGCGCTTGGCGCGATTCGAACGCGCGACCTATCCCTTAAAAGGGGAGTGCTCTACCTGCTGAGCTACAAGCGCATATTAAATAAACGCTATTCATTTCGTCAGTGAGTTTATCTTAGCAAGAACAAATTTTATTGTCAACTATTTTTTCAAAAAAAATTACGACCTTGAAAAAGATCGTAATGTTTAACTATTTCAAGTGAATATATTTCTTTGCGCAATCAAACATTGAATTAACCAAAGCTGCATTTGAATATATATTCATGCCGTTTGATTCTAATACCTGCTTCATTCGCTTTTCCCACATCGTATAGATATCATCTTTACTCAAATCTAGCACCTGCGCAATCATAGTTAACTCCTTAAAATCTATCGGAATTGGTAACGTTCCTCTTAGCATATCCACAATATCAAGACGTTTTTTTCTCGGGAATGCTTTCAGAAAATTAATTACAGACATGCCCTTTTCTTTCATGACATCTTTAAAAAATTCAACGGAATCATCAATTAACACAGGTTCTTGCGGAATTTTGTATTCTTCAAATTCTTCAGGCGCAATCTCCATTACAGTTGCAATACGTTCTAATGTTGTTGTACGTGTAGAGAAAGGAATTGTATCATCTATAAGGTTGTAAACGTATGAAAGCGTTACACCAATCATCTCTGCAAAATCCTTTTTATGTAAGGAATTTTTTTCTAAAAATTTTGCAACTTTTTCTGAACTTTTTTCTTGAACAATAGGTTTATTTTTCATAAGTCATATCCTCATCTTTAGCATTATCAAAATAAATGTTTTTTATCATTTTGTTAAGCGTAAATATGGTAAACGAGTGTGGTAATATTTATTTACGTTAAAATAAGAAATATAAAGGATTATAAAAAATGAAATTAATCGCAGGACTAGGAAACATAGGAGAGAAATATTATTTTACACGTCACAATGCAGGATTTATGGTCCTTGATAAATGGGCGTTAGATAACAATGTTTCTTTTAAAGAAGACAAAAAACTAAAATGTTTTATAACTAAACTTGGAGAAAACATTCTGATAAAACCGACAACTTTTATGAATTTGTCAGGAGAAGCAGTAAGGGCCGTCATGGATTATTATAAAATTGATGTGAAAGATATTTTGATTGTATATGATGATATTGCTCTTGATTTAGGCCGTATAAGATTTCGTGCAAACGGATCTGACGGAGGACATAACGGGATTAAATCAATTATTAAGCATGTCGGAACAAAAGAATTTGACAGGTTAAAAATCGGGATAGGACCACAACCGAATATTCCTTCTGAAAACTATGTTCTACAAAATTTTCCAAAAGATAAATTACCTGAGCTTAAAGAAGTTATCAAAAGGGCAGATGAGGCAATCGAATTTTATCTTGATAACGGAATTCAAAAAGCACAAAACCAATATAATTAGCCTGAAAGATTAGTAATTTATTTGTTTTTCATATATAATTATGCTAACAAAAAAAATTAAAAGGAGTAATAAATGAGTTTACAGACAGCGGAACAATACGAAGAAAATGAACAATATTCTCTCGCACTTGATGAATATAAAAAAGTTTATGAAAGAAATCCTAAAGATTTAAGCGTTCTTGAACGCTTGGGACACCTTTCTATGATGCTTGATAAAAAGGAAGAAGCCGCAGAATATTACTCAAAAATATTAGAGCTTGATGCGACAAACGTTTTGGCCTATGAACAGTTAATGGATATTTATGTAACAACTGATAAATATAAATATTACATTTACAGAGGCAATATGCACAATGTTGAACATAAACTTGAACACGCAATTAATGACTATAAAAAAGCTATTAACTGCGCACAAGAAGACAAAGACATGCTTTCTGCAAGATTTGTACTTGGAACTTTATATGAACAAGAAGGTCATAACCTAAAAGCAATAGATGAATATTTAAAAGTTATAGACCATGAAGATGCTCATGAAGAAGTTTTCAAAAGACTTGCAAATCTATACGTAAAAGAAGATGCAACTCCTAGTGCAATCGATGTTTTGGAACGTGCAAGAAAATCAGGCTTTGATACTCCAAATATCAAAGAACAACTTGCAGATTTATATCTAAAAAACGGAAACCCTGAAAAAGCTATAGAAATTACATCCGATGAATTAACAAAGGTAAAATGTCTTTTAGATACTGACAAAAAATCTGAAGCTTTTGAAAAATTACAAAAAATGGAAGGTCAATACAATCACATTCCACAATTCCATTCTCTTAAAGCTCAATATTACTATATGATTAATGAGTTTGATAAAGCTCTTGAATGCGTTAATGAATTTGACAATTTAGAAAAAAATTCTCCGCTTACATATCAAATGAGAGCACTTATATACGAAGAAAAGAATGACGATTATAATGCTCACCTCAACTGGGGAAAATATAACCTTGTAAGAGGCAATAAAGATATTGCAATAAATGAATATTTAAACGCATATCAACTAAAAAATGATGATTTAGAGCTTATGAATACACTTGCAATGCTTTTGGAAGAATCCGGAGATAAAAACCATGCAATGGAATTTTATGAAAGGATTTCAAAACTTGATGAATCAGATAAAAAAGCATTACAAAAACTTGCAGAATTCAGAGAAAGCTTAGGCGATTACAAAGCAGAAGCAGATTATCTTTTAAAACTTTACCATCTTGATAAAAGAAATTCTACAACGGTTAGAAAGCTTGGAGAAGCTTATGAAAAGCTTAGAAACAAACCGGCAGCCGTAGAATGCTATGAAAAATACCTTGAAATCGGTAAAGGTAACCCTGATTATTCAAAAATTCAACACAAATTGGAAAAACTATCAAATACCGATATGCAAGAAGAAGAAGGATTTCTTGATAAAATAATGAGATGGTTCAATAAAAATTAGAATAATGAACTTAACATTCCTGCATACATCTGGTAAAATGCAACTGCTATAAATAATACAACACCGCCAAGAATTACAATTACGGTAGGTCCAAAAAGTTTGGTTAAAGCATCAAGAGCCATATCAACTCTTTTATCCAAAACATCAGCTGCATCATGAAGCATTTTACCTAATGTTCCTGATTTTTCACCGGTTGCAACCATTGTCATCAAAGCGTTTGGAATTGCTCCTGTTTGATAAAAAGCTTCAGTCAAAGATTTCCCACTCTTCACTAAATGAACAGAATTTGAAATACGATGTTTTATAATATAATTTCCAACAGACCTGTTTGCAAGCTCTAACCCAGACATTATAGGCAATCCGGCATCGTAAGAAATCTGCAAAACAGTCATGAAATTTGAAAGATTTATATAAGTAATAAAATCAGATATCACAGGCACTTTTAAAATAAATTCATCCCACTTACTCTTAAATTCAGGATTTTTGAATAAAGCCATTAAAGCTCCTGAAATAGCACCAGCAAATATTATTAAAAGCCACCAAAAATGTTCTACAAATGAGCAAATTCCGACAAGCAACCCTGCCAATGGCGGTAAACTTTGTCCATTAAAAGCAAAGAAAGACATAAATGCAGGGAATACTAATTTGGAAAATATTAACAGCAATACAAACATCAAAACCAATAAAATCGCAGGATAAATGGAAGCACTAAAAATATTATCTTTTATACTCTGCTGTTTTCGCAATAAAATCAACATTCTCATAAGTGTTTCATCAAGCTCGCCTGAATTTTCTCCACTCTTAACCAACGCAATATAAACAGGGCCAAACACCTGTTCATATAAAGAGCTTAAAGCTTGCGCAAATGTTGCACCTGACATAATCGAAAGTTTTAAATTTGAACAAATTGTTTTTATCTTATGTTTTGGGGAATTTAATTCAATACTTTCAAGAGCATCTAAAATAGAAATTCCTGACGACAACAACACTTGAAGTTCTGATGTAAACATTATTTTTTCGCCAAGACTCAAAAAAGAAACATTTGAAGATTCAGTTACATGCGAAACATGCAAAGAATTATCAACAGACTTTTCTTCCTCAGAAACTTCTGTATATATTTTAGTTGGCAAATAACCTAATTCTCGGATTTTTTCTCTTGCATCCCGATGATTACTTGCCTCTATCTCACCTTTGACAATCTGATTATTATTCTTTAACGCTCTGTAATAATACTTTGACATAACCTTCAATATATAATTTAAACTATTTTTTACAAAATATCAAGCATAAAAAAAGCCCCGTTTAGAAAACGGGACTTTTAAAATTTATTGTGCAACTTCAGATGTCTCACTTTGCTCTTTTTTTGACTTCTTAGCCTTTTTTTCAAAAGCAATTTTGTCATCCACAAGTTTTATCACAATCGTATCACCAGGATTATATTTGCCTGAAAGAATTTCTTCAGCAAGCATATCCTCGATTTTACGTTGAATTAATCTTCTTAAAGGTCTTGCACCGTAAGCTTCAGAGTAACCGTTTTTAGCCAAATGATCTTTAACTTCATCAGTAACTTCAACAGATAATTCTCTTTCAGCCAAACGTTTGAACAAGTCTTTCAACATCAAATCAACAATTTGTCTGATTTCTTCTTGAGTTAGATGAGCAAATACGATTGTTTCATCAATACGGTTCAAGAATTCAGGTCTGAATGCTTTTTTCATTTCTTCAGAAACTGTTTCTTTAAGTTTTTCGTATTTGTCTTTTGCTTCATCATCACCTGTTGAGAAACCTAACTTCGCAGTAGTTGTAATCATGCTTGCACCTACATTTGATGTCATGATAATAATAGTGTTTTTGAAATTAACATGACGACCTTTAGCATCAGTCAAACGTCCGTCATCCAAGATCTGCAACATAATATTAAATACATCAGGGTGAGCTTTTTCTATTTCATCAAATAGAATTACGCTGTAAGGTTTCTTACGAACAAGCTCAGTCAAATGACCGCCGTCATCATAACCAACGTATCCCGGAGGAGAACCGATAAGTTTTGCAGTTGAATGTTTTTCCATAAATTCAGACATATCAACTCTTATCATGTTGTCTTCGGAACCAAATACAGCCTCAGCAAGAGCTTTTGCAAGCTCTGTTTTACCAACACCTGTAGGTCCGCAGAAGATAAAGCTTCCGATTGGTCTGTTCGGGCTTTTTAAACCAACACGAGCACGTCTGATAGCTTTTGATATAGCAACAACAGCTTCATTTTGACCAATAACTCTTTTATGTAAAGTATCTTCAAGTTTTAATAATCTTTCACTTTCACCTTCTGTCAATTTTGTAACAGGAACACCTGTCATTGTTGAAATAACTTCTGCAACATTTTCTGCAGTAACAGTAGGTTTATTTGCTTCATGCTCTTCTTTGTACTTCTGAGTCATTTCACGAATTCTATCTTTCAACTCAGCTTCATCATCACGCAACTGAGATGCTTTTTCAAATTCCTGATTTCTGATAGCATCTTCTTTGTCCTTGATTAAGGCACGCAATTCTTTTTCAAGCTCTTTGCCTTCAGGAGAAAGATTTGAAACTTTCAAACGCACCTTTGAAGAAGCTTCATCAATAACATCAATTGCTTTATCCGGTAAGAATCTGTCTGTAATATATTTGTTAGATAATTTTACAGCAGCAACAATTGCTTCATCAGAAATTATCAATTTGTGGTGTTCTTCATATTTTGGTTTTAAGCCTTTCAAAATCTCAATAGACTCATCTTCAGAAGGCTCATCGATAATTACAGGTTGGAAACGACGTTCCAATGCTGAATCTTTTTCAACATATTTTCTGTATTCATCAAGAGTTGTAGCACCGATAACCTGAATTTCACCTCTTGATAACGCAGGTTTTAAAATATTAGCAGCATCAATAGCGCCTTCTGCAGCACCAGCACCAATCAATGTATGCATTTCATCAATTACAAGAATAATATTTCCTGCCTGACGAATTTCATCCATGATTTTTTTCAAACGTTCTTCAAATTCACCACGATATTTAGTCCCTGCAACCAAAAGTCCCATATCAAGCTGAATAACTTTTTTACCATCTAAAATATCAGGAACTTCAGCATTAACAATTCTTGTTGCGAGTCCTTCTGCAACAGCAGTTTTACCAACACCCGGTTCACCGATTAAAACAGGATTGTTTTTAGTACGTCGTGCAAGGATTTGAATAACACGTTCAATTTCTTTTTCTCTTCCAACAACAGGATCCAATCTCAATTCTTGAGCGGCAAGCGTTAAATCTCTACCAAACTCGTCTAAACTAGGTGTTTTAGTTTTTCCACCTGATGAAGAAGAAGAACTTGAACTACCTGAAGATACAGATTGAGGTTTAGATTCTCCAAGCATTTTAATAACATTACTTCTAATTTTGTTTAAATCAACGCCAAGATTTTCCAAAACTCTAGCTGCAACACCTTCACCTTCTCTTATTAGGCCTAATAAGAGGTGTTCAGTTCCAATATAATTATGACCTAATTGTCTTGCTTCATCCCAAGACAATTCCAAAACTCTTTTAGCTCTAGGTGTAAAAGGAATTTCAACAGCGACAAAACCTGAACCTCTGCCGATAATTTTTTCGACTTCAGCTCTTGCATCTTTAAGAGTAACTCCCATAGATTTTAAAGTTTTGGCAGCGACCCCTGTTCCTTCACCAATAAGTCCGAGAAGAACTTGTTCAGTTCCGACAAAGTTATGACCAAGTCTTCGAGCTTCTTCTTGAGCCAACATTATAACTTTTATAGCTTTTTCCGTAAAACGTTCGAACATTAAATGACTCCTATCTCTCTCTTTTTAATATATATATTTTACATAAAAAGTAAAAAACTTTCAAGGGGGAGAAGAATTACTTACAAAAAAAATATAAGTAAAATATAATTAATAAAAAAAAATTAAAAAAAATGGTTGACATTTAATTTTGCTTCATGTAGAATTGAACTTGTCGAAAGAAACAAGCCCCCATCGTCTAGAGGCCTAGGACAACACCCTTTCACGGTGTAGACAGCGATTCGAATTCGCTTGGGGGTACCATTTAAAAAAGAAATGACCTTATGGGTCTTTTTTTTTGCATTTATGACTGTAAAATAAAAACCGACTATAAAATACAGCCGGTTTTTCTATTTAAAACAAATTTTAATTTTATTTAATAATTGGATTTGACATGTTTTCAAAAAATCTATAGTTCCAGATTAATTTAGATTTGTCTTTACTTAAATCAGCATTATCTCCAAAATTCAAATTTACTATAAAGTTATTTAAATATTTATAATTGAACTTATCAGACAAATACTTATCCGTATAATAACAAATACATATAAATGGGATCTTATCCGAGTTATCATTTGCAGATATAATTTCATCATTATATCTTGAGTACACACAATAATTTCCGGTTTGTGTATTATCTACTAATTTGTTATTTGAGATAACAGAAATATCAGATTTTCTATTATCAAATTGCTTAATATTAGTTACAGTATTACTATTATCCTCAAATATAGCAAGATTATATTTGTTCATATCTATATTTTCAATATTTTCTACCGAACCAAAATCTATACTATAACCTTCAAAATCAAGCATTTTAACAAGGAGCAATCTTTCCGGAGTATTTGCAAAAAATATAATTTTATTATTTTTATTGATATTTTTCCTTATATAATTTTTTAACATGCAAGATTCGCTCGCACACAAATTTTTATAAAATTGTTTATCAGAAGGACTTAAAGTATTTAAAAACACGTATATTGAACACTGTCCAATTTCTCTTATTTGTTGGATAGTATAACCTGCTTTAAAATAACCTATAATTTTTGCAATTGGTCTTGAATACAAATGAGTTGACACAAGGCACATATAAAACATAGAAAATAATACAACAATAAATTTATAAAAATTATTACGTTTACAATAAGAATAAGCAAGAATTGGGGCAGATATAACACAAAAACCCATTAAAAATCTTATACTATAAGACATATAAGCTAGTTGCAAAGACATAAAAAGCAAATTTATAACAAGCAACAATCCAAAACAAAAGATAAATAAAGATCTTTTATCCTTTTTAAAAATAGGTCTTAATAATGAAAAAATCCAATAAGGGAGATAAACAATTAAGCCAATAACACCCAATCCCATAACTGGTTCGACAAGAGTTAATCTGTTACCTTCTGTAGAATAAAACCCATCTCTAAAACCAGAAAGATTAAATATAGCCAAAAAAGCATTTCTAACATTTTCGATATGACCTGCTAAATATTGATTCCATCTAAATCCAGCGAAATCAACAAACATAAATATATATTTTATGAAATTTGCAGGAACAGCTTTTAAACCATAAAAATTGCCATGTGATGCCAAAACATATTTTGATCCGAAAATATTACCAAAATCTAAGAAATTTAAAACATAATTATAAGATGAAAATATAATAAAGTTCAATATTCCAAACCCGATAAATTTTAAAATAGGTTTGTAATATTCTTTTTTATCATAATAATATGCCAAAGCTAAAAAACCGATAGCACAACCAGGAACTGTAATTAGTGCAGTTGTTTTAGTTCCTGCAGCAAGTGCATAAGCCAAAGAAGACATAAATATCGGAATAATGCGTTTTGACTTTAAGCCATACCAGAAAAGATATATTGCTGACAGTATTAATCCTGCAATTATCATATCAGTTTCAGTGCTCGTAATTTGAGCAATTACAGATGATAAAGAACATGTTATAAAAATCACCCATAATTTCTTTCTCATACTGAATTTTAAAAGAGATAAAATATTATAAATTCCGCACATCGCAAGTATAAAACCCGCAAAAGCAGTATACATAATCCATGCAGAACGTTTTATAAACATGAATACCCATGCATAAACAATTTCTGAATTAATAGGGAAAACAATATTTCTTATATCTGCAATATAAAAATGATTCAAATTATGATTATGAATCCAAAACAAACTTCTTAAAGCATGATAAGATTCAGCATCCAAATTCATAATTGGCATAAAACTTGACATGAACAAAGCTGTTCCAACTGCTACTAAAAAGCCAAATGATAATACAGCAAAATATTTATCTTGGTTAATACAAACTAAATACTTTCTAAAAAATGATTTTATATTTTCAAACGGGATTTTCCAAACCGGCTTTCCTTTTTTACACCATATAACAATAGATAAAATTAAGAATAATACATTTAAAATTAACACTCCAACAACAGAAATTGCAGAAAATAAAGATAAAATTTCCATTGTTAAAACAACATTTGCAAACGCACTTAGCAATAAATAAAAAATTCCGTTAACAAATTTATCATCAACAAGCAAACAAGTTATAAAATAAGAGGTAGTAAATACCAATAAAAAAGATATAATAAATAAAATCATTTCTCTCCCACAAGCTACATATCACTAATCACAAGAAAATACTACCAAAAGAGAACTTTTTTTGCAATTAAAGCTTTACATTAGAAAATATTTAGCTTATAATATTGTCTATGAATATTCAATTTATTCAAAACCGACGAATAGTAAATTTATTGAAAGGCTTGTTTTAAAAATAAGACACGTTTACTATCGTTGTAAAAAAGATTTTTATTACTTGACCTTTCCCCCCGAAAGGTCTTTTTTTTGTAAAAAATCGTTAATATTAAATGAATTTTGCGCAAGAAAAAATATTCAGTACATTTAATGAAAAAGTGAAAGGTTAGATTAATGCAAAAAAATATCCGACGATATTCAATAATCAAAGCAAACACACCAATTCTCAGATTAATGAACTTAATCTGGGGTTTATGATACAGATTATTGAAAACGGAAAGGGAACTAAATGATACCAGCAATTACCTCAGAATATATATTTTCAAAATTAGGGAGCAATGCGTCTCTTTTACCATTGGCGGTAAAAGATTTGGCAAACAGCACAGGATTAACAGTAGGTTCATACATTACAGGGAAAAATGTAGAAGGGAAAGACAGATTTATTGATGAATTCGGCACAGAAGCAATATGGCTTGGCGGAATTCCATTTTTTAAAGCAATTACAGATTTAACATTATACAAAATTCTAGGGATTGACCCAAAATTTGACGTTAGAAACCTCAAAAATAAAGAGATTTTGGAAAAAGCAATTGAAAAAGCACCAACAGAAGAAATTAAACAAAGTATTATAAAAGCTTCTAATAACCCTAAATTTACGAAAAACCTTGCAATGGCAAAATTCGGATTTTCAACCTTTGCTGCAATATTTACATACGCAACTCTAACCAAATTCAGACAAAAATACAGACTTCAAGAGGCTAAAGAGGAATTAAGAGAAAAAAATAAAAACAATCTTAAAAATAAAATAAAAAATTTCCCAAATACCTATACTGAAAAAGTTCCAAAGGCATTTTCAGCCGTTCATAAAAATAAAAATAATAAAGATATATCTTTCAGCGGATCTATTCAAGATTTCATGTTCAATCCGGTTAAAAACTTAATGATTTTAGACGGTTCTATCACTGCAGAAAGACTTGCAAGCTCTCAAAGCAACCAAGAATTAATAAATTATATCATTAAAGAAGGCGGAACTTGGTTTTTCATGTATTTTGCAGGTTCAATGATTCAAAAATACCTTGAAAATCATTCAAAAGTACCGATTAAACTTGATTCAATGATTATTGAAAGCAAAGAATTAAAAGAATCATTCAAAGATAATTCTCTAAAAAACAGTCTTGATGAATATTCTTCAAAAATAGGCAAAGATGCTAAAGATATCGATATATATAACTTTATACACGAAAATCCTGATAACTTTATTGTCAAAATGGCAAAAAAATCTAAACTAATTAAAACTTTGAAAAATTCGGATGCAATTGATACAAGAGCTTTCATTGATATTAATGATATTAAAGATTTAAAATCTAACCTTGAAGAGCTATACAAAAAAGCGCCAAAAGACAATGTAGAAAAATACTTAAAAGACGTTGTAAAAGCAAAAAGAGGAGCTGTTTTGAAAAACATCGGAACATGTATTGGCGCCTTAGGGATTGCCGTTCCGGCATTAATGATTGCTATGAGATATATACTACCAAACAACAGAGAATACAAAGTTATGGAAATGGCAAAACAGGATAATCAGAAAGATAACAAATTATCTAAAATGGCCTGACTTGCGCAATAAGCGGTCGACCAGCAGTTTTGAAGATTAAACCCTCCGCAAAAGCCGTCAATGTCTAAAACTTCTCCGCAAAAATATATATTCTTAACGATTTTGGATTCCATAGTTTTAGGATTAACTTCTTTTAAATCAACTCCTCCTGACATAACAACTTCACCGTCAGGAAAAGTACCGATAACAGTCACTTCAAAATTTTGAAGCTTATTTAAAATACAATCACGAGTTTTGCCATCAATTTCATGACACTTTTTATCAGGATTAATCTGCAAGCTTTCAAGACAAAATTGAGCAAATGATTTTGGCACAAATTCTCCAAGCAAATTTTTGATACTTTTGTGAGAATTTTCATTCAAAAGAGATTGCAACTCAATATCACCGATAAAATTAAAATTCAATTTATAAGGGAACTTATCCCTTGCTTTAATTGACGAAATTCTATAAATTTCAGGGCCTGACACCCCTTTGTGCGTAAACAAAACTCCATTTATGGATACACCTGAAATTTTAGAAAAATCTTCCTCTGTTTTTAAACCCACTAAAGAAGGTTTCGGCTCTATTATCTTATGACCGAGCATTCGAATTAAATCAAAACCGGCATGAGCACCCGTTGATATTATCACATAATCAGCGTTATACGCTCCCATATCAGTAACTACCGAGAATTTATCTCCTTTAATGTTTATTCTTAAAGCATTTTCTTTAATAAACTTTGTATGATTTAATGCCTTTAAAAACTTATCTCTAACATCTTTTGCGCTATTAGAAGTCGGGAAAATTCTCATATCATCTTGGACATACGATTTAATACCTATTTTTTCAAAAAAATCAAGAGTATCAGTTGTTGAAAATTTTGAAAAAACAGAATATAAAAATTTTTCACCTCTCGGATAATTAGATGCAAGCTCTTTAAAATTATATTCAGCATGAGCAAAATTACACCTACCACCACCTGTCGGCAACAAAGTTACTAAAGGGGATTTTTTTTCAAACACCATCACATCACAACTATCCTGCAAAAAATATGCACACATTGCACCGGCAGGACCGCATCCAATAATTGCGACCTTAGATTTCAACTCTTGTCCCATATAAAAATACCATTTCCGGATTTTCTAAATCATTATGAAGTTCAGATATAGTCCTATGCAAGACGGGATGCTCAAAATTCGGAATTAATTCTAACAAAGGAACAAGAGTGAACGCTCTTAAATGAAGATATTTATGCGGGATTACCAAATCATCTTCATTAATAATATCTTTGTTATAAAACAAAATATCAATATCAATAGTTCTATCCGCATACCCTTTATTCGAACTGTTATGTTGTCTTCCGAGTTGCTTCTCTATTCTTTGGCACTCTTTTAAAAGATCTCTTGGAGATAAAGTTGTTTTTAATTCAACAACAGCATTTACAAACCAATTTTCAGATTCCATCCCCCAAGGTTCAGTTTCATAAAAAGCAGAAGTTCTGACAAGCGTAATTCCATCAGCAGCTGCAAGAAGACTTGTTGTCTGCTGAACAAATCCAATACGATCACCGCTATTTGAACCTAAACTTAAATAAACTATTGCCATACACCTAATATTTTATGATTTTTCAAATTGCTTGTCAATATAGATTTTCAGATATTTTTGTTATACAATTTATTTATGTTTATATATAGAATTTTATCAACAATAATATTTCTTCTAATTTTACCAATATATGCAGCAGTAAGAGCTATAAAAGGGAAATATCTACCGGGTTGGAAAGAAAAATTAGGGAAATTTGAAGCTCCCAATTTAGGAGATAAAGTTATAATGTTCCACGGAGTATCTGTGGGAGAAGTCATTGCCCTTGAAAATTTAATCAAAAAGACTAAAGAAACTTTTCCTGATTATAAAATTGTAGTCACAACAGGAACTAAAACAGGACAAGAAATTGCTCATAAAAAATACGAGGGAATTGCAGATTTTATCACATATTTTCCGTTTGATATAACTATTTGTGTTGAGATTTTTCTAAATAAAATTAACCCGTCAGTTGTTTTAATTGCAGAAACAGAACTCTGGCCAACATTTGCAGCTTATTGCAAGATGAGAGATATTCCGCTTTTTGTTATCAATGGAAGAATTTCTGATGCTACATTCAAGTCATACAAATGTTTAAAAGGTTTCTTTACCGAATTGTTTAAAAATTACACAGGCATTCTTACACAAAGCGAAGAAGATCGCGAAAAATTTATACAAATAGGTGCTCCGGAAGAAAAAACTCGTGTAATGAAAAACCTTAAATTTGATGTAAAAAGGATTGATTCAAATATCGAAATTGGTAAGGGTTCAAATAGAGTTATTATTGCAGGAAGCACACACAAAGGAGAAGATGAAATAATTCTTGATGCCTTTGTAACTCTAAAAAAAGAATTTCCTGATATAAAACTTTTACTTGCGCCAAGACATTTAACAAGAGTAAACAATGTTTCTGATTTAGTTTCAAAAACAGGCTTGAATTACGGATTTCGTTCAAAAAATGATACATTTACAAACAATGATATTATTATATTAGACACACTTGGAGAACTTAGCAGAATGTATCAAATCTGTGATTTTGCATTCATTGGAGGAAGCTTCAACAAAACAGGCGGTCATAACCCTTTAGAAGCTGTTGTTTACAATAAGCCTGCCATTTCAGGTCCTTCTATACACAATTTCAGAGATATTTATTGGATACTATCACGTTCTAAAGCCGGGAAAGTGGTTAAAAGCCCTAAAGAACTAACAGATTATATGTACAAATTACTTTCAGATAAAGAATTTTATATTCAAAGCTGCGAAGATTGTAAAACTGTATTTAATTCTCAACAAGGTGCACTAGATTACGTAATAGATGAGTTAAAAAACATTTTACACTAATTCATTATGATGATTTTCGAAAATATTTATCCTCCGTTCGGATGATTTTTGTAACAAAATGTTAAGTTTTTTGTTACAATTATTAAAGAATTCATTTTGTTCTGCCGTCATACAAAGTAAGGAAACAAAAGTGAAAGGAAACAAGTCATGGGTATGGCTGCTTCGCAGGCAAGATTTTTAGGTCTTACTGCAAGAAAATCAAATACTGAATATGAAGGTCAGCAGGTTAACCAACAAAGAACAACTTTGTCTAACCAATCTGCTAACTACTATAACCAGCTATTAGGAATGACTGTTCCTGTACCTCCATCTTCAGCTGATTACACAAAAACAGTATATACATTCAAAGATGGTTCTTTAAGCAACTCAATATCATCAATGATTGCACAAGTTGATGGAACATATTTAATTAGCTATACATCAACTTGGACAAATGATTTTGCAGTTGTATCAACTGCTCCTACAATTTATACAAGAACAGGTGAAGAAGGTAATTATAAATATTATGTAGGTGCTAAAGAATTAAGACCTTTAACACAAATTGCGGCTTCAGACTTTAGCTATAAAGTTACTTATGATGATAATGAAGGAAAAACTCAAACCGTTAATGCAAAATATGATGAAACTACTGATCAATATTATACAGAAGACGAACAAGGGCAAAGAACATATTACACCCCTAAAGATGGAACAACTCCTGAAAAATTTTATGATGGTAAAGATGAATACTTAAAAACTCTATCTATTGATCAAATAAATAATTTGCAAGAAGAAGAACAAAAATATTTAGAAGAATTAAATGAAAAATATGGCGATGGAAATTGGCTTGTAAGATATGTACAAAATACAACTACTAAAACTTGGTCTCCATACTTTGTAAAACAAGAAGTACTAGATAGCGCAACTTATAATGACACAGGCTCTTCTCAAAGCTCAATTCCAACTTATACATTAGGTTCAGCACAAGAAACTGAAGAAGTTAAAGGTGTTACAGCAAGACTTGAACAAGATTCAACAGGTAGAATTATAAATGTTACTTTAAATCCTGGTCAAGCAGATGAAGTTACTTATGCTGTTACAACAAACACTGTTACAGATCAAGCTGCATACGATGATGCTATGAACCAATATGAATATGATAAATATGAATACGATCAATCTATTCAAAACATCAACGCAAAAATTGAAATTATACAAGCTGAAGATAAAAACCTTGAATTACGTTTGAAACAATTGGATACAGAACAAGACGCAATTCAAACAGAAATGGATGCTGTTCAAAAGGTTATTGAAAAGAATACAGAATCAACATTCAAAACATTTGGTTAATAATAAAAAACTTTATATACAATACAACTTAAACAAAGATATAAATAAAAATTTAAATATATTTTGTTTCCTTAATTTACGACTTTTATACCCGAAAGTCGTTTTTTATTATTCTGACTGGATAGAAATATTCATAAATTCAATATCATCATAATCAATATAAGCTGTTTGTTTTAAATTTCTTCCTGTTTTGATTGTCACCTCATTAATTTGTCCCGGACGCAAAAGACGATTTGGGATTTGAATTCTTTGTCCATCACCGTTTAACTGAATTTCTGCAATTTTTGAGCCGTTAAAATAAACTTCAGGAGGGCTTGAAAAAGAATTTACAATAGAATTCTGCCTCAAATTTTTTGCCATAAGCGTATCAATTCCTATTATAGAGCCAATAACAAGATAATTTTTCTTACTCAAGGCATTTGCAGCAATTTTAAAAGATTTATTAAAGAAAGGTCCAATTGATTTACCTTTAAATTCACCGGAATTTGCAGAATTTGAGGAGAAATTATCATCACCTAAATGAAACATTTCAGAAGAAATTATAACATCTTGCACATTACTCTTTTCAATACCAACAACAATCGGCTTTGCAGCAATACGTTCATCAATAGTTAAAGAAAACGGACGATACCCTTCTTTTTCAACAGACATAATTGTTGTACCTTTTATATCTTCTTTTAGTTTGAAAGCGCCATTGCTATCCGATACTGTAGAATAATTTTGCTTTGGCAAACTAACCTTTGCCCCTGCAACAGGTAAATTTGTTGCATTATCTATAATTCTGCTTGAATTTCCCATGCCTGTTTTAGAAATACCACCTTCCATAACAACGGAATAAGCAGATTGAAAATTAAATAAAATTGCAAACAAACAAATAATTATTTTTATTCTCATAAACCCTCACTCCATAATAGTTTAAACAATTTTTAGATTTATTAAACTAAACAATTAGCCCCCTCAAATATTCATTAATAAAAATTTTAAAATTCTATTTGAAATTTAAAATGTTTCTGCTAAAATATTGATATGACAATTTAATTTATGCCGAAGTGATGAAATTGGTAGACGTGCTAGACTCAAAATCTTGTGTGGGCAACCACGTGCCGGTTCGAGTCCGGCCTTCGGCATTTTTTATTGGGGAATTTATTGTGATTATAATACTATGAGCTTTTCTTTTTTATGACTAAAGATACTACTATAAGAAATATTTTTCCTATATTTAATTCATTTTTAAGTTATCTGCCTTCAAGATTCCTTGTAATTTTAAATTCAATTATTATAATTCCATTTTTTGCAAATATTTTATCTACAACGGAAATGGGTATATACCAACTAATTATAGGAATGCTAAATCTTGTATGTACCTGTTCTACCGATTGGATTACAAAATCAGCTCTTAGATTTTATGAAAAATACAAAATTCAAAATAAGCTTCCGGAATTTTATTCAAATATTATATTCATTTCAGTTGCAACATATTTAATCATAATAATTTTATATTTTCTTTTATCAAACTATATTTCCGAAAAATATTTCATTGCTAAAGATACACTTGCACTATTGCTTGTTTTACTTATTCCATGCGGTATTAGACAATTTTTATACCAGATGCTCAGAATATTTAATAAGCCATTTCTTTATACATTTAGCATAATAATGTATCAATGTGCTCAGTTATTATTCTTTTTAACACTGTTTAAATTTTTAGGAAATGTAAAAGCAATATTGATATCGATGACAATAGGAATGGTTATTATTGATATTTACATTATCAAAATTTTAAAATTCAAAACTGAATTAAAATTTAAATTTGAATGCGGACTATTCAAAGAAGCATTACAATACAGCCTTCCAACGATAATTACAAATTCCGGAATTTGGCTTTTGCTACACATGAACAAATATACATTTCAAAGAATGGAAATGTTTAATTACACTGCTATATCAGCAATAGCATGGATGTACATAAGTTACATATTAACGCCAATTTTATCAACATTTTTATTTGCAAACTTTCCACTAATCATTAAAAAATATGAGGAACACAAAAAAATTAAAAATTTAACAACAAACACTATCAAATTATATTGTAATCTCTTTCTTCCTCTAATTTGCACATTTGCATTTTACTCAAAAGAAATAGCAAACACTGTCTTTGGTGCTAAATATCAACAAGCGTATATAATTATCCCATTTTTTGCAATTACTCTATTCTTACATGAGTTAATGAAAATTATAAATATAAAATATCACCTTGCAAACAAAACATATATAGAAATGATAATAACTATATTTTGCATAATAATATGTATAACATTAAATCTTAAATTAATTCCACATTACAACTTATTAGGTGCCGGAGTTGCAATGTTATTTTCTATAACCCTTCTTATTGTTATCCATTCATTAATTCATTTTAAATCTATAGATTATTTAATCCCGCACAAAATTTTTAAAACAATAATATTAACCATAATGCTTGGAATTATAATACATATCCTGTTAACAGGTATTACTAAGAATATAAATATTAACTTCCAAATACTTAAACCTTTAACATACTTACCTATATATTATTTATGTTTATGGAAAACTAAAAACAAAATATTAAATTAAAAAATAAAAGCTTTTTTAATTTTAAAATTCTTTTTATCTTCTAACAAAATTCTTTTTAAATTTTGATAATTTTCATCTTCAAGAGCTGTTGGATTATACCTAACCCAAACAGAATACCTAACTCTATAAGGATCTATTTTATTAACATCTATAAATTTATAATTCACATCAACTAATCGATTTTCTAAAGCCATACGATGTAAATCTTTTTCAGGTATTTTTGAAGTAAAACTGTCTTTTTCTACTCCAAGAGTATTTTTATTTAACCAATACAAATCAACCTTATGAAATCCGGCATTTTTATATACATCATTAAAGATTTTTGTATAATTGAATAAATCTTTTTGAGTTTTAAACAAATTCCCAAACGCTGAAATTTCAACAGAATTAATCTCTTTTTGCAGTTGTAAAATTAATTCGCTATTTTTCTTTATGTCTTCAGGCTTATTTGTATTATATATAATATAAACCAACTTTTTATGTATTGAATTTAATTTCTTATAATCTTTATCAGAAAGCATTTTTCTTTCATGCATTTCTTTTGCAGAATTATCAATTACTGAAAGCAATTGTATTAATTTATAATCATTCTTTGCTTTAAAAAATATACCGGGTTTATTTAGAATCTCAAACAAATTTGAAACTGCAGTAGAATAATTATTTAACAAATACACTTCCTGACTATTTAACAATGATGTCACAGTATTAAAAATATCATCCCTTGTATTTTCATCTAACACAGGATAAATCAGATCCAAACACTGTAAAATTCTCTTTAGTAACTTTATTGGTCTTTCTTTAGTTGAATTCAAATTTTGAATTTCTTGTAAATGACGGCCATAATTATACAATCTATAATATACATATTCATCATCATTGTTTAAATAATCTAAATTACGTAAATATTTTGCAGACTCTTCACCAATAAAGACAATAGGGACAAAAAATCTTCTTGATAACTGCATTCTCTGACCATTAAACGACTCTGCAACAAGCTCTACTTCTTTAACTTGTTTACTACGTACATCTTCAAGAGTAAAAGAATAATCAAATACTATTGTCAATTCTCTTAAATAAGAATCATCCGCCTTTTGCTTAGAATACTCAATTTTATCAGAATATAATATTACAGGTGGGAAATCCTCAATCAATATTTCATTTGACTTCAAGACAAATGGAAACATTAAAGAAGTATTTTCTCCATAAAATTTAGTAAAATACTTAACATATTCCTTATTAGCAAGAACATTATCTATTGATGAAGTAACATCTTTTACAAAATTTTTACGTTTCGTACCCATTGTAAAAATAGAATCAAATGCAGAATATTCACAATATAAATCAGAATTTTTGTCTGATGCTATATTGCTTGAAAGCAAAGCTTGAAATAAAGATATTTTATTAAACAAATCATTTGCTATTTCATCTGCATTCTTTCCATCATACTTATACTTTCCAAGATTTACACCAACAGAATAGTCCAAATCATTAGGGATAGTATTCCCTATAATAAACCCTGAACCATAAGCATTCTTATAAATATATTTCATTCCGCCATATTCTTTGTTAGAAATTTCTAACGCTGAATTTAAAGCTTTATCTAAAGGTTTTATAGTATTTGCCAAGTACGGGAATACAGAAGTATTCACTCTAGGGCTAACATACACAAAATCAGTCATTTGCTTAAAAATAGCTATAATTACAACTACAATTAAAATCGAACAAAGAATAATTAAACGCTTATTCATAAAAATACCTTCAAAAAAGGGAAACTTGACAAAGTTTCCCCTAAAACAATCATTATCTTAAAATTAATAATCCATTTTCCAACCATCATTAACAATTTTTGCAAAACAGTATCCATAAGAATCTTCTGAAGCATTTGTACAACTTTGACTAAAATTTGCCACAACAGTGTCCATATCACCGGTATACAAAGATCCTGAATCATCAAATTTAAAAGAGAATAAATCACGACCTAATATATTTGGACCTGCTTTTCCATTTACATCTGTTAATACAGTATACATACCTGTATCACTTAAACAAACAACAGCTCCACTTGGGATATCAGCGCAATAACCACCGACACTAATTGAATTTCTAACTCTTATTGTTGTGCCATTCATATTTGTATAAGTATCTGCTAAACAATCAGTGAGATTGTTGGTATCACAAGTTTTTGTTGTTTTAAAATAAGTTTTCAAGAAATTTTCTATACCATTACGTTTTAACTTTGATTCTCGCAAAGATACAGCATTACTATCTGTTAAAGTCATTTCCATAGCTTGCGAAGTTTCATTATAAACTTTATGTAATTGAGTAACATAAACCGTTCTTTGATGATTTTGCATCAATGTTGGTATGGTCATTGCAGATACAACACCAATAATACCAAGCGTTACCAATACTTCAGCCAAAGTAAATGCATTAAATTGCTTATGTTTAATAAATCCTCTCATAAAGACAAACTCCTATATATATGTTCCTATATTAAATTTTAACATATATGATTAACATTTTCAATATTTATTAATAAATGGCAAAAAATATTTTTCATAGATTTTAATAGAATATGAAAATTAACCCATATTTACAAAACAAAAATATTTTAAATAATAAACAACAACAAAACCCATCATTCGGAACAACTCACAGATACTACAAAACTGCTGATGGCGATGAAATTGGAACTAACACTTGGATGTTCAGAGATGATATTGAATGGACAAGACTTGCAAAATTCGAAAAAAGGCATTTTAAAGACAAGGACAAAGTTAACGTAGTACAATTCGCATCTTCTGACGGTTCTGAAGCATACACTAAGATAATATCATTAATGGAAAACAATCCATCTCCCGATGATGGCAAATTTTTTCCGATTAGAGCTTACGATATCGATCCGGAAGTTATTAAAGCTGCAAAGAGCAAAATGTTAAACACTATAATGTTTGATAGAATGACTTTGCAAATGAATACCGAAAATTATGATAAATATTTTACTGAATCTGATAAAAAACTTGAAATTAAAGATGATATTCATGATGCAAAAGTAAAAACATTAAAAGTATCTGATATTTTAACAGACAAAGTTGTTTTTGAAAACAAAGACATGTACAAAGTTCTTTCTAAAATGGAAGATAACTCTAACACTGTTTTAATGTGTAGAAATATTCTCGGCTATTTTGATGAAAACAAAATTGAAAATTTTGTAAAACTTGTAGCTGATAAATTAAAGCCAAACAGCCTTTTTTTAATTGGCGACCACGATAAAAGAATTTCCTTTATAGAACGCTATTTGGGAGAAAACGGATTTATAAATGTTATGAAAAACGTATTCAAAAAAATATAAAATTAACATTTATACATACTTTGTATTTTTTATATTTATTTTTGGTAACATATAGAAAAAACAAAGCAAAAAAATTTTTGTTCATATTTTTCAATGTATAATAAAAAAGGATTTAACATTGCAAAATACACTAATAAAAAAATATACAGATATAAATAATAATAACCCTAAAAGTTTTCTTAATTCCGATAAAAATCGTTTTCTTTATATTGAGAAAAAGTTAAACCAAATTTTTTCTAATGAACTTAAGAATTCTAATTCAATATTTCGCAAAGTAAAGCCTTCTGTTATACAGAAAATGGCTTTATTTTTATCAAATAATATTACACGCTCTTGCTCAATCGGCATTGCAGGAGAAACAGCAAGCGGAAAATCAACTATTGCATTTGATATTATCAACACAATACAAAATTTTGCTGACGAATACTGTATTGAAAATGCAATTACAAGAATAAATACAGACGATTACTATTATGATCGTTCTGATATGGTTAAAAAAGCAGGGAGTTTTGCAGAATTTGCAAAACACTACGATTTAGATGTTCCGGAAGCTCTCGAGCTTGAGTTAATGAAAAACCATATCAAATCACTACTTTTCGGCAAAAAAGTTTACCTGCCTGAATATGACATGTCAGGAACAGCAATCAGACGTGACAACGTAAAATTGGCATTACCTTCTAAAATAATTATTTCAGAAGGATTGTTTACTCTAACTGATAAAGTTGTTGACGCTTTTGATTTCAAAATATACGTAGATGTATCACATAACGTTCAAAAAGAAAGATTTTACAGACGCGCTGCAGAAAGAGATTTAGGAGATTCTGCTGACGAAGTATATGAAAATGCTTCAAATAAAGCAAAAACTCATGTTCATCCAACAGCTTCAAAAGCTGATATTATCCTGTCAGGAGAAGCTGATCGCAGTGCATACCGCAATTTTATAAATCAAATTCTTGCACTTGTTAAAGAAATATATTTTTAATGTTCAATCATATTTAAAAGTTTTATGCTTTTTTCTGATTTTTAACATCTCTGTTATATCTGAATTTCGTAAACAGATTTGATGAACCTGCAATAAAAAATCCCATTACACCAATTCCAAACAACAAAGGCAAACCTGCAATTAAAAGTTTTTGTTTTAACAATTTTTTATACATTTTGTCTGCATTTTCGCCATACTTTTCTGCTATATTTTTCAAATCCTTTAATTGAGGGACTTCCAACTTATCATTAATAAGCTCTTTACACTTTCCGCTTTTATATAAAAGTTTTCTAAAACCTTTTTCTAACAACTCGTTACCACAAATAATATAAAAACCTACAATCGGGTATCTGAACAATGTTTCAAGGAAATTTTGTTTCCCTCTGTCTTTTGATGCGCCAAAATATCCTGCACCGCCAACTAAAACACACGAAGTAAGCTGCCCTCTGCTTAAAGCTAATTTCCCGTTATTATCAGCAAAATCAATACTTAAAAACTTATCAAACAAATTAGCTTTCTTTTTATTGTTCTTAAATAATTTAGAACCTGGTGCTAAAATTAGTTCTGACAAATTCTGCAAGAATTTAGAATTTTCTCCACGTTTTAAAAGTAATGCACTAATCGCAAGGCATCCTGCATAAATGGAAGCAGCTAATTTTATATGTTTTTTTGCACTATTTTCAACCTTTTCTGCTTGTTTTTTATCTTTTACTTTATTTTTATTAAGGTTTGCGATATTTTCAAAATCAGACTGTTTAAAAACTTTTAATGTCATCAAATTCTTAAAATAATTAAGAGTATATTCAACAAGCGGAATAGCAAATGCACTCAAAGCTATAGCTGCTTTTACTGGCATAAGCTTTTTATTAATCTGCGGCACATCTTTCTTCAACAATTGAGCTGCAGGTTTTGAAACATGATTTTTTAATTCTTGAGGGAGTTTTCTTGCATATAATTTACGAAAAATCCCTTCACCTAAAATAGCAGGAAAATAATAAACCAAAACAGATTCTGCCAATTCTAAAAAGCTATTTTCAGCCAAATCAGCTTTACTTCTTGCAAATACAGCCTTAGGCAAAAGACCTGTTGCACTATCTTGAATAAATCTGATATTTGAAAGTCCTGCACCACCTTCTTGAACTTTGATAATTGAACTTGCAGCTTTCAATCCTAAACCGATATTAGCAGAATTTGTAAATGATATATTATTATTAACACGATTAGTTTTCATAAGTAATTTCCTTTTTAACAAACTGATAACAACAAAAAAATGACCGATTAAACATAACAGGTCATTTAAAAATTTTTAAACATTTATAAATAAAATTATCAGCTTATTGCCAGCTTAAAAGACCTGTTAATTGTAACAGGCACCACCAAGATTGAGTTTTAACATTTAAGTTTGGCATAAAATTACTTTTCCTTTTGCCACATACTAACACAGCAAAAAAATAAAGTCAAATAACTTATTTTATTAAAATTTTAACAACAACTTTTTTAACTTTCTCAGGCTTTTCAATTGCCATTTGAGGTCTATGAGCTTCATGCGGATATATCATTACAAACCTTTGAGGAGACAATTTGAAAGAAGCATCAGGCATTACCTTAGAGTTTTCAAGAAACATTATGTCTCTTTTTTCATCATATAACTCTGTTAGCTCAAGCTTATTCAAATCTGTACAATCCAAACGTTCATTTCCGTCTAAAAGCATTTGAATATCAATATACTTTTTATGCGCTTCATATTTACAATTATCAAAAATTTTTGTTTGATAAACATCTACATTTGCATAAACATTTTCATCAATTTCATAATGTCCGACAGGAGTTTGCGAATTTAACGATAACAAAAATTTCGCTGTTTTTTCAGATATTTCATCGTATTTTAAAATATTATCCAAATTATCACAAATCATATCAAATTCCTTATGCCAATTCTGCCATAGCTAAATCAAATTGTTCTTTATTAGGAGCTTTTCCATGCCAACCTGCATTATTTTCCATAAATGAAACGCCCTTGCCTTTAACAGTATTTGCAATAATTACAGCAGGTTTTTGAGCTTTTTTAGCTTTTTCAATAGCTTCATAAATCTCATTAATATCATGTCCGTCAATAACTTGAACATCCCAATTAAAAGCTTTTAATTTTTCATCTAACGGATCAAGAGATTTAATATTTTCTGTGCAACCGTCAATTTGCAATCTGTTTCTATCAATAATTGCAACAATGTTATCCAGTTTTAGCTGTGCACAGTGCATAAAAGCTTCCCACACACTACCTTCTTGCAATTCTCCGTCACCTAAAAGACAAAAAACTTCGGCTGGATTTTTATCAAGCTTCAATCCCATAGCCATACCGCAAGCAATAGATAAACCTTGACCTAAAGAACCTGTTGCAACTTCAACTCCAGGGCATTTAGGAGTAGGATGTCCCTGAAGTCTAGAGCCAAAAATTCTAAATGACATAAGTTCTTCTTTAGGGAAAAATCCAAGCTGTGCCAATACTGCATACAAAGCAGCTGATGCATGTCCTTTTGAAAGAACAAATCTGTCATGGCTATCAAAATCTTTAGAATCACGCCACTTTGGACAAATTTTCATACATTTATGATACAAAACTGTCAAAATATCAGTACTTGATAAAGCTCCGCCAATATGTCCTGATTGAGCATTATAAACCATTTTTATTATATTTTGTCTATTTTCTTTAGCAAAAGCTTCAAGTTCTTTTACTTCATTTTCGCTTAACATCCTAAACTCCCTTCGGAATAAATCTTTCTTTCAAAACTCTCAATACAAACAAAGGCAAAGTCGGGAATATTCTTTTAAACCTCTTTGGTTCTTTAATTGTACGATATAGCCATTCAACACATAATTTTTGATAAATTTCAGGAGCTCTTTCAACAACCCCTGACCAAACATCAAAACTACCGCCAACACCTATAAATATAGATTCAGGAAAATCTTTTTTGTTGTTATATATAAATTCTTCCTGTTTTGGAGAGCCCAAAGCACACAAAATTAATCTTGGCTGTCTTATTTTCAATTCACGGATAATTTGTTCATCATCATCAAAATATCCGTCATGAATATATGTAATATATAAATCAGGAAATTCTTTTTGAAGATTTTCTTTAGCTTTTTCAACTATTTCAGGTTTTGCACCAATTAAAGCTACTGAATGTTGATTTTTTGCACACTCAGCAATCAATCTATGAGAGAATTCAATTCCAGCAATTCTCCTAACATCAAATCCTAGAATCTTCAGGCCTAATTCAACACCGACACCGTCAGGAATAACAAGTTCTGCAGAATTAATAATTTCTGCGAAATCAGGATCAACACATGCATTATTAACCATTTCAGGATTCAAAGTAACAACTTGTCCTGAAATATTTTTTGCATACTCAACAGCCTCTTCAAACGAAAAAGTGTCAATATTTAAACCTTGTAATTTTACTATATCTCTTTCCATAAAACAATTATAAACTAATAAATTAATTTGGTAAAGGATTTTTTAATTATAAATAATAAAATCGCAAAAAAAGAGTGGATATAATATCCACTCTTTTTTTATCAATAAATTCAATTAAAATAAGAATTTAATCGGTTTTACATATTTTAATCTGCATAATGAGTTATCGATAGAGCATTCACTCTTTAATGAAACAGCACCATTGTTTTTACAATAAGGAGTATCTGCTCCTATATATCCGGCTCCGCAAGCGCCTTCTTTATAAGATACGCTCTTAGCAAGCCATTTTGTTTTGCGGCGACCATCTTGAATTACTTCATCTTCAATACTTACTTGAAGGTGATTACGGCTATCACCACCATATAAGCCAGGATGATCTTTGTCATAAGCAGGAATTACTAAACCGCTTAATGTTACATAGAATGGATATACATCAACCCATTTTTCTGATGCACCTTTTTCGCCATCAATATCTATATAGACAGTATATCCCCATTTATTAGTGTCAACTTCAACACCATTTAATACAGTTTTACCGCCTTCTGTATTATTTACCAAATCAGCAATTGCTTGAGGATTTTGACGAACGTTGTACATACGCATACCGTTTCTCAAAGTTATATCAGGGATTTTACCTGAGAAACTTGTAAGAGTAGAACTTATTGAAGGTCCAGTACATTCTGCAGCATTAGCTTTAGTATTCAGCAAACTTACTAAATATTCACAATATTTTTGGCCATTTAAAGTTATAGTTCTGCTTGATGGGACACAAGAACATTGAGTTTCATTCCAAACCTTATTTTGTTCTTCGTCACATTCTCTACTAAAACCTGGAATATCTTCCCAAGTTCCAGTACTTGCATTACATTGTTTTCCACAAGGAGCTGTTCCTGTGCAACCTTCTCCGCCTCCGGAACCGTCGCCAGAATTTTTACATTGAGAACCATCCCAAGTTTTACCTTCAGGACAAACACATTCTGTTCCATTCCAGATTCTACCACCGGTACAAGAAGGAGTTACACAAGCACCATCTTGTTCAACTTGTCCCTCCGGACAAACACAAGCTGTTCCATTCCAAACTTTACCACCAGTACATTCAGGATTTTCATCTGAAACACATTCACAAGTTGATTCGTCTAAGTGTTGGCCAACAAGACATAATTTATTTTGCCATTCGCCACGGATTGTATTACAGAATCCACATTTATAAGGATTTTCACCTTCACATGATTGTTCATTTCGAACACATGAGCTTCCATTCCAAGAGAAATTTTTAGGGCAACAACATAATTTTTTACCCATTTGACCTTGAGTTATGGAAGTTTCAGGGGCAGAAATATAAAAGGCATTAGAATCACCAGATTTACATAAAGGATTTATGATTCCAGGTTCTGACGAGCCTGCAGGACATTGAGTCATTTCCTGAATTTCTTTTTTGGGGCAACAATATATTACTTTTGTACCACTAATAACAACACGAGCTCCTTTAGATGTTGCAGAACATTGAACTTCATTAATAGAACAAGCAACTAAACCAGCACCGGGATTTAAACCTCCACTACTGCTTCCAGTGCCACCATTATTAGATTTTGGATAACAGCAATAAGACCCCATACAAGGCACAAGTGTATGAGCAGGCCCATCAGCAATAACACAAGAATAATTATTCATATAAGCAGAAGGGTTATATACACTATATCCACCCATTCTACAGCACTGCTGCCCAGGGCCAGTAGCACTCCCAATAGGTGGATTTGTATTGTCACTTATTCCAGTATCAACTATACCTCCTGGCATTAAATCTGCAGCATTAACGGCTAATACACCAAAATTGCTAGAGAAAAATATTTTTGCTTTTGCTAATAATGTTGGTGATTCAATATTAGCTTGATATCTTTCATCTGTCGGATCATAATCTGCCAATATTTGCGATGTAGCAGTACGCAAAGCTGAATATGCAGAATAATAAGTATATGTAACTATACTATCCAATTTATGTTTTGTTACACCTATTGTCACTGCAACAATTACCGCAACAACAAGCATTACAATGACTATTTCAGTCAGAGTATATGCTAATAATGCTTTAAATGGGTTCCTCAATCTTTTCATAATCCTCTGTGACTCCTAATTTTTTTATATACTTTTACATTTTAACATATTTTTCAATATTCTTCAAGCCCTCAAAATTACTATTTAGTACAATTTTGCAAGCTTAAACAAGTAATCTTCTTTTGCACCTGACTTAAATCCTGTAGGGATAAAATTTTCCTTATATTTTTCTATTGCATATCTATCAGTCATACCAGATATATAATCTGTAACAATTCTTTCAATTTTTGTTTCTTCACAAACAGGCTTTAGCATATCACAATATAGATAAAACAATTCTCTTATTACATTACGAGCTTTTTTCTCTTCAAGTTTTGCAGGAGATGCGTCCTCATAAACATTTTCAAACATCCATTGACGTAATTTAGTTGTATAATGCCAGCCTTCTTCACTCATTGATACTTCAGGCTTACCCATTGAATTATAAACAATTTCATCAATCATTTTGCTCAATCTTTTGCTTTGATTTGAAGTAAAATAATCTATACAATCCTTTGGCAAATCGCTTTCAGCAATTATTCCTGCTCTTATGGAATCTTCTATATCGTGGTTAATATATGCAATTTTATCTGCTAATTGAACAATTTGAGCTTCAGGAGTTTTTGGAGTATACCCCCAAGTATGTGTCAAAATCCCGTCTATAGTTTCTTTACATAAGTTCAAGTCTTCTAAAACTTCAACAACTCTTACACTTTGAATATTATGGTGAAATCCGCCTTTTACAAGTTCATTTAATACACCTTCTCCACAATGACCGAAAGGCGTATGACCTAAATCATGTCCAAGAGAAATTGCTTCAACCAAATCTTCATTAAAGTTCAAGGCACGTGCAATTGTCCTCCCTATTTGTGAAACTTCCAGAGTATGAGTTAAACGGGTTCTAAAATGGTCATCAAACGGAGATAGAAAAACTTGAGTTTTGTGTTTCAAACGTCTAAAAGCTTTAGAATGCAAGATTCTATCCCTATCTCTTTGAAATTCCGTACGCAAGGGACAAGGTTCAATTTTCTTTTTTCTACCTTTTGTAAATCGACTTTTTGTTGCAAATTCACTTAAATTATCAATTTCTCTTTGTTCAAGTTTATATCTTATTGTAGTTGTATCATCTGTCTTTGTCATAGCTAAATATTCCTCTCCATGCATCTTAACAGAAAACAATATAATTGTTATACTTTATCTGATTGAGTTTTAAAAATATCACGTGGATGGAATGACACATCAAGTGTATATTTCTTTCTTGCTTTATCTGCTTCTACCCCTATTTTATTCATTATCCAACCTGATAATAGACCAACTGCCATGGCTTTTCCACCTGCGACAAGCCTTGCTGTACAATATAGAGAAGTTGCAATTGCACCAATTGCCGGAATTCCGTATTTTAAAGCAACAGAATATCTATCATCCTTATTATCAGCTTTATTCAAATAATAGCCGACAGCACCAACAGTACTTATAATAGACATTACATCTGTCGGAGCTGAACCGAGTCTTAAATCTCTTGCTTTATCAACATATTCAACTGTTTCTGTTTCAATTGACTTGTCTAAAGATTTTACGGCTGATTGAACTTTTGATTTTAATTTTATATATTCATTACGTGGTAAAATATTTTTATATGCCGTTAATATTTCTTGTAATTCACCCTTTGAGCTTTTTGAGATTATATTTTCAACTTCTTCGACATATTTAGATATTTCATTTACTGCTGAAGGTGTATAACTATATTGAGATGACACTTGTTTAAAATTAGCTGAAAGTTGTTTTAAGTTTTCAGAAATTTCAGAATTTAAAGCATTTCTTTGAATAAGCTCATTATCTCCTGATAACTTTTTATATTTATTCAAGTTATTACGTAATGTATTCAAAATTTCATTTGTTGATGTATCTGATGGGTTTACAAATTTTTGAATATTGTCTAAGGCTTTAACAGTAGCCTTATAATTGTCAGAAATATCATGAGTAATTGCTTGACGCAAAATTCCTGTCTGATTTGCAAGCTTCATCTTCGCAGGCATCATATAATCCTCTGCGATAAATGTTTGCCACATATTTTTAGACTTGAAGTTTTTGATATCTTTTAAACTTGCATCCCAGAAAAATTCAAATAAACCGTCTGTAGCTTTATTTACCTCTTTTAATCTTTCATTTCTTGCATTAATTCCAAATCCTTTTTCAAGGTTTGAGTTAACCTTACGCATTCTGCTGTTAATATCTTTAATAGCATCAGAAATCTTTGAATTATTTGGATTTTCTCTTAATAGTCTTTCATTTACATTTGAAAAATACTCAGTTAAATTTGCAAATTTTGAATGAGTTTTTGCATAAGATGAATTTACGGTTTTACGACTTATTCTCTCGAAAAAGCCTGTGACAGCTTCATGTATTTTACGTGTAAATATACGGTCTCCATTTTTCCCCCACATTATTCTTTGACAGGCAACATCTTTCAAAGTGGTGAAATTATTTATGCTCTCTGCTTTTGACATAAATGAATCAGTTTTTGCAATAGCGTATCTGTAAAAATTCTTAAATTTTCCACCCTTAGCCACTTTTTGTTCAAGTTTTGTTTTCCATTTGTTCAAAACTTTTGAAAGCCCCTTATTAAAGCCTCCGCTAAACAATGCTAAAGTACCAAATCCGACAACTAATCCTGAAATAGCAATAGTTCTACCTAAATGATGTTCCTTTTTATCATTTTGCTCCTTATAAAAAGACGTATTGATATAATAGCCGTTTTTAGGCTGTTGAAAATCTTTAAACGCATTTGATTGCGCAGAATTTGCTGTCGAAAAAACCTGATTTATCATTACGCTACCTATCTATATTTATTAACACATAGAACAGGTAAATATTGCTAATTTTATAAAGATTTGTTAAATCCTAAAAATTCAGCAATGACACTCGCAGCTTCTTTTGAAGAATTTTTATCAGATAAAAGTGACTTAACTTCCCCAAGCTCTTTAATATTTTGAGCTCTATATTCCTGATTATATAATAATTTTTCAATCTCGTGAGAAATCTTATCAACCCTTACATCACCCTGCAAAATTTCAGGGACTATATCTTTATTTGCAATTATATTAGGTAATGAAACATGGTTTATACGAATTACCATTAAATAAATCAGATAAAATAACCAAGGTCCGCGATATGCAATAATCATAGGAGTTTGATACAAACAAGCCTCCAATGCAACTGTACCTGATGCAAGTATTAAAGCATCAGAAACACTTAACAAAGCCTGATTTTCACCCCTTATAACAGGAAATGGAGAATTCTTTAAATATTTATTATAAACGTTATCTGACAAATTTGGTGCATGTGATACGCAAAACTGCAAATCAGGATGTTTTTTCTGCAATTCCAATCCTGTTTTTATAAATACATCCATTAAATATTTCAATTCAAATTCTCTTGAACCCGGAAATATTGAAATAAGTTTTTTATTTTTATCAAACCCGTGTTTTTCAAAAAATTCATCCCTATCAGCTTTTTTAGGCAACTGACTAACCAAAGGATGTCCGCAATAATGTGTTTTTATCCCGTATTTTTCATACATTTCTTTTTCAAACGGGAATATGCACAATACTTCATCTATATTCTTCTTTATAGTGTGAATTCGCCACTTACGACTAGCCCAAACCTGAGGAGGAATATAATAAAGAACTTTTATTCCGGCTTTTTTTAAAAATTTTGAAATATTTAGATTAAATGCACCGTAATCGATTAATAAAACCAAATCAGGCTTATATTCTTTTGTTAAATAATCTACAATTTTTTTGCCCAAAACAATATGATCTGATATTATCCCTAAAGAAAGCCCGACTTTACCCATCTTTTTTTGGTCTGAAAAGAGTTTTACCCCTTCAGCCTTTAAATTTTCTCCGCCAACACCTTCGATTTCAATATCAGAATTTATTGCACGCAAAGCTCTCACTACATGAGATGCGTGAATATCGCCTGAATATTCGCCGGTAATTATAAAAATCTTTTTCATTATTACACTGCCATTACTACAATGCCGTTTTTATCAGCAAATTTAATTACATTTTCCTGATCAACAATGATAGTTTCGTTTGCCTCAACAGCAATCAAATCAGCTTTATAACGCTTCATAGTTTTTAAAGTTCTCAATCCGATTGCAGGGATATCAAATCTCTTATCTTGAAATGGTTTTGAAACCTTGACAACAACCGCATTTTTCTTAGCAAGCTTTGCTCCGCGTTTGATGCACATATCTGTTCCCTCTATAGCCTCAACTGCCATAATCATTTTATCCTTAATTACAACAGATTGACCTACATCAACTTTTCCCATTTCTTTTGCTAACCAAAAGCCGTAATTAACATCAGCTAACTGATTTTCTGTCGGTTTAACTTTACCTAAAACACCTGATGGAATCATCAAATTCTTGATAAAAATAGTTTGATCCAAAACTGTAATATTATGTTTTTCAAACTCTTTTACTATCAAAAGCATAACTTCATCATCATTCAAGCGTTTTACGGACTTCAAAATTTCAATCGCTCTTGCATCAAATTTGTGAAGCTGTAAAAGCACTCTTTTATGAACTTTTCCAAGAAAAGTTACCTGCTTTATTTCTTCATCTGTAAATATTTTTTCAATCTTTGTCATTTCACCAGGATGACAAGAATACACTTTTGAACAATATTTCTTTAATTCTTTTAAATTATCATTTGCCAAAGATACACATATTACTTCAAAACCATTTTCCTTGGCATGACGAGCCATTTCAACGGGTAAAATTCCGTCTCCGGCTAATAATCCTTGTTTATTTTCCAACATTATTGACACTGTCTTATCCTCTTTTACTAAATTTATTATAGCACAACTATTTTCTCAAAGAATAAATTTCGGCAACCTGTTCTTCTGTAAATGGAACAGCTCCTCCTAAAATTTTTGTATTACAAACAACTTGAGCATAACTTTCAGCAAGTTCAAGCTTTAAAAAAGCATCTTTTAAAGTCTTATCTCCAACAATAAATCCATGATTAGCCATCAATACAGCATCATATTCATCAAAATAAATTGAAGTTTTCTTAACAAGATCCATAGATCCAGGCAAACCGTATTCAGCTAATGGGATTTGTCCGAAATAAAACGTATTTTCAGCCATCAAATGTTCATTTAAAGGGATATGACAACACGCAAAAGCACTCAAAAAAGGCGGGTGAACATGAATTATGTAATTAACATCCTCCCTTTGCTTGTAAAATTGGACATGAAGCATTTTTTCAGAAGACGGTTTTTTATCTCCATCTACAAGATTCCCGTTAAAATCCATAACGACTAAATCTTCATCAGACAAATAACCATTTGAAGTTCCTGAAGCAGTAATCAAAATTTTGTCACCATATCTTGCAGAAATATTTCCTGAATACCCAGGTGTAAAATTTTTAATTCCTGCAAGCTTGCCATATTCAATTATTTCGTTCTTTAAATCTTGCAAATTTTTCATCTATATCTGTTCCTTATCCGGATCTTCTATATTTATAACTTCTGCATACATCATCTTTTTGGGAGGAGTTTTAGCACCATCATATCCATTTTCGGTGTCAAAAACTTTTAATTCAACATCTTCTTCATTACTTTTTGCTAATCTATCAGGATTTTTTATCTCCATTTTATCAAATTCAATCGAAGAACCTTTTGTATCCATAGCCAATATAAATGAGAAATAAGTCTGTCTTCTAACCCAGTCATACCCTAAATTAACCTTAAAATCATCAGGTCCTAATGCAATAATAAAAGAATTTTCCTGGAACATTTCACCATTTGGAGCATCTCCTGTCATTGTCAAGGATCCTGACCAAGCAAGAGTTAAGAATTTATTAACACGTAAAGCTTCTCTAATATAAACATTTGCATGTCCATATCTGTACATATCATACATTTGCATTGGTGTGCCATCCTGATAAGCAGATGCAAAAAATCCAATATCTTGCATCCAATATTTATACTGAGTATGAACATTTGGTCCTATTCTACCCACAAACTGAGTATCACCGGTTCCATATAATGCAGCACTACCTTGCATTACTAAAGATAAATTAAAATCAAAAAGGTTGTCAACATCTCTATATCTAAATAAGGACTGATTAACTTCAGCCATATATCGAGTTCTTAATGTCCCGACATCTGCGGCAGGAATACTTTCACCATACCTGTTTACATCATTATTTTGCATATAACCTATACCAAAACGATGACGGAAACGCAAGTCTAACCCGTTACCAATAGTTGACGGGATAACACCTCTATCATGATAAATTAATTCTGCTGTATATTTTGGCATTCTTGAACCAAACCACCATTCATCCATATAAGAATTTGCACCATATTGAAAATATAATTTATCATCTAAAAATTGTCGACCTTTTAAAACAAATACATCAGCGGAAGATCCATAAGCTAAATCAGTATAGTTTGTTGCGCTTCGATACTTTAACATACCACCAAAACCAATACCGCTTTTATTATTCAAAATAGGCATAACTTTTAATGTTGATCCACCTTGTAAAGGAGTATCAAATACAAAACCTGGACCTAAAAACATACCTAATCGACCACGAGAACCAAATTCAGGATAATTTGCATCAAAGAATTCGTGCTTTTTATTAGTATGAATAGTTATAGAAGGCCAATTAAATATATTTACATCACCATAATTAATATTAGCCTTTTTTAAAGTTATAACATCATGGTCACGTTTTGCATTTACATAAATATCTTTTGCTTTAACATGAATAGCAGTCTGCCCAGTTTCTCCACTTAAAGTTGATCTGTCATCATCATCTATAAGCATTGAATTAAAATTGTTACCACCAATCATTCTTGTATGGAAATTTAAAAAATATGATTCATCAGATGTAAATTTGCCGTTATGCAAAGTCAATGTATCATCTTTCATTTCAGACTTTTCAGCATTAACAGTCATCATGGAAACTTTTGAACGAGTATTATCCATAAAAGCATCTTCTTCGTTCATGTTGATTTGCATATAATCGCCAAATGCGCTACGTCCATCTCTTATGACTTCTACGTTACCGTAAGCTTTTAAGATATTTGATGCTTTATTATAAACCATTTTATCAGCTTTTATAGTAACATTTTGCGGAGGAAATACCAATACAGGAGAACCTGTTGCTGTTATATCCATTGTTTTATCGTCATAATCAACGTTATCGGCATCTAACATTACATCATTTGAAGTAACCTGTTTTTTTACACCGCCTTCAAGTTCCAATGCCTTTGTATCTTCAGAAGCTTTAACATCTTCTTTTTTGCTATTTTTATCTTTGGAAACATCTGTATCCTTGTCAGATTTGTCAACATTTATATTTAATTCTTTATTTAATTGTTCAAGTTCGTTTGCTTCTTCTTGTTCTTGAAGTTGCCTTTCTTTTTCTATCTGTTCAAGAGTTTCTTTGTAATTTTTTTCTCTTATATAATTAGTAATTTTTATACGAGTTTTTTTGAAAAGAGGCATTCCTCTTACAGGCTTAATATTACTTCCTTCTTGTACTTCAACTTTAGGTGCAGCAAAAGATGTTGGAGATTCATAAAAAGTTTCCTCAAAAAGAGTTTCCAAATCTTCAGGACTCTTAATTAACTCAGCCCCCTTTGAAGGTACTGAAGTTGCAAATAATATTAAAAGTGTTATTAATAAATTCTTTTTCAAAATAATTAGCCCTTAATTTTTTTAAATATAATTTAACGGATTATTAGGTTTACCATTAATTCTGACCTCAAAGTGGACATGCGGCCCTGTACTGTAACCTGTTGTACCTTCATATCCGATTACTTCTCCCTTGTTTACAAACTTACCTTGTCCAACTCTTATAGATGACATGTGAGCATAAAGTGTTGTTGTAGGTTTTCCGTTAACGACACCATGATCCAAGATAACAACCTTTCCATAGCCGCCATACCAACCTGAATATATAACTCTTCCTGAATTAGATGCTCTTATACTTCCTCTGTTAGGGCCTGCTATATCAACTCCTGAATGGAAAGTTCTGCTATTAAATATCGGGTGAGTTCTCCAACCAAAAGGAGAAGTAATTCTGCCGGCAATTGGCTTCATAAAGCCGGAAGATGTAATTCTTACAGTAGATGAGCCTCTGTTACGGCGAGCAATCATACTTTGAATACTTGCAGATTGACGAGCCAATTCTCTTTCAGCTCTTTCATAAGTTTTACGATCTGTTTTATATTTGCTTATCATGCTCTGATTAAGCGCAATTGCTGATTTTATACTTTGTTTTTGAGAATTTATTTGTTCAATAGATTGAGCTAAAGCAATTTTTTTAGCTTCAATATTCTTTTTCATAGCTGCAATTCTTTGAGATTTTGCTCTTACAGCCATTATTCTTGCATAATCTTTTTTCAATACAATTTTTTCAAAATATACAACATCTAATAAAGAATTCAAGTCTTTTGCTGTTAAAATAAGCTGGAACATACCTGTTCTTTGATTTTTATATACCTGACGAATTCTTTTTCTCATATCAATATTTGCTTTATTAAATTCAGCAACAGACGCAGCTAAATCTTTTTCCATTTGCTGAAGTTGTGAATTCAATGAAGCATATTGATTTTGGGAATACTGAAGTGAATTAGATGCTTGTTCAAGTTTTTGCTGATTTTTGTATAACTTGTTTTTTTCAAGATGTTCTAATACTTTTAAACGTCTTATTTTTTCATGGGTAGCTCTTTGCTTATTCTGAATAGTTCTTAGCTGATTTGCGCTAGCAACTAAGCCTATATTAGCTATAAGCAAAATTAATACAACCGTAAATATTTTTTTTACAAAATTTTTTATACCCACAATAAATATGAATTCCTATTTAATCATAAGAGGCAAAAGCATCAAACCAACAGTCCAAGCAATAAAAGTCACTGCAATTATTGCAACAATAGCTCTTTGGTGTTTTCTAAAAAATTCCATTTATTTCCCCTTATTATCTGTAATAATAGTATTGTACTATAAAAATTTTGATTTGCAAAATTTTAAGAAATCTATTAATATAGCTTTATGGAATTTATAAAAGAAGCCGCAGATAAAAAGACAATACAAAAACAGGATATCGGAATTAATCCTTTTTTAATAGAAAACAATCTCAATCAGATTGAGAAAATAATAAATTTTTTCAACTCTCCAACTCCGTTAATGCTGATTAACGGCTTTATGGGTACAGGGAAAATTATGGTTGTAAACCAAGCTCTGTCTTTTTTAAATGAAGATGTTATCACTTTAAAATACAATTGTTTTGAAACGACTATTCTTGATGATATACTTCTCGATTTCTTTGACGACTTCAAAAAACTTACGGCTCAAAATATAATACAAATTCCAAAAGCTAAAACAGAAAACTTTACACAAAAGATTAATGCCTATTTTGATTCAATTCAAAAACCTATTGTTATTGTTATTAATTCTTTTGAACAAGTTTTAAAAGATAATAAACAAGAAATTTTAAATTTTCTTTTCCACATTTCTAAATCCGGAAAAATTAAAATTATTTTAATATCAAGAAAATTTGATTACGAAGATTTTCCGATAAATTACGAAAGAGTAGCAATCAACGCTCTTGAAAAAGGAATATTTGAAAGATACTTAAAATCAGAAGATTTTAAACAAATAGGGCCGCTTTCAGACGAATTATATAAATATTCAAGAGGTTACTTTTTCTACACTACACTCTCTATTAAAATTATGCAAATCAGAAAACTAACCCTAATGGATTTTCTATCAGGATACACAAAAAGTTTTCTATCATTCAACGACTTTATTTTGAGAGAAGCTCTATCTCTGGTTGATCCTGTAAGCGGTCACCTGTTAAGATTTCTGACAATAATGCGCCATCCTGTTAACGTAAATCTTTTAAAAACATTGAATTTATACAATGCAGATAGGATTGCATATTTTGTTGATAATCTTATCCTGACAAGAGAAGGCTCATTGATATACCTTCAGGATTATTATAAAGAAATATCTGCAAATTCAATCGCAGATAACATAGCTGTAAAAATCCACAAAAACTGTGTGGAACTTTATGAAACACAGCTCCCTCTAAAACCGCTGGAAAGAGATCTGCTTATCTCACGTCAAACAATGAGGAAAGAAATTGAATATCACAGTCTTTTTATTCCTAAAAAGCCAATTCTACCTCAACGACCAGTTCCTGAACCGCAATTTATAGAACAAAAAATTGCACAAGAAATTCCGCACACCAAACACGAAAAAGAAGAACAAATTAAAAAAATCTCATTTATCTTTGATTCAGATGAAGAAGAAACAAAGATTATGGATAAAATCGCACAAAATATAACCAATTTTGTTGACATATCAGATAAAAATAAAGAAACTTTGGAAGAAATCCACAATATGTCACTCATCAATCTTCTAAACCTAGCAAAAAAAGAAGAACAAAACTTTGACTATAAAAAAGTAATCATGATCTTGCAAAAAGCCCTAACAATGAACACTGATGATGATTATTATACATTCTTACCAAAGCTGTACACAAAACTTGCTCAAAACTTTAAGAAATTATCAGACTGGTATAATGCTCTTAAATATTTTGAACTTGCAGTAGATTTTTATATTTCAACAGGTGATACAGAGAAAATTAACGAAAATAAATATGAGATAGCAAACATCTATTATATAACCTTCAAACGCAACAAAGCAGAAAATATTCTTAGAGAAATTTTAAAAGAAAATCTTTCAACAAACTTGAAACTAAAGTCTGAACTGCTTCTTACAAGTATTACAGGAGAAGGGATAAAAGATATTCTGCCACAATTAACTGAAGGAGTTGAAAAAGATATTCTGGCTGAGGTTTACTTCAAATATGCTCTGAACTGCGATGAAGATGGAGATATTAATACAGCCGTTAAATATTACAGAAAATGCGTAGAAACATCTCAAGATCCGAAGATAAACGCATATCTGGCCTCATCACTTACAAATCTTGCAACAATTTATAATGAAAACGGTAAATCAGATTTGGCTGTAAAATATTTACAAGAAAGCTTAAGGCTTGATGAAAACAGCGAAAACTATGATGGAATGTATATTTCTTCAATGAAACTTGCAAAAATACATTCGACATTAAATAATAATGACAAAGCTTTGCAATACCTGAAAAAAGCAAAAAAATGTGCCGAAGAATTGAATGAAACCTTCTATATTGCATCATCAGATGTTGCTATAGGAGATTATTATTTCAAATTAAGAGATTACAAAAATGCTCTCTCATATTACAAAAATGCACATAAACTTGCAATTAATAATTTCACAAAAGACAATATTGCAAAAATAGAATTACGTATAAATGACATAAAAAAACTGGGTATAGAATGATAAAAAAAGAAGATTTTGACAACTATATAAAAGTTTTTCTTAATCAAAATTCAAAACTGAATTTAGTTTCAAAAAATGATGAGAAACTTTTATGGGAAAAACATATATATGACAGCCTCTCAATAGAAAAATTTTTTGAGAAATATCCGTCTGCCACATACAAAAAACTTCTTGATATAGGTACAGGAGGAGGTTTCCCATCTGTTCCGATAGCCCTGACTCACCCGGAAATAGAAGTTTTCGCGCTTGATAGCATACAAAAAAAAATTAAAGCAATAGAAAATATCAAAACGGAATTGAATATCAAAAATCTTCATACAATATGCGAAAGAGTAGAAAATATAAAAGAAAAGTTCGATATAATAACCTCTCGAGCAGTTGCTCCCCTAAAAGTTATAACAGGTTATGCAATGCCTCTTTTAAATAAAAACAGCTACTTTATAGCATATAAATCTATCCGTACAGAAGAAGAAATAAAAGAAGCTCAAACAATTTTAAAGAAAAACAAAGCAAAAGTAATTGATATTATCCAATATAATCTTCCCCTTGAAGAAAATCATACAAGGAATTTAATTATTATCACAAAATAAACATATATATAAAAAAAACCACTCATCTCTGAGTGGGTCGTTTTCTGCATCCTAATGGTCTCTTTTAGTGTTTATTATTTAGGAGTTTATATGTTTTTGGGGTTAATGAATCTATTTATATTTAGTGTTTCGACTACACTTAAATCTTATGTAATTATTATTGCATATAACATTTTAAATGTCAATAGAATGATTTAATAAATTTTACTGAAATCTGAAAACCCTCATATAGTGTAGAATTTACACTTTACAAAACTTAATATAATGTTAGTTTTTTTATTTTTCTGGGTATGTAATATTGCCATTGGATATATTAACTTATATTAAGGGATAGATTTCACAAATAGCAATTTTTAAGAAGTTATATACTTTATATATATAACGTATTTAATAGGAAGATTAACCATGAATGCAATTGGTAAAATTGATGCGGTATATCGGCAAAAAACATTACCCGTTGAAGCAGTGTCACTATATCGCGATATAAGTAAAAATTCCACGATGGCAGTCGGAGGCGAAAACCCGTTTGCCAATACAAGAAGTATGGGCTTATGGCAATATCCTTCATACGATTACGTCGGACAGGTAAACGGAGAAGCTCCAACAGAATACACAAAAGATGAATCAGGAATGATTACAGAAGTCAAAAGAACATTAAATTTATTTGCATAAAAAGAGGATACTATGGCAAACGGTCAAGGCGGATTAAACGGAATAGAAGCAATATCGGGAGTAAATCCTGTATCGACCTCTGCTGTTGAAAAAATTACTCTGCAAAACACAGATTATGATTACAGCAAAGTATCACAATTTAATAATCAAACACAGTTTTTAGGAATTACGGCGCAGCACACTACAACAAAATTTGATTCAAGAAATTTTGATATAACATTTAACGATGGTGGAAATAACGTTGGATTAAATCCGTTTTTCAGGCCACCGGAAACAGCTACAAGAGTATTTACAGCATAAAAAAGGCGATACTTTTAATTAATTAAAGTATCGCCTTTTTGTTTTACATATTAACTAACTATACAGCAGCTTTTGATTTTGATTTTTCAATACAATCAATCAATGTAGAAGCAACTGTTTTTTGTTCTTCTTCAGTAAGTTCTGGGAACATTGGAAGTGAAATTACCATTTCAGTATTCTTTTCAGATACCGGTAATGAACCTTTACCTACACCCAAATATTCATGAACTTTTTGCAAGTGTAAAGGAATAGGGTAATAAAGCATTGCACCAATTCCTCTTTCTTGAAGCATTTTATGAACTTCATCTCTGTTTGGAATTTTTACTGTATATTGATGGTAAACACAATATGTATTATCTAATTCTTTAGGAGTCTGAATATCTGCACAATCTTTAAATAATTCATTATAATAATAAGCGTGTTTACGTCTAGCTTCATTCCAATCTTTTACATGAGGCAATTTTACACGTAATATTGCTGCTTGAATTTCATCAAGACGGCTATTTACACCGATTTCATCATGGTGATAACGAATAGCTCCACCGTGATTTCTCAAAGCAACGGCTCTATCTCTTAACTTTTCATCATTTGTCATAAGAAGACCTCCGTCACCCATACCGCCTAAATTTTTAGTAGGATAGAAACTTAAGCAACCAAAATCACCAAAAGTACCTACCATTTTGCCTTTATACAATGCACCAATTGCTTGACAACAATCTTCAATAACATGTAAATTATGTTTTTTAGCAACAGCCATAATAGTATCCATATCACAAGGTTGACCGTACAAGTGAACAGGTATAATAGCTTTTGTTCTTGGTGTAATTGCAGCTTCTAATTTTGATGCATCTAAGTTAAAAGTATCCTTATCAATGTCAACAAAAACAGGTTTTGCACCAACTATACCTATAGCTTCAGTAGTAGCAACAAATGTAAATGCAACTGTTATTACTTCATCGCCTTTTCCAATATCTAATGCACGTAATGCAATATGTAAAGCATCTGTACCTGAATTAAGGCCTACTGTATATTTACAACCAATAAAATCTGCCATTTCCTGTTCGAAAGCTTTACAATTTTGTCCAAGAATATAAGATCCTGAACGTAAAACTTCGCATACAGCTTTTTCAACTTCTGAGCCAATAGCTGCATATTGACGTTTTGAATCAAAAATAGGTATCATATTTCTCTCCTTTTCATGCCATTCAAATATAGCCTATAATAATAGTTTACCACACGAAATCCATGTCTTTATATAAGCTTAACATTCATAAACTTTTGTATTATCAAGACTTGCAGATAAAACTGCAACCATAGTCCAAAATACGAACTGGATTTGCGGTCTGAAAAATACTGTATCAACAAGTCCATGAATACATACAGCAATTATTGAAATTACTGCTACTGCAACAATAATAACAGATTTTGTATCAGCAGATTTTAATATAAAATTAATTCCGTTTTTAATTAAAGTTATCAAAAATCCTACAAATGCAATTAATGCAAAAATACCGCTTTCAACAGCAATTTCTAAAAAGATGTTATAAGCACTCAAAGCATCAAAGCCCGTTTTCATATACAAACCATATATTTCACGAAAATTTTGGTTTCCGACACCAATACCTAAAAGCCAGTTATCTTTAAACATTTGCAATGATGAATGGTAAACATTAAATCTGAAAGAATTTGATGAATCCTGCCTCATAGCAAATATTGATAAAACTCTTGTTCTTAAAGAAGAAACACAAATTAAAACAAAAGTTGCAAAAGCAATTATTGCACCAAGAACTGACAAATAAATTTGCTTATAATTTTGCCACAAATATTTAGCTGAAACAGCAAACATTCCGACCATGATAACCATCATTCCGATATATGATCCGCGGCATCCTGTTAAAAATAATGTTAATGAAGAAAATAAAGCCAAAACTATCCATAATAATGAATACTTATATTTCTTATCAACTAAATAAGTCGCAGCCAATCCATACAATGCAGGAATTCCTGCAACAAAATATCCGCCTAGCAAATTCGGATTATAAGGTTTCAATGTTCCGTAAACCCTTGTCATTACATCTTCAGGATTTATATTTGAAACATCTTGCCAAGTTGAAATTTCATCAACCTGAGCAAAATTTTGCAAAAATCCCGTAACAGCTTCAAAGCTTATACATAAGCCGATTGTTCCTAATATAAAAGGGATTTTATCCTTATTATTTTTTAAAAATTGAGCTACTGAAAAATAAAATCCAAGATATGTAAATGTTTTGAAAAATCCTTTTAAACTCAAATGGAACAAAGTAGATCCAGCAAGGCTTATCACAACAATCATAAAATAAGCCCACAACCATAATTCAAAACTTTTACAATTAATTGTCTCATCCGGTTTAGTCATTACCTTTATAACAGTTAAGAAAAAGGTAATAAGTGCGATAAACCCGATTACATCTGATGACGCAACAGTTGACAATAAAAATACAACAATTATTGAGCCAAAGATTAATTTATCTATATTTTGTAAAAATACACTGTTATTATATAAATATTTTGTTTTTTCTTGAGTAAATTTTATTAAACTATTAAACATCATCATTCGCTTCTAATGCACTATTTAATTTTTCATCATCGCTAACAGGCATAACCTTTAAGTCAGAAACAGTACCGTTAAATTTGTAATCTTTTCCTTCCAAAGTAATAGGCAAGCCCATTTTAATTTTGTTACCGCCAACAACAGCACCATCTTTTGTAATTTTTGCAGTATCTGAAAGAGTAACAATCATATCATACACATAAGCTTGAGAAGGATCTTCAACAACCATAACCTTCTTGCCATTTAAAGTCGGTAAAACAACCTTTTTTCTGTCAGCTTTAACAGCCAAAATATCCAAATCAGAATAAGGAACGTTTCTAATACTAATAAATGTTTTTTCATTAGCTCTTAAAGGTATTTCAGAGCCGGTCAACGTAACTCCTCTTATATAAACCTGAAAAGAGATTTTTGAAGTAGCTTCGATTTGTTTAGACGCTGTTTGTCTAAAGTTTTTGTAAGTAAAAAAGCCTACAATCAAAGCAATAATCACTCCGGCAATAATAATTAAATCAACCGGCTTAAATTTTTTTACACAATTACATAAATTTTCCATAAAAGTTCTCTCCGTAAATTTAAAATTAAATACCTATAAAGTTTCAACGGCATTTAAAATTTCTTCAACAGTAGTAGTTGCACAACCGAATTGTTTTACAACCAAACTTGCTGCGATATTACCAATTATAGCAGCATACACAGGATCAGCACCTGCAGCTAATGCAAGAGTATAAACAGCAGTAACCGTATCTCCCGCACCTGTAACATCAAATACTTCTGATTTGTTAAAAACAGGAATCTTTGCATAATTTCCATGACCTCTAGCGACAAACATTCCATCAGCACCGCAAGTAATCAATACAGATTTAGCATTTGTCTGATCCAAAAGTTTATCACCGGCACGCTGTAAATCTTCTTCAGATTCAATAGAAAAACCAACTGATTTTTGAGTATCAGGAAGGTTTGGAGTCATAGAAGTTACATTTTTATAAATTTCAAGATCTTTTTGAGCATCGACAACAACAACCTTGTTATATTGATTTGCCAATCTTATTGTTTCTTGAATAATTTTAGGAGTCAAAGTTCCGATGTGATAATTTGATAAAATAACAGCATCAAATTCAGGAACTGCTCTTTCAATTTGTTTTAAAACTTCATCTTCAATTTCAGGGCTAAGCATTTCATTTGTTTGTCTGTCAATTCTGACTATCTGTTGAGTAATAGAAGTTGTTATTGAACCTGAAATCCTTGTTTTTGTAGTAGTTTTTCTTTTCGGATCTACAACTAAAAGACCGCAATTTACATTAGCTTCTTCAAAAGTTTCTCTCAACTGACCAGCTTGAAAATCATCTCCACATACACCAATTACACTAACTTTGCCATCGTTTAAGGTAGATACGTTATGAGCAGCATTTGAAGCAGCACCCAAAATCAATTTAGTTTCGGAATGAAGCAAAATCAAAACAGGGGCTTCTCTGGAAATTCTTTCTGCATTTCCATAAACCATTTCGTCAATTGCTAAATCACCAATTACTAAAACTTTAGGTTCACTTAGTTTTTTTATATAAGAAACAAGCTGTTCTTTATTTATATACATAAAAACTTCCTCTAATAATTGTTATACTAACACAAATAAAAATTTTATCAAAGTTAAAAAATTAAACACGCTTTATGTAAAGAATTTTTAAGTATAATAGCAAAAAATTTTTTTTGGTGTTTTAAAAAAATACGAAAGGTGAAAAAGTATGATAACAAACTTAAGAAGCATTAATTTTTCTAACAATTACATTTCAAATAACAACCAAGTCCACAGCAAACGTTGCTGCACTCCTAAACCTAATTTCAGCTCTTGCGATAGTGTATCTTTTTCCGGCAAAGCTCAAAATCTAACAAAATTATCAAAAGAAAGCACTGAATTAGTTCAAAACTTTGCGCAAAAACTTCAACTCAATAAAATTTATAAATTTAGCACTCCTGATGTTGAAAAATTTAATTTAGTTTCAATTGCGAATAAAGAAAATCCTGATATGCGCAATTTGGTAGTCCAATATTCAGATTTCAGAAATGACGATACTACACAACACATTATGTTCATAGTTAACAATAATGGAGAAATCTTGGAAAACGGAACTAAAGTAAGAAATCCTCGCCAAGTTGAATTATATGAAAAAATACTTCCTGAATTAATTAACAGAGCAAGCAAAGATTTAAAAATTAAGATGTAATTTATTAAATATGTCTTTCTCCGGGCTGTAAAATCATATTAGCGATTTTATCAGCGCCATCAAAGCGTCTTTCTCTCATCAATTTTGCAGCTAAATCTCTATCGTAATCAACGAATCTGTGTTCAATTGAAAAACCGCCATTTTCAAAATCTGCAATTACATAACAAGATTTTGGTTCTTTTGTCATAGGACGTCCGACACTTCCGACATTTACAACAGTCTGCCTTTTATTTGTCTGATAACCTGCAGGAATATGAGTGTGCCCGCAAAAAATTAAATCAGCACTAACACCTTCCAATATTTCCTCTATCTTTGACAAAGGCTGGTTTGGCAAAATATCTTCATTATTACGTCTTGGAGAACCATGAACTAGCAAGATTTTAACCCCTTCAATTTCTAATTCTTTTTGGGCAGGTAAATTTTTTAAAAATTCTTTTCTATCATCATCAAGAAGTTTTACATCATCTGCCAAAGCATTCCCCATTACCGGAAAATTATTTTTTGCATTCTCTAAAATTTCAGGCGAGAAATCTGCAATCATTTTATCTGTATTACCCTGGATAACTTCCCAATTATTTTGTTCTCTAACAAAATCAATAGCCTTATCAGGTTGAGGACCTGCCATTGCTAAATCTCCCAAACATAAAACTTTTTCACATTTATTTTCTTTAATATCTTTCATTACAGCTTCTAAAGCCTGAACATTTCCATGAATATCAGATAAAATAGCAACTCTCATTTTTCACCCTCCAATTTTATGCTATAATAATATTATGATAAAAAGAAGAAAAACAAAACAATTAACAATCGGAAATATTAAAATAGGTTCAGATGCGCCAATAAGCGTGCAATCAATGTGCAACACTGATACAAGAGATGTAAAATCCACTCTTAATCAAATTCATGAACTTGCAGATGCAGGATGCGAACTTGTAAGATTGGCAGTTCCTGATAATGATGCTGCCGATGCAATTAAAGAAATAGTAAAAAAGACACCCGTACCTCTAATTGCAGATATTCATTTTGATTACAAACTTGCTCTAAAATGTATTAATAACGGAATACATGCTCTTAGACTAAATCCTGGGAATATTGGCAAACGAGAAAATGTCGAAAAAGTAGTATCTCTTGCAAAACAACAACAAATTCCGATAAGAATAGGCGTTAATGCAGGTTCACTCGAAAAACAACTTCAGGATTTGGATATTCCTCTTTCTGAAAAAATGGTTCTGAGTGCAATGAGCCATATAAAAATTTTAGAAGATTTAGATTTTGATTTAATAAAAGTTTCAATGAAATCATCTGATGTTTTAACAACTATTGAAGCTTATCGTCTAATCGCAGATAAAATTCCATACCCTCTTCATCTTGGAGTAACAGAGGCAGGAACTTTAAGAAACGGCCTTATTAAATCTTCAATAGGTTTAGGCACCCTTCTTGCAGAAGGAATAGGAGATACAATCAGAGTTTCCCTGACAGAAAACCCGATAGAAGAAGTGAAAGCAGGGTTTGATATTTTAAAAAGTTTAAATCTAAGAGAAAAAGGCGTTAACTTCATATCTTGTCCAACATGCGGAAGAACAAGAATTGATTTAATCGGTTTAGCTAAAAAAGTTGAAGAAAAATTCAAAAACTTAAACAAACCAATAACAATTGCAACAATGGGTTGTGCCGTTAACGGACCCGGAGAAGCGAAACACGCAGATTTTGGGATTGCAGGCGGTGTCGGAGAAGGCATTGTTTTCAGAAAAGGTGAAATTATTGCCAAAGTACCGGAAGAAAAACTTCTTGAAAAATTAGAAGAAATTATAACAAAATCATACAAATAATTTATAGCAAAAATATTGTAAAGGAATTATAATATTTTTGTAACTATTAAATAAATATATTATTATAAGGGAATAATATATAACCATAGAGGGCAAAATGAAAAAAAGTTTATTTATTTTAGGCGTAGCAATTTTATTTTCAGCACTACCATCTCATGCAGAGCTTACAACTGCAGATACAGTAAGTCGTGAATACATGGAAAATCATGGTTATTCTCCTGCATTTGTTGATGCTACACAAAAATCAATATCACAAGCAAATGGAGAATATACTCCAACTAATTATGAAAGAGAAATATATAAAAAAGGTATTGTAAGAGGGGTTAGAAGATTCTTTATGTATCTTGATCCTTCTTACGATGACAAATCTTTTATGAACAATCACAAAATTCATACATCCCCTAATATCGGAGATTTATAATCTTTGAATTTATAAAAAGAAAAAATCGACAAATAAAAAATCATATATTTGTCGATTTTTTTTATTTATGAGTTATTATAATAAAAGAAAAAAAATACCAGACGAAAAATATATTAATTAAATAGCTAAATTATGATATGCAGCAAAGCATTACCATAATACCAGGGAGTCAGAGAGAGCAATGAAACTAAAAAAAATATTAATAATGCTTGGAATCATACTTATGACAGCAAATTTATCTTTTGCTGACGATATATCTCCAATGCTGACTGCAAGAAATACAAATAAAGATGTCCAACAGACATCACAACAGGCAGTAAATAACAATAATGACAATGAAAGCATCAATCTTGATAACTCAGATTTAATTGTTATTCCTCAAGATAACGCAATATCCCCGGTATTCAAACCTTACCAACCTGCTAAAGATGAAGTTGTATTCAGTTATACAAAAAATTTAATCAACTCAATAGATCCGACAGCAAGTACAAATGCAAAAGGCAGCTATCTACCGGGAGCAAGAGGCATCAACCAACTTGTAATCTACACTCCGGATTACGGCCCGAGAACTAACACAAACGAATTTGGTGCAGAAGCAATTGTAGAAGGAAATACAGTTACCGAACTATCAGGTGCAGATTCTCTAATTCCACCAAACGGAATTGTTATAAGCGGTCATGGGAATGCTAAAAAATGGATAAATTCAAGCATTAAAATCGGTACAAAAATATATATAGATAAAGCATCAAACCTTATCTATACTTATACAACCTCAGAAAGTTACATATTTGAATCAGAAAAGAAAATTAAAGAAGCAGAGCAAATGCTTGAATATTATAAAAGCTTAAGCCCCGATTATAATTGGAAATTACCAACCAGTTATATCAATGATGCAAAAAATTATTTAAAAAAAGCAAGAAAAAATCCTGATGAAGTAAAAAAATATTCACAACTTGCAATCGAAGCATCAAACGATGCATTAAAAAGTGTTGTTCCATACAAAGACGGCGAACTTAAAGGTGTATGGATTAGACCGGTTGAAACAGATGCATCACAAATTGAAGCCACATTGAACAGACTAAAAAATGCAGGAATAGATAATATTTTCTTAGAAACATATTTTCACGGGAAAACAATATTCCCGAGCAAAACAATGGAAGCATACGGCTTTACTCCTCAATATGAAAAATTTGCAGGGTTTGATCCGCTTGCTATATGGATAAGAGAAGCACATAAACGCGGAATAAAAGTTCATATATGGTTTGAAACATTTTATGTAGGACCGCAAAATCCAAATGACAATCCGAAAAGTATTCTTGGTATGAACCCGTCTTGGGGAAATAAAACAAGAAAAGATGCAGATTCTGTTGTTCCATCAAAATCAACATCAGAACACAACGGATATTTCTTGGATCCTGCAAACCCTTACGTACAAGATTTTATCGTAAAACTTATTGATGAAATAATTACAAGATACAGACCTGACGGAATAAATCTTGATTACATAAGATATCCAAACTGTGTATCACTAAATGAAGATTCAAACTGGGGTTACACATCCTTTGCAAGAGAAGATTTTAAAATGCTTTACGGAGTAGACCCTGTAAGCATCTTAAAAACAGATCCGCTTTGGCTTGAATGGAACAATTACAGACGTGAACAAATCAATAATATGGTAAGAAAAGTCGGAGAAATTTGCAGAAGAAAACAAACCTACATTAGTGCCGTAATCTTCCCTGACAGAAAAGCTGCACTTGAACATAAACAACAAGATTGGAAAACTTGGTCAACAAGAGGATATATAAACGGCTTTACACCATTGTTCTTAACTTGTGATGCAAAAACCGCAAATAAAATGATGTCTGATATTATAAGCGTTATATCAGGAAACACAGATTTATATGCAGGGCTTTTCGTAACATTTATGGGCGGAACTGATGAGGATTTAATAAGATTAATCCATGAAGCAAGAAAGGTTAACGCAAAAGGTGTTATTTTATTTGATTATGCTCACTTAAATAACAAATACATTAACACATTATCAAGAAGCGTATTTGCAGCACAATCACCTTTCAAATCAAACTTCAAAATAGGTCAGCCGCAACCTCAACCTCAATTACAGTCTCAAGATACTAAAGGCTGGTGGATTTTCAAAAAAGATTAATATTAAAAAGCTCCTTAAAAAGGAGCTTTTTACATTTTGTAACTTCCTAACGGAGAAGTTTAACATATAATTATATTAAATGGATAGAATAAGCATAAATAATATTTTGCAGAACAAAAATATTCTGATGTTTATTACAGCATTAATCTTTATGACAGGAATTCTTGCCTACTTCAATGACAATGCAATCCTTTGTGCTGCAATTTTCAGCACCCTTGCAATATTTATTGTAATTAAGAATTTATTACCTTTAAAATATATATTTTTCTGGATTATTATATTTTATTTCGGATTTTTTAACGCATATTCAAGAACACATATAACAGATTCTCTTGTTCCATACGCATCACAAAACGCAGTTATTCAAGGTCAAATCGTATCAATTCCAAACGGAAACACTCCTGAAAAAGTAAAATTTTTCTTTAAAGCAGATAAAATCAATGGAGAAAACGTCTGTGGGAAAACTCTTGTTACATATACAGGAAAAGATTTTTCAAAATTACAAATAGGAGATGAATACGAATTTGCAGGAAGATTAAGAGTCCCATTCAAATCAAGTAATCCATCTCAATTTGATTACGGGAAATATCTACGGAATTTTGATACTTTTACAGTATTTTATGCAGATAATGTAAAACTTTTGAATACAAAATTAACACCCAAATGGGCATTTCTGCAAAACTTAAATATATTAAGAAACAACATAATAAATGTTCACTCACAATATTTGAAATCTCCAAACCTTGAAATATTAGGAGGGATTGTATTTGGAGATGATGCAATAGCCCCGCCTGATTATATAAAAACTTCGTTTGTAAATTCGGGATTGCTGCATATACTTGCGGCATCAGGGATGAACGTAGCTTTTATATACGCTTTTTGGGTATTTTTTATGAGGCGGCTCAAAGTCCCTTATAAATTTATGGTTATTTCAGGAATAGGCTTGGTTGTAATCTATACTTTTATGACAGGGTTAGGGCCATCTGTTATAAGAGCTGCATTAATGTTGATTTTCATACTTATCGGTAAACTAATAGACAGAGATGCACATTCAATCTCGCTTCTTTCATTTGTTGCAATGTTGATGCTTATTTACAATCCTGCATTTATTAATGATGTAGGCTTCCAACTTTCTTTTATTGTAACTTTCGGGCTTTTGACAACAGCAAATGTAATTTTTGAAAAATATCAAGATTCCAAAGTTCCGCAATGGCTTATTAGTGCTTTACTAATCCCTGTTATTGCACAAATTTGGGTTGCACCTATTCAAATGTTTTACTTTAATACATTTAGTACATATTCAATACTTGCAAATATATTCAGCATGCCATTTTTAAGCATAATAAGCTTTGGCGGATTTGTAAGTTCTATTCTTGCAATAGTTCCCCAATTTAGCCACAACTTATGTATGGGAATTGATATTATCTTAAATTATGTACTACATATTATAGTTTTTATCTCACACTTTTTTGCAAATCTTTCAGGCTCACTTTTGACAACTACTCACCCAAACATTTTTCAAATATTCATTTATTACGGAATTGTTCTCACACTTACACTTTCAATAAAAACAGGATTTAATAAAAAACTTATTTACACCTGCATTATCTCAAGCTTTTTACTTGCCATAACATTAATAAACATCCCATCTAAAAATCTTGAAATAATAACTTTTGATGTTCAAAATGCGGACTGTTTTCTAATTAAAACCCCACAAAACAAATATTTTATCATCGATACAGGCAAAGCAGGCTACAACGGAAGCAAAGCACAAGCAAATTCAATCATCATAAAATATCTGAAAGATCATGGCATAAGAAATATTGAAGGCTTGATAATAACACATTTTGACAACGACCATTCAGGCGGTTCTGTCGACATTATGAAAAGCTTGAAAGTAAAACAAGTATATATAAATTCATTCACTGACACCTCAATGACTTCCCAAAATATATACAAAACCATTAAAGAATTAAATATTCCGACACAAATTCCGAATAACAATAAATCAATATATTCAGAAAAGGATTTTAACCTTCAAACATATATAAATAAATCAGAAAAAGATAATGAAAAATCAATTATCACCCTACTAAGCTACAAAAATTTTGACACCTTGTTCACAGGTGATGCAGGAATTGAAGCCTTTGAAAAATTGAAAAAAGATATTCCGCATAACGTTGAAATTTTAAAAGTCGGCCATCACGGAGGTCCGAATGTCGTAAACCATGATATGCTAAATCATCTAAATACAAAAGTTTCAATAATATCAACAGGTCCAAACTATTTTGGGCATCCTAATAAGGGAACTCTTGATATCTTAAGAAAAACCGATATTTATAGAACAGACAGACATAATTCAATAAAAATCAAATCAGACGGCATCAAATACGACATTTTCACATATAACAGAGCGAAAAAGCAATATAAAAAAGCCAATGAATATATAGCGAATTAAACAAGAGCAGCTTTATCCACAAGAGCAGTTTCAATTTCATCAATAATCATAGAAGCTGCAGCAACTCTATCATCAGCAGAAGTAATAGGTCTGCCGACAACCATATAATCAACTCCTGATAAAATATTGTCACGCGGAGTATCAACTCTCACCTGATCATTTACAGAAGCCCAGGTAGGACGGGTTGCAGGACATAAAATTATAAAATCATCACCTATTTCTTTTCTAATTCTTCTTGCCTCTTCGGCACTAGCCACAACACCGTCAAGCCCGGTTTCTTTAGCAACTTTTGCAAGCTGCAAAACAAAATCTTCAATATTTCTATCAACGCACAATTCAGTAGTCAAAGTTTTTTGACCAAAACTGGATAAAAGAGTAACACCAAGAATTGTAGGAGGCTCAACTCCCATAGACTTAGCAGCCGCACGAGAAGCTCTGACAACCGCAGATGTCATCTTGGAACCACCTTGAATATGTACATTAAAAAAGTTTATATTATTTTTTACAAGACTGATACAAGCCTTTTGAACAGTATGCGGAATATCATGGAATTTGCAGTCATAATAACATTTTGCGCCATGTTCTTCCAAAAGTCTGAATGCTTCAAATCCGTAATTGACAATCAAAGGCAGCCCAACTTTAAAATAACCGACATAATCTTTCAATTCCTTGACAAGATCTTCTGCCTCTTTTAAATTGTCAACATCCAATGCTAAAATAATTCTATCTTTAGCTGTTTTAGGTTTATCAATCATATTACTATGAATATATCACTACAAAAAAATAAAATCAACCCGTATATGAATTAGGTCTGTTTCCTAATATAAAAAGGTTGATTTTATTAATTATAGATAAGTTATTAAAACTTAATCTTCAAGCATAATTTCATCAGGCAATTGCGGCAACTCTTTTGAATATGTGCAACCTAATTTTTCAAGCTTAGAAATTTGATTTATTATGTTTTGGTTTTCGTTCTAGTTTTTCATAGTAGTGTTGAAGTTATCTCTTATTTTCAAGAGTTCTGTTAGCAATGCAGCAAATTTATCATGAACATTTGTACATAATCTTGCCATTTCAAGAATATTTTTATTTTGTCTGTCAACTACATGGAATGCGTTAATTATTTTTAAAGCAGCCAAAAGAGTAGATGGAGAAACAGGCATAACTTTGTTTTTCCAAGCATAATCCCACAAAGCGCAATCATCACAAAACATCATTGAATAGCAGCTTTCTATCGGAATAAACATTAAAACATAATCAGGAGATGAATCTTCAACAGAATAATCTCTCTTTGCCAAACCGTTTATATGAGCTTTTGTAGAATCAATAAATTGTTTTAAATGAATTTGTTTTTCCGCATCATCTTTAGCATTAACGAATCCATCCCAAGATGCAAATGATGTTTTACTATCAATATAAACACATCTACCCTCAGGCAAAAATACAATAGCATCAGGTCTTCCTTCAGCAGTCCCTGATTGAATTTTATATTCTTCATCTTTTCTCAATCCTGAAGCTTCCAAAACACGTTCAAGAACAATTTCACCCCATTTACCAGACGATCTGTTGTCAGCTTTCATTACTCTCACTAGAGAATTTGTATCTTGAGAAATTTTGTTTCCAGTTTCCAAGAAACTTTTTATATTCATATCAAACTTTGTGAAATTTTCAGATTCTGTTTTAAAATTTTGTTCTGAACGTTTTTCAAAATCATCTATTTTTTCTTTAAAACGTTTGAAAAATTCATCAAGTTTTTCTCTGTTTTGGTTAGACAATTCCGATGAATTTTCTTTAAATATCTTATTTGCAGTATTTTCAAAATATAATTTCATCTGCTCTAACATCACATTCTGAGATGTTTCACTATTTTTATTGATCACTTTGAACGAAATAAATACGCATAAAGCACCAAATAAAAAACCACCTAAAAATATTAAAATTTGCATTTCTTACTCCCCTTTTTTTGAAAATTATACCACAACAAGAGTAGTTTAAAAATATTAGCTTTATAAAAAATCAACCATGCGGACAAAAACCGCAAAACATGGTGTAGAGCATGATTGAGAGAATTTATCAATCTAAAGATGTAAGACAATTTCTCAAACTATCATCAATACAATATCAATCAGGGCATGGATGAAAACAACCCTCTAAAAGTTGTAGTATTTATAGTGTAGAGGGAACTTAACAAAATTAACAGGGAGATAATGATGAGAGAGTTTAAAAGAAAATCAAGAATCTTGCTTATTGATGATAATGCAGATCACTTAAGAGGGGTAAAAGAATTAATTACACTTGAAAGCAGTTATGATGTAGTAGGCGCAACAACAAGCGCAAACATTGGGATTAATCTCGCAAAGAAATATCGCCCTGATATTATTTTAATGGATATCAATATGCCGGAAAAAGACGGACTACAAGCTATTCAAGAAATAGAAAAGTTAGAAATGGATATCAGAGTAATTTGCTTAAGCGGTTATGATGATGCAGACCTTATCTTCCGTGCAATGAAAATAGGTGCTAAAGGTTATGTCTTAAAAACAATGGCATCAGCTCAACTTATTTATGCAATCGATGAAGTTGCAGCAGGAAAAATTTACCTACCAACAGCACTTACATCAAAATTTTTCGAATATTTTCAACGTTCATTCAAAGCAGAAGCAAATGCTTCAACAGAAGAAAATCTTCTTACATATTTAACAGCAAGAGAAGAAGAAGTTTTGGACTTACTTACACAGGGTAATAACTACAAAGGTATTGCAGGAAAATTATTTATATCTGAAACTACAGTAAAGACTCACGTAAATAATATTTTCCAAAAATTACAAGTAAACGACAGAACTCAAGCTGTTTTGTATGCCCTAAATAACGGCTTTGCAAACAGAAGACGCGCAAAATTGGCTGTTTAAACAATTATATAATACTAATTATAGGTATTTAAAGGTTCAGCCGCATAAAAAGCTGAACCTTTAATTTTTTACAAAGAGGCAAGAATGAACGATACAAATTTAATTTACAAACAATCAAGATGTGTAGCACACGAAATCAGAAATCATCTCTCTATCTGTGAAATTTATACTCAAATAATTAGGAAAAATCTTGAACAAGAAGGACTTGAAAACAAATCAATCAATAACGCTCTTGATTGTATAAGCAAATCCCTTAAAATAATGAATAATTCTTTAATAGATTTAAAATCCTTAAATAATATTTCTCAAAAAGTCTGCGATATAAAAACAATACTGGAAGAAGGAATAGCCTTATCAAAAGTATATATTCATGACAAAGATATAAAAATAAATAAAAAAATTAATACAACAGAAGATGTCTATATCGATGAAAATAAATTTCTTGCCTGCATCGTAAACATAATAAAAAATGCAATTGAAGCAATAGAAAAAAAAGGTGAAATAAACATAAACCTTGAAAAAGATACCAAAAATGTTTACATAAAAATTTCAAATAACGGCGCACCAATCTCAAAAGAAAAACAAAAATCCATATTTGAAGAAGGCTATACAACAAAGCCGACAGGAAGCGGGCTTGGACTTCATATATGTGTTGAAAATCTTAAAGCACAAAACGCCATTTTAAGATTAAACAAATCTACACCTGAAACAACAGAATTTGAAATCATTGTTCCAGTTTACAAAAATTAACAAATTACGCAAAAATTTTTTCATTCTGTATTTATATAATATATAGGGGAATAAATACAGGAATACTATGGATTTTTTCAATTCGCTCTCTCAAATAGCAAAAAATAAAAATAATTTTAATAAATGGGAAGAAAACCAAAAACAAGAACAGGCAAAACGTGAGGCCCTATATCAAAAACGTCAATATAGCGATGAAGAACTTGCAAAGGCAAAAGCTCTCGGGAAAAACATAATTGATGTTGTTGATATAATGGATAACCACTCAGAAAGCGTTGCTGAAAATGTTGAAACAGCAGTCCAGCCAATTGTTGCCGGAATTCCAATAATAACAGCGTTGGGAAGCACAATAGCTTATGCTAAATACATTGTCAATCCCTTTTATAAAAAGAAATGGGAGCTTCAAAACAATCTCTCAAACAATGAAGACGCAATAAAACTTAGCCAAAAAATCACAGAGTTCAACACCTCAAACGGAACAAAAAATCCAAAATTCAGACCTTGGGAACTTACAAATGAAAATAATATAAAAAGGATAAAAGATCCAACACTAAAAGACGAAGCAATGAAATTTTACAAACAATACAAAAAAGACATTGCTCCTCTTAGACATAAAGTTAAAATAGGGAAATATGGTGCTATCGCAGCATTTTTATTTTCTTTTGTTGCATCTAATATATATGCAGCCAAGCTTCAAGTAGACAGCTCAAAAATTGCACGTTTTCAAGCGAGAAAAGCACTTGAAGATCCAAAAGCATTCGTAAATTATACACCTGAACAAATTGAAAAAGCAAAACAAGAAATTGCCGCTCATCCTGAACTAAAAAAACAATCACATAAAGACAAACTTAAAACAGGAATGATTCCAAGTATTATAAACCTGTTTAAAGATAGAAAAGCATACAAAAAAGCAATTAAAAATGACACAGATGAATCTAAAAAAGTAACACGGGAATTATCTCCTGAAGAACTTACTCAAGCGAAAAAAGACCAAGAAGTTTTACAAAGAACAGTCAGAATAATCAACAATGAAGCTGAAAAATATTCCGAAAATATGGAAGTTGCATCACAAGTTCTGATTAACGGAACACCATTTTTAGGCGCAGGTGTAGGTCTTGTTATAAGCACAATTCTAAATAAAACAGGCATACTAAAGAAAATTATTAGCAGCAAAGTTAATAAAAACGGTTCTGAAAAAACTAAAGAATTATACAAAGAATTCTCAAAATTAAAAGAAAATGCACCTGGATACCATATCAAATGGAAGCAATTTTTCACTTCATATATGAATGATTTAAAACAAGCAAGATTTAAAGATGTAAATAATACTATAGGGCAAAACCGCAGAGTTCCAAAAGACTTAATAAAAACTGCAAAACAAACAATTACAGGATTAAGTGCCCATAAATGGGGTAGTAAAGGTATAATAGGCGGTATAGGCTCTATTGTAACAGGTTTTGCAGGGCTTTTGATAGGCTTAAAATTACAAAAATCTTCAGCCAGAGCTGGCAGATATACAGCAAAACGAGAACTGGAAAAAGATCCAAGAAACTTTATAGGATATACAGAAGAAGACTACGAAGAAGTAAAAAACGTAAAAAGCACTAAAAAACCTGAATCAAAAATTAAAGAGTATGCAATGTTTATTCCAACAGTATTAAAACAATACTACGCATACGAAAAATACAAAAATACCGAATTTAAGCAAAACAAACTTCTTCAGGAACAACTCCAAAAACAAGACGTAACTGAAGAACAACTTAGAGATGCAAAAAATTTACAAAGAAAATTATTCAACACATTTGAAAAAGTTGATGACAATTCACAAGCATATTCAGAATCAATGGAAGCCGCAGTAGAAATTGCACAACCTATTGTTACTTACGGCGGCTTACTTGCTCTTTTAACACCTTTTATTTATATTGGAACACAAGTTAAAAAAGGCAAACTTTCAGGCTCAAAAGTCCTTGAAAAAGCAATAAATTTCTTCAGTAAATCAAGCGAAAAATTACAAAGCAAATGGTTCAAAAAATATCTAAACAACGTAGACAAAAATATTCCATACAAAGTTGGCGGAACAAATGTAAAATATAAACCTGCTGCAACTATATTAAAAGGGATTAACCTTCAAAATGATTCTGTATCCGATATAATATCTAAAGCTTATAAAAACTTGCAAAATTCAACTACAGAATTAAGAAAAGTCCCAGCAAATGAGCAATTTGCTCAAATATACAAATTTAGAAAAACCATAAAATCATATTTAATGCTAAAAGATAAAAATGCGGCAGAAAAAGTTGATAAAGTTTTAGAGCAAATAAATATTGCAAATCCTGCTACACGTGCAGATATGCTTGATATATTGCTAAATCCTAAAAACATCAAAAATATGTCAAAAGAAAATTATGACAAAGCATACTCTGCATTACGCAAAATTGTAGAAAATACTATTGGCAGAGAAAAAATTAACAAATTTTATTCAAATATTCATGATGCTTTCAAAGAAATTCCACTGGCTGATTTAAAATCAAGTATCACAGAATTATATAATAATATTCCGGAATTAAAAACAAAAATTCCACAAGCCAAAGTCGAAAAAGCATTTACGACATTAGATGAACTTATCAACGGAAATAATGAAGCTATCTTTAACAATAAAATAGATAAACAAATAGATAATCTTTTCAGCCACAAAAACGTAACTGAAGCAATAAATACACTTGAACAAATTTCAAATGAATTAAAAAATATTCCTGAAGCTATAAACAAAAATCCGGAATTAAGTAATATGCTAAATATGCTTAAAACAAAAGAAATTCCGGTAAATGAAGAAATTAGAAAAGAACTTAACAAATTCAATATAGAGATAAAACCAGGAACAACAAATCTTACAATCAATGATGCTTTAAATATATTCAGTCAAACAAAAGATAAAATTAAAGCATTTACAATTAAAGATATATACCAAAATATTCCAAAAGACGCAATAAATCCTAAAAAATCACTTCAATCATTTAAAACACATATTGAAAGTCTTACAGATGAACAATTTGCGCGACAAATGGAAAACATTGGATTTTCAAGTATAAATAAAGAAACAATGCTGAAAATTCTTCCTAAGGTTGAAAAAATTCTTGACAATATTCCAAAAGAAGAAATGCAAAAAATTTGGACAACATTAATAAAAGAATTTAATGAACATCCGGATGAATTTATAAAACTTGTTAAAACAGGAAAAATCGGCAATATTTTAATAACCCCTGGATTAAAAAATACGATTGCGGCTCTTGGTATATCTTGGACAGTATTTACACTTGCACTAACTTATGCAATAGAATCATGGCTTGCCGATATGCAACTAAAAGCAGGTAGATTAGGTGTAATGAAAGCAATAGAATCTCTTGATGATCCAAGATATTACGCAAATATTGAACCGACAGAGCCACTACAAAAGCCTGCAAAATCCAATACTAATAACAATACCAATACAAACACAAATTTGCTTGCAAGAATAAAACAATAAATTTTGCGTAAGAATATTTATATTAATTAACAATTATAAATGAATTAAGCAAAAAATAATATTCCCAATTTTTATTATAATTAGGGAAAAATCATGTCTGGAATAGATAATTTTTTAAATAAAAAAGGGCAATCTGAATATTACATTACCTCACAACCGGCAAATAATGCCGTAAATAGTAATGCAAAAATCAGTCAAACCACAACTTCTAATCAACCACAAGTTTCTGTTACAAATTCTACCATACGCGATGAATTTGTAAAAGAGAAAAAGAACAATGGACTTATTAGAAAATTTTATAATTTTTTGAAAAATAAAACTAATATAGGTCTTGGCTCAAAAGCAGTAGAAAAAGAAATTGATAAATTCGAAAAAGGAGAGATTTCTGAAGAAAACGTAAAAGAAACTATTGCAAAATACAAAAATTCTCAACAAAATTCAGTTCAAACATTTGCAGATACAGCAACTGCAGCTACAACAATTACAGGTTACTATTTAGGCAATAATTTTGTCAAAAAATACCAAGCTCAAGATAAATTAAACGCAATACCTCAATTTATCAAAAAGATAAAAAATAATACAGATAACATATACCTTAAACGATTTTTATCTATTGATGACATTTTAAAATCAAAAACAAAAGCAACATTATTTATGCTTCCAATTCTTGGAATTATCGGCGGAATTACAAAATTAACAATTACAAAAGCTGAAAGAATAGGTTCTAAAGAATTTAAGGTTGATAAAAAAGCTTTCACAGATAAAAAAGAACTAAAAGCCGCAAAGAAAAAAGCTAGAAAAGCAAGACAAAAAACGAACTTCAAAAACTTCTTAACAGGAGCGCTAAACGGCATTTTAGTCCCTGTAACAGCATTAGCAGGTGGTATAATCGGGGTTCCTGCATACATTTTAGCAACAACAGGACTAAGATACGCAACAAACAACAAAGGCAATAAAGACAAATCCTTGAATGATTTTGCTCAATCATTCAAAGATAATGCAGTTGTAAACACACTTGCGACAGCAGCAATAGCAGTACCGGCATTCAAAAAAGCTCATTTCAGCCATGTTTTAGGCAAAAATTTGGATAAAGTTGTAAATAAACTAAAAAATACAAAATTGGAACTTCCAGATCTTCCATCTTCAAAATCAGCTTACCAAGAACTTGAAGATACTATGCTTAATTCTGAAGCTATCAAAAAAATAATAACTCCGGAAAAATTATATTCTAGCGATAATATGGACGAAATCATAAAGAATTTAACAGATGAAAATATATTTGCAGTCAAATTCTTACAAATCAAAAATAAAGGCTTACTTTCAGGAGAATACAACCAATACGAAAGAATCTCAGAAGCCCTAAGAGAAAATTGTCCACCTACAAGAACGCTTGAAGAAGCTCAAGAACATATTAACAAACTCTGGGGAACATCTGAATACAAAATATCAAAACTTCTTGGTGTAGGAACAGTAGCTGAAACATATTTAGCAAAAAATTCATCAGGTAAAGAAGTTTGTATTAAAATCCTAAAAAATGGTATAAACGCGGAAAAAATCGCTAAAGATAAAGAAAAATTTATTAAACTTATCACAGGTGATACTCCTTTAGACAAACTGGATGATAATCAAAAATACTTAATTAAAAACATTAATGATTTAGCAGAAGGAATTTCAAAAGAAGTTGATTTCGTAAACGAAATGAACGCTGCAAAAGAATTGAAAAAATACAGCAAAGTTGCAGATGTCGTTGTTCCAATGGAAGCTAAGCCTGGAATATACATAATGGAAAAAGCACCTGGCATAAGCGTAAAAACTCTTGTTGATTATTACAACTGTGAAAGAATGGTTAAATTCTATAAAAATGAATTAAAGAAATACCCAGATGAAACATGGTCAAAACCACAATTAGAATACTATGAAGAAAAAATGAAGAAAATCAAATCAAGAGCTCCAGAATTTGAAGACTTTGATATGACTCCTTCACAAATTAAAAAATTACTAAAAACATACATTGATTTACAAGTAGAACAATTTGCAAAAGTAGATAAGAATGGAAAAGTTATTCACGCAGACATCCACCCAGGAAACATTTTCATTAATTTAGAGGCTCTAAAATCAGGAAAAGGCAAATTATTAACTTTGATTGATACAGGAAATACAATTAAATTAAGCAAAGAGCAAGCAATGACATCTTTAAAAATCGTTGGCTTTATTAAAAACGGTAATACTAAAGATTTAGCAAACATTGTTTTGCAAGATGCTATATTGCCTAAAGGACTTTCTAAAGAAGAAGCTCTTACAAAAGTAGAAAATGATTTAAGAACCTTCTTCTTTGACAACAAAACAAAAATCAATTCTATGAATATGGATACATTCTATGCTTTATCAGACAACATTTTAAGGAAATACAATATTATTCCAAATAACACTCAACTAAATTTAAACAAAGCAAAAATTTCCGCTAGAAATTCATTTGAAGATCTAGTTGAATCATTCTTTGAGAAAAAATATGGAGACAAAAACTGGGATGATTCCTCTAAAGCAGAAATGGTTGCCGCAATAACAAATGCAACAAAAGATATGGCAGAAATAGGAATAAAATTACAATCAGCAAATACAATTCAAGAAACCAAGAATTTAACACAAATGTCTACAAAAGAAGCAATGAATTTCTTGAGAAATAAAAATATGTTAAAAACAAACAGCGAAGAATATTTAACATATAAAATGAAACAAAATATGCCAGGGCCTGAAATTAAAGAAGAAGATATTTTGAAAAATTTTGAAGAAGAATAAATATTTGTCCAACCAGCTAAGTAACTATCGAAGTAGCTACAAGCTCGTCTATTACATTGTTTGAAAGCTTCTAACCAAAGCCTGATTGGCAGGTGGAGCGGCACGCTCTTCTTTCACGGTGCCTTAATAAACTCAAACCAAAGTCTGATGTGGCGGGCTGAGCGGCTACGCTCTTCTTTCACGTTGCCTTGAGAAATCTAAGCAAAAGTCTGATGTGGCGGGTGGAGCGGCACGCTCCCTATTCGTTGAATTCTTGGATAGATATTGATTCAATTCCATCAATATTTTGATAAGTCTTGTACAAATCTTGAATAGGATGACGCCCAACAAAATCAAAAATAACAACTATTTTGGTTATATTTTCGTCTTGTTTACTTAATTTTCTTGAGATTTCAACCAAATATTTACTATTTTCAATTATATAATCATAAATAGCATTTGATTTTTCATTAATACAAGAAATACTCATTTTCAAGCGTTTTGTATTTTTTGCACTTGAAACTAAAAAATTCTTTTCAAAAAGTCTGATAGAAACCAGAACAATTATAGAGAATACTGTTGATATTATAGCCAAAGTGTACATTCCTGCACCACATGCCATACCAATAGCTGCTGAAACCCATAAAGTAGCGGCAGTTGTAAGGCCAAAAACCGTTGCACCATGACGGAACACAGTACCTGCACCGATAAAACCGATACCGGTTACAACTTGTGCAGCTACACGTGCTGTATCACGTGTTCCAAGTTCATCTCCCGTAACAGAAACCTCTGGGAATCCGTATATAGAAATTATTGTAAATATACAAGCACCAAGACATACTAAAATATTAGTTCTCAGACCTGCATACTTATTTGTCATTTCACGTTCAAGGCCTATCGCAAATCCTAAAAGCAGTGCTGATAAAACTCTTATAATTAAAGTCAAATCAAAACCAATGCCAATATTTGATAAATCCATGAAATTTTCTCCAAATTTTGTTTATCTTATTTTGCTTTTTGGGTCAAGCACATCTCTTATTGTATCACCTATAAGGTTAAAAGCCAATACCGCAATAAAAATTAAAAATCCCGGAGTCAAAAGCCAAGGGCGATAGATTATATTTGTATATTCTTGAGCCTCTTTCAACATATTACCCCAGCTTGCATCAGGTTGTTGAATACCAAGTCCTAAAAAGCTCAAACCTGATTCAGACAAAATATAAGAAGGTACTGATAAAGTTATTGCGACGATTACATAACTTGTAGTCTGCGGCAAAATATGTTTCACGATAATTCTAAAATTTGAAGCACCAATAGATTTAGCAGCCTGCACATATTCCTGATTTTTTATAGACAAAACCATTCCTCTGACAACTCTTGCAAATCCTGCCCAACCAATAAGAGCAAGGATAACGACAATAAGCATAAACCTTTGAATGCTTGTCATTCCGGAAGGCAAAATGGAAGCTAATATGATTAAGAGATAAAAACTTGGAATAGACATAACAGCTTCTGCAAATCTCATCATAATCATATCGACTTTTCCGCCGAAATATCCTGCAATTCCGCCATATAAAAGCCCAATCGGAAATAATACAAATAGTGCTAAAAATCCGATAGTCATTGATATTCTTCCCCCGAATAAAATTCTTGAAAAGACATCACGCCCATTAATATCAGTTCCTAATAAAAACAATCTTCCGTTATCATCTGTTGTTACAAGATGGCGTTTCATAGGGATTAAGCCTAAAAATTTATACGACTGACCTTTTGCGAAAAATTTAACATAATGCTTTTGACTTCTATCTAATGTATAAACAATTTTTAAATTATACGGGTCAAATTCTCTTTTATAATTATATGTATATGGTTTTGAAAATTTGCCGTTTTCATCAATCGTAAAAATCTTTGATGGCGGAACATAAGCCATAGACCTGTCGGAAAAATCTTTTGTATAAGGTGCGATAAAATCTGCAAATAATAATGAAAAATATATTATTCCAAGTACAATTAGCGCAATTCTTGCGAATTTATCTTTCCATAATTGCTTAATCAAATCTCTTATCATGCCTGACTCCCTTCTCTGATACGAGGATCAGTAATAATAAGCAGAATATCTGCAATCAAATTACCTAAAATCAACATTATAGCCCCCATCATTAATGAAGCCATAACAAGATTTATATCAGATTTCAAAACAGCTTCCAAAATCAAACGACCAAGCCCCGGATATTGAAACACGTATTCTGTCAAAGCAGCACCGCTCAAAAGACCTGCAAATTCAAATCCTAAAAGTGTAATTAAAGGATTAACAGCATTTCTCAAAGCATGTTTGAATATTACCTTAAATTCACTAAGTCCTTTAGCCCTTGCGAATTTTACATAATCACTATCCAATACATCTAAAAGATTTCCTCTCATCTGTCTTTGCAATCCTGCTAAAGATAAAGTAAATAAAACAGTTACAGGCAAAACCAAATGATGAGTAATATCTAAAAACTTTTGCGGGAAAGTCATTTCTATAAAATTAGAGCTTGTAAGCCCTCCGACAGGAAACCAACCCGTCTTAACCGCAAATATTAACAGCAAAACAGCAAAGAAAAATGATGGAATTGCCATCCCGATACTAGTCAAAACAGTTAACACTCTATCAAAAGGAGTTTTCCAATAAATTGCTGCAAGAATTCCCAAAGGCACACCGACTGACCACGATAAAAATATTACGATAATCGTTAATAACAATGTATTTGGAATACGTTCTTTTAATTTTGTACTAACCTGTTCACCGTTAGATGTAACACCTAAATCACCTTTAATAAAAGATTTTGCCCATTTGCCGTATTGAACAATAATCGGTTTATCAAGCCCTAATCTTTCGGTTTCCTTTTGCAAAGTTTCTTTTGAAACAGAAGGGTTAAGTCTAAGTTCTGCCAAAGGATCAACAGGTGACAAACGTATTATAAAAAAGCTTATTAATGAAACTATAATAAGTAATGGAATTGTTTGAAGTATTCTTTTTAATATATATATAAAAATTTGCATTATTTTATAAAAATCTCCTCTATATTATGAGTTACTCCTCCCAAACTTGTCGGATATATGTTTTGGAATTTGTTTCTCAAAGCAACAATTCTGATTGGGGAATAAATATAGATTAACGGTTTTTCATCATACACAATTTTTTGGTATTCATCATAATATTTTTTTCTATCCTCAAATTTTGTAGCTAAAGCCCCTTGAGTATATAAATAATCCAAACGTTTTTCGAAATCATATCGAGAACTGTTCAAATCTGTTTCTAATCTTTGGTTAAATATGTGCAAAGTACCATCAGATAACCAAACATTTTTACCCCCGTTAGGCTCTAAAGGTGAACCAGTAAATCCCATTATTACCATATCCCAATCAAGTGTTGCCATAAGTTTATTTACAAGAGAATTGAATTCTATCGGTTTGAAATTAACCTTCATTCCTAAATCTTCAAGATCTTGTTTTACCATAACTCCGATGGCTTCACGCTCGGTATTTCCTGCATTTGTATATAAATCAAATTCTACATGATTTCCGAATTTGTCAATCAAATGACCTGCCTTATCCCAGCTAAAGCCTGATTTTTTCAATAACTCTTTTGACTTTTCAATATTTCTATCATAACCCTTCAAGCTTTTATTCAAGAATATTGAATTTAATGTTTCTGGAGTAAACAAAGGTTCTGCAAGCCCGTTTGCAATATTAAACACCATATTTTTTCTATCAATCGCATAATCTACTGCCTGACGGAAATTTTTATCCTGAAACCACACTTGCTTTTTAGGATCAACATAATATTTTCCCTTATCATTTTTACGGTTATTCATATTCATTGCAATATACATAGTTCCTGTGTCAGGTCCTATGTTATAAACCGTAAAATCACCATGTTTTTCCATTTCTTTAAATCTGGCAACATTTGCACCTTGAAGGCTTATCTCATCTAATTCTCCGCCTTCAAATTTTAAAACCTGATTGTTTATATCACCGACAATTAAATATACAATTTTTTCTAAATACGGAAGCTTTTTACCATCTTTATTGATTACGTAATAATTAGGATTTCTTTCAAACACAACCCTCTGAGCAGGGACATATTCTTTTAATTTAAACGCACCTGATATTACAAAATCTTTTGGCGGCGTATTTGTAGAAAGGAAACCTTCAAAATAAGCTTTTCCTTTTTTTACGGCAGGTTCAAAAACATGTTTTGGTGCAATCGGAGAAGATAACATTCTCAAAAACGGTGCAAAAGGTTCAGGCGTAACAAATTTTACCGTATAATTATCAATCTTTTCAACTGTCGGTAATTTCCCGTCAATTACGATTGAATCTCTTATTGATGTATTTCCAAACCCGTCTAAAATTATATTTTGCCAAGTAAATACGACATCATCAGCAGTAATCGGTCTTCCGTCAGACCATCTTATACCATGCCTTAATTTTACAATATATTCTTTACCATTCACAGTAAATGATTTGGCAAGTTTAGGGATTGTATCCCCCGTCACAGGATCAGTTGTCACAAGTCCATCATACATAATTTCAGACATTTGAGAAGATATGTTATCTTTTGAATTAAACGGATTGAATGTTTTTGGGCCTTCTCCGATAGTTGAAGATACAAAAGTTCCTCCCAATTTTCCAACAGGTGCTTGTGATTGAAGATAATCAACCCCATTTATAGTTACATTTTTTTCTAATGGATAATTTTCTTCCAGTATTTCTGACTTTGGTCTTAAGACCGGCTTTTGAGTTTCATCAACATCAGCTCTTATACAAGCCTTGCCAAGTCCTAAAACAATTAATAAAACTAAGATAACATAAATAACCCGTTTCATAGTTTTAGGATAACATAAATATAAATTTTGTTTATAGCCCGAGTGATGACAAATTAAATAGAAAAAATTAATTTTTCCTTAAGAAAATTAATTTTTTTGCAAATCCGTTATATAAATATAATGTACATGTCATCCTGAATTTATTTCAGGATCTGGTTTAAGATTTTTAAATAAGTTCAGAATGACAGATTAGGAGAAAAGGAGAGAATATTATGTTAAAACCATTAGGCGACAGAATTGTTATTAAAGTTATTGAAGATACTGAACAAACTTCAGGCGGAATTTTTATTCCTGAAAGCGCAAAAGAAAAACCTCAAAAAGGTGAAGTTGTTGCAGTAGGCGCAGGCAAAATTAACGACAAAGGCGAAAGAGAACCAATGGACGTTAAAGTTGGCGAAACAATCCTTTACGCAAAATATGCCGGAACTGATATTAAAATGGACGGCGTAGAATACAAAATTCTATCAGTAAAAGATGCATTAGCAATTATTGAATAATAAACAATCTCCCTGAATTTATTTCAGGAGTTCTTGTTTATCAAATGCTGAAAACGATTTTCAGCACGACAATACAGTAAGGAGAAATAAGAAAAATGGCAAAACGTATAGTATTTAATGAAGAAGCAAGAAAATCGCTTCTTAAAGGTATAGATGCAGTAGCAGACGCAGTTAAAGTAACACTTGGACCAAAAGGCAGAAACGTAATTTTAGAAAAGAAATACGGTGCTCCTCAAATCGTTAACGATGGTGTTACAATCGCAAAAGAAATTGAACTTAAAGACGGTCTTGAAAATTCTGGAGCTCAATTATTAAAAGAAGTTTCATCAAAAACAAATGATGTTGCAGGTGATGGTACAACAACAGCATCAGTATTAGCTCAAGCAATCGTAAGAGAAGGTTTGAGAAACTTGACAGCAGGTGCAAACCCAATGTCTATGAAACGTGGTATTGATAAAGCTGTTGAACTTTCTGTAAAAGAAATTAAAGAAATGTCAAGACCTGTAAATACAAAAGAAGAAATCGCACAAGTTGCAGCAATTTCAGCAGGTAACAACAAAGAAATCGGCGAATTAATCGCAGAAGCAATGGAAAAAGTAGGACACGACGGTGTTATCACTGTTGAAGAAAGCAAATCTTTCGGAACAAACTTAAAAGTTGTAGAAGGTATGCAATTTGATAAAGGTTACTTATCACCATACTTTGTAACAGATGCAGAAAGAATGGAAGCAGTATTAGAAGATGCTTATGTATTCTGTTGCAACAAGAAAATCAACCTAATTTCAGACTTAGTACCATTATTGGAACAAGTTGCTCGTGACGGCAGATCATTGTTATTGATTGCAGAAGATGTTGAAGGCGAAGCTTTAGCAACATTAGTTGTAAACACAATGAGAAAAGTATTAAGAGCAGTAGCTGTTAAAGCTCCTGGATTTGGAGACAGAAGAAAAGCAATGTTAGAAGATATCGCAATTCTAACAGGCGGAGAAATGTTTACAGAAGAACTTGGTATCAAGCTTGAAAACGTAACAACTCAAATGTTAGGTAAAGCAAAACGTGTTACAGTAACAAAAGACGAAACAACAATCGTTGTAGGCGATGAAACAAAACAAGCAGTACAAGACAGAATTCGTTTAATCAGAAAACAAATCGAAACATCTGATTCAGAATACGATAAAGAAAAACTTCAAGAACGTGTAGCAAAACTATCAGGCGGCGTTGCAGTAATCGAAGTTGGTGCAGCATCAGAAGTTGAATTAAAAGAAAGAAAATTAAGAATTGAAGATGCTCTTAACGCAACTCGTGCAGCAAATGAAGAAGGTATTGTTCCTGGTGGTGGTGTTGCACTTGTAAGAGTTCAACAAAAATTGTCACAACTTATTGACTCAACAAAATTCTCATCAGATGATGAAAAAATCGGTTTCAAAATCTTAACAGCAGCACTAGATGTACCTCTAAGAGCAATCGCTCACAACGCAGGTGCTAAAGCAGATGTTGTAGTTGATACAGTAACTTCACACGAATCAGCTTACGGTTATGATGCTTTAAACGATGAATACGTTGATATGTTCAAATCAGGTATCGTAGATCCTGCAAAAGTTACAAGATCAGCTTTACAAAACGCTGCATCAGTAGGTTCAATGTTATTGACAACTGAAGCTGCTATTGTTGATATTCCTGAAGAAAAACCTGAAATGCCTCCAATGCCTGGTGCAGGTATGGGCGGTATGATGTAATCGAATTCATCAATACAAAAATAAAAAAGATAAGGCTTGATAAAAAATCAAGCCTTATTTTTTTAGTCAAATAAAACACTTGATAAATAACGTTCTCCTGTATCCGGAATTATCACAACAATTAATTTGCCTTCGTTATCACGCATTTTTGCAAATTCTAAAGCTGCATACATCGCAGCACCTGATGAAATTCCGCAAAGAATACCCTCATCAGTTGCCAATTTTCTTGCGGTTTCAACAGCATCAATATCACCAACAGGATATATTATATCTACAACACTTCTATCAAAATTTCTCGGGACAAAGTTTGCTCCTATTCCTTGAATTGCATGCGAATTAGCAGGTTTTCCTGCCAAAACCTGAGATCTGAATGGTTCTATCGCTACTATTTGAATATTAGGATTTTTCTTTTTTAATCCCCTTCCAATACCTGTAATCGTTCCGCCTGTGCCGACTCCTGCAATTACTATATCAACTTTGCCATCTGTATCATTCCATATTTCTTCAGCCGTTGTTTTTTCATGAATTTCAGGATTTGCAGGGTTATTAAATTGCATAGGAATAAATGAATCAGGGAATTGTTCTCTCAATTCCATTGCTTTATCTATAGATCCCTTCATTCCCTTAGAAGCTTCCGTCAAAACAATTTCAGCGCCATAAGCTTTCAATAACTTTTGTCTTTCCAAACTCATATTTTCAGGCATTGTAAGTATCATCTTATAACCTTTTATGGCACATACCATAGCAAGCCCAATACCTGTATTACCGCTTGTAGGTTCAATAATAACTGAACCGGGTGTCAAAAGACCTTTTTTTTCGGCATCTTCAATCATATTTAGTGCAGGTCTATCTTTTATTGAACCTGCCGGATTAAAGCTTTCTAATTTAGCTGCAATTGTTGCACAACCATTTGAGTTTAACTTATTTATTTTTACTAAAGGTGTACTACCTATTAAATCTAAAACATTCTCTGCTATTTTCATCTTCAAAACTCCTGACATAAATAATATAAAAGGGTTGATAAAAAATCAACCCTTAATTTATATATATATGGAGATTATGCAGAAAGATTACTTAGCTTCATCGGCAGGAGCAACATCTATTGGTGCAGGACCTTCAGGGCCAAATCCCGGACGTGGGCCTGGGTGTCCGCCTCTTTTATGTCTTTTTTCGAAGTTTTTACGTCCTTCTTCTTTCATTTTTTTCAATTCTTTAAGTTGTTTTTTAGTCAAAATAGATTCAAAGTTTTTCATATTTTGCATACGCAATTCATGAGCTTCACGTTTTAGTGCTCCGATTTCTTTTTGCAATTCTGCAATTTTTTCTTGTTGCATTTGAACTGCCATTCTTGAACGTTTTACAGCTTCAATTTCTTGACGTTTTTCTTTCATCTTTTCCATAATTGGTTTCATTTGTTCGAAGCTTTGTTTGTGCATTTCTTTAATTTTAGCTTTTTGTTCATCTGTCAATTTTAATCTTTTTTCAAATTCAGCCTGACGTTTTTTGAATTCAGGATTTCTTGGAGGTCTTTTAGCCTCTGGAGCAGCAGGTGCAGAAACTGCAGCCGGAGTATCTTTAGTTGCTGCAGGAGCTGTTGTTTCAGCTGCGAAACACATTGCAGAACTTGCAAATACTAATACACTAGCCATAATTAAACTTTTTTTCAACATAAATTTAATTCCTTTCTTTTTACATTAAATCTTTTAACATCACTGCTAATTCTTTTTTGGCGTTGTACAACCTTGATTTTATAGTCCCAACCGGGCATTTTAGTTTGTAAGCTGCGTCTTCATAAGAATAATCATAGATTTCGCATAACATTATAACTTCTTTGAATTTTGGCTTTAATGAATTTATAGCCTTTGTAATTATTTTTTGTCTGTCATTTGATATTACTCTTAATTCTGGTGTAGATTTTTTATCCTTTACTGTATTAATTACCTCATCATCGTTTGTCAGACAATCCTGATTGCGCTTCTGTTTCGATTTCAGATAATCTTTAGAAACATTTTTTGCAATAGTATTTATCCAGCTTTTGAAAGAACCTTGTTCAGTGTATTTATCGGCATTTTTCCAAACCTTAACATACACTTCTTGTTCAAGATCCTCATTTGTTTCGTTTGTAATAAGTCGTATTATACTTCTTACGTTGTTTTGATTGCTTTTTATAAGCTCTTTGAAATTCATTACCTACTATTCCACCATTAACAATCCGTACGAATCAACAGGAAACCCGTAATCATCCGCACTTAGAGTCGTACCGTATTTTATAGTATCAGACACATCTGTATTAAAATTTACGATACCCAAAGCTGTTCCGCTAAATAAAATTGCAAATACAGCACAAGCCATTTTCAATTTTGCAACATTTAAACGTTGAGCTTTGTAATAAGGTTTTACCTCGTCCAGCAAACCAGAAACTTTATCCATCATTTCCTGTTCTTTTTTACAATCCTCACAGGTTTCAAGATGTTTTTTCAATGCTTCATCGTTACCGAAAGTAAATAATGCTTCGTATTTAGTACATTTATCAGTCATTTTGTAACCTCTATACTTATATAACGATAACGAAAAAAAAAAGTTCATTTGCTTTAAATATTTCTTCGTAATATTATAACATATGTTAACAAAACTAGCAAAAAAATATATTTACCCGTTTTATAGGGCTTGGGAAAAGCGATGTCAATAACAGATATAATAAAAAAGACTTGTAAATCACTAGGCGAAAACAACAAACCGACTTACGTTGTAATGTCAATTGCGGCAGTAAAGGGGATTTGTCGTCCAACATTTACAATGATGGACAAAACAGAAAATCCTGAAACAAAAAAATATACAGCACTGAGAGAAGGCTTGACTGAAGCAATTGCCATTCCGGCATATTGGACATGCGGAGAAATTGCAGGGAAATGTGCAAAAAGAATTTTTAAAAATAATGAAGGACTAGCCAAAAGAGCAGAAACAAACCTAATGTTCATGGGCGTATGTGCTGCTGCATTGGTTGTAATTCCTGCATTATGTTCTGTTGCAATTAAACCAATAATGAATAAATTAGGATTAAAATCTCCACAAGACAAGCAAAATGAACAAAACAAGCCGAAAAATATTGACATTACATCTCAATCAAATCCTGTAAAAATAACTAATACGGCCCAAAAATATAATGTTTATCCTAATATGAATACATTTATCAACAAACCTCAAAGCGGTTTGAGAGTGGGAGGCTTATGATTGGAGCAATAAAAAGTTTTATAACTAGTTCACAACTGGCCAGTATCGCTCAAAATACAACACAATCAGTTGCTGCTGAAACTACTTTAAAATCAATAGGCAGACCTGGATTCATTCTTATAGATAAAGATATCGATCCGGATACAAAACAATATGCTGCAGCAAAAGAATTCTTATATCAAGCAACTTGTTTAGCTGTATATATGGCATTAATTGTTCCAGTATTTAAAAAAGGCGGATTTCAAATTGCAAAAAAATATATATTTAAGAATACTCAAGGCTTTGAACATTTTAAAGATGTCAAAGAATATATGCATTACAGAAAACTTGCCGATAATCCTTCTGTAAAAAACAGAATGAGTACACTCAACAAAGAACGGCTAATTGATAACACAAATATCAGGGACAAATACAACACAACATTACAAAAAGAGTTGGAGAAAAAGAAACCTGACAAATTTGTATATGTGAAAGGTGCAGTTGAATTAAGCAACATTATAGGCTCTGTTCTTGGTCTCGCAATCTTAGCTCCACAAGTAAGTCATGCCTTTATACACCCAGTACTTAAAGTTCTTGGACTTGAACATAAAAAAGATAAAGAACCTCAACAAAATACTAAAATTGATACAAAAGCCTAATATGCTTTTAATATTTCAATTGAACGCTTAACAATAATTTCTGCTTTTAATTTTTTATTTTTTCTTTCTTTTTTAGGCAATTCAACAGGAGTAACAATTCCCCAATTAGAATTTATCGGCTGGAACTTCGTATGATTTTCGTCAGAAATATATTGAGTTAAAGCTCCAAGCATGGTTTCTTTAGGTAATATTAAAAGCTCTTCTTTATTAATATATCTTGCCATATTAATACCTGCGAGCATGCCAGTTGCAATAGATTCTGTATAACCTTCAGTTCCTGTTAATTGTCCTGCAAAAAACAAGTCCTGACGTTTTCTTGTTTGCAAAGACGGATTTAAAATTTTTGGAGAATTTATAAAAGTATTTCGATGCATTACTCCATATCTAACGATATTAACATTTTCCAGCCCCGGAATCGATTGGAGCAATTCTTTTTGAGCTCCCCATTTCAAATTTGTTTGAAATCCTACTAAATTGAATAAAGTTTTAGCAGAATTATCCTGTCTTAATTGAACAACAGCATAATTTTCTATTCCGGTTCTTTTATCAACAAGTCCAACAGGTTTCATAGGCCCAAATCTTAAAGTATCAACCCCACGAGATGCCAAAACCTCTATGGGCAAACAACTTTCAAAGAATTTCGCATTCTTTTCAAACTCTTTTAATTCAATTTTTGGAGCATTAATCAAAATATTATAAAAATTTTCATACTCCTGTTTATTCATCGGACAATTTATATATGAAGCCTCACCTTTATCATATCTGCTGGCCCAAAAAGCTTTGTCAAAATTAATACTGTCTTTTTCAACAATAGGTGCAATAGCATCAAAGAAATGCAAGTGCTCGCTTTGGGTAAATTCTTTTATTGAATCCGCTAATTTTTCAGATGTTAAAGGGCCTGATGCCATAATAGTAAACCCGTCTGGAATTGATGTAACTTCTTCCTTTATAATATTAATATTTTCATCCGCTTCAATCCTTTTTGTAACAGTTTGGGAGAACAATTCTCTATCTACAGCCAAAGCATTACCCGCAGGAACAGCGCACTCCCTTGCAATTTTTATAAGCTCACCGCCTAAAAGCTCCATTTCTTTTTTTAACAGTCCTGAAGCGTTAGAACAATCCCCTGCCCCCAAACTGTTTGAACATACAAATTCAGCAAATTTATCTGTTTTATGCGCACCTGTTGTTTTTTTAGGACGCATTTCATATAAATTAACTTTTATTCCTCGTTTTGCAAGTTGCAAGGCTGCTTCACTTCCAGCTAAGCCTGCACCTATTACATTTACTTCCGCCATAAGATGAGTTTATATCGGACAAAAAATAGTGTCAATTTTATATCTAATTAGGCGATTTTTTATCTATCATTAGAGTTTATTACAAATTTGTAAAATTATTGTTATAATTGTAGTAAATAACTTGCAAAATATTTTTATATTAAGTATAATAATTACACTTAATACATTTATGACCTTTTCTTAATTTTTCTTAAAATAACAGCAGAAAAACGCAATAAGTGTAAATTATAAGTTTTATAAAATATATATATGTGTGTAGTTATGAAAATTTAAAGTAGGGATATGTCAATAAAAGCAATAAATTCAGCAAATAGTATTAATAAACAAAACAGCCTTAACGAGCAAAAATATAAAAAGCAACAATCTTTCACAGGTTCTTTTAACCCTGTCGTAACTTTAATGGATGCGATTGATAAAGGTGGATTTGCAGCTTCATTTATTGCACAAGACGGTATTGGCATGGTCGCACCAAGAATTTATGAAGGACTTAACCGTAACAGAAAAAAAGATGAAAACGGTAAAAAAACAGGGCCTTTAAATTGGGAATTTGCAAGACGTGAAGGGATTCGTGAAATTTTAAGCGGTCCAAGTGCATTCTTAATCCCTCTTGGTATACTTACTGTAATTAAAAAAGTTTCAGGCACAGCAAATAATGTCTACGTAAGCCACATTAAAGCATTAGGTCAAGATTTTGCAAGTTATGCAGCTCAACACCCAGAGCAACTAGATAAAACAAAAGAATTTAAACAAGGTTATTACGCAAAAGTCTTTGAAAATGCCTTAACTAATTCTACAGACGAAGAGTTCAAAGGAAAAGTACAAGAAACAGCAAAGAAATTTGCGGATAAACTCGTAGATGCAGAAGAAAAACGTTCAAGTTCTGACAAAAAACTTAAAAAAGAAGGCAAAAAATTACAGGCTGACATTGTAGATGAGTATATGAAAATAAGAAAACAATATGCTCCTCCATCAGTTAATGAACTTGAAGCTTCTTTGAAAGTAGAAGGTGCAAAAAATCCTGTATATACTGATATCAGACGTTTGACTCAAAGTTTGACAGATTACACCGGTGATGCCTTATCTAAAGTGAACAAATTCTTAAAAGCCAATGCTAACGGGAATCTTGATGAATACATCAAAAAATTCAATATACACAGATCAGGAACAAGAGTTTTTTCAAATCTTGGCATGTGGGCTGCCGTTGTCGGTTTCTACACACTAATTCCAAAATTATATAACCTTGGATTAAAGCACGATCCAGGGCTTACTGGATTAGTTGACGAAAATTCAAAAGGACAACCTGCAAAACCCGGTGATGTAAAAGATAAAAATATTGCTAAATCTGATAATAAAACAGATAAAGATAAAAATGTAGCATTTACAGGACTTGCAGCAAATGTCGGTAAAACTGCAATGAAAGAAAATTCTTTAAGCAAACTTTTAAAGAACTTTGAATTTAACGGCGCATCAATGTCAGTTCCGGCAATGCTTACATTATTGTTTGGATTCTGTCTACCTCCGAGATATAAAAATGCAAAAAGCGATAAAGAACGTAAAGAAATTCTTGTTAGAGATATAGCAAGCTTCACTGCAATCTTATTTGGTGCAAAAGCTTTATCAAGAGGTTTTTCTGATGTATTTGCCAAAATGTCAGGTCTTACATTGAACGTTAAGCCGGAAGATCATAGTAAAAGTGTATTCCATAAATTGAAGAATTACTTTACTGCAGGATCTGGTGTAAACGTATTAACAAGTGAACAAATTGTATCAAAATACAGTCATATTGACGAATATAAAGATGGTATTCTTGGATTTTTCAAATTCTTAGAAGAAAACGGCGGAGATGTTAAAAAAGTCTTGAAAATAGATAAGACTGTAAAAGAACAAACCGAAAATATCTTAAAGAAATTCAATAATATTAATTCTATTGAAGAAGCTTCATTAGATGCAATTCATAAAGCATTTGAAAAAGCTAAAGGCTCAGATGAACTTGAAAAAATATATGCAGTATTTAACTCAAAAGAAAATAAATTTATTAACAGAGCAAAAACATTTAACAGTGCATTCGGCTTTGCATCAACATTAATTTTAGTACCTGCATTTATGATGTGGCTTGCTCGTTACTGTGAAAACATGACTAAAAAAGCTGTTGAAAGAGAAAAAGCACAAAAAGCTGCAGCTTCTAACGTACAACAAGCACCTCAAACACAACCAACTACAACAGCTCAAGCCGCTCAGAGTGCAAAACAAACAGAAACAGTCAAAAATATTCCAACAATTGATACAACAATTACCGGAACTAAAAAATTATCAATGGCAGGCTTTTTAAACCAATAATTATAAATTTCTAATTATAAATAAAATAACCTCCAACATTTTTAAGTTGGAGGTTATTTTTAATAATTCAACTATTTTACAATTAACAATTAATCTTCCATTAAAGCGTTGATATCAGCAACCATTGCATCAGGATCAAAACCATGAACTTTTGCACCTGCTTCTAAGTTTTCAAAATGAGCAGCAGCGCAACCGATACAACCTAAACCATATTTTTGAAATACTGCAACACTTTCAGGACATTGTTGAACGATATCCATAATATTCATATCTTTAGTAATTTTTGCCATATTAATCCTCCTTATTTGACTTTACATAAAATATTATTAAATATATTATATAATAAAAAAAGAAGGATGTGTAATGGAATTTCTAAAAAGAATATTTAAAGATGATGACAAAGTTATTGGCTTGTGCAGCTTCAGAAAAAAAACTCAAAAAGTTTATGCCTATACTCCGAAGTTTACAAATACGACACTTTTTTACAGCACAAATACAAAAAATAACTTCTTTTTATCCTAAGCAATATAATCTAGTGCCTCTTGTTGGGTCTCCAAGAGCGTTTTCATAGACAACCCCATTCGGTCTGTTAGGATTTGCTGCTCCGAAATTGAACGCATTTTTCACAAAATTGTTTTCGGTATGCTTTATACCGTGGACATTTTGAGCACCTCTTATTGCGTTAATTCCTAGTATTTTTTGAATAGACATAATTTTTTACCCCATAATTTCCCTTATATATATAAAGAAAATTCAGGAATAAAAATTGCCTAAAAATTACCAAATATTAAGAAATATTAAGCAAGTAAATCTAAATGTTTTGCCTGAGTTTCACTTCCGACAACTCTTGGGTGATTTAAGTTATAATTATTATTATCCTGTCTTGCAAACAAACCGGAATCAAAACGATTTGAAACAGCAGGGTTTTGACGTCTGTTTTCAAACAGATTAACTGCATTAACCTTGAAAATATTATTTGGTTGTATTGCTTCAATTCCGTTCATAATATTACCTTACATATTATAAAAACTAAAAAAATAAATATTTTCAAAATTCTAAAAAATATTTACAAACTTAACATTTACTTACTGGTCACTTTCGTGATGATCATTATCTTTCATCAATTTAGCAAAATCAGAAGGTTTTATACTTTGTACGAATTTTTTAAATTCTTGAGCTTCTTCCTCATCTTTTGCAGAATCAGTAGAAACAGAGCCGTTTGAAATAACATTAGCAGTAACATAAATAGGAGCATCAACTCTGATAGCGACTGCAATTGCATCAGACGGGCGAGAATCAATTTCAAGAGTATTACCATCATCATTAGTTAAATATAAAGTAGCATAATAAGTATCTTTTTCAACATCATTAATTTCAACTTTATCAAGGTGATACCCTGTTTTTTCAATAATATTAATAATCAAATCGTGAGTCATCGGACGAGCGACGTTAAGATTTTCAATTTTTCTAATAATAGCACTTGCTTCAGCAGAGCCTATCCAAATAGGCAAAGCCTTTCTATTTTCTTTATCATGTAAAACAACAATAGGTGAACCTGTTCTTGTATCGAGGGCAATTCCCATTACTTTCATTTCAATCATTGTAAAAAGCCTTTCTCTGTAATTTATCAATATTTTAGCTTAATTTAAACGAACGGTCAAGAAAATATTTACGAAAAAAAATATTTATGTTATTATAAGGATATGCACATGTCGCAACATACAGTTGCGAAAATTAAATAGAAATGGAGTAATGGCCGAGTGGCTGAAGGCGGCACCCTGCTAAGGTGTTATGTGGGGCAACCTGCATCTAGGGTTCAAATCCCTATTACTCCGTTTTTTATTGTTTTAAGCACATTATGTGCAACTTCTTTCAATTTCTCGGATATATAAATTATCTTGTACTTCAAATATTTCATTTATGCTAATTCTGTTGCGGATTTTATTTATATCAAATTTTTCAACAAGAATTACATCACAAAGTTGTTTTAAATAATCAAAAGTTCTTACAGACTTTAATAAACGGACTCTGCCTTCAAAAACAAATGGAAAACTCGTAAAGAGTTTAACAGATTTATTTGTATCTATAATTAATTCAACAAATTTTTTAGTTACACCAGAGGATGTTCCACCTCCCAAAGGAGCTACAAGAATTATTTCATCATAATTTTTTATCGCAGATAATAAATCTTCTTTACTTTCTCTAACGGATAATTCCGCAAGATTAATATCTCCTTGAGCCGAATACTCTCCACAAATATTTTCCCCAATTCTTAAACCGTTATAACTTTCAATAACATCTTTATCAGTATCAATAAAAAGTTTTTTATATTTTTCATCCAACTTTGAAACTATTTTACACCCACCTTCACCAACCCCGATAATAATCAAATTATTATTCATGTTTCCTCCTTTTTTCTTGTATATATATCATAATAAAGTGTAATTATGTCAAATTCGGTGACACAAATATACAAAAAAATTTTCTATATACTTAAAAACTGGACATTCTTTTTTATTACTTTTGTTCTTTAATTAAATTTCAATATATCTAATATAACTTCTGAATTTAATTTTTTATTATTATAAATAGATATTTTAACTTGAGCATCATCATCAGTAATATCAGAAAATATTTCACAAATATTCTTTATATCTGCAAGATTTACATCATTATTAATAGTCACTGAAATAATAATAATTTTCGCAGCAGAAAGATTTTTAGATAAGAAAAATAAATCTCTTTTTAAATTTTCAAATGGATATTTCACACTACAAAAATAAAATTCCATTTTTGGAGAATTTGAATTTCTCATTATTGCTTTTAGTTCGTTTAGAGAAATATTTAAAACGTCAATTTTTTCAATATCTGATTGATTTATATTATCCCAATCACCTTTTAAATCTATATTAAAAAATGGCTTAGTTTTCGTCATCATAATATTCCTTATCATTTATAACATCAAATATATTTTCCAAAGCAATTTTAGATATTCCATCCAAAATAGTTTTCATTGATAAATGGCTATTCTTTATAAAATTGTTATTATCAATTACAATACAACTGTTATTTATGCTTTTAAGTTTTTTAATTCCTTCTATTGCAACATCCATGCGTTTTTGACCTTCAAAATGGAAGGGAGTTATTGCAATTGAAATAAAGTCTTTGTTCATTTTTCTTAAATAATCCGCTATTACAGTGGTTGCTCCTGTTCCAAAGCCACCACCAAAACAAGAAACTAATATAATTAAATCGGATTTATTTTGCATAAATTTTAACTTATGCAAATATTTCTTCATTCGAAGTTCACCTTCTTCAACATTTCCCCCACATCCTAAACTTTTCTTTATTTGGAACTTCTTTAAATATTTAACTATTTGGGAATTTGTACCAAGATTATTTATTAAAAACAACAATAATTTTGTATAAATAGTTTCATGACCTACTAGAATTTTATTTTTTGTTTTAGCATTTTGCAAAACTTGTTCATCTGAATTTATAACAAAAGTTTCAATATTAGGGTTCGTATTATTATTTGAAATATAATCTACAATATTTTGACCACCGCCACCAATTCCAATAATTATTAAATTTTTATTCATTAATACTCCTTTTAGTTGTCCACATAATCATATTAAATAATTAATATGTCAATTTAGGTCGTATATGAATAACTTATTTAACAAAAATCTTTATATGCACAATATTCACATGCTTTTTCAGTAGGAGTAGGATTAAATTTATAATTTCTTATATTTGAAATTGCTTCTCTAAATTTTTCATTAATTGCTTTACAATCATCTTGAGTCAAATCTAAAGTAAAATTATCTTTAAATTCTTCAGGGAAAATAAATATTGTTTCTTTTACCTTATTACCAGTTGATTTTTCATAGTAATATTTATACAACCCCATCTGATTGTAATAATCTTCGTGATCACCATTTGGGCAAATTATTTTTGAATCTTTAGCCCCGCCAGTTTTATAATCATATATTGTGTAAGTTCCATCAGGATTTTTATCTATCCTATCTATAATCCCATAAAATTCTATTCCATCAAGTTCAAAACTTATGCGTTTTTCAACTTCATAAAGCATTGAAATCGGGGTATTACACATCTGAATATAATATTCACTAAGAGCCTTTTCGCCTCGTTCTATATGGTATTCTCTTTGTTTAAAACTTGACATTGGCAATTTATCCAATGCTTTTTTAAATTCATTTATAAAATCTTCCTTTGACGGATATTTTCCGTTTTCTTTTGCATAGTTTACCGCAAATTCACAAGCAGAATGGACAGCTTTACCAAAATTCAAAGAATCCGGATTTCCATCTTTTGGCGTTAAATCAAGAATATTACTATAAAAATACTGACGAGGGCATTTTATATATGTATTCACTGCAGTCGGAGAAAACGATTTTCCTTCAAGTTTTTTATCTACAATTGAACGGAAATCTTTTCCGTAATCATAATCAAGCTTTCTGAGTGCCTTTATACTTCCTGATAAGAATGACGAAGTATCATATTCAAACGGTTCATTTTCAGTTTCAAAAATATCTTCAATACTACTGATAAATATAGTCGGATCTTGACTTTTTTCGTTAATATTTTTTGGGTAAGAAAGTCTTAATGTATGTTTTGCTCTTGTCATTCCAACATATAAAAGTTTTATACAATCTGATTTTTTTAACTCTTTTAATTCCGCATCCGTTTTATATTCAGAGGCATCTAATGGAACAACTGGTCTTAATGATTTTGAACTGCTTTCCCAATCTCGTTTTTTTAGAGTTGGCATATACACATATTCAAATTCTCTACCCTTTGCCGAATGGTAAGTTGATAATTGTACAGCATTCATTGCAACAGGAGATTTGTCAATTTTTATCGGGATTTCATCTGTAAAACACATTGTCATATATTCAACAAATTCCTCAAGACTTATTTTCTTTTGATTAGTTGAAAAATTAACAGCTTCATCTACAAGTTTTTTTAGTCCTAAAATATTTTCTATTCTATTAACTTCAGAATTAATATAATAATCAAATATTCCTGTTTTACAGCCAATTTCTAAAACTACATTTTTTAATGTTTCATTTGTTTTATAAGCCAATAAATGATTAAAAGTTTTTATAAAATTTTCGACTTTTTCTGGTTCAACAAATTCGTTTTTGTCAACAGAATTAATCATCTCTACAAAAGATTTGTAATGAGATTTTTTATTATAAATTGTTTCAAAATCTTTTGGATGAATATTAAAAGGTTGAGATAAAGCGAATCTGAAAAATTTATCCGAATGCAATTCAGGATTTATTAGTAACTGCATATAATAATACAAAACATTTGAAGATATTATTTGAAATATACTCTTACCTTCTTTCAATTCCGATGGAATATTTCTTTCTTTTAGCATTTCTGCAAATGTCGCAAGAGAATTATTATCCCGTGTAAGTATTGCAATTTCTGATAGCTTTTTCTCCCCGTTATCATCTTTTGGACAATCTTCTGATTTAATAAGATTTTCAATTTCATTAACAATTTCTTGATATTCTTGAAGGATATCCGCATAATGATAAAACCTTACTTTTCTATCTTTGAATGGTAATTCTGTATTTTTTGCAACTAAATGTTTATCAATATTATATTGCGCAAATTCAGGATTAATTTCTAATCTTTTATCATCTTGTTCGACAACTTTCCTTGCTGCATCAAGAATATTTTGAGTAGATCGCATATTTTCTTTTAGACAAATCACTTTAGTATTCGGAAATTCTTTTAAAAACCTTTCTACATTATCAATTCTGGCACCTTGAAATGTATATATAATTTGATCGTCATCTCCTACGACAAATACATTTTCACTTTCAAGAGATTTTGTTAAATTAAAAACTATCTCATTTTGATTTTTATTTGTATCTTGATACTCATCAACTAAAATATACTCATATTTATTTGCAATCTTTGATAAAAAAGCAGAATCCGTTTCAAATTTTTCCAAAACAAGATTTATCATGTCGTTAAAATCAAAATATCTTTGTTCTTCCATTTTTGACTTATATAACTCATAATATTTCCAAATTTCTTTAATCTTAGTTATTTTCTTTTCAACAGCATCAATATCATTCAACAAATTTTTAGGAACTTTTTTATTGTTTTCATTTAACTCAGAAAGTTTCTTTTTCAATTCAATAAGTTTTGGTTCCCAATCAGGATTTGTTTCAATATTGTGGAAGAACTTTTCCTTTGTTAATCTGTTTGCTTTAATTTCCTTTATATTATCTCTTATTTCTTTTATAAAATAATAAGGATCATTTCTTTTTGTACGATAAACTTTAGAATCAATTTCATCGATACATTCTCTTATAAGAAAAATTGAAACAGGATCAGGTATAACTTTAATATTTTCAGACAATTCAAACTCTATTGCATTTTCTAAAATAATTTCATGACAAAAGCCATGATAGGTATAAATATTAACACCAACATCTTGTTTGCCTAATTCATTTTCAAGCCTTGTTTTAACCTCATTTGTTGCAGCATCAGAAAAAGTTAGGCACAAAATCTTTTCAGGATTAATACCTTTTTCAATCATATTCTTAATTCTTTGAATCATTGTAAAAGTTTTACCAGTCCCCGGACCTGCAAGTACAAGATATTTTCCGTTAATATTATCAATACATTCCTGTTGTTGTGCGTTTGGTGTTATTTCCATTTTATTAAATTCCTTTTTATTCTTTAATTAAACTTTTTAATGTTTGCTGGTACTTTTGATTTAATGATTTAGGCGCAAGAATTTCAACAGCATTTCCCCATTTAAAAAGGTTCCACATTATTTGCTTATCACCGCTTGCCTTAAAGGTTACTATCACGCTACCGTCATCTTGCAACTTTATCTTTTGTGTCGGATGAAAATTATAATTCATAACATCTTCCGCTGCTTCTGGCATAAATTTTAATTTAACATCATAGATTTCCCCAAAATATACACCGAAAGATTTTTTTGAATATTCTTGTAAATTAAACCCTTTTGAATCAAAAGTTTCATTTGTAAGTTGAACATTTTTTAATTTATGTAAAATATAATTAAACTCCCCTTCACCTTTTTGAGGTTCTCTTGCTATTAAGTGCACTTTTTCTCCGTAAATTAATCCTAAAGGTTCTAAAATTCTGAATTTATCATGGTATTCAGCCTGCAATTTTCTTTTTTCTTTTATTGCTTGACGAATAACAGATACCTGCTCCAAATCTACTTTAAAATTCTGACTTTGCCTTATAGCATACCCTTCTGATTGAAGAATTAATTCAATTTTTTCATCATCAATTTTAGTAAATTTATGTTTTAGTGCCTTCATTTTTATTATTATATTCTCAATTTCAGTTTGAGATAGATTATCACAAGTCTTTTTTAGATTTTCTAATAATGCAATATCCTCATTTGAAAATGTAACTAATTCATTTAATGAATAGTTGGTAAATCCCCATCTTTTGCAACGGTCATCTGTTTCAATCTCATCAACCTGATTTAAAGCAGCCAATACAGCATCTCTCATTCTTTCAGCAGTTCTTCTTGAGATATTGTATCGTTCTTGAATATCACTTAATGAAACTCCATTAAACCTTGATAACATAAATATAACCAAATCTAAAATATCCGTAATTCTTGAATATCTGGGCTTATCCAACATATCTAAACTCCTTTTGAATTTATTGTAACACAAAAATACGTCCAATATGGTCATCTAAAACTTATTCTTTTGCTTTAAAATTATATAGAGGTTTTAGATGGTCTAAAATTTTTGCAGATGGTTCAATTGCTCTAATTATCTCATCACTATTTTTATATGCACCTGGAGACTCATCAAGTGTTGCTAAAGATATACAACTTGAAAAAATCCCTGTCATTTGATTTTTATATTCTTGCATTGTTAATTGGTCTTTTGCTTGCATTCTTGACAATGTTCTTCCTGCTCCATGTGGAGCCGAATTATTCCAATCTGAATTTCCTTTCCCAACACAAATTAAAGAACCGTCTGCCATATTAAGGGGAATTAAAACTCTTTCATCTTCTTTGCAAGAAATAGCTCCTTTTCTAATAATTCCATCTTCTCCAATATAGTTATGGACAGTTTCAAATTCATCATCTAATTTCCAACGCATTCCAACCATTATATCATGCGCCATAATTTTACGATTAAGTTTTGCATATTCTCGACAAAATTCAGCACAATCTAAATAATCCTGAGCATCTTTATCTGTTAAAAATGAAAGCTGTTTTAGTTCACCCTCTCCGTAACAATTTTTTGTGATAGCCAAATCTTGAAAATAGATAGCAAGTTTCAAGCCAATATTTCTTGACCCACTATGAATTATCAAGTATGTTCCGGTATCACCTTTCTCTAGGGAAATGAAATGATTTCCACCTCCTAATGAACCGATTTTATTAACGTGATTAACAAAATTATCTTTCAAAAAATCTTTGCAAATTTTTTTTGTTTTTTCAATAAACTCTTCAGGCACAAGTTCACTAAATCTTCTTCTACCATCCCTTCCAAAAGGAATATTTCTGCGAATAACTTTATCCAATTTCTCATAATCGTTTGTAATGTCATTATCACTCAATTTTATAACATGCATTCCACAAAACTGATCTACCCCAATAATATTTGGGATAATTTCACCATTCTTAGGTTTTTCTGCTGTAAACCCAATGGTACAACCTTTACCCTTATGACAATCTGGCATAATTCGAACTTTGCAATCCTTAAAAATAGGATGGTTGCAAATCGAAAGCGTTTGATCAGTTACGTCTTTATCTTCAATTTCTGTAAAAATTTTTGCGGAGGTATACTTCCCTTGAATTTCATACATATTATTTCCTCACTTTTATTTTTCTTGCAATTTGTGCTACTATTCGTTCTTCAATGTGGAGTCTTTGTGCGACCGTTTTAATATCAAAATGGCATTCACTCCAGATTTTCTTAAATTCAGCATTTGTTATTGCAGTTCCTTCACAGCGACAATTTGATGGAATTTTGTCTTTTATTGAATATCCTTTAGATTCAATAAAAGATTTAAATTGACCTAAATCATTCCATTCTCCTGAATTTCCAGTCCATTCCTTAACTTCGGAGTTATAAAAATCAGAGACGTACTTAATAATCATTTTCATATTGCCACTGAATACGATTTTGTTTGCTCTGATTAAATATTTCATATTAAAATTTCCTTTCTGGAATAAGTATAAAATAGAAGTACGTCTTATTTGGACGTACTTCATTAACGCTCTAATTATTTTACATTTCAAGTGTTTGAAAAAGTTTGTAACTTATTCCACCAGAGCTTTAGCTATTTTATAGAAATCTTTTATTCTTTCTGGATTATTGTTTAAAATTTGTTCTATTTCATTGTACAAATCTTTAGCATCATTTTGATGTTCAAAATTAAATACGTCTGAAAAATTAGCATCTAATACCTGTAAAATTTTCTCTAATGTTGTCATTAATGGGTAATTCCTACCAGTGACAATATTACTTAAAGCTGTAGGTTCTATTCCAACAAGTTCTGCTATTTTTTCTTGGCTTATTCCTCTTTGTTTAATTAGTTCTTTAATTCTGCGACCTAGAAGCTTTTTCTTATCCATATTTACATCCTATTTGTATCTTGAATAAAACAACAAATAAAATTACGAAAACAACACTTTTCTATACTGATTTTAAATGATGAAATACAGTATAAGATAAATTATAATTTTCCCATTCTGGATTTTTTAATAAATATTCAGTACTGGTAAAATTGAATGATACTTTTTGCACTAAAACACTTGAGAAACTATGCAATAAGAGCGATCAATAGAATATAAATAAGAATTTCTAATACGTCCATTTTGGACAAAGTATAAGTTTAAAATAAAAATTGAAAGGGAAACAGAGATGTACAATTGGCAAATAAAAATTAATAAGAATGAATATTTAAATGTTAAAGTTGAAGTAGTTTTTGATTCAGAATTTAGCAAGGAAGAAATGCAAGAAATTCAAAAATTTTATGATAATAAAAATAAAAAAATTGATTTTAAAGAAAAAGTTAAAGTTAATGGGATTTATCGTAAAAATAGAACCAAATTAATTGCAAGTTGGCAATCTAAATCCAAGCAGTCTGAGAAATCTTTAGGTTTTATTATGTTTAATCCGAGTTTTGCAAATCCTGAAAATAGTGACGACACTATTAGAAATGCTATCAAATTTGCAAATCAAGAAGGTTATAATAAAATTGTTGTTTTTAATATTTTTCCTATAAGAATTTCTGGAGCAGATTTTGTTTGCAAATATTATAAAAAAGAATTTTTGAAAAAATATAAGTGTAAGATAAAATTTGATGATTTACCTAATGCTGTTGTATTGTGTTGGGGGAAATTACCCCAAAAAATCCCATATATTGATGAAATAATTGAAAAATTATCTTCTAAATTAATTGATATGAATAAAAAGTTATATCAAATAGCAGATGATGATTTCCAAAGACATTTATCTTCACCATCTATTAATTCTATAAAAGGAATTAGTCAACTAAGATTAACAGAGATAAAATCTATTTACAAATTTAATAACTAGTAAAAGTAAAATTAAAAATCACGTTAAAAGTATATTCTCAAACAGAAAAAATGAAAGGAGTTTTATGTATGTCCGTGAAATTTATTGAATTAATTAACAATGTATATAGTACAGGCAAAAAACTTGAGTCAGAAGATTTTATAGTAAAAGAATTAGTTTTAAACAATGGGTTTATGGTATTTTCTAAAAATGAACAGACTTTTATAATAGGAGTAAACAAAGAAGTTGTAAATGAATTTAATCACCATCCGAGTAGTCAAGTTTGGAACGGTTTAGGTGGTTTTGAAAACTTAGCAACTCTTGTAAAAAGATAACTTTAGCAAATCTTTAATATAGATTTCGTGCAAATCTGTTATGAAAACAAAATAATAAACATATAAAAAGGTCGGAAATTGTAAATTTCTGACCTTTTAAATATTAATATGTTTCAAATCCAATATTATTCTTTAGAATTTTGGCTTTTTTAACCTTTACTTCTTCTTCAAGCATTTTACAAAGTTCTGGTAACTCTTTAATACACAAAAAATCAGCTTTCTTTTTTACGGTTGAGAAATCACCCGCAGTCAATCCTTTTATATTCACATTTGCACATTTTATTCCAAAGAAATGCTCAAATGCATTATTTACCTGATCTTTTGTCATAAAATCAAATTTTATTTTGAATGTAAAACGACGCAGGCTTGCCTCATCTAAAGTGTCAAGCAAATTTGTTGTACAAACAAACGGATATTCATGCGATTCCATCCAAGTGAGCATTTCATTTACTTGTGCTATTTCCCAATTTCTTACTGCATTATTTCTGTTTTGCAAAAAAGAATCTGCTTCATCAAAAATCAACATTGCCTTCTTAGATTTCGCTTCAGCAAAAGCATTTGCAATATTTTGTTCCGTTTCACCTACATATTTTGACATTAAATCACTTGCTCTTTTCAATATTACATCAATTCCTAATTCATTTGCCAGATATCTTGCATACAAGCTTTTCCCTGTTCCGGGTTCTCCATATAGGCATAAAGAAAAATTTAATTTCCCGCAAGATTTTATCTTAGATGTCAAATCTTTGATATCTAAATCCGTATTTACCAAATTATCATTATATTCTTTCATCTCAAACTCTTTCTTCTTTTTAACATTTTTCTTTTTAGTTACAACACGCGCAATATTTTCTATAAAAAACTCAAAATCATCTTGAGAACCGTTAATAAGTTTTGTAGTATTAACAGCATTTGTAATCAATGACGGCGAAATATCGTAATTTTTATTCAATTGTATTAATTTTTTGTTATCTACTTTTAACTTATTTTTACGTAATGTTCTTTTCCATATATTAAATCTTACATCTTCTGACAATTTTTCAAACTCAATTGTATAAGTCATACGTCTTAAAAATGCCGGATCAACATCATAAATATTATTTGTAGTCCAAATAATCGGAACGGGAGTTTCTTCTAACAAAGTATTCAAATAAGCCTTTGAAGCATTTCCAAACTCAGAAAATCCTCTATTCATAACATCTTCAGCTTCATCAAAGAGAATACAAGAATTATTAAATTTTGAAAGAACTGTTTGTTTTGATACCAAATCACTTAACCTATCAGTTCTTGTTGGTTCTTTGGCATTAATTTCTGATGATACAGAATACATTTCTATTTTAGCCTTATTAGCAGTTAATTTTGCAAACTGAGTCTTACCAGTACCAACAGCACCGAACAACAAAATATTTATACCTTTACTTTTATTTTTTACAGCAGAAGTAAGAATATTTAAAACGATATCTCTATCTTTTTCTAAATAATCAAAATCGTGCCATTTTAATTCCGATTTTTGATTTTTTCCAAGCAATACATTTTTTATTTGTTTACTTGTTTTAATTTTATGCTCAAAGATAACTTTCATTACTGCACTATTTAAGGAAATTTTTTCATCATAAATTCCACGTTTCACAAAAATACCTTTAGAAATAAGTTGTTTGCTTATTTGAGAGATTTCCCAACTTCTTAGTTTTAAAACTCTTTCACCAAAAGCATTAAATATGTTATCATGGAATCTATAATAATATTCTATATTTTCTATTAATGAATTAATCTCTCTCAACACATAATATAAAAAATATTCATATTCATAAGAATTTAAATCATAAAAATTTGCAATTAAAGTTAATTTTCTTTGAATAGAAGTTTTTTTTACAGTTAAATTAGAGAAATAATTTATTAATATTTTTTTTAAATCTTTTCGAAATTTTTGTTCTTTTTTGCTATTTATCGTATATTCATAATGGTATTTTGGAGAAGATTTTGTATCTAGGTTTAAAACATAAATAATCTTTTCATAATATTCACAAAAATCATGTCTGCTTATATCAATAATATCAATTAAGTTAATCAAATATTTGCAAAACATATATTTTTCAAAAGGAGTAATTCCATTTAATTCAATATTCTTTTTCATTTTGCATTTACTACTATATCCCATTTCATTAAGTCCTTTCTTAAACATATTTTAAATATAATTTACGTCATTGTCGGACATGTAAAAATTAACAATTAAGAGGGTTGAAAAAAATTTTTATATGTATAAAAATTAATAAAAATTAGAATTGAAAAAAGAGGTAAATATGGATAACAAATGTTTGAATTGTTTAAATTTCAGAAAAGCTGTAATGATAGGTTGCGGATTTGTAGGATCTGCTTGCGTTTTTAGTTTAATGCAAAGCGGTTTATTTTCAGAAATTGCAATGATTGATGCTGATAATGCAAGAGCTGAAGGTGAAGCTCTAGATATTAGCCATGGTATTCCTTTTGCTAAACCTATGAAAATATATGCAGGGAATTATGATGATATTGAAAATGCCTCTATTATAATTATTACGGCAGGGGCAAATCAAAAACCTGGAGAAACAAGACTCGATTTGGTACATAGAAACGTAGAAATATTTAAATCTATTCTATCTGAAATTAAACAAAGAGATTTCAAAGGCATATTACTTATTGTATCTAACCCTGTTGATATTTTAACAACTGTAGCAATAAAATTAAGCGGTTTGCCAGAAAACAGAGTAATAGGTTCAGGCACAGTTCTTGATACAGCAAGATTAAAATATTCAATCGGAGAACATCTTAACGTTGATAGCAGAAGTGTTCACGCATTTATCATCGGAGAACACGGAGATAGCGAAATAGCAGCATACAGCAGTGCAAACGTTTCAGGAATTCCTCTTAACAAATTCTGCGAAATGAGAGGACATTATAACCATGAAAAAGATACTGATAAAATTGCACAAACTGTTAAAAACAGTGCCTATGAAATAATTTCAAGGAAAAAAGCAACATACTATGGAATTGCAATGTCTGTAAAAAGGATTTGTGAAGCAATTGTCAGAGATGAAAAATCAATTCTTCCAATATCTTCAATGCTACATGGAGAATACGGCATTTCAGATATTTCATTAAGCATGCCAGCAATTGTCGGGAAAAACGGTGTTGAAACATTAGTTCCAATACAACTTAATGATGAAGAAGCAAAAAGGTTAAAAGAATCTGCTAATAATCTTAAAGATATTTTAAAAAGCACAAATATTTAAATTAAGCTACTTATGTTTCAAAATTCTAAATATTACAGGCACAAGAGATAAAGCAGAAAAAGGAATTCCGATAAAAAATTGTTCGAATTTTTCTTTTTTTGAAACCTGCTCATCAAATAATTTATATAAATGCTTATAAAAACGCAGGATTTTAAAACCTACTTTTTTATCAGTATAGAAAATATTATGGTTTTGCGGAATATAAGAATTATCACAATATTTTTTATATTGCATTTCAAAATTATAAAAGTTATACAAATCCAAATATTGTTCTCCGCTAAATGGTTCATATTTGCTACAAGCCATTTTTAGATTTCTTATTCCTGATTGTTTGTATTCCAAGAAAATAAAATTATTTGCAAGACAAATCTGAGATTTTTCATTTATACTATCTGATACATCTGAACAATCTTCCATTTTTATATCCGAAAAATATCTTGAAAAACATGAATACCCCAAATATTGCTCAGGAGAAAAACGCCAAGAAAATTTCGAATAAACGGATTTTTTATCTTTGTTTTCAGGATATTCAAAATAATTTGAAAAATATGGTTCCTCAACAAGCTGAGATGCCAACAAGTATTTTTTTATATCTTCTCTCAAGCCAAAAAACCACCAATCAGAAACATGAAATGCAATCACTTGACGTTTTCCATGTTTAACTTCTGCAAACTTTGAAAATAATGTTGATGCTAATATTCGTTTTTCAAATAACTTGTATTTTTCACATCTGTTTGGAAATTCAAAAAACATATTCAAAAAGTTTGTACTATCTATAATCATATCAGAACGGAGTTTTAAGATATATTTTCTTGAAGCCTTTTCTATTCCGGAATTAGTAGATGTAATCATACGGTTTAAATTTCCATACATCTTTTTACTTTTAAAGTTCTTTTGAAGTACACCACCGGGATCTTTACTCATAATCAATATATCGTAATCTAAACCGCTGACATCAGTACCATCCCAAGTTGATAATATAATTTCTGCTTGCGGCAACAATTTTCTTATACTATCAGTACATTGTTTAGTTCGGATTTTATGCACAGGTCCTTGAACAACAACACTAATTTCATCTGATGTTATTTTTTCTTTTTGCATATTACCTCCATAAACAATGTATATAAAAATTTACTTAAATATAATAATACAGAAAAAAGTTCTGTCACCTTTTTGATAGGGCTAACTGAATTTATTAATATAAAATGTTTCCTTAATTGTTCAAAATATTTTATATTGTATAATTTTTCAAAAAGCTCAACATCTTCTATATTTATTGAATTATCACAATATTTTTTATAATCTTTTTTCTGACTTAAATAAGAATAATAAGAAAACAAATTCCTAGCTTCCATATTCGTTTTTTTATATTGCTTTTTAAGAGAATAAATTCCCCATTCTTTTGGAGAAAATACCCTAAAATTATTTATTATAAAGTCTTCTGAGATTTCAATATTTTGAGAATTTACATCAAGATAATTCTCAAACTTTAAATCCTTAAAAATCTTCAAAGTATTACTATACGTAAAATACTGTTCAGGTGACATTTTCCACATTCTTGAAGGATAAATATCATCTCTTAATTTTTTATGTTTTTTAAAATATTGAGAAAACTCAGGTTCTTCAACTTCAGGGATGTTAAATAATTCTTCTATATCTTCCCTCAACCCTAGATAACACCAATCTGAAATATGAAATAAAAGAGGTTGAGTTTTATTTTTATATATATTAAATTTTAAAGAAAAAATATCATAGGCGAAAATTCTTTGTTTAAAAAGAGATTTTTCATTATTCCGCTTTTCAAAATCATCATACAACTTTAAAAGATTATTATTTTTAAGAATTAAATCAGTTCTAATTCTCAAGACATAAGTTTTTTTAGCCACTTTAATTCCTTCGCGGCTAGATACAAGAATTCGATTTAAACTGTTCGTTTTTTTATCTTTAATATCAAATATTACAGCTCCCGGATCATCACTCAATACAATCTCATCATATAAACCATCAAAATGAGATATATCTGAACCATTCCAAGTTGAAAGAATAATTTGAGCTTCCGGCAAATATTTTCTAACACTTTTTAAACACAAAGCAGTTTCTAAAGGGCTTACAGCACCTTGTACAACAACAGATAAATCTTTGCTTGTAATTTGCATAAAACTATTTTACTCTCTTTATCTATATACTAAAAGAAATAATCTCTGTTCTATTATATATTAAAATAATAATATGATAAATAGGGAAAAATACTACAAATTATAATTTTAAATTATCTGTCTTTTGCTTGTTTTATGACATCTTCTTTATTAAGTTTTTGCCAACCTTCAAATTTTATAACTCTGTCATCTATCGTAATATCAGCGTTTGGTTTTCCAAAAAATATTTCATCATATTGAATTTTATTTTCTTCCAACCAATCAAGGGTAATTTTACCAACATTTTTCATAACTTTTCCGACATTATGCCCCTGAGTCTGCATATTTCTTGCTGTATTGATAATTATAGTATGCCCATCAGCTTTTAAACTATCTATAAATTCTTTTGCACCCGGCATAACTTTGACATCTGCATAACTTTCTCCGGGCTGTTTTATTGTACATATAGTACCATCTAAATCAATACATATTCGAAGTTTTTTCTCTGTCATATTTTTCATTATCCCATTTTATTTGTGTCACTGTTTCATTTAACAATTCCAATGCTTTTATATAAAACATTTTTTGACGTAAAAAATTATCTTTATGCAATGGAATCATTGATAAAAACAACAAACCTTCTATAAATTTTATTTCTTTGGAATCAAAGCCATTTTTCTGAGCCAATTTATCAAATATTTCTTCCAAAACCTCATAATCAGCACTTGTTAAAATTTTATAATTAAAACCTTTTTCGGATTCCTCAAGTTTGAACATATCTTGAACGATAAAATCATATAACCCGACAATACTGTGTCTTAATTTTGCAATATCATATCTTGGATCTCCAAAAATTGTAGGATCTCCATTTAACCTTCCTCTCGGATCAATCAATTTAAAAACATAGTTGTTAGAATCAAACAATATATTAGAAAAACAATAATCTCCATGAATTACTGTAAATATTCCATTTTGGCTTAACTTATTACAAAAGCTTTCTATTCCTGGAATTAAAAGAGCAACCCCTTTATATTTTTTACCGTTAATATACTCAAAATCATTATCAAGCTTTTTACTCCAATAAATATTTTGATTTTGTAAATCCTTCAATCTTTCTTTTGTTTTTTCAAGATATAACCACTTTAAAGCATTTATATCAACATCAGATTTATAGTTCTCTAAATTTTTATGTAAAGAAAAAAGTTTTTCGATAATATAATGCCAATCCTCAATATTAACAGCCCCTGACAAATAAAGTTCCTGTAATGACTGATAACCGTATAACTCTTGAGTTAATTTCGCAAAATTACTATCTTTTTCAAAACCGATTAAACGCGGAGCGCATATCTTTAATTCATCCGGAATATTTTTATACCACAAAGCCTCATCTTCAAGTTTTTGAATTTTAGAGCTTGTTTTAGTTAATACTCCTAATTCCGTATCAACTGAAATTGAATTAAAGCATCTCGCATTAAACAAAATATTTTTAGCTTTTATTAATCCTGATGTATGACCTAAATCATACCAATCATTAATCAATACAGCTTTCAATTTATAACGTTCTTGATAAGCGTTAAGAGCCGTTGATATCTCCTTTTTAAGCATCAAACGCGATTTGACGCAACAATTTAAAATATATTTTGTATCAGAAAAAGCATAATAACCAACAAGAGCTTCCTTATTAGACAAACTAAGATTTTTTTGTTTATCATAAAACTTTACTACATTATCATCTTTATCTTTTTCAGTTAAACACCAGTTATCTGAGGTTGTTATATCATTAGAGGTAAATATAATATCTGTTCTATCATCGATACTATCAGGGATTAATGTATCTCCCAATATTACTCTTGTCGGCAAATTCATATCTGCTTTTTGAAGAGAATATTTCAAGGAACTTAAGATATTTTTTTTACTGCTTACAAGGACTAATTCAATATCAAAATTTTCCATTAAAATATTTTTGATATAATCAATTAATTTTATATTATTACTGCAAACCGCAATTATAAACTTATCTAACCCATATTTTTTTAAGTTATTTAACTGCCACCAAATAACAGGCTTTCCCCTTAACGGTAATAATGCAAGAGAAGAATAAAAACCGACAGGCATATTTTCATTTTTGGTTTCTCCGCCAAAAAGCAAAATATTATTAAACTTCTGCATGTCTGCCTCCGACATATTCTTTTAACTGTTCAGGAGTTCCGACACAATCAAAATGTTGTATATCAAAAATTCCAATCTTATTATTAAATTTTTTCAAATGATTATACACCCCAGACATATAAAATTCACCTTTTTGTAAATCATTATCGATAATAAGATCAATTACAGCATCTCTAAACAATTCAACATTTTTAAAATAATACATTCCGCAAATTGCATGGTTTGAAATAACACACTTTTCTTTAGTCTCTATCAAGTACCCGTCATCATTTACACTTGCATAAGAAAAACAAGGATTTTCAGAATTTATTGTTAATAAAGCACCCGCCAAATCCCTTTTTCTTACATCTGAAATAAACCTACATACATCATTACAGTCAAAAATATTATCAGAATCTGCAAAAATTATATCATATTTAGGATTTATTGCCTTATGTGCCGCCAATGCAGTAATTGCAGCACCCATTGTTAATTTTGGAACAGTTACATAATCTAGGATATATTTAGTTTTTAAATATTCTAACTGAGATTTTTCATCCTTCAAGAATTTTTCTTGAAGAACCAAAATTATATTCGCATTTATTAACTTAAAACTCTCAAGTACATGTTCAATCATCATTTTTCCGTTAAACTCAATAAACGGTTTGGGAACATCGTACCCTTCAACAGCAAAACGACTACCAGCGCCAGCCATAGGAATAACTATATTTATAGAAATATTTTCTGATAAGCCAGAATTATTAAACATTGCAATAGTCATAAACTACCTTTGATATTACAAATATTATTTTATCATAAATATTATATTTAATCCTTTAATAAAGTTAAAATATAGACAAAAGTATCCAATTTCAATATTTAATAGGACTTTTTAATTATTATTTAATATTTTTTGATAATCAAAACAATCTGATAAATATACAGAATAAGGGATTAATTTTTTATTTTTTAATCGTGCAAATCGTTTAAAATACTTTTCAGAAACTTGCCCGCTTTGAAATAATTTGTCAATTTTTTCAAACATTTCAGAATAAAAATCACCTGTAACAAATTGCTTTAAATTTCCTCGAGAATTTTGAATTAATATAACATCAGACATTTCAAAATTATGAGCAAATTCTAAACTAGATTTACTATATTCTTTTAGACGAAATCTAAAGCCTAATATTGTTAATATTTTATATTTTTTAGAAAGCGTTTTTTCATTTCTTATTGAGAATACAGTTGCAACAGGGCTCAAATATTTCACGATAAACTTTAAATAAAAACTATTCAAATCCTTCCAATATTTAAAATATTTTATTATATACCCTAGATTTATGAAAAAATTATTTGAACGTCTAAAGGTAATATTTTTAATATATTCACTTAACAATTTCTTACGATACCAATCAAAAACCCTTTTAGAATATTCTAACTTATCAGCAAAACTATATATCCACAAATTATTAAAATAAATTCTAGGTCCATCTTGATTATTTAACCAGCTTTGCACTCCGACACGATTAATTACAATCGGATATTTATCTGCAAACAAATAGCAATTTGGCCAATTTTTAGCAACATAAAGAAGCATATACAAATGAATCCAATCTTTTTTATAAAATTTATCAAGATCTGGGATTTGGTTAAAATATTCTTTTCTGAAAACTAAATTGGTATTTGGCCAAGCTCTATCTTCAACATCAACTATAAAATTATCTGAATCATTTATATACGTTTTATCTTGTAATAAATATTTATCATTTAAATGTTTTCTTGACACAATTAAGCCATAATAATCATCCCTTAAATAATAATTAGATAAAACAAGTACAGATAAATCTTCATTATTTACTAAAACATCATATAATCTTTTTAACCCATTTGGAGAATAATAATCATCATCCCCAAATAAATGGACAAATTTTCCTTGGGCAATTTCAAAACATTTCATAACATTTCGATCATACCCGAAATTTTCATCATTGCGATTGTATTTGATTATATCAGGATATTTTTTCTGATATTCTTGCATAATATCAGGGATATTGTCTGTTGAACAATTATCTGATACAACAATTTCTACTCCTGACAAATTATAATGCTTTATTTGTTTGATTATTATATCAATATTATTCTGAATATATTTTCCACCATTGTATGTTGGAATACATATTGATAAAATAATATTATTATTCATCGTTTGCATTATACAATTTCCTTCTGTAATAATTTGCTCTTGCTCTTATTAATTTATTTAATGTATTTATTAAGAAAAGATTAGAAAATATTTTTCTTTCAATTGGAGAAAATAGTCGTACACAATCTTTTTCCGCCGATATTTTCGAGAATTTTTTCCAAGCCATATATTTATTTATTTTTGACCATTTATATAGGAAAAATGCAAAATTCCATAACAAAGGTTGAGAAAGAATATGCCCTTTCATCATCTGCTTCAAATAAGCTAAAACATTCGCAATTTCTCTAGGAAATGGACCTGTTGCATAATTTTGACTATCAGAACCTCCATGTATACGATAACGAATACCATAGCCAAGTAGATTAATAATACTACCAATTTGGCATATATCTAAAATAAAACAGATATCATGACACTTTCCATATAAATCAGGACGATAAGATGCTTTTTTATATGCTTCAGTTTTGTAAATATCTGTAGCGAAATTAGGACGAGATACAAGTAGTTGAAAATATGTATTATTTTTTACTGGGAAAAGATAATATGATTTATCCATACAATCCCAATTTTCATTATTAATATTATATTTTACATCAGAAGAACAACAACACATAACTGCATCTTTATGTTTATCAAATAATTTCATTGCTGTTTCAATATACTCTGGATGAATTGCATCGTCATCATGAAATATTGCAGTATATTCATTTTCTGCAAGTTCTTGAGACCTTTTAAAATTCCCGGGATTTCCTAAATTCTTTTCATTTGTTATTACTGATATATTTCTATCAGGATATTTTTTCTTTATTTCTTCAATAACTTCCAATGTATTATCAGTACTACAATTATTTAAGACTTTTATATTAAAACCTTTTGCGGTTTGTGTACAAAGGCTTTCAAGCATAACTCGCAAATATTCAGCACGATTATAAGTTAAAACAAATACATCTAAATTTTTACACTCCATTACTAATTCCTTTCTGCTAATAATATTACTTCAGTAAAAACTTGTCCATTCATAGGTTTCATAATTTTAAATTTATATCCTAAGTCCCAACTTTCAATTAATGGTTTAATATCAAAAAAGTCATCAAAATTATGATAAATACTAATCAACAAAACAGGTTTTTGCTTTTTAATAGTATTTATTGCACCTTTTAAAAATTCTTGTTCAGCACCTTCAATATCAACTTTTATTAATCCAACTTTAATATTATTATGCTCTACAAAATCATCTAGAGTTGTTATTTCAACTGTCTCTTTTTGATTGCATTCATAACACTTTCTTTCAACAAGAGTTGAACCTCCAGCATCTGCAATATGAATATCTTTTTTAGTAATACTTGAACCCAAGCCTTTCTTTACTGGAACAACATTTTTTAAATTATTTAATTTTATTGTTTTCAAGATATTCTCATACATATAGGTAGTTGGTTCGAAAGTATAAACTTTATTATTTGTATACTTTGAAAATATTAAAGCTGAATCACCAACAGAACCTCCAACATCTATTATATCTTTGGACTTCATCTTTCTTAGATTTGAAATCTCGGATAAGTAATACTTATGATAAAATACATTTGGTTCAAATGAATTTATAGGTAAGTAATATCCATTCCAAGAATACAAATTCTCAGATAATTTTAAAATTTTTGAATATAAATGCTTATGTAAATTTAAGAATTCAGTTCTTTCTTCATCTGACATAGTAAAATATGGACTTCCCGTTCTGAAATATTCCTGAATTCTAAATATTATTCTATCAATAACATCTTTACTTTTAGAATCCAATCCTTTTATTAAATTTAGATATTTATCCTCAATATCTCCATTAAATAAATCTAAATTGTCCCACCCATACCAATTTCCATGCATATCAAAAGAATATTGATTTCTGTCATACCAATATCTCATATAATTAACATACTTATTAATTATGTTATCTGTTTCTTTCACTAGATCCATTTATTTAAATTATACTCCTATAAATACTCTTGTATTTTTTATACCAATCTTATTTAAAATAAATTTTATAACAAATAAAAATAATATACTTCCAAACAATGTTACAAGGAAGAGTTCTATCGAAGATATACAACAAGCTAAAGATTTTTACCAATAAATAAAAATGACTGACTATTTCGTTTTGTATATAATGTATGATAATACAAATAATTAACTATATAATAATGTATAAAGAAAATTCCAAAAGAGTATTTTGCAACAAATTTCAAAGATTTATCTAATACTTCATTATTTTTTATCTTATCTTCAATTAACATTAAACCACTCAATATAAGAACTATCTCTATAATTTTTGAAATTGTTTGAATATTATTTCTAGTATCAAACACAAACAGTTGAGCAATAAAATGAAATATATACAAAAATAGTGAAATTTGAAAAATTGATTTTAAATTTCTTTTTATTTTATCATGATACTTTTCTATTAATACACAAACTTCCATACCAAAAAGATAAATAAAGGCAAAATGTAAAAACATTTTAAAGTAATATAATAAATTACAAAAAAGGAGCTTCCACAAAGATGATGTATCAGGATTAAATCCTACAAACATATCTACACTATGATACCGTGGAATAATAAAACATAAAATCAAAGAAGATAATAGAAGAGTTATATGAATGTTTTTATTCCTCCATGAGGCTAAAAATAGAGGCGAAAATAAAAACATTATAGCAATCATTCCAATAAACCAAACAGGGCCATTGATAATATATCCCCCAATTGTAACAGCAAACATTCTCATTCCAAAAGATGCTTGTTTTAATACCCAATTATCTAAATTCTGATATGCATACATAAAAGCTACTGGTAATAACGTTACAAAATAAGGACATATCACATTTAAGAATTTCTTTTTAAAATAAGTCCTTATCTCAAATTTATACGATAAATATTGAAATAAAAAACCTGCAATAAAAACAAAAAAATAAGTTCCACCTGCAAATAATAAAGTATTGAACTCTAACATTGTACTTCTGCCCCAAACAAGGGTATGTCCAGTAACAATAAAAATAATCGCTATTGCTCTAAAATAATCTATATAATCTAAATTTTTTCTTTTTACTTGTTCCATATTATCCTTAAATAACATCTAATTATATACTTTGACTATAGAATTTTTTCATTCCTTCTTTATAAGAAGTGAAAGAAAAATCTTTTATAATACTCAATAATTTGGCATTATCACCAGTATATTCTCTATTCATTCCAGGATTTTTTACAATAATTTCTGATTTATAATCAGAAAAATCATTCACAATTTTGGCCAAATCAATGATTTCAATACTTTCTGTAGGACTGACATTTATAAATTTTTCATTAGTTGAGTTATTTAAAAAATATTCTACAATACGACAAAAATCATCAATATAAATAAAATCAAATTTTACATTTTGATTTAATATAATAGGTTCTTTGGCAATATTTGAATTCACTATACAAGATGTAACCCTTGATTTATCTTCGCCTAAACCATATATTCCAAATAATCTGAGATTTAAAATATTATCTTTTTCTTCAATCATTTTAGATATTAGATACTTTGAATATCCATAAGGGTCTTTTGGAATAGATTTTCCAAAATCACTTTCTTTAATTTTACAAAGCGGACGACTTTTATCATATTCTGCTCCGGAACCTATTGTAATCATTGGTCTATCTTTTGAAGTTAACTCTGAGAGATTTTTAAACATCTCGATATTTGGTTTTGCGACCTCATCAATTGTTGCATCAGGAGAGATTCTTACTCCGCATGATGCAGAATGAATAATATATTCAATATTATTATCTTCAACATATTGTTTTACATCATCCTTATCCAACAAATTCAATTGATAACTTCTTGGAGTAAATAAATTAAACTTTCCGGATAATTGATTTTTTAAATGTTTTCCGATAAATCCACCAGAACCTGTTAATAGAATATTTTTCACCTGCTGTTTACTCCTCTTCTCCAAAATATAGCCCAAACTGTTTTTTAATATATTTTTGACTGCCAATATAATGAGAGAAAGTATCAGGAATACCTATTCTTTTAAATTTTACTCCTTTACCGCTTTCAGCGATTACTTCTGCAACAGCACTTCCTAAACCGCCTATTATACTATGTTCCTCAAGAGTATGTATTTCGACTCCTTTATTTACTAATTTTTCAATTATATTTTTATCAATTGGTTTTACAGTATGCATACTGATAAAATAAGGATTTCTTCCTTCTTTTTTAAGCTTTTCACAATACCAATAAGCATCAGGTAGCATATTACTTGTAGAAATTACAGCAATATCTTTTCCTTCTTTTATTACAGATGCTTTTCCTATTTCAATTTTATTATTATCAAAAATTCCTCTATTATGACGTCCTATTCTTATATACATAGGTTTATCAATTTCTATAGATTTTCGGATAATCTGTTCAGCCTCATTATTATCTCCGGGGCAGCATACAGTCATATTTGGTAAACTTCTCATCAATGAAATATCTTCTATTGCATGGTGAGTAGCTCCTGCTGTTCCGTAAGTAAATCCGGCACCTATACCTATTAATTTGACATTTGTGTTCATATAAGCCACATCTAAACGAACTTGTTCAAATGCCCTTCCTGTTAAAAATGGAATAATTGTATATACATAAGGTTTTTTACCTGCTAAGGCCAAACCTGAAGCTAAAGATACAGCATTTTGTTCAGCAATACCACAATTTATTGAACGTTCCGGAAATTCTTCAAAAAATGGTTCCAAAACAGAAAAACCCATATCCGGCGTAATTAATACAATATCTTTATCTTTTCTTGCTAAATCAATTAATGTATTTATAAAAACTCTTCTCATTAATATTTCTCCTCAATTTCAGCTAATGCAAGTTCTAACTGTTCATCATTTGGAGATTTATAGTGCCATTCAAGTTTGTTCTCCATAAATGAAACACCTTTCCCTTTTACAGTATTTGCAATAATTGCAATTGGTTTATCGCTTTTGTATTTTAAAGCTTGCTCAATTTCATCCATATTATGCCCGTCAATTTCAATTGCATCAAAACCAAAAGCCTTAAACCTTTCTTGCAAATTTGTTTGATTAATAACATCATTTGTAGGTCCAAAGGCTTGAAATTTATTAAAATCCACTATTAAAGTAAGATTATTAAGCTTATGAGTAGCTGCAAACATAACAGCTTCCCAAACTGAACCCTCATTACATTCTCCATCTCCGCATATTACATACACACGCCCATTTCTTTTATCTATTTTTTTAGCTAATGCAAAACCTGTAGCTATAGAAGGTCCATGACCTAAAGATCCAGATGAAATTTCAAAAAACGGAGATTTTTCTTTATCAATATGACATGGAAGTTCTCCACCATCTATTGAATATCCGTCTATCATTTTCTTATCCAGATACCCTCTATGGTAAAGAACTGAATATAATGAAGCACTTGAATGACCTTTACTTAACATTATTACATCTCTATCAGGGCTATTTATATTTTTATCAGAAACATTTGCAACTCTAAAATATAAAGCATAAAGAATATCAACTACACTCAATGCAGCACCAATATGTGAAACACCGGCTTTATTAACCATACGTAACATTGTTTGTTTAATTTCTTTTAATTTAGGATAAGATTTTTGTTCCACTGTATATTCTCCTCATATTCTTCTAATTGTTTCAACGTGTATTCATACATATCCGCATCTTTTGCATAAAAATGTTTATACCAATCAACAGTTTTGGTAATTGCAACTTCTGCAGTATATGTTGGTGTCCAACCTAAAACTTTTTCAGCTTTTTCAATATTCAACATTAAAAGATTTGCTTCATGCAAATTATCTTTTTTATGAACAACAACTTCTCCTTTACCATAGTTATCTACAACCATTTGAGCAACTTCTGCAACCTTCAAAACACTTTCTTCATTTGGCCCAAAGTTAAATCCTTCTGCATATTTTTTACCATTTTCCAAAAGTTTTTGCCCTAATAATAAATATCCTGATAAAGGTTCTAAAACATGCTGCCATGGTCTTACAGCTATAGGATTTCTTATTTCTATTTTCTTACCTGCATTTATATATCTTACACAATCAGGGATAAGTCTATCTAAAGCCCAATCACCGCCACCGATAACATTACCTGCTCTTGCGGTTGCCATTGCATAACCTTTTTCACCTTGCAAAAATGAGCGTCTAAAAGAAGAGGACATAATTTCAACACATCCCTTTGATGAAGAATACATGTCATATCCGCCCATTGGTTCATCTTCTTTATACCCTCTATTTATTTCTTTATTTTCATAACATTTATCTGTAGTTATATTAACAAAAGCTTTTACAGATTCGCATTTTTCTGCGGCAATTAACATATTTAAAGTGCCAATAACATTTGTTTGGTAAGTCAATAATGGTTCTGAATATGACAATCTAACAAGAGGTTGAGCAGCTAAATGAAAAACAATATCAGGTTTAAAATCAATAATTGTTTGTTCTAGCCTTCCTGCATCCAAAATGTTACCTATTACAGATTTATAAATTCTATTTTCTATATCTAATTCTTTAAACATTGATGGTTGAGTATTAGGAGCTAAAGAATATCCGCAAACATCAGCACCCATTGAAGTTAACCATAAAGCAAGCCAACTTCCTTTAAAACCTGTATGACCGGTTAAAAAGACTCTTTTACCTTTATAAATATCATTAAACATTTACTACCTCTTTTTTATTAAGCCATTTTGCCCAAGGAGCATTTCCATTTTCCCACATTGCTGTCAAATCTATTTTATCTTTCAATGTATCCATAGGTTTCCAAAATCCATCGTACTTATAAGCATATAATTGACCGTCTTGAGCAAGATTTTCCAAAGGTTCACGTTCAAAAATAACTTTATTATGAGAACCATCAATATAATCAAATACTTCAGGTTCACAAACAAAGAATCCCCCATTAATCCATGCTCCATCACCTTTTGGTTTTTCTTTGAAGGATAATACCTCATTCGAAGATGAAATATTCAAAGCTCCAAATTTCCCTGATGGTTGAACAGCAGTCATTGTCAAATATTTTCCCTTACTTTCATGATATTTAATCAAATCATTTATGTTTACATCTGAAACACCATCACCATAAGTCAATAAAAATCTTTCATTTCCAATATATTTTTGAGCTTGTTTAATACGGCTTCCAGTCATTGTATCTAATCCGGTATACAACATTGTAACCTTCCAAGGTTCAGTTTCTATTCTGTGAATATCAACCGTATTATTTAACATATCTACAGTTATGTCAGAATATTGTTGATAATAATGGACAAAATAATCCTTTATAACATGAGATTTATAACCGGTTAAAATTACAAAATCATTAAAACCATAATATGAATAAGATTTCATAATATGCCAGAGTATAGGTTTTCCTCCAATTGCCACCATTGGTTTTGGAATCAATCTTGTTTCTTCAGATAATCTTGTACCTAAACCGCCTGCAAGTATTACAACCTTCATCTACACACTCCTTTTATATCCTTTTTAATTTGAAACATTTTAATTTTTATAAATGAAAAAATCCACAAATGAAATTGTCTAATTAATAATCCAGCATTTACATCCAAAATTTCTCTTTTATTTATATAAATAATTTTAAATAATGAATTACACAATATAAAATTCATTATAAATTTTAATTTATCAATAACAGAAAGCACTGCAAAAATACACAAATAATTATATAAATTTTGATCTGGCTGTTTTTTTAACAGAAAAAACAATTTTGCAGAATTTAATTCAGTACAAAAACGATTATGAGAAATAATGTAATTTCTAATTTTTAAGTCTTTTATTAAATATAAAGAATTTGCATAACCGCTAAGCCAATTCATACCTTTTTGCAAAGGATGAATATTATCACTATTATAACCCCTTGTAAATGAATATTCTCCATTTTCATCGCGGTTATCACGCACTAAAACAATTGCATTAGAAACAATAGAAATTTTTCTTTTTTCATTTATAATTTTTGAAGCTAATGCCAAATGAGGAAACATATTGGAAATATTGAACTCCATATTTCCAATAACAGTATCATCTATATTAGATGTCTTATAAATAACCCCAGGAAGAAAAGTCATTTGATCAAACAATTGAGCAATATCATATTTTGGACATTCATAAGTTGCAACCACTATTGCATCGGAACCCTCTTGAATAAAATTTTCAACTTCATTCCAACTATCCCAACATAAATCATCATTATCAGCAAGAACCCATACATACTCTTTTTTAGCTTTATAAAAAGCTTTTACGATATTTGCATTTCCACCTATATTATATTTATTTTTTTCATATTTCAAATTACCATTCAAAGTTTGAAATTTAATTACAACTTCTCTTGTACTATCTGTGGAATTATTATCAATTACAGTTATATCAAAATTTTTAACAGGTGAATTTTCCGCAAAAATCTGATTCAAAGTATTTTCAAGCTTTTTAGCTCTATTATATGTAATTAAAAAAATTTCTAACTTTTCAGAAATTGACAATCTCTAACCTCACTTAACAGAAACGTTTCGCTCATTTTAAACGGCTTAAGCGACTACTTCTTATTAAGAATTATAACACAAAAACTCAAATTCTTTTTAATATTATAATTTTTCTTAATATTTAAATTTAAAATAAGATTATTAAATACATCCTACTTTACTAAAATAGCGATAAGTGAAAACCCTTATCGCTATTATCTTTTAAAACCTACGCGTGGAGGGATTCGAACCCCCGACCTTTTGGTTCGTAGCCAAACGCTCTATCCAGCTGAGCTACACACGCTCAATGTTTTTTGGCATTGGGGAATTTATTTAACACATTTATTTTATCAAAAAAATATTTATTTTCAAGTTTTTAATTTTTCTTTTAAAAACGGCAATATAATTAATATTTTGTTTTTTCAATATGTTATTCTGCGTATTGTGAGGATTGATTATGGAAAGATTAACAGAAAGAGAAATTACGATTTTAAAGCTTATTACACAAGGTTATGACAATTTAGAGATTAGCAAAACTATTTTTATTAGTATTCATACTGTTAAAGCTCATATTAGCAAAATTATAAAAAAGTTAAACGCTAAAAACAGGACTAATGCCGTTTATATAGCTATTAAAAATAATTTACTTGATGAATAAAATTGTTACAATTTGATAGCTTTTCTTGCCCGTTATATAATAATAATGAGCGAGAGTTTATTTATGATTAAGAAATTATTTATTATATTATCATTTTTATTTATATTTTTATTTACATTTGTCCAAAAAGCCTCAGCAGAAGAACTTTTTAAATTTTCTGCCGCAAACTTTGATACATCAAATTCTTTGATAGTGTTATCAGCACAAGATACACAAGGGAGTTCTGTATTATCAAATATAAAGCTTGTTAAAATGCAAAACCCTTCAAGGGTATATTTTGATATTAATTCATCCATTATTACATTCCCAAAACAAGATTGGGTATTCAACTCAGGAAATATCAAAGAAGTTAAAATTACGCAATTTTCAACAAATCCAAATGTTGTTCGTGTAGTTTTATATTACGACAACGGGTTTAACCCAAATAATATACAATTTTCACGTGTAAAAAATAATATTATTATCAAGCTAAAAAACAATTCGATAGGTGATAACAATTACTATCAAAACACATATAGAGATGAACATTCATCATCCAGTGACTTTTATGAATACTTAACAATAACAACACCTGTTGAGCAAAATGACGCCTCTCTTGTTGGCCAAATTCAGGAAGCTTTTAACAATCAAGTTGAGCAAATAATGGCTAAAAAAGAGCTGAAACTGAATACAAAATATTATTTAAACAGCATTACTCCAAAACAAAATGGTATTTTACTCAACGGTTTTGGATCAGTAACAATTGAAAAGCCAATGATATTGTATAATCCAAAAAGGATTGTCTATGATTTGCCAAATACATTGGTTGATATGAAAATAAGAAATAAAGAATATCGAATCAATGAAACCGAAACAGTTAAAGTTGGACAATTCTCAGTTAATAAAGCAAGAATTGTAATAACAACAGAAGCTGTAAGTGATTATATTCCAATCTATTCAAGCGACAACCAATCATTAATTATTGCAAACTACAAAAAAACAAACAATTCAACATTATACAACAATTCGAGCAATGCAATTTCATATAGCAAAGAGAAAAACGATTCTTTAACGGAATCAATGATTTTAAAATTTGATTCACCAGTTGTTCACGGGATAGACAGATACCATGATAAAATAATATTATATCTTTATAATGTTTCTAAATATAGTGATGAGAACTTTAAAAATACTTATAAAAACTCATTCTTTGATAACGCTTATATAGAATTAATGCCTAAAATAGGATTAAAACTTGTAATTCCGACAGAACAAGATGCAATTGCAAGCACATATCTTGGTGCTGACGGAAGAAGCATAAAAATCACAGTTAAGGAAACAAAAAAGAAAGAACCGACACCACAGCCTGAAGTAAAACCAATTATGCTTAATCCACCTGCAACAGCGACAATCTCATCATCAGGAAAGAAAAAAGTTGTAATAGATGCAGGTCATGGCGGATCTGACGTTGGAGCTGTTGGCGGTGGAACTTACGAAAAAGATATTACTCTTGATGTATCCAAAAGAGTTGAGGCTATCTTAAAGAAAAGAGGATACCAGGTTGTAATGACAAGACCTAATGATACTTATGTATCACTACAAGATAGAGTATCTATAAGTAACAACTATAAACCGGATATATTTGTAAGTATCCATGTAAATTCAAGCGTAAGACCGGAAATTACAGGTATAGAAACACATTATTATCATCAAGAAAGTATGTCACTTGCTCAAACAGTTCACTCTTCATTTGCAAGTGCAGTTCAATCTCCAAACAGAGGTTTGTTTAAATCAAAATTTTATGTTATAAATCATACTACTTGTCCGGCAATTCTTGTTGAAATAGGATTTATCTCAAACAGTAATGAAAGAGCACAACTTGTCGGCGATAAACGTAAAGATGCGACTGCAAAAGCAATAGCAGACGGAATTGAGAATTATTTTAAACAGAATAAATAGAGAAAGAAATGACCGAAGAAAATAAAAAACCAATAGCATTTTTTGATTCAGGCGTAGGCGGCTTAACAGTTTTTGCTAAAGTAAAAAAACTTCTGCCTGAAGAAAATTATCTTTACTTTGGCGATACAAAAAACATGCCATACGGAGAAAAAACAGAAGCTCAACTTATAGATTATGCAGATAGGATTTTCAAATTTTTTGAAGGAGAAAATGCCAAAGCTGTAGTTATGGCTTGCAACACAACATCTGCTATAACTTATGAAAAATTAAAAGACAGATATAAATTCAAAATTTACCCGATAATTCAATCTGTCAGTGCAACTCTTGCAAAATTAGAAAATCTTAAAAGACTTTGTATTATTGCAACGCCGGCAACCATTAATTCACATGCGTATTCTAAGGAAATTGCAAAATACAATAAAGATATAGAAGTATTTGAAATTCCTGCTCCAGGCTGGGTTAAAATCGTTGAAGAACATAGGATTAACCATATTGAAAGCATAAACGAAGTAAAAAACATATTAGAACAGGCTCAAAAATTTAATCCTGACAAAATTGTATTAGGTTGCACTCATTATCCTTATCTTATGAGCATTTTGAAAAGATTTGAAGCTGAAGAAAAATTTATAGATCCGTCAGTTTATTTTGCAGAAAATATAAAACAAGATTTGCAAAACAAAGGATTATTAAACAATAAATTTGAATATGAAAAATTCTTTGTAAGTTCAAATCCTGAAAACTTCAAAACAGCATCAGAATTATTCTACAAATTAAAGAAAGCTCCAACATTAAAGAGTGTCTAATTTATTTATTATATAATCCAAGCAAGTATCGTAATTCGGAACTTCTATAACAGATGAATTTATTTTATCAGGAGTAATATTTAAAGCAGTTACATTTTCTTTAACTGCAAACACAGGGATATTACGTTTTACAGCCTCAAAAACAGGGACAGAACCCAAGGAGTCATAAGGCATTATAAGATAATCTAAATTTTCAACAGAAATTCCGCCATACTCGCATAATTTAGGAGCTTTATCCAAACCTATCAAAATACAAGGTAAAAAAGTAGGAGTAATATATTCAGATGCGGCACGTGCATCTACAATATCTGAAGATATTTGATAATCAACAAAAGCAGGTGAATGAGCGCAAGGAACATTCAACTCTTTTGAAATATAATGCGAAAGAATAGCTTCAACACCACCCACAGGATCAACACCAATACCTTTTGAATAATCAGGGTTATCGCTTTCCGGTTCATCAAAGAGACAAACAAGTGCAATAGCCTCACAACCTTTATCCAAGAGTTTTTTAGATGCCTTTAACAGCGTATTTGGATTTTCAACATACCCGGTTGAGATTCCGCTTTCTTCAACATTAAATCCAACCCCGACATTTTCCTCCGTAACTTCATAAAATGCCACATCAATACCATATACACATTTAACGGCATTCATAGTATTAATATGGATTTGCAAAACATCTTGAGGAATTGCTCTATCAAACACAATACCTATTTTATTATGCTCAGAAGGTGACAAATTTATATTCCCCTTAAAAAATTCATCAATAGAATATCCTTCAACATAAAACATATTCTCAGTAATACCTGAAAAGCACCCTGCATTTACAACATTTGGATTAACAATCAAGTTAGATATTTTAGCAAATTTCTTAGCATAACAACTTGCATCTCCGGCGTAACCGCCAATAGATGCGCCAATTCCTGTTGGTACAATAAATGCGCCTAATTTTTCACCGTTATTTAACATAAAAATATAATACAACAAAAAAGCAGTCAAATGACTGCTTTTTAACAAATATTTTCTTGATTTTACTACTGTTGAACACCGCCGTATGAAAAATCATTTTTAATGTTAGTTTGTAATAATTTAGTCCAACTTGATTCAAATGTAGTAATTTCATTCAACTGAGTTTCAAGATTATTTTTTTCAAGTTCTAATTCTTGCTCCCAAGAATTCAAATTAGCAAGCTCAAGTTCATGCTCATTATCACATTGCTCTGAAAGCAATTCATAAGTTTCAGGATCAGTTTCATAATAATTGTAATAAATTTCATCAACTTTATCATTATATTTGGCCTGATTTTCAGCTACCTGCTTAGAAGCATTCAATGAATCCATCATATTTGTTGTAAGCTTGTCGTTGATTAAAGCTTTTTGTTTAGTGTACATCAAAAGTGTTTCATGAATATTAGAAATAGCCATATCTCTCGTCCTCTTTTTTTAGTTCTCTTATATATATAAAAAATTTTTGCCAAGCCCGATTTCAAGAAGGATAATTTCTCGTTACATTTGTTAACATTTAATTTTGCAAAAATTTATCTATAAAAATCCTAACAAATACCACCCATATAGACTATTTTCAAATCATTATAATATTTGCGGTGTATTTATTTATTTTTATAATATAATATAATTATTAAATAGGAGAGAAAAATGGATCAGCAAACTTATATGAAAATTATGGGCTATGTCCCAACAGTTATTGAAGCATCTTCACGTGGAGAAAGATCTTTCGATATTTTTTCAAGACTATTAAGAGAAAGAATTATCTTCCTTGGAACAGAAATTGATGATGAAGTTGCAAATTCAATAGTTGCACAGCTTCTATTATTAGACAGTGAAAACCCTGAAAAGGATATTATGTTATATATCAACAGCCCTGGTGGTGTAATAACAGCAGGTATGGCAATTTACGATACAATGCAGCTTATAAGAGCTGATGTTTCAACTATTTGTCTAGGCGATGCTGCATCAATGGGTGCATTCTTGCTATGTTCAGGTGCTAAAGGAAAAAGAATGGCTCTTCCAAACGCAAGAGTAATGATTCACCAACCTCTTGGCGGCGCTAAAGGCCAAGCTACAGATATCGAAATTGAAGCAAAAGAAATCTTGAGAATGAAAGATATGTTGATTGGTATAATTGCAGAAAATTCCGGTCAACCGATTGAAAAAGTTAAAGAAGACTGTGAACGTGATCACTTCTTAACAGCTCAAGAAGCTCTTGAATACGGTTTAATCGATAAAGTTGTTACCAGAGACAAAAAGTAATTTGTAACAAAACTTAATATAATAAATAAAAACATGCAATTTTCACAAACTGCATGTTTTTATATTAGTGTAGGTTAAAAAAAAGGTTAGTTACAAAAACTTAGGTAGGAGTGAAAAAAGATGTCTCTATTAATTTTCGCATATCGGAAATTAGACATTAATCGTCGAAAGAGTGATTTGAACTATCGATTAATGGAATTGACAAGAAAGTTGTCAGATTTGCAACAATATGCAGCAAATATTGGCGACGGTTCAGTTTCAATGAGCGATATGATGAACACACCAAGCTCAATGTTTGGTCGTCAATTAATGTTTATGCAGTATGCTCACAATGGATCATTGTTTGGAGCACAACAAAAATTTGCAATGATACAACCGATTATAGCTGCTCAAATGCAACAAATTCAACCGGAAATGCAACAAATGTATCAAAATTGGATATTTAAAAATCTGTATGATCAAGAACGAGAAAGAATGGGTAAACAAGAAGCGAAATTACTCAACGAACAAGAAAAACAAATTCAAGCAGAAAAAATGAAAATTGAAACACAATTAAAACTTCTTGATCAAGAACTTCAAGCTTGTAAGGAAGGCGAAGATAAGTCTATAGAAGCTTGGAAACCTAATTATGTAGGTTAAAATAGTATAAAATAATATAACCCCTATCCTTAACTAACCTGTAAAACCTTACAGGGCTCGTAAAACTACGAGTCCTGTTTTCAATTATATAACTATTATAATATCTGATTTTTTATCAAATTCTTCATGAGGCAATTTATCAATATACAATTCTTTAGGGATAGGCAAAATCGTTTTTATATTAGGATTTTTAGCCAAAAATCTATCATAAAATCCGCCCCCGTATCCTAGCCTAAACCCATCTTTATCAGCCATTAAGGCAGGTAATACAACTAAATCAATTAATGAAGACGCAACAGGATTAGAACAAGGCTCATTTATATTATAATTTGATTTTACAAGCGCATCTCCCTTTTTAAAAGGGCATACAAACATATCTTTCCCTACAACTTTTGGAAGATAAAAGTTTTTATTATCCTCTAACAATTCCAACAAGTTAATTTCATACTTTAAAGGATAAAATATCAAAACATTTAAAGCCGCTTTGTACTCTTTTGTTTGACGAATTCTTTCAACCGCAAGACTACTGATATTTGGTATATCTAATGTCTTTCTTATATCCTTAGCCTTAGCCCTTAGATTAATTTTACTATCCATATTGTTTAGTATATAATAAACAGAAATAAATTATAAATTTTACAGGAGGCTCAATGTATAGCTGCAATAACAATGACTTAGTAAATCCTAACTGGGCAAAACACGGTTATATTCAAGTTTATACTGGCAATGGAAAAGGCAAAACAACAGCATCACTTGGGCTTGCAATGAGAGCACTTGGTCGCTGCTGGAAAGTTCTTATTATTATGTTTACAAAAGGCGGAGATGATTATGGTGAACTAAATTCCTTCAGAAATCTGTCTCCTGAAATCTCTCAGAACTTAACAATAATACAGGCAGGCTTGGATAGAATTGTATATTCCGACAACAAAAACAAAGATGATGAAGAAGAAATAAAAAAAGGTTGGGAACTTGCTAAAAAAGCAATAAAAAATGATGAATACAACCTTATTATCCTAGATGAAGCTAACATCGCAATTGATTTAGGCTTTATTGATTTAGATGAGATGCTTGACGTTCTAAAAAATAAACCTGAAGAAATGGAAATAGTTTTAACAGGACGAAATGCAAATCCAAAAATTATAGAAATTGCTCATCTGGTATCCGAGATTAAGCCCATAAAACACTACTGGGATAAGGGAATAAGAGCTAGAAAAGGGATAGAATATTAAGCACTTCTTCTCATTAAATCAGAAAGCTTAACTTCCTTTTCAAATTTCTTAACCTTTTTAACTGCCTTTTTACTAGGTTTTTGATCTTTAAATTGTGATAATCCGATTTTTACCTTTGAATTTTCATCAGATAACATAAATATTTCTTTGAAAAATGTAATTAATTCGTTCATTTATAATTCTCCTATAACAATTATAATTTAATTAACTCTGCTGTTATCATACATTAAAACTATTTTACCTTAAAAAAACATTGGATTTTATGTTATATTAATAATACTACGAGCCGAGGTAAAAAATTTGAACCAAAATGATATTAATATTTTAGAAGAAAAACATAATACTAATTTTAATACCGCTTTAAATATATATGAAAATTCTTATTCTCATGAATATCTTATTAACCTTTTAAAAAACGGTTCTGTCGCAGAAAAACAAGCTGCATCAATAAAACTAGAAACCATCAATAATCAAGATGAAGCCAAAATATTTATATCAAATTTAACAGGCTGTGACGGCAAAATAAGAGAAGCAGTCTCATTTAGGCTTCCGGAATTTGTAAAAAACAACCCTGAATTTTTCACCTCTTATATTGACATATTTTTAGATGCGATAATTGATATTAACGGAAATATTTGCAGAAATACAATTAGAGCACTTGAATATCTTAAAGATTTCCCTGACTTTACAACAGAATTTACAGCTAAACTTGTACAAAAAACTCTAAATATAATTGAACCAATCAAAAATTTTGATATCCAAGAAGGAAAATACAAAATTAATAAAGAAGTATTCAAACTATACTGGTATCTCGAAACGATTGCACAATTCTATAAATACATCCCAACAGACAAGCTATTTCAAATATTAAATGAAACTAAAAATATACAAGATTACACAATAAGAGAAAAAACTGCAAAAATACTTTCAAAAATTGATAATATTAAAGAATTACTTAACATTAAAAAAGAATTAAAAAACGACGCAAACTATTATGTGCGAAGAATTTAGCAAAAATATATTAACTTATGTTAAGGAATTTATAAAAAATATATACACTTTACGCAATTTTTAATGAATAATTTTCTTTATATATATACAAGGGGAATCACAAAGGGAATAACAAAAAGGAGAATAATATGGCAAGAGTGTTAATATCAATGCCCGAAAGATTTTTAGATGAAATAGATAAAGTTGCAGGGAATGAAAATCGTACACGTTCAGAATTAATCAGAGAAGCTCTAAGAACTTATATGTATAGAAATCAAATCAGAAATTCTCAAAGAGCAACAAAAAATGCAGAAATATTAGATGCTCTTCTCAGTTAAAGAAATATAAAGAATTTGAATATTAAAAAAAATATACTATAATAAGTACAAAGGGGAAAAATAAAATGGGAAATAATGAATACATAATGTCATCACTTGATGAATATTTTGAAATATTAGATAAAGAAAATAAAAAACGTTCAGAATTAGTTGCAAAATCATTAGTTAAATACTTACAAAAAACAAAAGAAGCAACAAAATTCCAAACACTTCAAATCGCAAAATAAGTTTTAGGGAAAAATCAAGGTCAAGGTCAAATTTGGGAAATAAAAATTTATAGGGGAAAAGAATTGTAAAGGTCTGTTGTAAAATGACAGACCTTTTTGTATTCAAATTTAAAATATAAAAAAACGAGCCTGTTTCCAAGCTCGTTTTTCAAATTTTATATTGTTTCAAAAATTATTCAATAATTTTGTCAACAACACCGGCACCAACTGTGTGGCCACCTTCACGGATTGCAAATCTCATACCTTCTTCGATTGCAACAGGAGCGATAAGTTCAACTTCCATTACAACGTTATCACCAGGCATTACCATTTGACCGTCAAATTTGATAGAACCAGTTACGTCAGTAGTTCTGATGTAGAACTGAGGTCTGTAACCAGGGAAGAATGGAGTATGACGTCCACCTTCTTCTTTAGTCAATACGTAAACGTTAGCTGTGAATTTTGTATGTGGGTGAATTGTACCAGGTTTAGCAAGTACTTGACCACGTTGAATATCAGTTTTATCGATACCACGTAACAAAGCACCGATGTTATCACCAGCTTGACCTTGGTCAAGAGATTTTCTGAACATTTCAACACCAGTAACAGTTGTTTTCTTAGTTTCGCCTAAACCAACGATTTCAACTTCATCACCAACTTTAACAACACCACGTTCTACACGGCCTGTAGCAACAGTACCACGACCTGTGATAGAGAATACGTCTTCAACAGGCATCAAGAATGGTTTGTCTAAGTCACGAACAGGTGTTGGGAAGTATGTATCAATAGCATCCATCAATTCCCAAATTTTATCAACCCATTTGTCTTCACCACGTTGGATTTTTGGATTAGCTTGAGCAGCTTCAAGAGCTTTCAAAGCAGAACCGTGGATGAATGGGATGTTGTCACCGTCGAATTCGTATGAAGAAAGAAGTTCTCTAACTTCCATTTCAACTAATTCTAACAATTCAGGATCATCAACCATATCACATTTGTTCAAGAATACAACTAGGTTAGGAACACCAACCTGACGTGCTAACAAGATGTGTTCACGAGTTTGAGGCATAGCACCATCAGTAGCAGCAACTACAAGGATAGCGCCATCCATTTGAGCAGCACCTGTAATCATGTTTTTAACATAGTCAGCGTGGCCCGGACAGTCAACGTGAGCATAGTGTCTAGTAGCTGTTTCATATTCTACGTGAGCAGTAGAGATAGTAATACCTCTTGCTTTTTCTTCTGGAGCAGCATCGATTTCATCAAATTTTTTCAATGCAGCTTGTCCTGCAGCAGCCAATACAGCTGTGATAGCTGCTGTTAATGTTGTTTTACCGTGGTCAACGTGGCCAATTGTACCGATGTTAACGTGCGGTTTGGTACGTTCGTACTTTTCTCTAGCCATGAGATTAATCTCCTTTTTTCTACTTATACTACAATACTAATTTGGTATTTTAAGCCATATAATATATAATATTTGCTCAATATTTTTTGTCAACAAGACTAAAAAAGCTCTTTTTAATAAAAAGAGCTTTTGATAATTCATTTTTATAACGTTATGCATAATGCGTATTAACGGAACCGTCAGGATGATAATGGCGTGTCTGCGGAACTTTTCCTTTTTTGCGCCAGATCTCTTCTTTTTTGTTTCCGTTATCATAATAGGAACATTCATAACTGCTCCCTGTTTTATAATCTCTTTCTCTTAATACTTTTCCGTCTTTATTGTAAACAATAGACATGTAACAGGAACCATCATTGCCATAGAAAAGCTTGCGTTTTTCATTACCATTTTCGTAATATTCGCGATGTTCAAAATTTTTCCCGTGATCATAAAAGCTCACTCTTTTAGCCACTCCATTGCTATAATATTTATATACCTCCATAAGCTTGCCGTTTTTATCACGCACAATTTCCTGCTTTAATTTTCCATCAGAGCTATATAGACAAGATTTTGAACCACTACCATCAGTATATACTAATTTTTCATAGTAAGACCCGTCTTTATTTACCTGAGTAATTCTGCCGCCTTCATTGTGCGGTTCCATTTTTACATAGTTTCCGTCTGCACTTTTTTTGTAATGGGTTTTAGTTTGTTCATCGTAATAGACATCTTTACCCCATGTTTTACGCAAATTAGGCTCTTCTGAAGTTTCTGAAACTCCCCCTCTGCCCTCTTGGGCGCCTTTTACTCTTTCTAACCATTTTGCTTCCTGTTCCGCTCCGTTATTTTTATCTTCCAGCCCACCCGCAAGTTTTACCTTTGCGCCTGCCAAAAGATACATAACTCCGTTTTTAGCAGTTTTAACAGTACCTTCAGGATTATTTGCCTTAAAATCTTCTATTGCTTTTTCTATTTCTTCATCTGTCGGCTCATAATTTTCTTTATCTTTATTTTGGGCAATCAAAGATCGTTTAATCAAGCCTCTGAAACTTTCACCTTCTTGAACGGTATAATCCGTATATTCATTCAAAGATGATTTTTCTTCAGATTTCTTCTCCGGACTCTGTGAATCTGCTTTTTTAGACTCTGAATTTTCAGCTTCTGTTTTTGCATTATCTGGAGCCTCTGACTGAGTTTTTTGTTGAGCTGTAAAAACACTGTTAGGTTTAGAATTATTATTGGCCCCGCCAGTACTGACGCTGTCTGTTCGAGAAACATTTACTCTATTTACAGAATCCACATTTAAGCGTTCAACCATTATCGTTCTCCAATTAATTTATACACACATAACTTATTACGGCAGATTTATCAAAAAACTTTAAAAATTATAAAATCTATTAATAAAAATTTACAAAAAAATAAAAAAGCCCCGCTTAAATGCGGAGCTTCTATTTTTATTAATTATTTTTATTCTTCAGATTCTTCTGTTTCTTCTGCAGATACGTCATCCTGAAAATCTTCTTCATCAACAGCCTGTTGATTCATCTCTTCTTCGATTTCCTGCTGAAGTTCATCAACTTCTTCTTCAGCGTCATCAATTATTTCTTCAGGAGTTTCCTCATAGTTAGATATATTTTGAGCTTCTGCTTTTTCCATTTGAGATACGCTCTTGATATCTATTTTCCAGCCTGTTAATTTGTGAGCAAGTCTAACATTTTGTCCTTCTCTACCGATTGCAAGGCTCAATTGGTCATCCGGAACAACAACCATTGCTTCATGCGCATATTCATCATCCGCCAAAATATCAACTGATACGACTCTTGCCGGTGACAATGCGTTAACAATATATTCAACAGGATCTTCTGAATATCTTACGATATCAATTTTTTCATTTTTCAATTCTGAAACAATTGTTTGAATTCTTGAACCACGAGGTCCGATACAAGCACCTACACTATCAACTTCAGGGTCATTTGACCATACTGCAATTTTTGTTCTGTAACCTGCTTCACGTGAAATTGATTTAATTTCAACAATACCGTCTTCAATTTCCGGAACTTCAAGTTCAAACAATTCTCTTACGATTTCGGCATGAGCGTGAGAAACAATTACTTGAGGCAATCTTGTTGTTTCTTTTACGTTCAATACAAATACTCTGATTCTGTTACCAGGCTTGTAATATTCTCCTGGAATTTGTTCTTTTTGAGGCATTATTGCATCAATTTTACCGATATTTACAATAACATTGCGGTTTTCAACTCTTTGAATAATACCTGTTGTCAAAGTACCTTTCTTTTCCATAAATTCTTGAAGTACAAGATTTCTTTCAGCTTCTCTGATACGTTGTGTTATAACTTGTTTAGCAGATTGAGCTGCGATACGTCCAAATTGTTCAGGTGTAACTTCAATTTTAATTTCATCGCCTACTTCAACATCTTCTGCGATTTCTTTTGCATCGTTCAATGTAATTTGTGTATCAGGATCTTCAACTTCATCAACAACTAATTTTGTTCTGAATACACCAATTTCGCCTGATTGTTCGTCCAAAATAGCTTCAATGTTTGTAGCTTCTTTAATGTGCATGTGTTTTTTGTAAGCTGCAACCATAGCATCGCATAAAGATGAAATCAAAACGTCTTTTGATATTCCTCTTTCTCTTTCAAGTTCTTCACAAGCTTCAAATAATGCAGTTCCGATTTTAATCATTCTTTATTCTCCTTTTAATCTATATATAATTTTGCTGATTGAATATTTTCTCTTGGAATTTGTAATTCCTTACCGTCATCAAATCTAAAGAATTTAAGACCTTCAGTTTCGTTAAAGTCAAGAATTTCACCTTTAAAAATTTTTTCAGTTTCGCCTTCAAGAGGTTGTTTTAATTTAAGGCTAATTCTTCGACCGTTAAAAATAATAAATTCTTTATCCGACTTAAATTTTCTTTCCAGACCGGGAGATGAAACCTCAAGATTATATTTTACGGGAATAAGCTCATCAAGAAAATCTGACAAACTTCTCGTAACATTTTCACAATCATCAAGGGTTACATCTTTATCTTTTGAATATAAATAAATTCTTAAAAACCATCTGTGATTTTCTTTCACAAACTCTATTTCTATCGGAATATATCCAAATCTCATAGCAGTATTTTCAATTAATGGCGTAATCTTTTCTAAAATATCATGTCTGTTTATTTCTTGTTTTACCATAACACCTTACCCTTCTTAATAGATAAAAAAGAACGGGGTTTCCCGTTCTTTTTTTATGACAATACTGCCTTGTGACTTCATTATAAAATATACATATATAAAAGTAAAGTTATATGTTAATTAATTGTTACGTTATGCAGGGATTGATTGTTCTGCAGCTTTTTTAGCTTTTTCAAACTCTTCTTGAGTTACAGGTTTAGATCCAATCATATAAAGAGTTTCTCCGTTATAAGAACCCGTTCTGAATGTTTTACCTCCTATAGTCTGAGCTTTTGAAGCGTCTTTATATAATTTTGTGTAATTTACTTTTTGTTGAAGGCTATCTCTTGTATTAGACAAATCTTCATATTTTTCAGACTTATTTTCATTCTTTTTCATCAATAATTTTTCCATTAAACTAAGCCCGTTTGAGGTATCTATTTTGCCGTTATTATTATTTATTTTTTCAGACAATGTATTCATTTTACTATTTGTGTCTGTCAAGTCTTTTTCTTCTTGGCTTTCAAGTTTTGACAAACGTTCTTTTTGAGTATTTATTTCATTAGTGTAAGAACTAATATTCTTTGTCAAATCTTTTTGTTTGTCTAAAGCATTTTCATACTCTTTGACTTTGCCATTTGCTTCACTCTCTTGTTTTTTCAATTCATTTAATTCAGTTTGAGCTTTTTCATAATCTGCTTTTGCGGTTTGAAGTTCTTCTTTTGCAGACTCAACATCAGCAGCAGCTTTTTCATAAGCATCAATTGATTTTTCATAGTTTTCTACTGCTTTTTCATGATTTGCTTTAGCTTCATCTAATTTTGTTTTAGCTTCTGCTTTTTGTTGTTTAGCTGTTTCAACTGCTTTTTGTGCATTTGAATATGCAGGTTCATTTGGAATTTCAGTTCCATCCGGGCCCATTTTTGTTTTAGGAGTACTTGCTAATGTTGCCTCTGCATTAACTAGTGCTTCAGATGCCCTTGTATAATTTGTAGCAGCCTCACCAACAGCAGCTTCCATATTTTGAGCTACTGACAATTTTGATGTTTTATCTTTTTCTGCAGCACTTAATGCTGTTTCTTTATTATCTACATTTGTTTCTTTTTGTTTTACTTCTTTTTCTTTTGCTTCAACTTGTGGTTTTAATGCTTCAAGTTGTTTAGTTGCCGCCTCTGATGCCTCTTTCATAGAAGGAAGTTGTCCTTCTAATGTGCTTAATTCAGATTGCATTGAAGCTTTGTCAGCTTCTGCTGTTTCAATAGCTTCTCGTAAAGTTGTTGAATCTTTTGCATCTTTCATATCATTTAGTGCAGCAGATGATGAAGAATCACTTGTTGTTGATGTTGTTACATCAGAAGTTTTTGTACTACCTGATGATTGTGTTGCACTTATAATTGATCCAAGACCGGCAGCTAAAACTCCAGCAGCCATAAGTGCTGTCGCAAATTTATTATCTGAATTGCTTGAAGGTAAATCCATATAATAACCTCCACCGAGATTATTAAATACTTTTACCCTATTATCATTCAAACTATGATTAAGCATGCTGAGAGAGTCACTATTATAGCTTTTTGCATTAAAAATTGAACCTGTACCAACTTGAGAACGTTGAGCCATAATACCAAACCCCGGTATCGACGTTCTTGTTGTAGTTCCAAGTTTCGTAGCTGCTGTCGTCTTGAATGACGATGAGCCTAAACTTTGAGCTTTAATATTCAGTTTTACTAATCCTGCATTATTAACACTGCTCATGTATTTATCTCTCTTTTTTGCTCTCTAAAAATATAAACAATTTGAAAATCCGGGGATTTCACAAATATGACAAATCGTTACAATTGTTAACATTTTAAGAAAAGCAAATATCAATTATTAATATTATGCCCTTATTTTTATTTAAAAATTCAGGAATAAATTGCAATAATTTCATTATTTTTTAAGAAAGAAATAAAATGCTCAAAAATATTAATAATATTCACAATCAAGCAATGGCTTAAAATGCTTCACACCAGACTTCTTTCGAAACATGCAAGAGTTTTTAACAATTATTTAACAAAAATTATGTAAATTTTTAGGCATGCGATAAATTTGTTAAAATACCCATACAGAGGACGTTTCTGAAATTGATAAAAAATAATTGTAAAAAGATTGGCATGGATCGTTTTAAATATGTTTATTTTTTATTTCTTTATTCTATGATGAATATACAAAAATCTTGGGAGCGGGGATAGATATAATATCAATCTTTTGCTCTAAAAAATTATCAATCCTAAGAACGATTAAACAGTGAGAGACATTCGTTAAAATGAGGATAGAGGAACTTATCAGGAGGTAGTGAGTCGTGTTAGAGCATGGTTATATTCAAATTTATACTGGAGATGGGAAAGGGAAAACGACCGCAGCACTAGGGTTAGCATTAAGAGCTCTTGGGCACGGCTGGAAAGTTCTTATTATTCAATTTACTAAAGGAGATAGCGCAACTTCATACGGAGAAATTGTAACTTCTTCTAAATTCCTTCCAAACTTGGATGTTGTCCAATTTGGAATGGATAGAGTTTGTTATTCTCACAATGTTTGTATGGAAGATTTTAAAGAAGCTAAACGCGGTTGGGAATTCGCAAAAAAAGCTATTAATTCAGGTGAATATCAACTTATTATTCTTGATGAAATAAATATTTGTACAGCAATGAATATGATTAAAGTATCAGATGTAAAAGAAGCTCTTTTGCATAAACCTGAAAATCTTGAAATCGTATTAACAGGCCGTTATGCACATCCTGAATTGAAAGCTATGGCACACCTTGTTACAGAAATGAAACCTATTAAACATTATTTTGATATAGGAGTTATGGCAAGACAAGGTATTGAATATTAAACATTTTTAACGCGCTATAAAAAAAAGACTTTAAAAACACAATATAAGTTAATGTAAATCCTTTTTGTTTCAGAAAATGAAATACCGGGCAATCTAAGAAATTGGAAAACCCGTTTTTTTTATAAAAAAAAATCTTCCTTTAAAAATTTTAAAGAAAGATTTTTTCGTAAAATAACTATTCACATTATGAACTAAACATTGTAAATACTTTTTCAACGTTTTTACTAATCAAGTTTTTAACTGTATCATATTCTGTTGTAAGAGCTGACAATTCAGTATCAATATTTTTCAACTCCAACTCTAATGATTCTTCTTTATAATTCAATTTGCTCTTAGTAGAATTATATTCAGCCTCAGCTTGAGCAACTGCATCTTCATCAGTTACTTCCGCTATGTGTTCGCTATTTGTATAATGTCCTTGATAATAATAGCCATCGGTACTTAATGTTGAAACAAACAATTGACCATTTTTTAATGCTTGATTTAAATATGTAGAATCCGTAACTTGAGCACGTTTTGTCGCATCTGAACAAGCTCCATACATACACAAGTTATTATATAATTGGTTATAAAAATCAGCATTTAATATATCCTGAGAAGTTTGAGCATCATCATTTGTTAGAAGGAAATAATATGATAAATCGTCAGTAATATATATACTATCCTTAGATGATTCTTTATCTATATTAAATCCGGAATCATAACCTTCCATAGACATTGAAAAATATGTTAAATATGATTTTAATAAGTTTGACAAACTTATTGATCTGACATTTCTATTACCCTCTGTAATACAGTTTGTCTCTTGAGCTTTAGATATAGCATTTTGAACTGACTTATACATAGTTCCACCGGAGCTTGCAGAAACTGCATAGTTTTCACTTACTAAAAGTTGTGAAAAGACATAAGCCTGATCCAAAGCTGCATCAGATTCATTGTTTACATTTAAACCTTTTATATTACCATCTGCTGCATTATAGCCTAACAAATTTGCCATAGCAAGCAAAACATCTTGAGCTTTAGTTGCAAAATCTTCAGTAGACATTATACCCGACATTTCATATTTGCCACTTAAGATATCGCCCAAAGTAAGACTTTCTATTTCATTTTGAGAAAGAGCTTTACCATTTTTAGTAATTAATATCTTATTAGCATCTTTTGTTGAATCAGGAGTTGTTGTTGTACAGAATACACTCTCAAAAGATTTACCTGTTGATGATGTTTCACTTGATCCGGAAGATGTTGTAGATGTGCTTACTCCAAAGACATCTAAGAGTTTCAAACCATATAATGCATCACCTTTTTCATAAGATATATTAACTTCTCCTGCAGAAGTTCCGATTGTCTCAGTTTTAGCTTCATCACATTTGGCACTTGACAAATAATTAATAAATGTAGCAGTTGGCATTGCATTTGCCATAGTTTTATCAGCGATTTCGCCACCAACACCTGATGCAGTATAACCATTTGAGCCTAACGCATATATCGTATTAATAGTTGAAGTTGAAACTTCGTTTGCTACTCCTAATTGATACAAAAATGCGTTACGGCTACCATCATCAGTTGAATTTGTAGAGCCCATACTAAATTTACCATTTCCTGTAGGATCGCCTGTTTTTGCATCAATAATACCTGCTTTTACCGCTGCATTATACATACTGTCAGATAAAACTATTTTACCTTGAGTATCAGTAATTAAATATGGATCATATTCGTTTAACGCAGACGGAGTCATCATAATTGCGTATGACAAATCATAAGTTGTACCTGTTCCATCACTGTTATTATCTCCATTCCAAACTAATTTTGTCGCATTTAGGGAATTTTGATAATCATCAGCAGCTTTTTGCAAATCACGAGTAATAGAAAGTTTCTGCTGTGCAATTTCCATTGAACGAAATTCACAGTTATTCTTTCTTGCTGTTATGGCTAAAAATCTCGCTTGTGAAGCTGCCAATCCCATTTTTGTAACTCTTTCCTTTCGATTTGTCTTAGTAACAACATGTCTGTTATTCGAATTGACGGCATTTTAAGTACAAAACTTTAAAAAACATAAAATTTATGTAACGAATTATTAACATTATTTTAAATCTATCAAAAGGTCATACATCTTATCAATTTTATCCTTTACCTCAGAAAACTGATCTTTTAAATCCACAAAACTATGGATTGTTACAAATTTTTCTTCAATTTCTTCAACAATTTCCCGATGCTTTTTCTCCAATTGTTCAGGGGTTACAAAAATTCTCTGCTGTACAAAAAACATTAAAACAACAATTATTATCGGAGAGTATTCCAATATTTTTTCCATAATATCCTTCCTTTAAAGAGTTATAGGCCAGTAAAAATCTACAAGATAAGAGGCAGCATCCATCGGGTGCGATAAAAATTTTAGTTCTTTGGACTGTTTAATCTGCTGATATGTTGGGATATCAATCTTTGAAGAACCTTCTTTGTATTTTAAATTGTAAATATTATAAAGAAGTTTTTCACATTTTTTATCAACAAAAAGACAAACTTCGCCATCTGCAGAACGCACCTTTGAATTAAACGCCATAATCCTGTTTTTTATCGGCGGATTGAATGCTTTAATCTGAATTTCCACATCATATCCGTACTGCAAAAGTTTTTTCTTTATAATTACGTAATTTGTATATTCACTTGTACAACTTCTGTTATCGCCAGAAGCATCACCGTTTACTATAACTTTGCCTTTATGGTTTGGATAACGTCTGTGAAATTCATCACAAGCCTTTGCGGTTGTAGTATTTTCCATTGCAATTTCATCAAAATAAAAGACTTTATCATCAGTCTTATGCGCAAACACCCAACACATAGGATCAACGTTAAAATCACAAGATATATGCAAATCCATATCAGGCTGATATTTAATATCTTTAATATTCGCATCCGTAAAATCCTTTATAACAAGACCGTTGTTGTATTCTCCGTTTTGCGCAAGGACAAATATTTTGTAATATTGTTCATCATAAAGCTTTTTAAGTTCGTCACAAAAACCTTCAGGCAAATAAATATTCTGAGTTGTCGGAGCAGTAATTAACCTATAATTAGGTGAAGGTTTTTCAACAAAGGTTTTATAAATCCAACCTCTTTGCATTTCAGGATTTGTATGTCCAAAAATTCTATAAGTAAAATGCTTCCAAACTTTTTTAACTCTTTGACGCATACGTCCCAAAAGCATTTTAAACGTATCGTAAGGAATATCAGACATCTCCTCAATTTCTACAAACCCCAAATTTAAAGATTTCAATTTGTTAGGCTCATCGAAATGTCTGAAAAGGATTTCAGACCCGTTTTTGAAAGACAATTTTTGCAGAGTTGATGACCATTCATAATCTTTACCTTCAACAAAACCAAAGTTTTCCAAATGTTCAAAATATGTCTGCAAAGTCGTATCTCTAACAAGAGTATAAGTCTGAGCGCCAACTAATCCCCTAACTCCTGGAAATTTTAAAGCAAGTAATATTCCTAAAAGCGAACCTGCAAAAGTTTTTCCGGATCCATATCCTCCCTGATACACTGCGACATCTAATGTATAATCGTGCGGGATTTCCAAAAATTCCCGCTGTGCCTTTAATAACTTATACAACATAATTCCCTACAATTAAAATAAATTATTTATTCTCAAAAAAAGATTCTGAAACGAGTTCAGAATAACTATTTTTTATCTCTCTAAACAAATATTCTTTTGCTGTAAATTAGTGCCGCAAATGCGGCACTATGATTTATCGTCATTTAGTAAAAAATTATTTGCATTTTCTATTCCATACTGTTCAAGTGCGAATTTAAAACATTCTAGCCAGTCAATTTTTTCTTCAACTTCAGGGACCTGTGCAAAGGATTGAACAACTTCAAACAGCTCTTTTAATCTCATCTTTCGCTCAAAAGAAGCTTTTCTATCGCCATAACGATATATGTAATTTGCATTTCTTACATTATCATCAATTTCCATAAAACTTGTTTTGCCTCTGTCATTTACGCCGATAAGTTCTTTCCCGAGTTTGAAATATGATATTATTTCTGCAGTTTTTTCAACCATAGGAACTATAATTTTTCTGTTTATAGAATCCAAAATCATATTTAATCGAGCTTCCTGACCGTTAACAGAATAATTCAATTCGGTTGCAGTGCGTTCAGCTGATTGAAGATTCCCTGCCATATTTTTGAAAATTCCTGTTGCACTTTCAATTGTTGATTTAAAATAGTTCAAGAAATCCCACCCTACCATTGCTTTGTCAAATGATAAAGGTGTTGGAGCCGTAGGCATTAAAGCCGCATCGTATTCTATAATTTTACCCGGTTTTACATCCTGCTGACCCTTAAAACATCCTTTAGGTGCAAGATATGGAGGATTTATCATTAAGGCTAAGGCATCTATCTGTTTATTTAAAATAGTAGATGCTAAACTGTTCAATATCAAAGCAACACGTAAAGGAGAAATCCCTCGACCTGTTTGAGGAGATTCTATTATATTTGCGTGAATAAAAGGATTTATCACAAAAGGATTTGATTCAAAACGGATAATCTCACGCCTTGCTGCAACTACTATCAACCAATTTTTTAACAAGGTTCCGTCTGAAAGCTCGATATCTCCCCAAAATTCTAAAATTTCAACTTTGTTTCCTTCAACAGCTTGTTCATCATTATTTTGTAATTTGTTAGATGCCACCACTCCTTTCAATACTTCCAATTTAATATCATCCAAATAATTATTGGCTTTATCTGAATAAAGCTCATCTATTGTTGAATATGTTTTATAAATTTTTGCACATTTATCCCAATTATCACGATTATATTTATCAAAGACGAAATCCTCCGATTTTATATGCTTGACTTTTGCGTTGTCATAAATCACTTTGTCATCTATTACAAAACCTTTTTTATCAGGGTTTAGGATTTGTTCTTCCAAAGTTTGAGCACGTCTTACTGATTTTATTTTTGTTTCCCAGCCGACAAATAAAGTGCTTTCTCCAGTTTCAACAATTCCATCTATAACTTTTTCAATCTCATCTTCTATGTGCATCTGTTCAAAAGTATTTACAAGCATAGCTTTTTGTCTGTTTGCATAACTTTGAGTTTGCGGAGTTGTACCTGAAACATCAAACATCGCATCCGGATGAGAATACAAATTTTCACTAATATGAGATTTTAAAGTTTGCGCAAGCTCATAGATATCAGGCAATTCAACCTTGTTATCCCAGCCGTTAATTTTAGGAATATCAGAATTGTATATCGCATCACGCACAAGTTTTATATCAGTTAATTGAGAGCTTCGCTGCTCATTAAATCTATCATATTTATCAATTATATTGGCAACCAAGAATTTCTCTTCCGTATCGGAAAGATTTTGTGTCAAATCTTCTTTTTCTATTTTCATTTTTACCACCTTTGTCAATTAGTTTTAATTGTTTTTAAATAAAGAATAAACTTCTATATCTTGTAATTTTCCTTTTCTTAAAGTTTCATTTTTTAACAATGCTTCTTTTTCAAAACCGGATTCCTTTAATAGAGTTTTTACTCGGAAATTATCGGGATAAACAAGTGCTTTTATTTTTTGAAAACCGTAAGTTTTGAAGCAATAATCAAGAAAAAATCTTGCACAAATTTTTGTATAATTTCCCCAAAATCGTTTGTCAAAACAGGTTATCAATTCTGCGCTGTGCATTCTTTCACTATCTCCGATTATATTATCAAGATATACAAATCCGCTCACAATATTGCCCTCTACAATCACAAAAAAAAGAGGAGCTGTTCTATTTACGAGTTTGGAAAAATATTCATACACACTTAACCCATCAAAAGCATAATCATCTTCCATGCAACGCAAATATTTTGTATATAAAAATAAGGCCTGCTCAAAATAAGCAGGACTATTATAAGGATTTGTAAATACAGCCATTAAAATACCGCTTTCTCAAATTTTATATAAGCATCATCTGTTGTAAAGGCATTTAATTCGCCATTTAGCATTTTTTCCCTGACATTATTTTGAAGTCCGATTAGAGCATCTGCCTGAATTCCGTTTACAAATGTTTCATTCATCGTCTTGCGATTAAAATAACGGAATACCGAAGATTTTGAAAAAATTTTATTTTTAGGTAAATCTTTTATATCAGTATAAACTTTTGCAACCTTTTTCTCTTTTGATTTTTTCAAATCACTCATAAATTCCCGCTCTATTTTCATTTTTATAAGCTCTTCCAAAGAAGCATTATTTAATAGTCTTTCTTCATCATCACTATTTTTCATAAAATTTACTCCTCTTTAATTAAATTTTATTGTCATCTAAATTTGAAATTGTAATAATCTTTGCGGATTTATACTCCTCTTCCTCCTGATTAGTGTTAAAGCCCAAATATTTACATAAACTTTCGAGAGCTTTTAACCCTGCCGATGTATCTCGAAGCTTCTTTTTCCCTGTAATACATCCTTCTTTATCAAGGATGTCCTCCTCTTCCAAAGAAAATTCGGCGATTTGCAAAAGCTTTTGAATTACATACCCCTTATTAACTCTCAAAGAATTAATCTGATTTTTTAGCTGAAATTTAATTTCTTTTATTATCAAATTATCAGATAACAATCTTGCAGCAGTGTCCTTCAAATCTTTTGACCTGTAACCGGCATTCTTAGCCGAAAGTTCACCATTAAGAGTCTTTATATATTCAGTAACAAATTTCTTTTGTTGGTTAGTTAATTGTTTCATTTTTCATATACTAATTATGTAGTTTTCGTTACAATTCTTTGTATTATTTGAAATTTTTGAAAAAAAATTGTATAATAATCATGCTATTTATATTTCGGCTAGTGTAAATCTTAACAGGAGGGGAAAATGAATTTTAAACTTCCTGTTTTTTTTGCCCAAAATTTTACACATAACCTCACTTATATAATGCGTAAAACGTTGTTTTAACTACCTTCTATGAATTTTCACAGAAGGAGCTGAATCCATTGTCGGCGATACTCGAGAACGCATGTTTGCTAAAGCATCTTTATACATGCTGTACCAATAATTAAATCTTACATGCTGCGGATTTCCCTTAAGCCTCATACAAGCACCATATACAAGTATAGGTTCTGCAAAAGGATCCGGAATAAGTGAAACATCTTCAGCATTCTCTAACATCAATTTTTCGGTATCATCAGAGGCTTTTACACAATTTTTTGTATAATATAATATTTCTATATTTTTGTCTTGATTAAAAATAGGAAACAATATTTTATCATTAAATAAACTATACGTATTTTGAGGTTGAGAGTTAATAAAGAATTTTTCAAAGTCTTCATAGTAATCAAACTTTACCCCGTCAATCATTAATGTTTCAATTCGACCATCCACGGTATTTTCAAGTTCTCCCGTATTTTTAGGCAAAACTAGAGTCTTTTTTCTGAGAAGAAAATTCCAGTTTTCAAAACAGCAAACTTCCAAGTTTATAACATTTAAAATATTTTTAAGTTTTTTATGATCGTTTTTTATAAGCTCTGAAAAAGCACTTACCTGCTTATAATTTAATTCAACAAGACATTTATTTATAAGTTCTAAATAGTTCATAACATTCCTTTCTGCACTTTTAAGAAAAAACAGTCTCGATATAAGACTGTTTTCCCTTAAAAGATTTTTGAATATTGCTATTTTATAAGACCTTTTCTTACCTGATCCATAATTGCACGTTCGTACTTAGCAAATTCAGCGCCGCTCATTTTGCCGATTTGTTCACGAGTAAAAACCAAATTATTCAAACCGTCAGAACCTGAATTTTGAGCATTTGCTCTTAATCTTTGTTTTGCGGTTTCATTCTCATTGCTTAATGTTTTTTCGTGTTGTAATTCTCTCAAATATCTTTCAATTGCAGTATTTTCAATTTTTTCTACAAGAGCAGAAATTTTTGAAAGTTCATCCTCATCAAAAGTTGCATTAGAGTTTTTCAAATAATCATATACATCAATTCTACCATCCCTGTTGAAAAATTCAGGAGTAACACTACCTTGTCCTAACTGCATTTGAGGTTGCATTTGAGGTTGAATCTGAGTAGAGATTGGTTGTCCTGTAACAGGTGTTTGACTGTTATTTTGACTTAATGTATACTTTTCAAACGCCTTTTGAGTAACATAATTCATTAAATTTTGTCCTTGTTCTTGTGTCATAACACCTGCTTGTACAAGATTTTTGATAGTATTAAGATCTTTTACAGCCATCTGCTTAATCTCTTCAGGATTAGCATTTACAGGCTGTTGTACTCCTTGAGCCGCTTGTTGATAACCGGCATTGGATGAAATATTTTGTAAATTTTGTCCGTTCATAAATAATTTCCTCATATTTTTCCTTTAATCAAATACGATTAAAGGCCTTTCATATATTCAACAGCAAATTCAATCGCATCATCAATGAATGATGAAAATAAAAAGGCAATAATCGGCTTTATAATAAATGGAACAGGAAGTTTATCTATAATATATTTAATTGCCATTTTCTTTTTTTCTTGGCCTTTGTTACTTCCCAAAGCTTCTTCTGCCTTTTTTACGGCTGTTTTTGCAAGTTCTTTTATTGCTGATTTTACATTATCAAACATAATTGCCCTCACAAGAATTGTTTTATAATGCACCTCCGGCAAAAATAATATCCGGAGATGCATTATGGGGTAACAAAAACAGAATTATTATAAATTCTGATTTTTAAATATTTTTATACTACACGGGAGCTGTTACAACCATTTTTGCAAGAGCTTTAGGTTGAACAACTTTTGCGCCGTACAAATACAAACCTCTAACTAAATCAGAGAAGCTATCTTTATCTCTCAAGCTTTCGATTTTTGCTAATTGAGATGCAAATGTAATTGCTTCATTAGTACCTGCAAGAACATAATATTTGCCTGATACATCAGTTAAGTTTGTACTTACAAGAACATCCATGCCTGCAATTCTGCCGATTGCGCCTTCTCTTAAAGTTTCATCCGCAACATTATGAGCACCGATAAATTCAGAGCTTTGTAGTAAATAAGATTCAATTGTAGGGTTAATTACAACCCAAGGTCTAACACCTGTTGTTACAGCATTTGAATTTTTCAAGCATAAAGCAAGCTCTACAAATTTTGAGTAAATAGTTGTTTTATCAAGAGTTACTGCAGCTTCTTCAGTTCCAACAATATTATTAGAATCTACATTTGCGTGTAATGATAAAATATAAGCATCTTGAACTTCTTCAATAGCTTTTTTTGCATTTTTCAAATGAGCTTCCATAATATCAGCATTAGCCTGAACTTGGGCAACATCGTTAATTTTGAAGGCAAAGAATTTCTTTTGATCAATAACCAAATCTTGAGATGTAGGTTCTAATTCAGAATAAGTAATATTAGATGTGCTTAAAGTTGAAATTGCGACATCTGCAGGAGTAATAATTTTTACTTTATCACCTTGATTTTTAATTTCACCTTCCCAATTTCTATTTACGCATTGGAGCATCACACATTCTTTTGAAAGCATATAATTAAGCTTTTGGCTCCAAATTTCAGGGATAAATGCAGAATAAGCATTGTCTGTCATCTTTTTGTTTCCTTTCTTTTCTTCTACTACAATAAATATGAGCGGCCATTATTTCAGATTTTAATCATCATTATAAATTTCCCTAAACTGCAAACCGATAATTGCACAGGAATGAGTAAGTTCATCACCTGTAACACATAATTGAACAGAATAATTTGCTTCGGATATTTCAGCCTTTTCCATTGTATCTTTGTTAATAGACCAAACAGGTACGATTTCTTCTTCTTTCGCCCAATGGCAAGGCAAACTGTCTGATGTATCATCATCTGCCCAAATCAAATGATCCTGGTGTATTGAATATATAATTTCTGTATCATCAGAATATTCACTATCATAATCTTTATAAACAGAAAAATTAAAATGATTATCATATTCCGTATCTAATAGAAAATAAAATTCATCAATCATCTTACGATGATAAGCATTTGATAAAGCTAAAAATGGGGATTTCCACATAAATTGAATCGGTTCCCCGCTAAATGATGTTCCAAAATCTTCTTTATAAATTTTCCCGTCTTTATCTGCAGTATAAATATTTCCTTTATAAATACAAGCAGTAACAATATCTTGCGGAACAACTCTTTTATACCAAGCCTTATTAACGTAATCATTAATCCATATAGTATGGAAATAATCATCATCAATATAAGGAAAAAAGTACCACATCTGACTTTTGGTTTCGTAATGCAAACAAAAAGCATTTTCTAAATTTCCAAATAATGAAAACTCATCTTTTATTTTTTGTGAAATTTCACTACCGAGCTGAATTTGATTAAGCTCCCCAACCTGTTCAAGAGCAAAAATTCCGTTGCTTAAAAAATATTGTTTATTTTCGACATTTACAATAGCACCATCTGTCACTGCACCTTTATTTGCAAACAAATTAATTGCAAAATCATCAGGGCTTGTGCCTGTTAAAAGATAAACACTATCTTTTTTATAAATAGCCAAATAATCTTTATACTGTTTTAAAGCAGTGATTGAACCCGTATCTGTATGAAATTCGTTAATATAACCTGCATCATTTGAAGTTGTAAAATCATTATAAGTACCAAGAGCCGAATAATATATTGTTGCATTTTTAGCAACCCAAACCCTTCCCTTAAACACTGCCATTGTTCCACCTGTTAAAACATTACTGTCCAAATCGTTTAAACCGCAATCTACAACTTCATAATTATCGTTATTTTTTATATAAAATAACCCGTCACTTTCAGTCATTATTAAAATACCGTTCAAAAAATTCAAGAATTCAGGCTTTTTTCCAGACAAAGTCTTATCAACTAATGTTTTAGATAATTTATTTTCATCATAAATATAAATTTTTCCTGATATCGTCGTTATAACCATCTTGCTTATATCATAAGCAGAGAGCTCACAAAGCCCCGTAATTTCTTCTTCAATATCCAAAAATAAGGAATTACCTTTTTGTTTGACAACTCCTCTATTTTGTAAAATTTCAACATTTTCAGCATCAGCCCAATAAATCTTTTTGGTATCCATTCCAAGCTCTGTCTTGGTTAATGATTGATTAATACCGCCTGACAAATTATAATATGCAACTTCCATAACCTTCTCCTGTGTTTTCTTGTATGCCGAAATTTTTAAGACTCAATTTTTTGTCTATACCATTTTATTTTTGAACGTATAAAACTGCCTGCTTCATCTTGGCTCACCCAAGAATAAGGCGGGATATAAATAATATCAATTTTACCTGCAGAAGTAGTTTTCGGATTTTTCTTTCCAAATTCATAATGAGTCATAACTGTTTGCGGAGTAATTAAGATATTGTATTTAATAGAAAGCTTTGCACATAACTCCATTGCACTTTCAAACTGCTTTTTTAATATCGGATAATTTCCAACAGCTTTTTTATTTTTAAACCCTGCCATCGCGCATATCGAAACTCCGATACTTCCTGTATTGCCGCCTCCGGTATGAGCTGCATATTTTCCTACTTTACAAACCTCATTATCTTCAGGCTTAAATTTCCCATTATGAACATATCCTTCTTTATCTACCAAAAAATGATAATGTTCTTTTTCATAATCTGTCGGATAATACGCTCCGGCAGTCCAATGTATTATTATTCTTTTCATAAATATCCTCTAACCAATCTTTATTCATAAGTTTATAAATCATGGCTGCATGGGTTCTATTCTGGGCATTTAACTTAAGAACTGCTCTATCAATATGATTTCTAACGGTTCCATACGCTATTTTTAATTCGACACCAATTTGTTTATCTGAATAACCCATTGCAACCAAAGTCAATACTTGAACTTCCTTTGGAGATAGTGCCATTTTACGCTTTCCTTTTTGTCTTTTAATTTATACTCAGCATATAAAAAAATAGTTAAAATTCATTCATAATATTTCCGTTCAAAAAAACAAGGGCGGCGAAACCGCCCTGAGAGTAAGATAATTTTAAGGATTGATTTTTTTTAAATCTTTATTTTCTGTTAATCCGATTTTTAATGTTCTCAGATTAGAATAACATCTTTTTTTTACCCCAAACTCGTTATAGTTAAGGTAAAATTTACCATAATTTATCTTGTTGTAATTTATTGGACGAACCTCATATAAAATGTATTTTTCTAATTTTTTAAAAAATTCTCTAGCTTTTTTATTAACTTTCCTGACAACTGAAATATTATCACCATCATCAACTCTTGTAAGCTGTACTACCGTATGACCACATATAGGGCATTTTGTAAGATAGTCAACTTCGCACAGAACAAAATCTCCCTGCGGCACAAGACGATAAGTTTTGGTCTTGTGCAAAGCTCCGCAGCAATGAATATAACCCATATACTACTATCCCCTGACCAATTGTGATAAACGATTTTGCCATCTCTAGGGCGTGAACCTTAACCACATTTTTAGTATAACGTATTCTACAAATTTGAAAAGTCCACGATTATATACCTATGAACTTATATCCATGTTTTCATGCAATCAATAATTTATTTTACACAAAGTTCACAACACATCTGACAAGCGCCAAAAACTTTTGCAGCTTTTAAATTTTTTCTGAAACATCTGTAATGAGGCAAATTAAATACATCTTTAATTTTCATATCCTTTACATTCCCGATTCTTTGAGAAAGACAAGGATAAACATCTCCTGCAGGTGTTATCATCATATTTGAATACGGATACATACAAGGTTTATAGATTTCAGAAACAGGCTTGTCTGCAGGCGTATTAAAAAATTCCTCAATTTTTGCAAGCGGATCTTTTGCATATTCAAATTTTGGAGAAAATCTTATTTTTACCTTAGAATTTTTGCTCAAGCTCATCAATTCTTTATAAACTTCTTTAAAATGTTCCATATCAAAATATTTTTCGATTGGATAATTTGCATTAAATTCAGGCACAAAACTATCAAACAAAACTGAATTTTGTTTCAAATTGTTGTTTCTTAAAAATGAAATCGATAAAAAGTTAAATTTCTTTTCATCACACATTTTATAAAGTTTTACCAAATCATCAAGATTATTTTCTAGAACAATAGTTTTTATATCAACCATAGGGCGTTTTTTACGGGAATTCATATTGTCAAAATTATCCATTATTTTATCCCAAATTCCTGCCTTATTTCGGTTAATATTATGATTTTCGCCATACCCGTCTAATGAAACAGATAAAAGCATCATCTTACTTTTTATAAAAGCATCAATTATTTCATCATTTATTAAAATTCCGTTAGAAACGACATTCAATTTACCAAATGTTTTCTTGGCAGTTTTCATCAAAATATCAATAAAATCTTTTCTTATGAGAGGTTCACCACCTACAAGAGTAACAAATGAATACCAGGGAATTTGATCTATAATACTAAACCATTCATCAGTTGTTAATTCGTTTTTCTTTCTGTCTTCTCCAACATAACAATAAGGACAATTCAAATTACAACGATAAGTAAGTTCAAAAAAATATCTCAAAGGGATTGGGGCAATACCACTTTTTGAATAAAACCAAGGAAGAGCATACAAATTTCTTCCCAAATCAAATAAACTTGATAAATTAACCATTATTACCCTCCGATTAAAATCAAACTTACCCAGATTACCAAAATACCGGAAAGAATACCAACAATTGATTGATGCCAATCACCATATTCTTTTGCAAGAGGTAATAAAGTATCAAATGAGATATAAATCATAATCCCAGCTACTGCAGCCATTAAAGCACCAATTAAAACCTGTGGCAGGAATAAACCAAAAATAAGCATACCGACTAAAGCCCCAATAGGTTCAGTAATTCCTGATAATGCGGCATATAGCATTGCATATCGTTTTTTACCAGTTACATGATACATAGGAAGAGCAACTGCAATACCTTCCGGAATATTATGAATAGCAATAGCAATACCAACAGAAAGTCCCAAAGTAATATTTTGAGTAGTTGTAAAAAATGTTGCCATACCTTCTGGGAAATTATGAACACAAATAGCTATAGCAGTAAAAAGTCCTGCACGCTTTATTTTATAATCCCTATGCGAAGGTTCTTCAGGATGTAAAACATCATCCGTATCAATATGATCCGGCAAAAAATAATCTATTAAAATTGCCACTATTAATCCGATAACAAAACCAGCAAGGGTTAACCATTGATGATTATTAGGGAAATTTGCCAAAAGAAGTTTATCAGCTTCCGGCAGCATATCCATGAATGAAACAAATATCATAACGCCTGCTGAAAATCCTAATCCTACAGACAATGCTTTTAAATTATCTTTTTTTACAATAAATGCAATTCCCCCACCAATTGCGGTAGACAAGCCTGCAAAAAGGGTTATTAACATTGCAGGGACAAAATTTTGCGGTAAATTCATAATAACTTTTCCTTCCAAAAATTATTTTACCATAAAGATTAAATTTCAACACCTTGCATCATGTCAATCAAAGTATGTATTGTTGTATCCATACTAACGATATCAGAAGTTCGTTGTTGTAAAAAGGCGTTTATCTTTGGCATAAGTTCAATTGCAGTATCTAACTTTGGATTAGTTCCCGGTTGATACATACCAACATCAATCAAGTCTTTATTTTCTCTATACAAAGCCATAATTGCACGCAGTTTACCTGCAGCCTCTTTATGTTCTGGAGTAACAATAGATGACATAAGTCTTGAAATACTTCCCAAAACATCAATAGCAGGATAATGGTTCATTTCTGCGACTTTTCTTGACAAGAAAATGTGTCCGTCAACAATACCTCTTACGATATCAACAATAGGATCAGAAATATCATCACCTTCCATTAACACAGTATATAAAGCTGTTACGGAACCTTTAGGACTATTCCCAGCACGTTCCAAAACTTTTTGAAGCCATGAAAAAATTGAAGGAGGATAACCTTTCATAGTAGGCGGTTCACCAAGTGACAAACCAACTTCACGACCTGCCATAGCACAACGTGTAACAGTATCAGTCATTAAGAATACTTTTTTACCCTGATCTCTAAAATATTCGCAAACTGCAGTAGCAGTCAATAAAGCTTTTTGACGAATCAAAGGAGGCTGATCACCTGTTGAGCATACCAAAACAGATTTTGCCATACCTTTTTCGCCCAAAGCATCCTCAACAAATTCTTTTACCTCACGACCACGTTCACCAATCAGAGCAACAACGTTAACATCAGCATCAGAATTTCTTGCAATCATACCTAACAGCGTACTTTTACCTACACCTGAACCTGCAAACAACCCTAAACGCTGTCCGCAACCCATTGTCATACAACTGTCTATCGCTCTGACACCAGTTGAAAAGACTTCCGTAATAATAGGTCTTTCAAAAGGCCCCGGCGGAGGTCCCTCAACAGGTCGCCACTCAGCACCTGTAGTATCTAAAGGCTTACCGTCAATCGGTTCACCCATCGGATTAATTAACCTGCCTAATAAAAAATCTCCAACAGGAATGATGATAGGTTTTCCTGTAGAAGTAACAAGACTTCCCTGTCCGATTCCTTCTCCGTCATATAACAAAAGTAATTGAGCTGCTTCACCTTTAAATGCTTGAACCTCAGCAGGCTTTTTCCTACCGTCTTTCGTTTCTATATAACATAAATCGCCAACCTTCAAACCAGGCAACTTAACCTCAACAGTTAAACCCAACAACTTTGATACAGTCCCTTTAAACCGAAACAATTCTGTCTGCTCAAGTTTGTCGTGAACCTTCTTTTTTAATTCTTCTAACCTGCTTGTATCCAAACCTTCCATAAATATCATTATATTTATTTTTAAAAAATTTTTCAATTAATTTACATAATAAATTTTTATGTAATAAAACTAAATAATTAATTTGCATAAACCCTTGTTTGTAATATTATATATATGGTTACACTAGTCTGATAGGCTTTGCCCTAGTTCAGAAAGATTAAATAAGGTGTAAATTATAAAGAAATAACTTTATAAATGACCCCCAAAAATCTTATGAATGAGACAGTATAGCCCGTAGTACAACAAGTAAAATAAAGGAGAAAAACGATGCCAGTAGCATCTATGATTGAACTTTTAGAAGCAGGTGTACACTTCGGACACCAAACTCAAAGATGGAACCCTAAAATGAAACCGTATATCTACGGTGCAAGAAACGGTATTTACGTATTAGATTTACGTAAAACAACTGATTTATTGGATGAAGCATACGCAGTTGTAAGAGAATTCGCATCTCGCAACAAAAACGTTCTTTTTGTAGGAACTAAAAAACAAGCAGCAGAAGTTGTTGCAGAAGAAGCAAAAAGAGCAGGCGCTTACTACATCAACAGAAGATGGTTAGGCGGTATGCTTACAAACTTTGATACAATCAGAGGCCGTATAAATAAATTAAGAGAACTTGAAGACTTTATGAATTCAGGTCACGCTGAAAAATTACCTAAAAAAGAAATCGCTAAATTGAACAGAGAATTAGGTAAATTAAGCAAAACATTAGGCGGTATTAAAGATATGAGAGGTCTTCCTGATTTAATCTTTATCGTTGACCAGAAAAAAGAAGATATCGCTATTAAAGAAGCTAACAAATTAAACATTCCTGTTATCTGTTTGGCTGATACAAATGCAGATCCGGATGGAATAAACTATATTATTCCTGGTAATGATGACGCTATCCGCTCAATTAAATTAATCACTTCAAAATTAGCAGACGCAGTTTTGGAAGGGAAACAATTGAGAGAAGCTAACGCTAATGCTAAAAAGTTAGAACAAATCAAACCGGAAGATGCAGGCGTTTCTTCAGAAGAAGTTTCAGCTAAAGCTGAAGCAACAGAAGAAAAAACAGAAACAGTTGCAGAATAAAAGAAGTCCAGAGGTCAAGAGTACAAGCAGGCAGGCCATTATCCAATAATAGCTCAACCTCAAGTTATCTTGACCTCCGTTCTTATAATAAAAAAGGAGAGAATTATAATGAACATTACAGCTCAAATGGTAAAAGAACTCCGCGATAAAACAGGCGCAGGTATGATGGATGCTAAAAAAGCTCTTGTTGAAACTGACGGAGATATGGAAAAAGCTATGGAAGTTCTACGCCAAAAAGGTATGGCTTCCGCTGATAAAAAAATGGGTAGAATTGCAGCAGAAGGTTTAGTTGCATCTTCTATTCAAGACAACTGCGGTGCTATGGTAGAACTTAACTGTGAAACAGATTTCGTTGCTAAAAATGAAGAATTCAAAGAATTAGCTTCTAACTTGGCTGAATTTGTTGCTACATCAAATCCTTCAGATGTTGATAGCTTACTATCATCAACTTGTCCAAAATGCGGAAAAGTTATTTCTGAACTTATTAAAGAAAAAATCGCTTCTATCGGCGAAAAAATCACTTTCAGAAGATTTGTTCGTTACGAAGGAAACACTGCTTCTTATATCCACAACGGTAAAATCGGTGTTCTTATCCAAACAGATAAAAAAGATGATGAATTGATGAATGACATTTGTCTTCATATCGCATCTTCAGCACCTGAATTTATCACAAGAGATGAAATTCCTCAATCAGTAATCGATCACGAAACTGAAGTTGAAATGGGTAAAGAAGATTTGTTGAAAAAACCTGAACAAATCAGAGCTAAAATTGTTGAAGGCAGAGTTAACAAACTTCTTTCACACAGAGTTCTACTTGAACAACCATTTGTTAAAAACCCTGATATGACAGTTGGTCAATTAATTGAAGGCAAAATGACAATTAAAGCTTTCACAAGATATATGTTAGGTGAAGGTTTGGAAAAACGTCAAGAAAACTTTGCTGACGAAGTTATGAGCCAAATCAAAGGTTAATCAAATAAATAAAAAAATAACTACAAAAGAGAGAGTTTGAATTTATCAAACTCTCTTTTTTGGTAAAAACAATTAATTAAAAATTTTTAATAACTAATTCTCAAGAGGGTTGAAATTCTTGAGAAATCTGTTATTATATAATAAACATAAACTTGAAAGGATTATATATGGATTTAAAAATAAAAGATATTTCCCGCTTCACAGAAAATAATATAGAAAAAACACGCCTTGTTATCTGTGAAAACGGTAAAGATACCGAAATCATCCTTGAAGGTGACGGGAAAATAAAAACAACTGTTGAAGTTTAAAAAAGTTTAAATATGGTCTCTGTTAGTAAATAAAAAAGAGCTGTAAATTTTATAATTTATAGCTCTTTTAACTTTTTATATTTTACTAATTTTTATAATTAGTATTTCAAATTATTTATATTTATTTCTTTTGGATTAGCTTCTATAATCAATTTATTAGGAATATTAAAATTGCTTCCGTTATCAAAAGAATTCAATTTAATTCCAGGAAAATCTTTCATAGTCTGCGGAATAGATCCGTCATACAAAACAGGAACGGATTGATTAACTACAGCAGAAATACCATCTGCAGGAGTCCCTAGATTTTTATATTTATCACCTATTGAAGTATCCGGAGTATCTTGAACTACAACGAAATCTAACAAGAATTTTGAATCCTTAGGAATAATCCCATTTTGCGGAGTTTTGCTTTGAGTATCAATCATTTCTACAAATTTTGCAGGATAATTACCGTTAATTTGATAAACTTCATTATGGAAATTCTGATACTTAATAGGCATAAAAACGAATGTTGAATTAGAAACATTCATTATTTGTCCTAAAACATAATATCCTTCGTGTAACATTAAATCTTTACTTAATTGAACATTTGACAAAATTTTAATAAGCAAAGTTTGAGAAGGATTTGAGATTGAAAAATCCTGTAAAGTTTGTACCGGGGTTGTTTTAGCATCAACCGGCATTATAGTCAGACCTGTAAGTAATGCAATAATAAATAATATCTTTTTCATTTTATAATCTCCGATTACTATAAAAAAATAGTATCATAATATCTTAAATCCGTCAATCATCTTATATAATGGGTATATAAGTTAGTTAGCAGGTTCCGAATAATTAGTTTCAGAATAATTATTTTGAACTTCTTGTGGAATTTCCTGTGAATGTTGATTATCCAACTCTTTATACTCATAATTTGGCAAATCATCTTCATCAGGTTCATCTTTTACTTTAAAGTTCAAGAAAAACGGTTGATTTTTTTGAATAAATATTTCCCCACCTTTTTCTACATAAGAAAACGGGGAATCCTCATAGACTTCTGTAACACTGGATTTAAACCTGTTATTTTTTTCATTTTTTATTGCACCCTCAACTGCGCTATAACCTAAAGATAAGCCTTTAACAAAAAAACTTCCGACACCCAATGCTGCAGTTTTTGCAATTTCGCCTTTATTTAATTTTGTTGAATATTTAGCAGGATAATACCCTTTGATTTCGATAACTTCACCATTTTCATTTTTATAACTCAAAGGCACAAATGAAAAAGTCGCATCACGTTTCAATCTTTTCGGATCAGTGACATCAACAACCTTTCCTTCAACAATATCACCTATTTTAAAAGAGACGGTTTCATCCAACGTTATATCCTCCAACATTTTTATTGACATCACTCTTGAAGGATTTTCTGTTGAAAAATCATCCAAAGCTTGAACAGCAACCATCTTGGCAAACACAGGTTGAGATAAAAGCCCAAGAATACATAATACACTTAAACATAACTTTTTCATAAAAACCAAACTTTCTTAATTATAATAAAAAAGATAAATTATTTTCTCGCATTTGTCAACATAGGCTTCAAATACTGGCCTGTATAAGAATTTTTACATTTTGAAACCTCTAAAGGTGTACCGCAAGCGATGACCTGACCTCCGCCAACACCGCCTTCAGGGCCTAAATCAATTATATAATCAGCTATTTTTATGAAATCAAGGTTATGTTCAATAACCAAAATAGTATTTCCCTGATCCGCCAATTGTTGCAAGATTTTTATAAGCTTATCCAAATCATACCAATGAAGTCCGACAGAAGGTTCATCAAGCAAATAAAGAGTTTTGCCTGTTGAGCGTTTGTTTAATTCAGCCGCAAGCTTAATTCTTTGGGCTTCACCACCTGAAAGAGTTGTCGCACTCTGGCCAAGCTTCATATAATCAAGACCAACATCATTTAATGTTTGCAACTTGTTCTTTATTGACGGAATACTGTCAAAGAATTCCAAAGCTTCTTTAACGCTCATATCTAAAACATCAGAAATCGTTTTTCCTTTATATTTAACTTCCAAAGTTTCACGATTGTAGCGCTTGCCCTTACATACATCACATTTAACATACACATCAGACAAAAAGTTCATTTCAATTTTTAAAACACCGTCACCCTTGCAGGCTTCGCATCTTCCGCCTTTTACGTTAAAGCTAAATCTTCCGGGCTTGTAACCTCTAAGTTTTGCCTCATTTGTTTTTGAGAACAATTCTCTGATATGTGTAAATAAATCCGTATAAGTTGCAGGGTTTGACCTTGGAGTTCTACCAATCGGGGATTGGTCTATCGCAATAATTTTATCAATATTTTCAAATCCTGTAATTTCATCTACACCTTGCGGTTTTGGTTTATTACCACGAAGTTTATGCAGAGCATATTCATATATCAAATCCTGCATTAATGATGATTTTCCGGAACCTGATACACCGGTTAAACAAACAATTTTTCCAAGCGGAATATCTACATCAATATTTTTCAAATTATTTATATGCGCATTTTTTACATGTAAGAAATTACCGTTACCTTCTCTCTCTTTTTTAGGTATTGGAATATATTTTTCACCGCTCAAATATTTCCCAGTAATTGATTCTTTAGCATCAATTATATCTTGAACGGAACCACAGGCTATAACTTTTCCTCCGTTCACGCCTGCTTTTGGTCCAATATCAACAATATAATCAGCATTTCTGATTGTATCTTCATCATGTTCAACAACAATAAGAGTATTTCCAAGATTTCTTAATTTTATAAGCGTTTTAATTAATCTGTCGTTATCTCTTTGATGCAAACCGATTGACGGCTCATCTAAAACATACAAAACACCCGAAAGTCCGCTTCCTATCTGAGTGGCTAATCTGATACGCTGAGCTTCTCCACCTGATAAAGTGCCTGCTCGACGAGCCAAATCAAGATAGCTAAGCCCAACATCTTTCAAAAATCTTAAACGAGCCCTTATTTCATCTAAAATTTGTTTTGCAATATGCATTTGAAATTCCGTCAACTCAAGATAAAGTTCAGAAACAAATTCCAACTCATCATCAATAGACATTAACGTAAATTCATAAATATTTTTATCCTTAATTTTTACAGCAAGCGGGAACGGTTTAAGCCTTGCGCCATGGCATGCAGGACAAGGGGTTGTTGTCATATATTTTTCAATTTCTTCACGCCAGTATTCACCGTTAGAGTCGTTATAACGTTTTTCCAAAAATGGGATTACACCGTCAAATCTTCTGTATTTCGTTTCATAACGATGAGTACCAAAACGCATTACCGTAAATTTTACAATATCATCACTTCCATAAAGAATTATTTTTTGTTCTTTTTCTGATAATTCTTCAAACGGCTTATCCATATCAATATTAAAATGATGACAAACTGATTTCAAAACATCTTCATAATAAGATGTAGAAGTTTTTGACCAAGGATAAATTGCCCCGTCTTTCAATGATTTTTTTCTGTCAGGCACAATTAAATCAGGATCAATCACAAAATCAGCACCTAACCCTGAACATCTTTCACAAGCACCATAAGGAGCATTAAATGAAAATATTCTTGGGGCCAATTCTTCAAAACTCAAATTACACTTAGGACAAGCTAATTTTTCACTGTATATAATTTCTTTATCACCGATAACATCAACAACTGCAATACCGTCAGCTTTTTTAAGAGCAATCTGAACACTATCAGCAATTCTTGATTGTGCAGATTCTTTGACTACAATTCTATCTACAACAACTGAAATATCATGTTTTTTAGTCTTGGCAAGTTCAATTTCATCTTCATCAAGATTATAAATCTCACCATCAACCTTAACCCTAACAAAACCTTCTTGTCTAAGTTCTTCGAAAGTTGAAGAAAATTCACCTTTTTTCCCTCTTGCAACAGGAGCAAGAATTTGAATTTTTGTACCTTCATCTAGCTTCATAATACTTGAAACTATTTCATCGATAGTTTGTGGCTTAATTTTTTCACCGCAAACAGGGCAATAAGGAGTTCCGACACGAGCATACAAAAGTCTTAAATAATCATAAATTTCAGTAACCGTACCAACAGTAGAACGAGGGTTATTACTTGTAGATTTTTGATCAATAGAAATTGCAGGAGAAAGCCCGTCAATATAATCAACATTAGGCTTATCCATTTGTCCCAAGAATTGTCTTGCATAAGTTGAAAGGCTCTCAATATAACGTCTTTGACCTTCCGCAAAAATAGTATCAAAAGCCAGAGAAGATTTTCCCGAGCCTGATACACCTGTAAAGACTATTAATTCATTTTTCGGCAATTGGAGCGAAACATCTTTTAAATTATGTTCTTTAGCTCCCTTAATAATAATCGTGTCTAACATACCTATATTATTGCATATAAAAATTTTTTTTGACAGAGAAACAGTTTAAATTTACAAAATCAAATATTTATGTTAACATAATTTAGCAGGTTTTATATTGATATGGCACTTTGCCAATATTTGATATAAATTTATTTGTCGATGTGGTACTCTGCCGACGAGAATGTGACTAAATGTCACATTGGAGGAGAGGGCGCAAAGCGCATCCACCACAAATGATAAATACAGTTCTGTGAAAATTTAATAAATTTTTTGTCAATGTGGTACTCTGCCGACGAGAATGTGACTAAATGTCACATTGGAGGAGAGGGCGCAAAGCGCATCCACCACAAACGATAAAAACATGTTCCGTGAAAATTTAATATTTTTTTGTGTCGATGTGGTGGAATGGTAGACACGCATGCTTGAGGTGCATGTGGCGAGAGCTGTGGGGGTTCAAGTCCCCCCGTCGACACCATAAAAATAATGCGGCTTAATGCCGTAATTATTTTTATAAAGTAGATGGCAAGGACGAGAAGCCAATTTAGGGTTCAGCGACCTGTGAGCAGAGTGCGAAGGAGTTTTGCAAAAAGAATTTAATTCTTTGAAGCAAAATCCGAAGTCACGTTTAACGCGAACAGGTCAAGACAAGTCCCCCGTCGACAAATTAATTTAATTAGATATATCTAGGGGTTAATAACAATGAATAATAACTGCCTTAAATTCATACAAATGTATGCTTTTTGGAGTTTTCTTAGTGTTGTAGTGTCATTTATGTTAAGTTATGCTTTTGTATTCGTTTACAATGATTGGGGAATGGTAGGTTGGTGTGTACCATTGTTTGTTGCGCTGATTGCAATATTTGTTTTTGCGATACTACTAGCATATTATTTATTTGTTAAATACAACAAAAATAGGGTATTAAGATTATATTTTCTTGAAAAAGAATATAAAATTTACGGAAATAAATTTATATGTTTATTAGGGACAATAATACTTTGTTTCATGCTGTTTACTTATGTGTTACATGTTTATCCTATTTTAATAACGATAATTACATATTTGATTCTACTCAGAATTAATAATATTTTGAATAAAGAAAATACATAGCGATCTGGTTAGACACTATATAATCCAAAAATAATTTTCATATTATAGTATTCTTGAGTTGACTGTTTTACTACATGGATAAGACTTGAATATAAGCTATATTCAGGAAACTATCGATACCATAAAAAAGGCTATAAATTACTTTATAGCCTTTTTTATTATAATATTTTATTTTGACAATCCAAGAGGTCTTAAAATTCCTATCATTCCTTCTGCGGCTACATCATTTACAACTTTGCCGTCTTCATTAAAATAATAAAAATTCATCACGGTTGTATTTATCTTTTTGCCTGTCTTAGGAATTCCTAAAAACTCTCCGTCATGAGTTCCTGTCAATCTCCATAAAACAGCGACTTTATCTTCATTCACAATCATATCTTCTGCTTTCCACTGAACATCTGAAAAACCGCTTCTCATCCAATGTACAATAGATAAGTAGCCCTTCCCGCCATACAAAGGTTCTGAAGATGCAGGAGTATAAAATGCTGCTGATTCTGAAATAATTTCTTGTGCAATATTATCATCTGCTGTATTTATCATTGTCTCAAACTTTTTCATTATAGCTTCGTTACGCTTAATCTTATCCATAATCTCTCCTTTTTTTTTAACAAAACACATTTAGATTATAGTTAGATATCTAACAATTGTCAAGACAATATTCCTTTATTCAGAAATAAATAAATTTTCCTTAACAATATTTTGAAATAGCCTGTTTGATTTTTAAAATCCAATAACCGTCTTTTTCATTCGGTTTAAATTTCATCCACCAACCAAAAGAATATTCTTGTTTTACATGTTCCAAAAGTTTTGTATATTCAATATAATATTCGTGCTTCAAATCATCTTGGAATTTGCCAAGCCAAGATGTAGCTTTTGAAAAATATTTACCTACAAAAACAGACTTGTATTCATCTAACAATTTTTCAGATTTCAACATTTCTTCTATTCCGTAGAAAACATAAATCGGAGAAAAATTCTTTTTCTTTTTCACAGTCATCGCAGAACCCTTACGGTTTTTACGATAACAATAAATATTTTCAGGTAAAAGCGCAATCCTTTCTGCCTTAATCATAGAATGGAAGAATGGAAGCTGATCCTGCCCAACTTTTATGTCCTGAAATTTTATATTATTTTTTATCAAAAAATCTCTTTTATACAATTTTGTCCAAGCAGTTGACGGGAATTTGAAAATATCTTTTTTAATATCTTTTGCAGAGAATACTTTATTCAAATATTTTTTCGGCAATTTATCCGCACTATATCCACCTTTTTTGCCTTTGCCTTCATAGTAAGAAAGCCCGCCAAAAATTAAGATATCCGTATTTAATTCATCCGCTTTTGCGATAATTTTATCAAAAACGTTTTCTTCAACCCAATCATCACCATCTATAAAATATATATAATCACCTTTTGCAATAGAAAGCCCTGCGTTTCTTGCAATACCAGAACCTTCATTTTTTTTATCAATAATAATTATACGGTCATCTTTCGCCTTATAACTTTGCAAAACTGATAAAGAATTATCTGAAGAACCGTCATTTACGCATATAATTTCAAAATCTTTAAACGCCTGATTTAAAATACTATCAAGACATTGTGGAATATATTTTTCAACATTATAAATCGGAATTATAACAGATAGTTTTGTCATAAATTGATTATAGCATAAAACAAGGAAAAGAGATTCTGAAACAAGTTCAGAATGACAAATTTATCATTTTGAACAAAATTTTTATAATACTCAAAATAAAATATTATTATCTGCCGATTTCTGTCGCTCTTTGCGCCATTGATTTTGTAATATTAATCAATGCAAGGTTTGCTTCGTAAGCTCTTTGAGCAAGAATTGCATCTGCCATATCAACAGCAGGGTTTACGTTAGAAGCTCTTATATATCCGTTTGCATCTGCATCCGGATGTCCCGGGCTATAAATTTTATCACCCAAAGTCGGATCTTCTACACATCCGTTAAATACAACACCACCTTGCAAGTATGGTAATGTTCCGACTCCAAAAACATCTTCCTTCATTGTATTCATCAATCCATGAAAAGAGATATCTTCTGTCGCGTTCAAAATAGGAATTTTCCTTACGTAATTTGGAGTATCAACGTTAGCTATGTTTTTAGCGTGAATATCCAATCTCAACCCATGTGCTTTTAAAGCATTAGATCCGATATTCATAGATTCCATTATACTCATAATTTACGCCTTTCTAGTTTTACCTCACCAGTCTTGTTTATATATTTTCTATATTCAAATTAATGTCTATTTACCAACATTAATTACTGTTTTCATTTCTGTAATTATATTAGACATTCTTCTTGTTGCCATCGTATAAAGTATTGAGTTTTTTTGCAGTTCCATCAATTCATTTGCTGGATCAATTTCTTCATACGTTTTTTCTTCAATTACACCTGATGGGCCTAATTTTTCAGATAATTTTGTTTCCAACGGACTATTCATTGAATTTAAATAATCTCCAAAATTAATATCACGACGGACATACCCCGGAGTATCAACATTAGCCAAATTTGAACCTAATGCCCTTTGTTTCTGGGTTATTAAATCCATCATTAACGTAACTTTGCCCATATTATCTAATGGTGTAAACATTTTTTAACCTTTCTTTTTTATTGAGCAGCACGTTCCTATTCTCTGATATTTATCGCTTTGTTATACATATCATCAACAACCTTCATCATACGTGTACTTGCAAGAAGTGATGCGTTTAGCCTTAGCATTTCTGAAGTTGCAGAATACACATCGGTATTGGAATTTTCCAAATTATTCTGACAGAAGCATTTATGATTTTTTACAAGAACAGGTTCTCCTGATTCTTCTGTCGCCTTAAGTTTATTCATGCCTGCCTGTTCAAGATTTTCTTGAGAAGGGAAACGAACAAGAGGAATTGTACCTAATTTTTTAGGATCGGTGTTTGCGGTATCGTAAGAATATACTTCGCCATTTGGTTTAATTTCAAATTTATAACAATTTGCAGGGATTATAATTCCTTCGCCAACAACCCAATCATCAGAAGTAACAAGATAACCGTTTTTACCTTGTTTAAAAGCGCCATCTCTTGTATAAGCTACCTCACCTTCAGGTGACACAACCGGGATAAAGCCTGTTCCGTTAATTGCGACATCATAAGGATTAGATGTAATTTGAATTGAACCTTGTTCATAATCAGTTCTAATCGCACCTGTTAAATATCCGTCTTCATTTAACATTTGTTCAAAGCTTACTGATTTATAACCTCTGGTATTTAAGTTTGCAAGACTATTTGCAACGTAACCGAATTTTTCAAATTGTGTGGTTACGTTGTTTACACTTTTTCTGACTATACCTTGCATGCTATACATAATTTATTCCTCACCTTTTATTATGACGTTGTTCCTAACTGTGATATGACCTTTTGCAAATTCTGATTTTGAATCATAAATATTTGTCTGTTCGCTTCAAAATTTCTAATAATCGGCATCATAGCTATAAATTCATTTTGAAGAGAAACGTTTGAATACTCGTTATAACCTTGTTTTACTTGCGGATCAAGCACAGCTACACCATTTGAATCCACAACTCCAAGATATGCAACATCTTCAAGTTTGTGGGTATTTTTATTAAAGACACTTACCAATCCTTTTGAATTAATTTTTACATCTTCAATTTTTTCAGGCACAATCGGAAGCTGTATTGGAGTACCTGCACTTGATAAAACTTGAGCATCTTCAAGAGTCAACAAATTTCCGTTTTTATCAAGTTTAAAACGTCCGTCACGAGTAAGCCTTACTCCATCTTGAGTTTGAGTTTGAAAATAACCTTTATTTGCAAGTGCTAAATCAAGAGGATTGTCAGACATCGCAATACGGCCGATTTGATCATCAACGGTTTGAGAAAGTCCATGGACTCCTATATATTCAGTGAAAGAAGAAACAATCGGTTCTTTTCTTTGATAGCCGATTTTATCAAAACCTGTCACGTTTTCATTATGCATGCCAATAAGTTCGCTCTGAACATGCATAGCTCTGAGTGAAGCTGTTAAGCCTTTTTCGCAGTACCTGATTCCACCGTTAATTTTCATTACTACCTCTTTTTTCTAATACAATCGGACACTTTTGATTATTAATCAATTATTTTTAATAAAATCATCCGTTTGTATTAGATGTAATGTCTTTAATGAAAATTATGCAAAAGTCAACTAAATTTAAGGCAAACAGTCAAAATAACCTTTACCAGACCCGTCAGGACACGTATTTGCGATTGCATACTTAGTACATGCGAACCCGTTATCTGAAGCGTCAGATTCTTTCGAGCAGTTTCCATCAGTCCATTTATAACCGAAATATGAATCCGAAGCATTTGCACAATCCCTATCATCCTCTGTACAATCACGCCACTGCCCCGTCATAGGTTCTAAATTACAATTATTCAGATTCAAATGAAAAAAGAATAAATCATGCCCATAAGCATTAGGTCCCTTGTCAATACCGTTTGTATCTATACTTACCATGTTTCCATAACTATTATTGAGGCAAAAAGCAAGCGCAAGCCCATCTGCCGCAATAATATTTTCATCTCTAAATTCCGCAACCTGATCTATGTTAGCAAAACAATTTGGATGAATTTTTGCAGTACTAATTTGTTTTGTATAAGTTTTAAAATTATCATAATCAAGATTTGAATTTGCTTGAATTCCAAGATTATTAAATTGAGAAAACAGCAACTTCTTAATATCTTCGGCATTACTCGCAGGACAGCTCAAAAATTCTGATTGAACAGGAATAACTGCCTGTGAAAGAACTGAATATGCCTTTTTAAACTGTGTTTCTAAAACTTTATGCCTATAATTAGAAATTAAAGAAGGCATAGTCATTGCTGCAACCACTCCAATTATTCCTAATGTTATTAAAACTTCTGCTAAAGTAAAACCGTTTTTATTTTTATAGTGATGTATCATATCACTAATATAACATATTATTTTATTTTTACAACCCCCTGAAACTTGTGGTAGAAGCCTTAAAGCGCCCCCCCCCCGACGTTCTTAAATCTTTTCATTTTTGCTCCTTTCTTAATTTTTCTGTATGTTTATTTTAACATATTTGATTTTACTATTCAACAATTTCATATAAAGATGGGGCTTCTTGAACACTTACATTATTTGCAGGAACTTTTAAAACTTTCACGACAACTGTTCTGTTTGCATATTCAATTTTTATTTCATCGCCTTCTTTTATTTGTTTTGCAGGTTTTGCGCTGTTACCGTTTACATAAACACGTCCTGTTTCTGATACTTCATTTGCAACAGTTCTGCGTTTTATCAATCGTGAAACTTTTAAAAACTTGTCTAATCTCATAATTTCTCCTTTGTATATATTACAATTTATGGTATAATTTGTCCAGAGGATATTAATGAAAAAAAATCTTATTATTTTATTACTTTCAATGCTCTTATTGCAAAACTCTGTCTTTGCAGCAGCTATTAAATTTGTACAAGTTGCGGATTGCCACTTCAAGACAAAAGATACATATAGAGCAGAAGTTTTAGAAAATGCCGTTAAGGACATTAATAAAGAAAAAGATATTGCATTTGTAGTATTTACGGGAGATAACCTTGATTCACCACACGAAGAATATCTGCCAGATTTTTTAAAAATTATAAACAAGTTAGATGTTCCATATTATATCGTAATCGGTAATCACGATGTTTTTAAGAACAACGGACTTTCAAAAGCTCGTTATCTGGAAATAGTTAAAGAATACAACTTTTTCTATAAATATAAAAAGCCTAATTACGTATTCAAAAAAGACGGTTTTGTATTCATAGTAGCTGACGGAGCGAAAGAAATAATTCCAGGATCTACAGGTTACTACAAAGAAGATACTCTGAAATGGTTGGACAAACAATTAAAAAAATATAAAAATGATCCTGTTATAATATTCCAACATTTTCCACTTATTTCGACAAAAGAAGTTAGCTCACACGAAGTTTATCAAAAGGAAAAATATCTTGATCTTTTGGATAAACATGATAATGTAATTTCAATAGTCGCAGGTCACCTACATTTTAACAGTGAAATCATGAGAAATGGAGTCTATCATATTACATCGCCTACTCTTTTGAGTGAACCGCCTGTTTATAAAGTCATAACAGTGACTACGACTAAAGGCTTTTCTCCGATGATTTATACAGAGCTTAAAGAAGTCAATATGGACAAGGAATAGGATTGCATTTTTCACTAAAAAATATTATAATTACACTTAAAAATAGTATAGAAGGAAACAATATATAATGGATGGTTCAGGTAATACAATATTTAATTTGTTTGTAATAGCATTTTTACTATTTTCAAACGGATTTTTTGTTGCTTCCGAATTTGCTATGGTAAAGGTTCGAAAAACCAGAATTGAGCAACTTGTAAATGAGGGCAACTATAATGCTAAAATAGCAATGGAAGCATTAAAAGATTTAGACAAATTCATTGCAGCAGTACAATTAGGGGTTACAATCTCAAGTATCGGCTTAGGTTGGGTTGGGGAAGGAACTCTGGCTCATATTATTGAACCGATTTTTGCATTTTTACCGGGAATAGGTAAAAATATCGCAACCCATACTGCATCAGTTTCAATAGCATTTGCTCTTATCACATTTTTCCATGTAGTTTTAGGCGAACTTATTCCAAAATCAATTGCACTTGAATATACAGAAAAAACTGCTCTTTGGGTTGCAAGACCAATGCAAATTTTAACATTCTTTTTCAACCCTTTCATCTGGCTTTTAAACGGGTTTGGGAACTTTGTTTTAAAACTTTTGCATATCCCGCATTCTCATAAAGGTTCACTTGTTCACTCAACAGAAGAACTTGATATGCTTGTTAATGCAAGTTATGACGGCGGAGTTTTGAATGAAACAGAAAAAGATATGTTACATAACGTATTCAAATTTTCTGATTTAACAGCAAAACAAGTTATGGTTCCAAGAACCGATATGGTTTGTATTCCTGTTGATATTCCGATGGAAGAACTTAACAAGCTTGCTGCTGAAAATCAATATACAAGATATCCTGTATATGAAGAAGATATTGACCACATAATCGGACTTGTTCATGTTAAGGATTTGTATTCTTTGTCTATTAAAGATGAAATTTGTCCCGTATCAAAAATTTTACGAGAAGTTTTACTTGTTCCTGAAACAATAACTATGGATAACCTTGTTCTTGAATTTAAAAAACGTAAAGGACAAATGGCTATCGTAGTTGATGAATTTGGCGGAACTTCAGGATTGGTAACTCTTGAAGATGTTATTGAAGAAATCTTTGGTGATGTTCAAGACGAATTTGATGAAGAAGAACCTGAAGAAGAAGATATTAAAGAGGTTGCACCTAATACATATATTGCAAATTCAATGATGCGACTTGATGAATTTGCAGAATTTTTCCAAATTAACGAAAAAGAAATTGATGACGATGATATTGATACAATCGGCGGACTTGTTGTAAAACTTCTTGGACACATTGCAGAAGTTAATGACACAGCAACTTTAAACAACTTAACTTTTGTCGTTAAAGAAGTTGATGGTGCAAGAATTACAAAACTTGAAATCATAAAATCCGAACCGGAACCTTCTGAGAAAAAAGAAGATGAAGAAGAAAATTAGAAATTTTCAAAGATAAATTAAGTAATAAAAAGATAGCATGCTCAAAAAATAAGCATGCTATTTTTATACACCACAAACTTTAGTATTTTATAAGACATTTCCTCTTTTTAAATGATGTAGCAAAACCTATATAGTATAGAATAGATATGTAAGATATTTGAACAATATTTGGGAAGTTTAATGAGCCAGAGTTTTGATTTTACATCATACAATAATATAAAAAGGCTGTCTGAAGAAGAGCTTACAGCATTATGGGGAGAATACCTGAAAGACAAAACTAACAAAAGTATTCGCGATACCCTAATTGTTCAATACATATATTTAATCCGTTATGTAGTCGGCCGTGTAAAAGTAACCCTGCCTTCAACAATTTCCATTGAAGATATTGCAGGCTACGGCGTTGAAGGACTTATAAATGCTATCGAAAGATATTCCCCGCAAAAAAATACGAGATTTGAAACTTATGCCTTGATAAGAATAAGAGGTGCTATCTTAGACAGAATAAGAGCACAAGACTTTTTACCAAGAAGCGTAAGAAAGAAAATAAAAGATATTAAAAATGCTCAAGAACACTTGAAACAAGAACTTGGCAGAATGCCGACAACAACAGAAGTTGCTTCATATCTTGATATGGATCCTGATAAAGTTTTACAACTTCTATCAGAAGATACAACAATGACATCTTTGTACGACAAAAAAGGTAATACAGATGACAGTGTTGAAATTATTGACACAATTCAAGATACAAACAAGCTTAATCCACAAGAACAGGCAGAAGAACAAAACGTTAAGCAAGAACTTGAAAAAGCATTAAAAAGACTTCCTGAGCGTGAACGTATTATAATGGTTTTGTACTATCAAGAAAACATGACATTAAAAGAAATTGGTTCAACAATCAATATGTCAGAATCCAGAGTTTGCCAACTTCATGCACAAGCAATTATGAAATTGAAAAATATCTTGAGCGAAAACAGAACTACAAGACTTCGTCAAAGCATCATCTCTTAACATCATATTGAAGAATTACAAAATCAATTCTGCTATCCAATCCGTTTTTTTTACTAGAAACATTATCCCGAAAAGGCATTGATTGACCATATCCAAGAGAAAATAATTGCGATGCGGGTATTTTTTCGTAAGTTATAAGGTAATCCACGATATTTGAAGCCCTTAATAAAGATAACTCCCAATTATCTTCACCATTCAAAAATTCATCAGTATGATCTTCCACAACGCAATAATTTGAAAGTTTTACTAAAAGTTCGGCAATTATATCTAACAAGCATAAAGAGCTTTCCTTAATTTTCGTTTCACCTTCATTAAAAAAATATTTTTCATTTATGCTTACAATTAAGCCCCTCGGAACTTTGGTGTACATTATACCTGATTTTATCGGTAAAGAAGCCTTGAATAATGTTTCTAATCTGTCAGTATTTGGCTGATATGAAACAGATATGTCAGCAACAGGCTCTGAAAAGCCTGTACAAAATATTAAAACTATTACCAATAATATAATGTAAAAAAATTTCAAAGCATGCCTCTTGAATATTATTCTCGATATTCAAGAGCATATCTATTGCCTGACAAGGTTATGGCTTCAATACAGAAAGTAAATAAATGTCATTAAAATATTTATTAGCACAATCAATAATGTCTTTTACAGTAACCTTCTTAATCTTTTCAACAGCTCTTTCATGGAAATCGAAACCAAATCCCATAATTCCGTAATGAGCTAACCAATTAGCCTGTTGAGAATTTGTTTCTCCGATAAATGCCCATTTTCCAAACAAATTATTTTTAGCATTTTCAAGTTCTTCTTCACTTACTTGGACTGTTTTTATTTTTTCAATTTCTTCTTCAAAACCTTTTAGTGAAGTTTCTATATTTTTAGGTTCTGTTGCTATATAAATTGAGAAATTAGCAGAAAGTCTTGCAACATCATAAGCACTTCTTACAACGTATGCCAAACCTTTTTTATCTCTAAGTTCCAAAAATAATCTTGAAGATAATCCGCTTGCACCAAGAATTATATTTAACAAAGAAATAGGTGCAAAATCATCACTATCTGCAGTTGATACAATCCAACCTTTTAAGATATGTGCTTGATTTAAATCTTCTTGAATAACCTCAACTTCTTTAGCTTTAGTAAGTTCCGGTTTTCTAAGTTCAGGCAATTTTTCAATCGAAGGTGTAATATCACCAAAATATTTTTCAGTTAATGAATTAACTTTATCAAAATCTAAATCGCCAACAAAAACAGCTACTTTCTTACTGTTATCAACAATTGCCTTATAAGCATTTATAACATCTTCTTTTTTTACATTTTTCAAATTTTCAAGAATTACAGTATTTGTATAACCGTAATTATGCCCTTCATACAAGTTTTTATAATAACTGTCAATAACCTTTACTCTAGGAGAATCCAATTCTGCAACAATTTCGCCTTCAAGTTTTTTACGTTCTTTTTCAAATTCTTCAAAAGTAGTGTTTTTAACTATATCTGAAATAATTTCCATTGCACGTTCAAAATCTTCATTAAGGCAAACAAACTTAAATTTAATATAATCAAGCTTCAATTCAGCCGTAAATTCTATTGCATATTTGTCCAATTCTTCAGACAATGCTTGTGCTGAACGAGTTTTTGTTCCTTGCATAAAAAGTCTTACCATTAAAGAATAAACACCCGGTTCAGGCAAAGGATTATTCAAAGAAAAATTCAAATAAAACGCCGTACGTGGGGTATTTTTATTTCTTTTATATGCAAATTCTATATTATTGCTTAGTTTTTTAAATTTAGTATCCATTTAAGCTCTCCTCTTTCACTGATTTTACCATAATTTATAACAAAACACAAATCAGATTTTTTTGATATAATTAAATACAAAGAGGTTTGAAATGAAAAAGGGATTATTTATTACATTTGAGGGAGCAGACGGCTGCGGAAAAACAACGCAGATGAAATTATTAGCCGAATATTTAAAACAACAAGGGAAAAATGTTGTCCTAACTCGTGAACCCGGAGGAAAAGGATTAGGCGAAAAAGTAAGAGAAATCCTTTTAAATTATGACGGTCCTGTATCTGACAGATGCGAATCTTTTTTATTTTTGGCAGACAGAGCACAAAATATTGATATTATAGTTAATCCTGCAGTTGAAGATGGCAAAATTGTACTATGCGACAGACATATTGATTCAACAGTAGCATATCAAGGGTATGGCAGAGGCCTTGATATTGAAAGGATTAACAAGCTAAACGATATTGCAACAAACGGCAAAAAACCTGATTTAACATTTGTTTTTGATATTGATGTTGAAACTTCAATGAAACGTGTCGGGAAAGAAAAAGACAGAATGGAAAGTGCAGGCATAGATTTTCACAATCGAGTTCGCAAAGGTTATCTTGAGCTTGCAAAACAAGAACCTCAAAGGATTAAGGTTCTTGATGCTACAAAATCTATTGAAGAAATCCATAAAAATGTTGTTGAAATTTTTGAAAATATACATAAAAACTAGCAAAAATTTTTTTTACGAGGTTTATTTGATACAGCAACGTAATTAATTATAAGGCATTTCTATGGCAGTACAAACACCTCCTTCAATGACATATTATCCACCAAACCCTTCTGCATCTAAAAAACATAAAATTGGATTAATGGCAGCAGGCGGACTTATCGGAATGAACGCATACTATCTTTCGGTAAAAAAAGATGAATTTGTACAAAAAGCTTTTGACATAAATAAAGCTGATATAAATACACAAATTGCAGCTCTTGCCCAAGCCGCAAAAGAGGTTGAAAACAAAAACTTATCAACCGAAAGCAAAATGATATTACAAGAAATGGGACTAAGTGAAGATTTCAAATCTATTACAAATAAATGTATTGAATTAGATAAAAAAATCACTGATAAAAAATCTGCCGACAATATAAAAAATAATTTTATAAATAATTTTGAGAAATACAAAAAATCCCCAAGTCTTATGGATGATATAAGCAATAGAGCTTATAAAGCCGTAAAACGAACCAAACTTCTTTGGGGATTGGGAATTGGTGCCGCAATCGGATTTGCACTAGGATTTTTAACAAGCAAAAACTAATTTTTAAACCGCAATCAATTTCGGATTATGCACAACATCAATCACATCAAATCCTTTGAAATGTGATATAACTTTAATATTTTCAGGATGTTTTGTATTTTCTTTGGCAAGAATAGCCCCAACAATAGCTTCCAATTGCGACATTGGCATCATATTGAGCGGCAAATCCAATTGCCATTCATTCTTCAAAGTTTGCTGCAAAAATTTACAATCAGCAGGAGATCTTTCTTTATAACAAGAATTCAAATGCAGGCTCTGACGTGTCAAATATAATTCAAATCTGTTAATTTCAATACCTTTTTCAGTTAAAGACTTAAAATACTCACACCCTCGTGTAGAATATCGATGAGTCCAACCATCACGGTTTGGGATAAGAGAATTTGTAGAAACAAGCTGATAAGGCTTTCCTAAAATTCTCCATTTCCCATTAAGCATAGTTCTATCCCAAACCATAGAAACACAAATTTTAGAATATTTTAATGAAGGGAAGTTATCAAAAAAGAACATAACATCATTCATTGTGTATAGCTTATCAACAAGGATAAGAGTATTATCCTCATCCAAAACCGCAACACCTGAATCCATTCCTGATGAAGCAGCAAGTGATAAGCCAACATAATAATTCATAAATATTCTCCTAATTCTATAATTGTGTAATGATTATAGGTTCGTCATCAGTAACAAGAACAGAATGTTCAAAATGAGCTGAAGGCATATTATCTGCAGTGCTTACAGTCCATTCATCATCTGCAACAACAACATCATCTCCGCCTAAATTCAACATCGGCTCAACTGCGATTGCATAACCTTGTTTTAATAATGTTCTGTCACCTACTTTGTAGTTAAACAAAAACGGTTCTTCATGCATTTCATGACCAACACCGTGACCGCCATATTGACGAACAATACCAAGTTTTTCCCTTACAGCAACTGCCTCAATTGCAGCTGAAACATCATCCAACACGTTTCCTGCCTTCATTTGAGCAATACCTGCATACAAAGATTCTTCAGTTGCCTTCAAAAGTCTTTTACATTCGTCACTAACTTCTCCGACAGGATAAGTCCAAGCGCCGTCACCGACCATACCTGCATAAGTTGCACCAACATCAATACTTATAATATCGCCCTCTTTTACCTTTACATCTTCATGAGGAATACCATGAACTACTTGTTCATTAATTGATGCACAAATAGAACCCGGAAATCCGTGATACCCTAAGAATGTCGGAACTGCACGTTCTTTACGAATAATATCATGAGCAATGCTATCCAATTCTTTTGTACTGATACCAGGTTCAATTACTTCTTTCATTTTTTGATGAACTAATGCAACAATATGACCTGCATGTCTTATTCTTTTAATTTCATCACGTGATTTTCTATGTATCATAACTGTTTTTACAAATTTTTTCAAAGCATATATGATACCTACAATGCACTAAATTTTTGCATCATAAAGCTTTTGAAAGAAATTCGCACCTTTCTATTATTTAATTACTTCCAATAATCTTTCCCATACTTCATCTATTGTACCGTTTGCATCAATAGATTTTAAAACGCCTTTTTTAGTATAGTAATCAACAAGCGGAGCTGTTTCCTTATTGTATGTATCAAATCTTGATTGAGCAACTTCTCTTGTATCATCTTTACGTTGAGTAAGTTCAGCACCGTCTTTATCGCAATGACCTGCAACTTTTGGCGGCTTAAATTCAAGATTATAAATTTCTCCGCAAACAGGGCAAGAACGACGATTTACAATTCTTTCAACAAGAATACTTGTATCAATATCAAAATAGACTGCAATAAATTTTGTATCAATACCGTTATCAATTTCTTCATTCATTTTTTCAAGTTGTTCAGCCTGTTCAACGCTTCTTGGGAAACCATCCAAGATATAACCGTTTTTGCAATCATCTTGAGAAAGTCTGTTTTTAATAATTCTTGTAACCAATTCAACAGGAACTAATTGACCTTTATCAATATAAGCTTTAGCTTCTTTACCTGCTTCAGTTTCATTTTTAATTTCTGCTCTTAACAAGGAACCTGTATCAACATGAGGGAATTTTAAAAATTCTGCAAGTCTGTTTGTTTGAGTTCCTTTACCGCAAGCCGGCGGTCCTAAAAAAATTAATTCTTTTTTTGTCATAATAAATCTCTCTTTCGTCTACCTTATGTAACAATATTACATCAAGAAAAAATTTTGTTCAAATAAAAAGCTCTCAAAAGAGAGCTTTTTATATTATGTATCAATATTTGTAGCATATACCGCATTGGCTTCAATAAAGTTTCTTCGAGGATCAACCTTATCGCCCATTAATATATCGAACAATTGGTCACACAACATTGCATCTTCCACATTTACTTTCAACAATGTTCTTGTTGCAGGATCCATTGTAGTTTCCCACAACTGTTGAGGCATCATTTCTCCTAACCCTTTAAAACGTTGGATTTGCAACCCTTTAGAACCTCTATCATCAATAAATTTTTGAAGTTTATCAAATGAATGAATTTCATATTGTTCAGTATCAGTTTCAAGAATTAAGGTATCTTCTTCCTCGATTAAATAATCTCTAATCAACGGATAAGAAGCTTTTAATCTCTTATATTCAGAACTTTTTACAATATTTTGAGTCAACAATACATGTTCTTCTTCATTGAAATTCAACTGAATTGCATATTTTGCATTTTCAGGATTATATTTCAAAGAGCATACATAATTTGCAGCCTCTTGAATATTATAATTCTTTGCGTGATCTTGCAAATAATGATTTAAGTATTCAATAACCTCATTCATCTTAGCTTGATCTTCAAAATATTCAGGTTCAATATTTGAACGAACAAGACCTCTTAAAACAACAGCCGGATATAAATTCAAAATCGGGTTGTTATAAGAATTATAAAATGCTGCCATGTTTTTGATAAGTTCAAGAAGTTCATCGCCTGTTTTTACTCTTGATTTTGTCTTATCAGAAAGACTTAAATTCTTGATACCACGTTCTTTCAGCATTTTATCAAGTGCATGTTCATCATACATATATTCAGAAGTTTTGCCCTGAGTAACCTTAAATAATGGAGGTTGAGCAATATAAACATATCCGTTTTCAATTAACGGTCTTGCATATCTGAAGAAGAATGTTAAAAGAAGTGTTCTAATATGCGCGCCATCAACATCGGCATCGGTCATGATAATAATTTTGTGGTAACGAAGTTTTTCCAAATCAACTTCATCAGGGTTTCTGCTAATATTTATGCCGAAAGCCTGAACCATTGATTGAATTTCGTTATTACCATATATTTTATCAAGTCTTGCTTTTTCAACGTTCAAAATTTTACCTCTCAACGGCAAAATAGCTTGAAACATTCTGTTTCTGCCTTGTTTTGCAGAACCACCTGCAGAATCGCCCTCAACGATGTAGATTTCGCATTTTTCAGGTTCTCTATTTGAGCAATCTGCAAGTTTACCCGGTAATGTAGAATTTTCAAGAACTGATTTTCTTCTTGTCAATTCTCTTGCTTTTCTTGCTGCTTCACGAGCTCTTTGAGCTTGCAGAGTTTTTTCAATGATAATTTTTGCAATTTTCGGGTTAAATTCTAACCACTCTTGCAATTTATCACGAACTGCATCTTGAGTAGCTCCCATTGCTTCAGCATTACCTAATTTTTCTTTTGTCTGACCTTCAAATTCAGGGTTAGGAATTTTAACACTTACAATAGCTGTCAAACCTTCTCTAACATCTTCACCTGACAAATTCTGATCAGAATCTTTTAAAATATTATTTTTTCTTGCGTAATCATTAAAAACACGAGTTAAAGAGTTTCTAAACCCTGTTAAATGAGTACCGCCGGAATGAGTGTTAATGTTGTTCGCGAATGATAAAACGCTTTCGCTGTAAGCATCTGTATATTGCATAGCAACTTCAATCTGCATACCGTCAACAACTTTATCAATATAAATAGGCTTTTCATGTAATACATTTTTATTTTGGTTTAAAAATTCAACATAGCTTGCAATACCACCGACATAGTGGAAAATTTCCGTAGAATCATCATGAGCATTTGTAAAGATTATTTTTAAACCTTTATTTAAGAATGCCATTTCACGTAATCTGTTAGCGATAACATCACAATCAATTTCTGTTGTTTCTGTAAAGATTTCAGGATCAGGCCAGAAAGTTGTTTTTGTACCTGTTTTATCAGTAGTTCCAACTTTTTCAACAGGACTAAGAGGTTCACCTCTCATATATTCTTGTCTCCAAATGTAGCCTTGTCTTGAAACTTCTACGATATATTTTTCAGATAATGCGTTTACAACAGATGCACCAACTCCGTGCAAACCGCCTGATACTTTGTACCCGCCATCACCGAATTTTCCGCCTGCGTGTAGGACTGTATGAACAATTTCCAATGCAGATTTGTCAGTACCAGGTTTTATATCGACAGGAATACCACGTCCGTTATCTTGAACAGTAACGCTGTTATCTTTATTAACCGTTACGTAAATATCGGTACAAAATCCTGCCAAAGATTCATCGATTGAATTATCAACAATTTCATAAATACAATGGTGAAGCCCTCTTTGAGAAGTTGAGCCGATATACATGCCAGGTCTCATTCTAACAGCTTCTAAACCTTCTAATACTCTAATATTGCTGGCATCATAGGATTGAGAAGTTTTTGTTTCAATAGCCTCGTCATTATCAGGGATATCAACTACTTCTATTTTTTCAGGAGGTTGAGCCTGATTATTTTGTTCATTAGTTACTTCTGTAATTCCGTCTGCCATATATTAATTCTCCCCTTCAATTCGTCTAATTCCCTTGACTATATTGTAACACAAACACAAAAAATTTACTAATTTATAACAAAAAGTAACGCAAACAATTATTGAAAATATCAAAAAAAATAGCATATAATAAATGTGAGGTGAGATTTATATAATAATGTCAAAGTCATCATTAAAAAGACTTAAGAAAATATCTACAGCCTTTACGCTTGCAGAAGTCTTAATTACGATAGGAATTATTGGTGTCGTTGCAGCAATGACATTACCTTCTGTAATTAACGAAACAAGGAATAAACAACACGTTGTTGCATTCAAAAAATTGTATTCAAACTTTTCTAATGCTATAAATCTTTTTAAAGCTGACGAAGGATGTGAGGGAATTGACATTGCATCTTGTATCGAAAGTTTGGGCTACGGGGACAATAACTGCGAAGCCTTTGCAGAAGTTGCTCAAAAAATGAAATATGTTATGATGGCTGACGGAGGGGCTTCAACCGGCAGCTGGGTTCCTGAAAAAAGTTATAATTACTATGGAGATGAAGTTTCAAACGGTTTTGGAATGATAAATAAAACTGGAGTCGGCTGTTTTTACGCTCTTCCTGATGGCATGGTTTTAAATGTGGATGTTGATCCAAATGCTTTTAAAGTAGTTGTTGACACAAACGGGAAAAAAGGCCCTAACAGAATGGGAAAAGATGTACACTCATTTACTGTCGGATGCGGCGATATGAGTGCAGATTTAGTCAACAAGTGTATAGACTCCAACAAAGATGTATTTCCATATATCAGCGGGACTTTTCCTGAAGAAGCTAAAAAAGGTCTATGCACATTAGAGTCATATCTTAATGGCGGATGTTCAGATGCAAACATGTACCCAAACGAGGGAGATGGAGCAACTCCATCAATGTATATTCTTACAATGGACAAACTGCCTGATTATAGAAAAATTTCAGCAAAAGTTCCCGGGTTTAAACCTTAGCAATATACTATTGAGCAATTTCAAAAATCTTTAAATCCTTTATATTGTTTTTGTGAAACATTAAAGGAGATATTTTATGTCTAAAAATCTTTTAAAATCCATTGGTAAAATTATCGAAGAAAGCGGAACTAACAAAATTACAATTTTTACATCACACCTAAAAATCGACGGGAACTTATTCCAACCTGAAGGCAGATGCGAAGAATGTCATGATGATTTTATTACACTTGAAAACGCACTTGTATGCAGATTATCCGATTACTGCATTTGCGAAGATAATGAATGCAAATGTAATGACTATGTTTGTTTTAAATACGATTGGCTAAATATTGCAATAGATAAAATTACAACATTCAGCATAATTCAATAGTCTTAAAATAAAAATACAACAAAGCCGCCATATAAAAAGGCGGCTTTTCAATATATATATAAATATAAATTATTATTTTACGACTTCACTAAGTGCATTAATTACAACAGGATCCCATTTTGAACCTGCTTCTGATTTCATAATATCCAAAGCTTTTTCAACAGACATAGCCTTTCTATATGGTCTGTCAGATGTCATAGCACAATAAGCATCGGCTACCGCAATAATTCTTGAACCAAACGGTATAGACTGACCTTTCAAACCTTCAGGTTTTCCTGAACCGTCATATCTTTCTTTCTGATAAGTAATATATGGAACAACTTCTGACAAGAAGTTTATGTTCATCAAAAGATGAACCCCTGCATTTGAATGCTCTTGAATTTGTTTTAATTCTTCAGGAGAAAGTTTTCCGCTTGATGCAAAAATTGATTCAGGTAAAGTTATTTTACCTATATTTTGTAACAAAGCCGCATAATAGATTAAATCTGTTGTTTTTTCGTTCAAGCCAAGTTTGTGACAAATTTCTCTTGCAAGTTTTGCCGTATTTTTAGAATGAGAAACTCTGTATTGACCTTTTGTATCAACAGCATAAGCCAGATGTTCTACAAAACTTTGTTGATAATCACATAAATCTCCGATTAATGCAGTAAGCTCTGCTCTTATATGCTGTAAAGTAGCTACAGTTGAATGTTCATCATCAATAAATGCGTTTGCATCATCAATTGTTTTCTGTAATGCAACAGATGTAGCAAAAAGAACTGCGATACTTTCAACAAGCTCTACATATTCTTTATTCAACTCATTTGAACATTCAAGAACAATAACCCCTGTTGATTTGATATTGCAATACATCGGAACAACAATTAAATCCTTATCAAAAGCAGTTTCCTTATTCAAAAATGCTTTTCCTTGCAAAGAATTTTCATCTATTGAATATTCCTGTTCTGCAGAAGCTGTTGACCCGACAAGTTCAAGCTTGTTTTCTTTTTCCAAATAAACATGGCATGCTTCAATCTCTAACATTTGCTTAATTGATTCAGCAATTGATGTATATATGGCATGCTCTGCAGATTCATCAAAACTTAACACACAAAGCGTATTGTTAAGTGAATATATTGAAATAAGCTCTTTTAATTGACCAACAAGACTGGCCTTTTTATCTTTTATATTATTACCGATTTTACGGGCCAAATCTTCAGAAATAAGATTTTCGGCCATAAAATCACCTAAATTTAATGCAAAAATTTCTTCAATAGGATCTTGCCCAATCATATAATCTGATTGAGAAAAGAGGGAAATGCCATTTTTATTCTCTTCTTTTTTCATGAAATTTTTCCTTACATACATGCCTTCAAATATATATACGGCACATGTAAGAAAAAACTTTAATAAATTTTACAAAAATTCATACTTTAGTATGAAAAAATTCAAACCAAAGTATAACTAATATCCGATAGCCCAATTAAAAGAAGCAGTTTTTTCAGGTTGTTTATCAACAGGAACCGCAGAATTAACAGCCTGAACTTCAATAACTTTAGCAGCTTTTTGCAAAGTATTATACTGCATCATTTTGCTATCAACATTATTGAAAGATTTTAATCTGTCTAATTGATTTTGTAATTCAGCATTTTCTTCATTAAGAGTAGAAATCTGACGGCTCAATTTATTCAAAGTCAACTCATTAGACATAGAAAAGTAATAGCTGATGAATGCAACTAAAACTGCAACACCTAATAAACCACATAAAGTTTTATTTACCTTCCTTATAGCCATTGCTTTTTGTGAAATCTCCTTTTGGAAATAACCTTCTATAACCTGATTATCTTCTTTTATCGGATTTGCCGAATATGATTGACTTGTATAATTTTCTTCCGTTACTATTAATTCTGATGTTCTTACTCTTGCTGTATTCAATTCTATACCCCAGTTTTAAAAATAATTAGCGCCTTATACATCTGGCAATTCTAAGTTTGGCACTTCTAGACGGCGGATTAATTTTAATCTCCTCTTCACTCGCCTGAATCGGTTTTTTATTTACTAATTCAAGTATCGGAGGCGGACAGTGGCAAATCATTTGAGACTTATCACAATGGCACCTTTGCGAGTGATACTTGAACAAGTGTTTCACTAACCTATCTTCTAAAGAGTGAAAACTTATCACACTTATTATAGCACCAAAGTCTAACAAATCCAACACATCATTCAGAGTATTTTTTACATTTGTTAACTCTTGATTAACTTCAATTCTTATTGCCTGAAAAACCCGAGTAGCAGGGTGAATTGACGATTTTACATGAGGGGTACAATTTACGATTAAATCAGCTAATTCTGTAGTTGTTTCAAGCTTTTTAACCTTTCTTTGTTCAACAATTTTTTTTGCTATTCTTTTAGAAAATCTTTCTTCACCGTATTCGGAAAAAATTCTGACTAAATCCTCCTCACTGTAAGAATTTACGACATCATAAGCAGAAAAATCAGCATCTTGATTAAATCTCATATCCAAAGGAGCTTCCTTAGAAAATGAAAACCCTCTTTCTCCCTTGTGGAACTGATGATAAGATGCCCCCAAATCAAACAAAACTCCACCTGTAATTTTTTCAATTCCTAGGTTATGTAAAACTTTTTTAATATTTGTATAAGAATCCTTAACTATTGTTAAGTTTTTGTAATCTTTTAATCTTTCAGAAGAAGCCTTAATCGCATCTTCATCAACATCAAATGCAATAAGACGTCCATCAGGTTGAATTCTGCTCAATATTAATCCGCTATGACCACCACCGCCAAGAGTACAATCAACATAAATCTTACCATTTTGGCATTCCAGCGCATCAACAGCTTCATTTTTCATTACCGTATAATGAGTAAATTCTTCCATAAAAAAATTTTAGCATAAAAAGAGCAGACGTTGGGAATAAAACAATTCTTGAACTGCTAAAAGTTAACCCTGAAACAGATTTAGTAGAATATACAATTGAAGCAGACAAATTAATTATCACAAAAAGCGATAAAAAACGCGATGAAATTTAATTATTTTGCTATTTGATTTAATCCGTAAAAATCATAACGCTCAATAAAATGAGAATATTCCATACGTTTAATATACGTACTATCATCTGCATCTTCAATATTAATCATCATCCCGCTTTCTTCCAATACTCTCGGGAAAATTGCATTAAACAATACAATCATAAAAATATATTTTTTTATCTCATTAGAGGTAATGTAAATATCGACCATATATAATCCCCAAATAATAATTCATTAGCAATACATATATAAAAATTTACGACAAATATTAAACAAATCTTTAATAAAAATTTTAAAATATAACGAATTATTACAAAATAAAAACGAGTCTGACTTTTTAATCAAACTCGTTTTTTTAGAATAAATAACTAACTATTAAAATTAAACAGCTTGCTTCATAGCAGCTTTAACTCTGTGGAATGTTTTATCTTTACCGATAATTGCAAGTATAGCAGTCATATCAGCACCGCAAATTCTACCAGTAACAGCAGCTCTGATTGCCCACATAGTAACTTTCGGTTTTACGCCTTTTTCTTTGTAATAACCTCTAAAGGCTTCCAATTTTTCATGAAGATTTTCTTCAGTCCATTCCCAATCTTTAGCCTGTTCCATAAATGTTTTCAAAACATCTTGAGAAACTTCTTTATCCAAAGTTTCTTTAGCTTTTTCATCATATTCAACATCTTGTCCGAAGAAATACGGAACAGCATCTGTAATATCAGATAACAAAGTCAACGGTTCGTATGTAACTTCAACCATACGAGTATATTGAGCATCTGTTAATTCACTCAAATCATATTTTTTCAAATACGGTTTTAATTTTTCCTTCAATTCTGGAATAGAAAGCATTTTAATATAATGGCTGTTCATCCAGTTCAATTTATCGTATTCAAAAATTGAATTTGAAGAAGATATTTCATTAATTCTGAAATCTTTTGCGATTTCATCAACAGTTTTAATTTCTTGACCGTCAGAAGGTGACCATCCCAACAATGCAACAAAGTTAATTAAAGCATCTGTCAAATAGCCTTTTTCAACGAATTCAGAAACAGCTGTTGCACCGTGACGTTTTGAAAGTTTGCTTCTGTCAGGAGCCAAAATCATACCCAAGTGTCCGAATTTAGGAACTTCAGCACCCAAAGCTTCAAATATCAAAATTTGTTTAAATGTATTTGAAATATGATCTTCACCTCTGATAACGTGAGAAATTTTCATCAACATATCATCAATTACAACAGCGAAGTTGTAAGTTGGAGTTCCGTTTGATTTCATAATAACGAAATCTCCAAGAAGATTTGTATCAACGTGCAATTCGCCTTTAACCATATCGTCAAATTTCAAAATTGAAGAATCGTGGAAAGCTTTTTGAGCTTTTTCAATATTAAATCTCAAAGCAGGTTTTCTGCCTTCAGCTCTCAATTTAGCTTTTTCTTCTTCAGTTAAATTCAAGCATTTTTTTGTATAAACATAAGGTTTTTTATTTTCAGCAGCTTGTTTCTTTTCTTCTTCAAGTTCTTCCGGAGTACAGAAGCATTCATAAGCAAAGCCTTTATCAAGAAGGATTTGAGCATATTTAGGGTAAATATCAAATCTTTCTGACTGTGTATAAGGACCGTAAGGTCCACCAACATCAGGACCTTCATCCCAATTCAAGCCCAATGCTTTCAAGCTGTCAAAAATATTATCAATATAAGCCTGACTTGTACGTTCAGCGTCAGTATCTTCAATTCTTAAAACAAATTTACCGTTATTTTTTTTAGCAAATAAATAATTAAATAACGCAGTTCTAGCTGTACCAATGTGTAAATTTCCGCTCGGAGACGGAGCAATTCTAACTCTTACATCTGACATAAAATTTTCCTCGTTTCTATTTATATTTTTGCTTTTACAGAATAGCACGGGCATAATTTGATATCAAGAGTTCGTGTACATTTATTTCAAAAGACAATAATTAAATAATTCTTATTAAAATTTGACTAGTTGCTATTTAGTTTCTAAAATATATGTATGAAGAGATTGGCTTTAATAATAATATTATTAATTTGCATTCAAAGTCCCGGGTACTCTATTAACCAAAAAATGGAACCCGTAACAGGATTAAAAAATCCTTTGCCAAATATTTTCATATACTCAATACCTGATGACAACACAATTGATGAAAAAACTGATGAAAAAACAGATGATATTCAATATGTTGATGATTCGGCAACTTCTAAAGAAGAAAATGAAGATGAAGCAATTACATTAATTCCTGAAGATATTGATGATAACGCAACAATCGGAGCAACAGTATTAAAAGGATATGCTCAATACATTGAGGATACTAATGCAATTTACCTGAAAGATGAAAACAATAATTTTGTTCTTAATTTAAAACAACCTCAAAAAATTTCAGAAACTAAAGGCTTGGATTTATCTTCACAAATAAAACCTGTAAAAGCATCAAAATATAAAGGAAATGAATATTTTATAGAACCAAACAATATAAGATCTTCAGAAACAAAAGGGAATTTTACATTTGGAGCGTTATATAACAATGAAATAGATAACATTGCAATGCTAGAATCAGAAGCCGGTTTGTTTACGAAATACGAAAAAGACAAATTTGCACTAAGTTCGTCTGTAAAAAAATCACTTAATACAACTTACGCACAGGATTACAACACAATTTCAATCGCGCCTGAATTTAAGCTTAACAATTACGTATCATTAAAAAATACTCTCACAGCCGATGTTACAAGGAACAGAAGATCTGCCGAACTTGTATTCTCTCTCAACCCATTTGGGAAAAAAGACAAAGACAGAATGCTTTTAGAAGCTGGTGCAAAACAAACATATTACGTAGAAACAGGAAACAATGCAACCCAATTTAATTTTTCTGCAAAATTTAAATTGTAAATTTATTCTAATTTTGTTGTTTTAACAACTTATTTTGTTTATAATTCAGATGTGAGGTTTTATGGCTGAAAATTCTGAAGAAATACAAGAAGAAATACAAACTTCTTTACATCGAAAATCAAAAAACAAAACAGGCTTTTATTATTCATTTTTAACGCTTGTACTTTTATTCTGCCTTATTCAAATAGGATTTGGGGCAATACTAAATATCTCAAAAGCAATTTCTTACAGAGCTAAAATTTCCACTCTTTCTAGGATAAGAGACGAAGCTGAAAACCAAAATCAAGAACTTAAACAAGACATAAAATTATTCTCATCAATGTCAAGTTTAGAAGGCATTGCAAGAAACAATCTAAAAATGGCAGGTGAAGATGAAGTTCTTGTTCTTATAAATAATAATCAAAAAGTTAATACTAAACACAAAAAAAATAAACATAAAAAAAATCATAAGAAGAAATAACGGAGCATAAATGCAGGAAATTATTGAATATATAAAACAAGCATTTGATTTAAAGTCACAAAAATGCTACAAACAAGCAATAGAAATGTTATATAAAGCTCTTGAAATTGAAAGTGATAATATAGAAATTTTATTTCAACTCGGAGAATTATATTTTCTGCTAAATAATTTTCAACGCTCAATGCAATATTTGGAAAAAGTATTAGAAAATAATCCAAATCATGTTGAAGCTTTAAAACTTATACAAAAAATTTATAAATACACAAACGAAAAAGAAAACGCATCAAAAATTGCAGAAAAGATTTATGAAATTCAAAAAAATCAAGATAACCTTATAAATCTTATAGATGCACTTTCAGCATCTTGCAATTTGACAAAAATTTCAGAATTGGAAGCTTTAAATACTGACAATGATGACGTAATTTACCATATTGCAAAAGCTTTTTACGACAATGGGAAAATCCAAGAAGCAAAAGAAAAGCTTGAAAAAATTTTAGAAATCAATTCAAAAAACGAAAACGCTCTTGTTTTACTTGGCAAAATATATTTTGAAGAAAACGAATTTGATAAATCAAAAAATATATTTAACACATTTTCAAAAAATTCGAAAAATCCGGAAGTTTTGAACTACTTAGGGCTTTTTGCTCTTGAAGATATGAAATTTATTGATGCAATCAAATATTTTTCAAAAGCAGCATCACTTGATAGAATAAATCACCGTTACCAATACAATTTAGGAAACGCATATTTTTATAACGGTTGGTTTAAAGAGGCTGTTCAATCATATCTTCAGGCTATCCGTATGGCTCCTGAAAATTCAGGTTACAGATATTCACTGGCATACCTTTATTATGAGCAAAAAGAATTTGAAAAAGCTCAAAAAGAAATAGATTACATTCTGGAGCATAACCCTGAATACAGTCTTGCACATGTATTAAATGCATTACTAAAATTTGAAAACAAAGATTTTCTCGGTGCTCAAGCAGAACTTGAAACAAATCTGAAAGTTTCAGGAGAAGATAATTTTACACTCACAGCACTTTCAAAAGTTTATAAAGAGCTTTCAATGTTTGAAAAAGCAGAAAAAGCAATTCAAAAGGTTATTGCAAATACTCCGCAAAGCTTAAACTACAAATGCCAGCTTGCAGATATTTATATTAAAGAAAAAAAATATGACAAGGCACTTGAAATAGTATCAGAAATTTTGAAAGAAAACGAAAATTACATATCAGCATACGAAATAGGTGCAAAAGCAGCATACCAAAAGCAAGATTACGAAGAAGCAAAACGCTACGCGCAAGAAGCAATTTCGTTAGATATGAATTTTGCATCAGGATATTACTATCTTGCACTTGTAAGATTTACGGAAAAAGATTACGAAGAAGCCATCGAATGTATGAAACGTGCAATTATGTATGATGTTAATAATGCACAATATTATGCAGAAATGAGCAATATTTATAAAGAAACACAAGACTACAAAACAGCACTTGAATACATAAAAGAAGCAGAAAGCATTTCTCCAAGTCTTGAATATCAAATAATGTACAAAGAACTTGCTTCATTAAACAGAAAATCAAAATAAAATTTGACCTGTAAATTTATATAATTATAATATTAAGTATCTGCTACATTTGTAGTTTATTACTGGAATTATAGGAGAAGATTAGTGGATATTAAACAATTACAAAAGATATTATTTATCACAACAATAGTTTTATCATTTCAATTACCTGCTTTTTCTGCTAAAAAAGATGAAGCACTTATTGAAGTTCCTAAAACATACCCTGCAAAATACACAAGTCAATATATAAACGAAATTAAACCGATATACAAATCTGTCGGTAAAGATGAAATATTCTACGTTGCACTGGATATGCTGAAAGGAACAAACGGAGAATTTTCAAGAAACGCAATTTTAGGGAATAACCTATCAGGCAGACCTGTAAAAATCGAATTCAGAGATTTGGGAACAATTAACCCTGATTATGCAAAATTTGATGCCCTAGGCTGGAAAAAGAACAAACAATTATTTATCTTTATAAATCCGCGTCACAAAGACGCCCCTCCGGGAGCTCTTGCCGCACTATTATCACATGAAGCATTACATCAAGATGAATTTAACTCCCTTGCGGAAGAAACTTATGCCTGGACAATGGAAGCATCTGTTTGGTATGAAATTTCAAAGCTTTATCCAGAAAGTAATGATGAACTTCATCCGCTTGTTGTTAGAGAAAACACTCTAAAAAAACTGTTTGAACGTGGAGGATATTCAAATAAATATATAAAGAAAACAGTGATGTCTAATGAAGGCTACAAGAACCTTCCGTCAACATCTCCGGGTTTTGAAGATTTATAAGACAACAAAAATTTTTATTAATCTTCTAAACTACTAAAAAAGTATATTGATTATAAAAATTTCTTGATGTTAAATATTCGTATGAAGAGAAGACAGGCAATAATTTTCATACTTTTAATCTTATCACTTTTCGCCGTAAATAAAATTTTTATGGGGCAAAGAGATGCTTTAGTATCTGAAATGCCTGAAATGGTTGATCATGACCATGTTTCTTCTCAAAAGCTTTTTGATAGCAGCTGGAAAATTATCAGAGATAATTACTTTGATTCAGAGCTAAACAACCAAGCATGGGGCAGGTGGAAAGAACATTATCACGGGAAGATAAAAACTGATGAAGATGCAAAAGTTGCAATAGATACAATGCTTGCAAGTTTAAATGATCCTTATTCAAGGTACATGTCAAAATCAGAATATCTTGAACAAAATAACTCAATAAATTCAAAAATTACAGGCATTGGCGTCAATATTACATCAATTTCAGGTAAAATACATATCGTAAATGTTATGGAAGGCACACCTGCTCAATTTGCAAATCTTTTACCTGACGATATAATTATCGCAATTGACGGGAAAAACGTTAACGGCTTGTCACTTTCAGAAGTCGCTAATTTAGTCAGAGGACCTGAAAACAGCTTTGTAAACATTACGATTTTACGAAACAAAGACAAACTCGTAAAACGTGTAATGCGCAAAGAAATAAAAATCAAAACCGTAAAAAGCTCTATTGTAGATAAAAACATAGGTTATATACAAATAACAAGCTTTATCGGTTCAACAACACCTAACGAGTTTTTGGAAGCATTAGAAAAAACAAAAGATACTAAAGGTCTGATTCTTGATTTAAGAGGAAATACCGGAGGGCTTTTACCTAATGCAGTATTCATCGCAAACCTGTTTTTACCTGAAGGCAGCAACATTGTAAGCATAGTCGGCAGAAACGGTTATAAATACAATATTGACGCTCAAGATACCGAATTTGGAGTAAATAAACCGACAATAGTTCTAGTTGACGGCAATTCTGCAAGCGCAAGCGAAATTTTATCAGGAGCATTAAAAGATTATAATAAAGCAAAACTTTTAGGCACAAAAACTTATGGCAAAGGAATGGTACAAAAAATTATTCCTATGCCTAACGAAACAGGCTTAAATCTGACAGTTGCAAAATATTTAACCCCAAAAGGAACTGATATTAACAAAAAAGGTATAACCCCTGATATTAAAGTAGAATTTAGTCTTCAGGATGTAAAAAATCACAACGATGCACAGCTTCAAGCAGCAAAAAATATTTTGTCAAAAATGATGCTTAGTAAAAAATAAAACCCAATAAAATATCTAATCCTCAGGTTTTCTTTTAAAGATATTTACATCTTTTAAATCTTCTCTATGAACGACAAGTCCGCAATTTGAACATGCCAGAATTTCGCCGGTACTGTCTATCGGGAGAAAAACATGTTCGCATTCTTCGGAATTTTCAATATCATCACTAGCAAACGGGTCAAAATTTGACTCACGCTTGTATTTTTTCCCCATAATATATCTGGTTATAAGCTCAAACAAATACATAATAACTATAATTCAAAACAGTCAGGCAAAAGAACTTTTAATGGTGTAACTTTTATACCGTCATCTCCTTGAAGAATGACATCAAGTCCTTCTTCCATCTGGAATTCACTCAAAACCTGTCTGCATGCTCCGCAAGGGGTACAATTTTTCATTTTTGGAGAAAATATAGCAACTGCTTTAATTTTTCTTTCTCCCGCAGCAATAGCTGAGCCGACAGCATTTCTTTCTGCACAAATTGTCATGCCATAACTTGAATTTTCAAAATTGCAACCTGTATAAACCTTGCCGCTTTCTGCAAGTACACAAGCCCCAACAGGAAATTTTGAATATGGAGCATAAGCGTTTTTTGAGACATCTTCTGCTAATTTTAACATATCTTCGTAATTCATATTTGAATTTTATATCATTTAATAATAAAAACCAATCCTTTATTTAAAGGATATTGTGGTATAATCTTATTATGAAATTTTTAATAAAAATCTTTGCGGTATTAATATTATTAATATCACCTGTATATGCAATAACTTTTGACGTACTTGTATTACCGACAGATTTGCTATCAGGTAAAGAAAATTATTATAACTTTAATGAAGCATCTGAAATTATTGCCAATGATATTATTTTAGACTTCAACAAATCAAACGGAAAAATAAAATCTCCTGATTTGTATGATGTTAGAAGCAAATTAAACAAGGATTCCGAATTAAAAAAAACAGTTTCTGACTTTTTAACAAAATATAAAAACACAAACAAACTTGATTATGATGCAATAAAAAAAGCAGGAGATGCTTTCTCTTGCAAATCTGTATTAATTGTTTCAAGCTATGCGGTTACTAACAAAAATTCTTTAAAAAGAGGTGTTTGGGAAATTTTAAATATATCATCAGCATTTGATATAACATACCCATACAGACTCGAAACATCAGTTGTTTTATTAGATACGGTAAACAATCTTGTAATGTGGAGTAACAATTATTCTGCAAAACTTGGAGCTAACGACAATATATTTGAAGCAAAAAATTATGCACAAGCAAACGCTGAATTTGAAAAAATCAAATTGTATTCAAAAACAGTTGTTGCCCCAAGTTCATCTCAAAATATTATGCTAAGATTTTTCCCAAAAGCAATACGCCCTATTGATAAAAAATATGAAGACACAAACGGTGGTGCATTGCGTTATGAAAGAACATTACCTGAAACACCTAAAGATAATTCGATTGAAGATGATACACCATATTCCGGAGATATGATTTACGGACTTTAATTTGCCTTTTGATGAATTGAATTCCTTCTTTCATTAATTTTATCAAACTGATGCTGTGAAGGAGTAGTTTCTCTATTTTCCATATAATTATACTTTTTATTTTGCGGCTGAACTTTAGCAGAATTTCTTTCATAAATATGATTTCTAAATTGCGCTCTCGGCTTATTTATCGACTGCTTCATTTCAACTTGTGACGGGGTATTTGCAGCGATTTCATCAAGCTCTGCAATTCTATCTTTAGCATCTATAAATGCAATAAAAGAAACTGTTAATATACATAAAAATATCAAAAAATTTTTCATATTCAAAAATTCCTTTCATCAAATTCTATCTTAACTCCTGCCATATCACTCGTAAATTAAACAGCTATTTAATATTTACGACTTGCATTAAGCTTCTTAGAATGATAAAATAATCTTGTAATACAAAATAATTAAGAGGAAAGTTTTATGGCAAGATTAATAAGACCGAGCTGGGCTATCAGATGTGTTCAATCAGGATGCAAAACATTATTTGAAGTAGCAAAAGTTGAAGACGGTAAACAACAAGAAGTTGTATGTCCAAATTGTGGCGAACACTATGTTTACCCGATTTATGACGATGAAGAAAACCAAAATTCATAAATTATGTTTAATAATACTGATAAGCGCTACAACCAATATAGCGCTCATTTAAAAAATAAATTCGGCGTTAAGGTATATAAAATTACTCTTGATGCCGGTTTTTCATGTCCAAATAGGGACGGAACAATATCAACAGGCGGCTGTATTTTTTGTGATGACGGCGGCAGTTTTTCTCAAGCTCATTCAAATCTTTTATCTATAGAAGAACAAGTTAATGTAGGTGCAGAAAAATTAAAAAATAGGTTCAAAGCGCAAAAATTCATGTCATATTTTCAGGCATTTTCAAACACATACAAGCCTGTAAACGAACTTGAAAAAATATACAATTCAGCTCTCAAACATCCTGATATTGTCGGAATTTCAATAGGAACACGCCCTGATTGTATTGATGATGATAAAATAAAGCTTATTTCAGGTTTTAAAGATGATTATTACACCTGGGTTGAATACGGTCTGCAATCTATTCACAACAAAACGTTACAAAAAATTAATCGAGGACATGACTTTGATTGTTTTTTAAGAGCTTATGAAAAAACAAAAGAAGCAGGCATAAATGTTTGCGTCCATGTAATTTTTGGGATGTGGGAAAGCCATGACGAAATTATGGAAACCGCACAAAAATTAGCCCAACTTGAGGTAGAAGGTGTAAAAATCCACATGTTATGTGCCCTTGAAGGCACAAAGCTTGCCCAAATATATAAAGAAGGCGGAATAACATTTATGGATGAAGATGAATATGTAAATACAGTCTGTGACTTTTTGGAATATCTACCGAAAACCACAACAATTCACCGCCTTGCAGGCAACGGATTGAGCAGCGAATTAATCGCCCCACTATGGCTCGGGAAAAAATTTGATTGCCTTAACAAAATCGACAGAGAATTTATTAACAGAAATTCATATCAAGGTATCAAATTTGTTTACAAATAGAGCTTTATATGCGATAATATCTGTCGTAGAAGTGCGGAAAAGAATGTAACGAAATATTAACAAGAATTACTTATAACAGCAAAAAAATTTCTTTACGCTCGTTAAGTATCTTGAAAATTACTTTAGTGGAGAAAATTATGTTATCAGTACAGCCTAAACTTTACAACAATTATGGTCTAACTTTTAAAGCATCTGAAAATTATCAGGATAGAGAATTAACCCCAGAACAGATCGAAGAACGGGAATATCTATCAGCACGTAAAGAGTTGCAAGATCAACAAGATGAATTGTTGAATTTGGCACAAGATAACGAAATAAAAATGCCAAAAATTGCTAAAAAAGCTCTAACCGGCGGCGCAATTATAACAACAGGTATTTTAGGCGGTATGGCAACAGGCTTTGGTACAAAGAAAACAATTCAATTGCTTTCTAAAATTAATAAATCAAAAGCCGTTGAAGGATTGAAAAAGCAAATAAAAGCGACAAATGAATTTGCTAAAAAATCAGCGGTAACAATTAAAAAAGAATTTAAAGCTTCTGACGCTTACAGAATGCCTGCAGATGCTATTAATAAATTTGCAAATACAAAAGTCGGCAAACCTGTTGTAGGCTTTTTCAAAGCTATCGGCAAAGGAGTTTCAATTGTATACAATGCAATTAAAACAGGTGTAAATAAAGTTGTTAATAAAATTAAAAGTGTAAAAAAAGAAACCTATGAAAAAGCAACCGTAAACTTTATGGGAGCCTCAGGCGGAGTCGCATCTGGAGTTACAGCTATAAAAGAAAAATCAGAAGCAAAGGGTAAAGAATAATGGCTATTTCTTTAAATGACAGACTTACATTCACATCAAACCCGCGACCTGTAAAATCAGATAAAGATAATGATGCTGAAAAAAAAGTTGTAACAGGTGGCGGTGCAGTTGCAGCAACAACAACTGCAGCAAAAGCGCGTGCCGCAAAATCATTTGATGTATTCAATTCAGCAAAAGAAGTTTCTAAAGGAATGAAGCCTTTAACTGAAACAACAAAAACTGCCAAAAATATTGCTAAACAATCAAAAAGCCTATGGTCTAAAGTTACAGAAAACGCAAAATGGGCAACAAAAAGCATTATTAACTGGAGCGAAAAATTCAAAAACATGAAATACATTAAACCTTTGGTTGAAAGCAAAGTCTTTAGAGCCGGTGCAGGTGCTTTAGGTTACGGTTTTGGTTTTGTGACATTAGCATCAGGTATATCTGATATCGCAAAAGTTACATCAGATACAATTGACAGCCAATTAAATAATTAAAGAATAATAGAAAGTTGTTAAATATATAAAATCGTGATAAGCTTTGCTTATGCACGATTTTATTTTACGAGAATTAAAAAATACAAATATAGAACAAGAATTATATAAAATAGGATTTGACAAATCCTATGCACACAGGGCAGTTGATAAATTTGAATACAAAAATATAAAAATATATTCACTAACACCGGCCCAAGCAAATATTTTAAAGCAAACAGCGATTTCTGTCGGAGCAGATTGTGCAACACACAGAGAAGTTATTACAGGGAAAATAGAAAATTCAAACTGCATTTTGGGCGCATCAGTTTCTCAAATAAAAAAAATTGCAGAGAAATTAAAGTTTCAGCCATTTGGGTTAAAAGAACTTGGAGAAAAGCTTTTAAATATACCTGATAAAAAAGAGAAATGTAAAATTGTCGGAATACTAAATCTTACAGACAATTCTTTTTCAGATGGCGGAATGTATAACGATTTTGAAAAAGCGAAAAATCATCTTTTAGAAATGATTAAAGACGGTGCTGACATAATAGATATAGGAGCTGAATCCACAAAACCTTATTCTCACCCCGTATCAGATTCAGAACAATTAAAGAAACTGTTACCTATTATTGATTTTGCAAAAGGGGAAATTCCGATAAGCATTGATACAAGAAGCTCTGTTGTTGCGGATGAATGTCTTAAATCAGGTGCTAATATTATAAATGATGTTTCTGGCTTTGATTATGACAACAAAATGCCTGATGTTATTGCAAAATATAATGTTCCGATAATAATTCAACATTCAAAAGGCACTCCTGAAAATATGCAAAATTCGCCTCATTATGAAGATGCTATTGAAGAAATTTACTTAAACTTGAGAGAGAAAATAAATTTTGCACATTCAAAAGGAATAGAAAAAATTATCGTAGATCCGGGAATAGGATTTGGCAAAACAATAGAAAATAACTTTGAAATTATCAATCGCTTTGAGGAATTTAAGAGCCTTGGTTATCCAATTATGTTAGGGCTTTCAAGAAAAAGCCTGCTTGATATGAATGAAGAAACAAACGAAACAAAAGACATTTATTCTGTAGCCTTGAGCACAATTCCGATAATCAACGGACTTGATTATATTAGAGTGCATAATGTAAAGATGCACAAAAGACTTCTTAAACTGGTTGAAAATTTCAAAAAATAAGTTATAATAATACATGATTGGAGTTTGAATTTGAGGAAACGAGCATTCACATTTGCAGAAGTTATGATAACGATAACCGTAATTGGCGTAGTTGCAGCATTAACAATGCCAGGACTGGTTGCTCATTACCATGAAGAAGAATACGTTTCTCAACTTCAAAAAGCATTGAGCCAATTTGAACAAGGAATGCAACATATAATGTTTCGCCATGAATGTACGGATATCGTCTGTACAGGACTTTATGACGGAACAGCAACAGATAATGAATGGAATACAAAATTTGATGAAGAAATGCAAAAATCAATCAAAATCATCAAATCAGAAAAAAACGGGAAAGCAATGCAACCTGAACTTCAATCAGGGCCTCTAAAACCTAAAGATGCAAAATTAAGCACTCAAGTAGATTGGCGATCAACTGTCGGCTATAAATTTATGACACCTGATGGAGTTATGTATCAAGTTATACCTAAAAATTGTGAATTCGTGCCACATCCGACATTAAGCACAATAGAAAATATTTGTGCAGAAGTTACAATTGATGTAAATAGCGAGCGCAGACCTAATAAATACGGACGTGACTTATTCAAGTTCATAGTTGCTCAAAACGGACATTTATACCCTCTATATAGCAGAGATTATTCAAATGCAACAACAGGAAGTCCGACAGGTACAAGCTATTGGCGAACAAACGAAGATTTGTGTGCCGGGGAAGGGACTTTAAATGAAGCACCTGAAAATGTCAGCGGTGATGGCTGTGCAGCAAGAGTAATAGAAGAAGGTTGGAAAATGACTTACTAAAAAAATCTATTTACTATAAATCTTTGTTTATGGTAAAATATTGCCATAAATAAGGAGATAAAATGGAAAATTTAAGAGATAAATATGAAGTCGTTATAGGCTTAGAAGTTCACGCACAGTTAAAGACAAAATCAAAAATATTTGCCCCTGATGGCTGCGAATTTGGTAAAGAGCCAAACTCTGAAACAAGCCCAATTACACTAGGTATGCCTGGTGTTTTGCCTGTTTTAAATAAAGAAGCAGTAAATATGGGGATTTTAACAGGACTTGCTCTAAATTGTGAAATTCCTGAAAGATGCAAATTCGACAGAAAACAATATTTTTATCCTGATTTACCAAAAGGATATCAAATTTCACAATATGATGAACCAATTTGTGTAAACGGATATTTAAACATAAAAGGTAAAAGAATAGGTATTACTCGTGCTCACTTGGAAGAAGATGCAGGAAAACTTGTTCACGCAGGCGCAGATGGACTTGCAGGCTCTTCATACTCTTTAGTTGACCTGAATAGAGCAGGCACTCCACTTTTGGAAATCGTTTCAGAACCTGATATGAGATCTTCCGAAGAAGCAAGAAATTATATGGAAGAATTAAGAAATATCGTTCGTTACATCGGAGTTTGCGACGGCAACTTGGAAGAAGGTTCTATGAGATGTGATGCCAATATTTCTATTATGCCAAAAGGTTCTAAAGAATTTGGAACACGTGCTGAAATCAAAAACGTAAACAGCTTTTCAGCACTTCAAAGAGCTATCGAATATGAAATCGACAGACAAATTGAAATCGTTGAAGATGGCGGAAAAGTTGTTCAAGAAACAAGATTATGGGATGACAATTCTCGCGAAACTCGTTCTATGAGAGGTAAAGAAGATGCTCACGATTACAGATACTTCCCGGAACCTGATTTGATGCCTTTAAAAATTTCAAGAGAATGGGTTGAAGAAATCAGAGCTAAAATGCCTGAATTACCTCAAGCAAAACGTGAACGTTATATGAGCTTAGGATTGAGTGAATATGACGCATCTGTTATTGTTGAACAAATGGGATTGGCTCTTTTCTTTGATGAAGTTTTAAAACTCGGTGCTTCTCCAAAAATCGCTGTAAACTTTATTATGGGAGAAATTGCAGCTTACTTGAAAGAAGAAAAATTAGAAATTACTGATACAAAATTAACTCCGGAAAATCTTGTAGAATTAATTTCACTTATCGAGAAAAATACAATTTCAAATAATATCGGAAAACAAATTATCATTGATATGATGAAAGACGGTACAAAAGCTTCTAAGATTGTTGAAGACAGAGGCTTGAGCCAAATTTCAGATACAGGAGCAATTAAAGAAATTGCACAAAAAGTAATTGATGCAAATCCAAATCAAGTTACTGCATATAAAAACGGTAAAGTTCAATTGTTAGGCTTCTTTGTCGGACAAGTTATGAAAGAAACTAAAGGCAGAGCTAACCCTAAAGCAGTTAACGAAATATTAAAAGAAATATTGGATAAATAAAATTATAGTATCCTCCCATATAAATTAAAAATTTTAATGGGAGGATTATAATTTTAAAGGAGGCACATTGTTATTCAGCTCAAAACCAAAAACCAGTATGGAAACAGAAATATTTGAACAGGCTGATGTTCTTGAAAATCTGTTACAGACACATGTAAATGACAATAATTATATACTTTTTGATATTCCTGCAGATGTTCAAAAAATCATACTTGTTGCAAGCGGTTCATCATACCATTGCGCAAGATTTGCGGCTGATCTTTTCGGCAATATTGCAGGGATGGAAGCTGCTGCAATATATTCAAGCGAATTTTTACTAAAAGCTGCCGTTCCAAAAGACAATGACTTTTTATACGTATTTATTACTCAATCAGGAGAAACTTCTGACACCAATTCTGCATTGAGAAAAGCTAAAGAATTAGGTATGAGAACTTTATGTATTACAAATAAAAAAGGCTCAACAATATGGGAAGCTTCTGATTTCAAAATTGATTGCTGCGCAGGGGAAGAAAGAAGTATTGCAGCGACAAAATCTTTAACAACCCAAATGCTTTGTTGCTCATTACTTGTTCTTAAATATGCAGCACATAAAGGTATTGATATTTCATCATATATCAACGATTTAAAGACTTTACCAACTTTTATCAGAGCCACTTATGAGCTTCATCCTGAAATTAAAGAAATGGCAAAATTTTTATCTAAATTTAAAAATATTGTAATCACAGCAGACGGAATATCATACGCACTTGCAAAAGAAGCTTCTTTGAAGATTAAAGAAACATCTTATATCAATGTATATTCAAACATTTTGGGCGAATTTATGCACGGTCATGTTGCAATTTTAAACAACAAACCTGCAATGATACATATTTCTGTAAACGAGTTGAGTTACACAGCAATTAAAAACTTGAATAAGATAGAAGAAGATTACAATCCGCCTCTATGTATCTTGGGCAGCTCAAACGATAAGATAAACACAAAATTCAATATTGATATAAAATGTGAAAGTGAAATTGTAAAATCTTTCTGTATCGTTGTAATTGCGCAATTACTGGCACTTGAAATTGCTACAGATTTAGGAAGAAACGTAGACAAACCTCACGGGCTTCACAAAGTTGTAAAATAAAATAAAACAAAAAAATATATATAACAGAATAAAAAAAGAGGCATAAGCCTCTTTTTTTTAAAACTGTTTTAAGAATCTTTCGTCATTATTAAAGAATAATCGAATATCGTCAACTGCATATTTCAGCATTGCAAGTCTTTCAACCCCCATACCGAACGCAAATCCTGAATATACATCAGGGTCAATTCCTACACCTTTTAATACGTTAGGATCAACCATACCGCATCCAAGAACCTCTAACCAACCTGTTCCAGAGCATGTTCTGCAACCTTTGCCCTCACACATAATACATTGAACATCAACTTCTGCAGAAGGTTCTGTGAATGGGAAAAAGCTGCTTCTAAATCTTGTAGGTCTGCTTGTACCAAAATATATTCTGATAAATTCATTCAATACGCCTTTCAAATCTCCGAAAGTAATATCTTTATCAACATAAAGCCCTTCTATCTGGTGGAAGAAATTGTTTTTACGCGCATTAATATTTTCGTTTCTGTAAACCCTACCTGGAGCAACAACTCTTATCGGAGGATTTTTGCCTTCCATAGCATGAATTTGAGCGCCTGAAGTTTGACTTCTCAAAACTACATTAGAAGCCAATTCTGTATAAAAAGTATCCTGAACATCACGAGCAGGGTGATCTTTGGGAACATTCAACGCATCAAAGTTGTAATATTCAGTTTCAACCTCAGGAGAATGTTCTTGAGGAACAACTGAAAATCCCAAACTTTGGAATATTTGAACAATCTCATTAGTAGTTGAAGTTAAAAGATGTTCTCTACCACGTGGAGTAAATTTACCAGGAAGAGTAATATCAATTCTTTCTGTTTTTAACTTTTCATTTAATTCTTTTTTATAAAATTCATCATGTTTTAATTTTAAAGCATCTTCCAACTTTTTAGTAATTTCATTAGCAAGAGAACCAACTATTCTTTTGTCTTCATCAGAAAGATTTTTAAGATTTTTCTTAATCTCGTTAAACTCACCTTTACGGCTCAAATATTTGCTTCTAATTTCATCAATATCACTGATAGAAGAAGCTTTTTCCAAATCTTCCGTTGCACATTTATAAATTTTTTCAAGTTGTTCTTTCATCTTCGTATCCTTTTTATATTTTTATAAACTTTTATATTTCGTAATTATAAAATCTGATTATGTTTCTTTTCATAACCAATTGTAGTCTTTGGACCATGTCCCGGATAAACCTTTATATTATCATCCAGTTTAAATAATTTATTTTTTACGCTGTCAGAAAGTTTATCAAAATTTCCGCCAAATAAATCAGTTCTGCCAACACTTCCCATAAATAAAGTGTCGCCTGAGAATAAATTATCATTTAACAAATAGCAAACACCGCCTTGTGTGTGCCCTGGTGTATGAATAACCTTTATTTGCATATTTCCGACTGTAATAACATCACCATCTTTAATAAATTTTTCATAAACAGGAGGAACACTTTCTTCCATTCCGCCAAAGAAACGAGTAAATTCATTTATATTGTCAGAAATAATAAGATCATCATGGCAAATAACAGCTTCAGCACCTAAGGCCTTTTTCAACTCAGTCAAACCTAGTATGTGATCAAAATGACCATGAGTTAACAAAATGTATTCAACATCTAATCCCAAATTTTTAACAATATCTAAAAGTTCAGGAACAGGAGCCGTAGCATCAATTAACACAGCTTTTTTTGTATCTTCATCATAAACAAGATACATATTATTTTCTAATTGTCCTGCTATAAATTGTTTTATTTTAATACTCATTTAACTACAACTCTATTTTCTTACAAGTTCAAAAATTTCTTTGCAAATTCTAAATACATTTTCTGCATCTTTAAGATAAAGCATATTCGGCCCGTCACATTTTGCCTTTTCAGGATCAGGATGAACCTCAAAGAATAAGGCATTTGCGCCAGCCGCTACAGCAGCCTTTGCAAGAGTCGGGACAAATCTTCTATCCCCACCGGATGAAGTTCCCTGAGCTCCCGGCAACTGAACACTATGTGTAGCATCAAAAACAACAGGATAACCAAATGTTTGCATAATAGGTATTGCTCTAAAATCAACAACTAAATTGTTATACCCGAAAGAACAACCTCTATCAGTTAATAAAATCTTATCATTTCCACTATCTTCAACTTTTTTTACTAACTGTCCCATCTGCTCAGGAGCTAAAAATTGACCTTTTTTAATATTAACAATTTTACCTGTTTTAGCAGCTGCTACAAGCAAATCTGTCTGACGGCATAAAAATGCAGGGATTTGCAACATATCAACTACCTTGCTGACAGGCTCAGCCTGATCAGGTGTGTGAATATCAGTTACAATCGGAATATCAAATTTATCCTTAACCGCCTGTAACATCTCCAATCCTTTTTCAAGTCCAGGACCTCTATAGGAATAAATAGAAGATCTGTTTGCCTTGTCAAAAGATGATTTAAATATAAAATTAATCCCTAATTTTTTAGTAATTTCTTTCAACCCTTTTGCGGTCTCATCAAGAATTTCTTGACTTTCTGCAGCACAAGGTCCAGCGATGATTGTAAGTTTGTCACCGCCTATTTCAAAGTCTCTCAGTTTAACAGTTTTCATAATCATAACTAAATTATATTTAAAATATGTATAAATTTCAAGCAACAATTATTGACAGTTAAAGCTGTTTTTATTTAAATTTACCAAGGATAATCCTTTTCAATCCGCCATCCATCCATCATAATAACAGCACTGCAGGCATCTCCCGGCCCATAGTAATCAGGTCCACCAGATTCTTTAAAACATCCACCAGTCCTAATCGGCCCATGCAATAATTTCTCCCGATCTAGCTGTGTATTTACCGTATAAGGTATTGTGCCCGCAAGGCCAAAGGGTTTGAAAGATGTGTCTGTTGAACTATTCAGAACAAAAGTAAAAACATCTTTTCCTATAAATGCATAAGGCTTCGGATTTTTTACATATACTCGAACCCTCGTAACATTTTCATAAGACCCACCATAACGAAAAAATGCATAAGCCATAGGAATACCTGTTTTTGTTACAACATATTGACCTACTGTAGTATTAACAGAACCAGGTTTTTCAAATTTTAATGGAAAAGGCAACGATAAGCCAAAACATCGCTCATTTGTCTTACAAGCCTTATGATTAACAACATTTATATATGGAATTATATATGTCTGAACCCATTTATCAAGTTCATCAGCTTTGCGATACTTCCAATCAGAAATCATACCATGGTCATTTTGTGCCATATACAAAACCTGATTTAACTCTGAATAAGCTTTTTTAACAGACTCAGCAACAACCTTTTTTTGATAGTTAACTATCATCCCCGGTATTGTCATTGTGGCAACTACACCAATAATCCCCAATGTTATTAAAACCTCTGCTAATGTAAACCCCAAGCGTGTCACTTGACCTGACACAATAGTTTTATGCCCCTTTTCCAATCCGTGTGTAAAGAGCCCTAAAACGCCCCCCCCCCGACTTTTCTAAATCTTTTCATATTTCTCTCCTTTGTTAAATTATTGAGCAATTACAATTATAACATATTATTCTTAATTTTTCAATAAAAAAAAGCCCTTCTATAAAAGAAAGGCTTTTTTATTTTCTTAAATGACTTAAGCCATAAGTTCTTTAACTTCAGCAGCAAAGTTTTTAGGATCTAATTTAATACCAGGTCCCATTGTTGTTGAAAGGTAAATAGATTTTACAAATGTACCTTTAGCTGAAGCAGGTTTTGCTCTTAATACTGCATCTGCAAGAGTTGCATAGTTTTTAAGCAAATCTTCTTCACTAAATTCAATTTTACCAACAGGGCAGTGAATCATACCTTGTTTGTCAGCTCTGTATTCAACTTTACCAGCTTTAGCATCTTTAACAGCTTTAGCTACATCCATTGTAACTGTTCCTGTTTTTGGGTTTGGCATCAAGCCTTTAGGTCCTAAAACACGACCTAATTTACCTAACATACCCATACAATCAGGAGTTGCAATTAATGTATCAAAGTCAAACCAACCACCTGAAATCTTATCAATGATTTCTTCAGCACCTGCATAATCAGCACCGGCTTCTTTTGCTTCAGTAGCTTTAGGACCTTTTGCGATTACACAAACAGTAACAGTTTTACCTAAACCTGCAGGTAATACAACTGTTGATCTGATTTGTTGGTCTGCTTGACGAACATCAATACCTAATCTCATGTGGCATTCAACTGTTTCATTAAATTTAGAAACTTCTTTTGAAATTTCTTTTAACTTTTTAATTGTATCTACAGCAGTAGCCGGTTGCACAAAGCCTTCCAACATTTCCTGCATTTTCTTTTGTTTTTTAGTTAATTTTGACATTTCTTTTAATCCTTCTTTGTAAATTCATTTTTACTTTTTAAGTATTACGATGAAGGCTCTTTCCTTTCGTGGTACTAGCGGACTGACGTCCTTCCATACTTAAAGTAATTTTTGTAACATTAATCTTTAACTGTAACACCCATAGCTCTGCAAGAACCTTTAATCATGTTCACAGCAGCTTCCATAGTTGTTGCATTTAAGTCATTCATTTTAATTTTAGCGATTTCTTCAAGTTGTGCATGAGTAATTTCGCCAACTTTGTCTTTATTAGGAACTGCTGAACCTTTTGGAAGGTTTAATGCTTTCTTAATAAGAACAGGTGCCGGAGGTGATTTTACGATGAATGAAAAACTTCTATCTTCGTAAACATCAATTACAACCGGGATAATATATCCAGCTTGAGATTCTGTTTTAGCGTTGAATTGCTTACAGAAATCCATGATGTTAACACCATGCTGACCTAATGCAGGACCAACCGGTGGTGATGGATTTGCTTTACCTGCTTCGATTTGAAGCTTGATTTTTCCTACTACTTTTTTAGCCATTTTTTTCTCCTTTTGTGGTACTAACGGTCTCCGAAATGACTGTTTCCGGAGGGTCCTTCCACATTTTTTGTACTAATTATAATTTGTTAATTTATTCACTTTAAAATTAACAAGTTCTGATTACAACTTGTTAATTTGTTTATATTCCAATTCAACAGGAGTTTCACGTCCGAAGATTGAAACATTTGCACGAAGTTTTGATTTATCAGGGTAAACTTCGATAATATCAGCGATAAAGTCTGCAAATGGTCCGGAAACAATTCTAACTTTATCACCTGCTTTAACATCAAGTTCAATTTTCTGAGTAGTTGAAGATGAGCGGTTAATAATTTTTTTAATTTCACTATCACGTGCAGGGATAGGTTTTTTAGCAGATCCTACAAATTTTGTAACACCTGATGTGTGTCTTACAACATACCAACTGTCTTCATCCATAATCATTTCAACAAGAACATAGCCCGGGAAAATCTTTTCTTCACGTTCCTGTTTTTTACCACCCTTCATTTGAGTAACTGTTTTTTGAGGAACTTCAATTCTAAAGATTTTATCTCCCATATTCATATATTCAATACGTTTTTCAAGGTTAACTTTTACTTTATTTTCATAACCTGAATAAGTATGAACTATATACCAGCGTTTTTGATTTTTCTTAGCTTCTTTTGCTTCTTCTTTAGCTTGTTCTTCAGCCTTTGCTTCTAAAGCTTCATTCGCTTTATCTTCATCCAACTGTTCTTTCATAGATTTTTCGTTTTCAGTCATAAGCCACCTTTATATTTTTGTATGCCCGAACTATTTTATTAATCCGAGCAAACCTTTAAAAATTATATCCATTAAATAAACAGCAACAGTAAAAACAAAAACAATAGCTATTACAAACACTGTTTCTGCAACAACCTGACGTTTTTCAGGCCAGCTAATTTTACCCCATTCAGTTCTTACACCACGGAAGTATGTTTTCACTGAGTTTGTTGATTTTTCTAGCCATGCTGGCATTTGATTTTCTGCGCCTATCATATTTGTTTCCTTACGTTTTAATTAAAATCGCGCCCTGAAGGACTCGAACCCTCGACATCCGGTTTTGGAGACCGACGTTCTACCAACTGAACTAAGGACGCCTATCCAATAAGAACGGCTTACGGAAGGCAAGAAGACAAGATTTTTTTTCAAGAAACTTAGCTTCCTGACCTCCGATTACAGTTCGCTACTATTTTGTTTCTTTGTGTGTAGTGTGTTTTTTGCAAGTTGGGCAATATTTGCTCAATTCTAATCTTTCTTTTACATTCTTTTTATTCTTAGTAGTTGTGTAGTTTCTTTCTTTGCAATCTTCACATGCTAGAACTACCATTCTGTCATTTTTTCCTTTGATACCCATTGTTTTATTTCCTTTTCAGTTATTTAATTAAATTCTTTATTACTAAGATTTTTGGCTTTTAGCCTCCGCTTTAAAAAAGAATGTGATTAACTCACATTCTAATTAAATCGGCTTATGTTATCATAATAAAACAAACAAAATAAATTGCAAACAATTTGTTAAAAAACTATAAGCATTTATACAAAAAATCAGCCGACAGGATAGCCGACTGATTTTTTAAATATTTTATATCTTCTTATTTGATTACAAAATCAGAATCTGAAGATGAAGAAGCTTGAGATCTTTCCGATGTATAAGATGAAGGAATATCATAGCTTCCGAAAGAATCTGTACGAAGTTTTTCCATGTAAACTTGACCGTTTTTAACAATTTGTTGTTGTTGAGTCAAGTTTTTCTCCAAGTTTGTCAAAACTTGTTCAGCATATAACTCAGCACCTTCTTTTGTTTTCATAGCTTCTTCAACAGCTTGAGCTCTGATGTTATCGGCTTCTTCCATTGCTTTACGTTTTAATTCTTCGCATTCTTGTTGAACTTGAGTTCTTATTCTTACACCTTCTCTTTCAAGAGCTTTTATAAAATCTGCTTCTGACAATTTTCTATCAGCTTCTGCTTGGGCATCTTGAATAATTTTTTCTGCTTTTTGTTGAGCTTCTATCTGTAATTCTTCTCTACGGCGCAAAAAAGCACGTGCTTCTTGGACTTCTACCGGTAAAGAAGCATAAATTCTATCTATCAAGGCTTCTATTTCTTTTGTTTTTACAACCGTAAATTTTCTTGGAATAATTGGAAAACCTTCCTCCAAAGAGATTTCTAACATTTTTAATAAATCATATACACCATTGTTGTTCTGTTGCATTGCTGTCACACATATACCTTTCTTACTCTAATTACATTCTACATAAGCGTATATTAATTGTCAAATAATTTGTTACGGAAAAATCTATATATTTTAACATTTGTGAGAATTTTTTAAATATTCATTCACAGGTTCCGAAACAAACTTTGAAATATCCCCATGATTAAGGTATATTTCCTTTATTGTGCTTGATGAAATAAAGTTGTATTTTGGTTTTGTAGTAAGAAAAACAGTCTTTACTTCACTTGCTAAAGCGCTATTTGCTTGAGATAGCTGCATTTCATATTCAAAATCAGATACAGCTCGCAAACCTCTTATCAGTACTGTTGCATTACGTTCTCTAGCGTAATTAATTGTTAAGCCTTCAAAAGAATCCACTTCAACATTTTCTAAATCTTTTACGCTTTCTTTAATAAGATTAACTCTAACATCAACAGGCAAAAAACCTGTTTTAGCGGGATTTTTTGCAACTGCAATAATTACTTTATCAAAGATTTCAGCTGCTGTTTTTAAAATATCTAAATGTCCTTTTGTAATCGGGTCAAAACTACCCGGATATATTGCGATTTTCATATAATCCTAATCCTTTTTTAATATTAACAATTATAAAACAAAAACAAATAAGATAAAGATACATAATAAATATTATTGCCTCGTTAATATTCACTAAAGAAATTTATATCCGTACTTTCTTGTACCGACAAGAAAGTACCACAAAGAAACTCTCGACCGTCATTACGCTCATTAATTAATTGTAACGCTCAACTCTAAACGAGTGAACTCGCTACATTTTTGTCATTATGTAATTTAGACCCTGAAACAAATTCAGGGTGACGTATTTATACACAAGTATGTTCGTCATTCTGAACTTGTTTCAGAATCTTAAAAACTTTACCGCTCAAACAGCACTCGTTTTGTTGTTGTTTCGCTAACATTAATTATTCGCTCCACTAATGGTCGAATAGTTTTAATTTATATATTAAAGTGCCCTTGTCTGGAAGACACTGCCGGAGGCATATAAATTAAATTGGTTAATTATTTTAATACTTATAATATTTATTATGTAAAGTTTTGTTACAATATATAGTATATTACGCAATTATATACTTTAGAAATACTTTATTAATATGTAAGAAATAAATAATACGCAATAAGCGAATTAATAAATTTCACACTACCTACTACACTTTCTACCTACTTTTTACACGAGGAATCATAAAGATTTCACAAAGCTTCTAAAATAAAATTAGAGGCTTTTTTTTTATGTCAACAAAAAAAGACACCTAATAAAAAGTGTCTTTTTTACAAAAATTAATTTATAATAATTTAAAATAAACTATTTAAGTCTTACGCTAACAGAAGCACCTTTTTTAGAGATTTCAACTTTGTCTTCTCTAGCTAACCAGCCAAGACCTAAATCTGCAAAGTTGCCTTTAAGATCTAATTCTTTTTTCATTTTAGAGAATGAAGATTCTCCATTGTTGTTTAAATAATTGTAGATTTGACCTGCTGATTGTCCAATTTTGTCTTGTAATTCTTGCATAACTAACCTCCATGCATTTTTAAAATTTTGTATTACCTTCTCTCCGTTTATGGATATATAATAGCCTAACGAGTAAAAAAATGCAATAGTTCAGAAGGATGAGGACAAAAATATTTTTTTATTGTTCATGGTACAATTATTTTTGAAGGAGTATGAATGTTAATTTCGGGTGATTTATCCACTAATAAAACGGATTTTCTGATAAATGCTTATACTAAATTATTAAACTCAGGAATTAAATCTTCTGAAATTTTAGTGCTTGTTCAAAACTCAAATCTTAAACAAAACTTCATAAATAAAACTTTTGAAAAACTTGAAATAGATTCCATTGAAAAATTACAAGTACATTCATTTTTTTCACTTGTTTATAACACGATTAATGATAACTGGGCATTTTTAGAAAATATCAATCCGTTTGATAACCCGACAATTCTTCCAAATCTTGCAGGGCTTGAAGTTTCTCAATTTATTTTAAAAAATATTTTAAAAGAAATTCCATTCAAAGGATACAATTCGAAAAAATCACTTTTACACCAAATATTTAGAAGATATTCTCTTATTGTTCAGAATAATTTGACGGATGAAGAAGTTGAATGGCGTTCAAGAGTATTGAACGAAAGTTTTGCGGAAGATGCAAAAAAAGCATTAAAAAAGTTACTTGCAAAAACTCTTGCTTTGCGAGATTTTGATTATTTAAGACAGACTCTTGTATTTAATTACGTTTATAAAAATTCTGACTATTTCAAAAATATTAAATACTTAATTTTAGATGACGGAGATGAAATAACTCCTGTATGTTTTGATTTTATCTCACACCTTGCTCCTCAAATTAAAGAAGCCTTTATTGCATTTGATGAAAAGGGGGCAAGTCGTGCCGGATATTTAAGTGCTGATAGAACAGCAGTTTGGAAATTTGAAGACCTGTTTAATGAAAAAGTGCAAAAACTTACCTCTGAAAATATTATGTTTAAAGATGCAGAAAACTTGTTTTCTAATATTACCAAAGGAGAAATCACCCCCCTTGAAAATTTTTCACTTCAATCTCCTTCCAAAAGAGCTTCTATGATAGATGCAGCAATTAAACAAATCAAAGAGCTTTTAAACAAAAATATTTTGCCGTCAGAAATTTCTATAATCACTCCTGTAATTGATGATATGTTGAAATTCTCTCTAAAAGAAAATATTCATACTAACTTAATGTTTTTATCAGGGAGTGAAAAACTTATTCAAAATAAACTTGTAAAATCAATTCTAACTATATTAAAGCTAAGCAATTCAATGCAGATTAATGAATTTGATTTAAGAGTAGTTTTATCAGGATTTTTAGGAATACCTTTAAAATATTGCAGAGATATTCTTGAAAACTTTAATCTCAAAGGGACATTAATAGAACACGAATTTAATCTTGAGGAATACACAGAAAAATATAAAAAATTCCTTGAAATCTTATCTCAACTATCTAACAGCAATTCAAAACTTTCCGAAAAAGTTTTTGATATATATAATGAGCTTGCAGAATTTTATGAAGTTAATCCTATAGAATTAAACAAATTCAATTTCTTTATAAAACAACTGCAAGATTTTGAAAATATCTTCGGCAAAGATTTTCAAAACAAACAAAATGAAATTATTAATCAAATAGAAAATTCCATAATTTCAGAAAATCCATATTCTACTTTAGAAATTTTGCCAAATGATTTAATAATTTCAACCCCACAAAAAATCATAGATAATCAAATTAAAACAAAGTATCAACTATGGCTTGATATATCAAGTGATGAATGGATTAAAAGCGACACAGGGCCTTTATATAACGCTTGGGTATTTCAAAGAGGCTGGGCAAAAGATGACTTTACAATCGATGATAATATTGAACTTTCAAAAGAAAAAACTGCAAGGATTTTAAGGAAACTAACTCTTTGTGCGACAGAACATATTTACACATATTCAAGCCTGTTTGACGGAAACGGGATAGAAAATTTCGGTGGTATAGAAGAATATATTAAAATTAATGAAATAGCAGAACAAACAGAAGATAATTCAACAAGCTTCCAAATAATGCCAAGAGATGATCAAAAGCCCGTACTTGATTATAAAAACGGTCAAATGGCAATTTCTGCAGTTCCCGGCGCAGGGAAAACTACAATATTACTTGTGCTTATAATTAAACTTCTTGATAAAGGAGTTAATCCTGAAAACATTTTTGTTATGACATATATGGAAAGTGCTGCAAGAAACTTCAGAGACAGAATTAAAAATATAAGACAAAATAATTCACAGCTTCCAAATATTAGCACAATCCATGGACTCGCATTAAGAATATTAAAAGAAAACGGCAACTTTGAAAGACTTGGATTATCTTCAGACTTTGAAATTTGTGATGACACTCAACGCACAAGAATAATAAGAGAGATCTCAAATAAACTAAAATTAAAGAAAAAAGAAACAGAAGAATTTGATAGAGGAATTTCAGTCTTCAAAATCGGGTGCTGTGAATTTAATAATTCAATGGATAAAAAACTCGAAAACTTCAAAACATTTTTTGAGGAGTACCAAAATACATTAAAAGAAGCAAATTTAATAGATTATGATGACATGCTGATATCTTCAGTCAAACTGCTTGAAGATAACCCTGATATCAGAGAATATTACCAAGATATTTGCGAATACATTATTGAAGATGAAGCTCAAGATTCCTCCTCAATTCAACAACGACTTATTAATCTTTTAAGCGCAAAACATAAAAATTTAATCAGATGCGGTGACATAAACCAAGCAATTACAACAACTTTTTCAAATGCAGATGTTGAAGGCTTTAGAAAATTTATAAAAGAAAGCAACAATGTCAGCATGAATTGTTCTCAACGCTGCACAAAAGATGTCTGGACTCTTGCGAATAATTTAGTTAAATGGGCAGATTCTCAAAACGAAACAAAAAACGCTTTCTTTGAAATCTTTATGCAGCCTGTTGAAGGTAGAAATCCGATTTCTGAAAATGCACTTCATTCTGTAATTTTTGAAAAACCGCTTGAAGAAAGAAACTATATCTTAAGAGAAATCAAATCAGCTCTAAAAAAAGATCCAAAATGCACTATAGGAATTCTTTTAAGAAGCAATTACCAAGTAGCGCAATGGATTAATTTCATCAACAACAGCGGACTAAAAAGTATTACAAGAAGTGAAAGTCTTGAACAAAAGACTATTTTCAGAACAATATTTGCCGTAATGCAAATGATTCTTCATCCATTTGATAATAATATAATTGCTGACAACTACGAAATTCTTGCAGAAATGGGCTTTTATAAACAAAGACTTGGACTTGAAATCAGAAAATATGAAAATCCGTTTATTCAAATAAATCCTGATTTTATTGACGATATTAATCTTGGACAATTTTATTGGGATTTAAGTTACTGGCTTTCATTTTCTTATCTTGCACCTGAAGAACTTGCAATAAAAATAGGACTCCACTACTTTAATTCAGAAATTGAAAAGTCCAACGTATATCTTATTTCAACATTGATAAAACGGCTGAGTTTGAATTACAAAGATTTTGCAACACTAATAGAACGCTTGGGAGAACTTGCAAAGAAACCTTCATTGAGCGGTTTCAAATTCTTCTCGGAAGAAGATGAGAGCGATAAAGAATTTCTCGCAGGAAAAGTTCAAATAATGACACTCCACAAATCAAAAGGAGATGAATTCGATTACGTCTTTATCCCTGAAATGTCAGAAAAAAATCTTACACTTGATTTCAATCAAATTAAATTAAAAAATTCTGATTTCACAGAAAACTTAAAACGTTTAAATCCTAATTACAAACCAAAATCAGAATTTGATATGAAGCAAGAATTGGTATCAGAAAACTTAAGATTGTTGTATGTAGCAATCACAAGAGCTAAAAAATATTTATATTTCACAACCAGCAGAAAAATAAAATCATTTGAAAAAATTGTTGAACAAGAACCAAGTCTTATTTTTTCAGAAATTTTAGATTGTACGGAGGAACACAATGAATAGTTTTTCACCCAATATGCTAAAAACTTTTGAAACCTGTCCGAAAAAATACTATTTTAAATACATTGAAAAGATTTCCGTACCTCAAAAAAGCAGTTTTTTTGAAAAAGGTAAAAAAGTTCACGCACTTGCAAACTATTACCTTCGCGGAGATGACATCTCAAAAATGGAAAAAGCTCTCAACAGTGAAGAATTAAAACTGTGGCAAATCCTAAAACAAAACAAATTTTTTAATAAAACCTATGTAAATTCAGAATACAATTTGTCCTGCAAAGTTGGGAATTATTGGGTTGGCGGACGATTAGATGCTCTTATGAAAGATAACCTCTCTAGTAAAGGAGAGGGAGACAGCATTTGCGAGGGAGGGGGTTATTACATTCTCGATTACAAAACAGGTTCAATTCCTAAAAATCCCGAATATGATTATCAAACCTCAATATATCTTTTAAGCGCTTCAAAAATGTACGGAAAAAATCTTAAATTTATCTACATTGATTTAAAAAATAACCAAAATTGTATAATTGATTTCACACCTGAAAAAGAACAAATTTATGAAAAAAAACTTCTTGAAATTTGTGACAAAATAACAAATGCACAATTTCCGGAAGAATTTGAACGTTCTAAAATGTGCGATTTTTGTGAATATTCCAAAATTTGTATATAAAAAAAGCCCCTCTTAAAAAGAGGAGCTTTTTTAAATCATTTATAATCAATTGACTATTTGATTTCAACAGTTGCTCCAGCAGCTTCAAGTTGTTTTTTGATAGCTTCAGCATCTTCTTTTTTGATACCTTCTTTAACTGGTTTTGGAGCAGCATCAACTAAATCTTTAGCTTCTTTCAAGCCAAGACCTGTGATAGCTCTAACTTCTTTTAATACAGCGATTTTGTTAGCACCAGCAGAAGCTAAGATAACTGATACTTCAGATGCTTCTTCAGCTGCTGCTTCACCAGCTGCTGCAGGAGCTGCTGCAACTGCTACTGGAGCTGCTGCAGATACGCCGAATTTTTCTTCCATAGCTTTTACTAATTCAGCTGCTTCTAATAAAGTTAATTTTTCAATTGATTCTAAAATAGTTTCTACGTTACTCATTATTTTTCTCCTTTTAAATTGTTTTCAATTTTGTACATCTTAGAGGCTTATTGAGCCTTAGCGTCTCTAACAGCAGCCATAGTTCTTGTAAGTTGTGACATAACTGCATTGATAGATCCAACGATACCTGAAGCAGGTGAATTGATAGAACCGAGAATTTTTGCAAGAAGTTCTTCTTTTGAAGGCATTTTTGATAATGCTTCTGCTTCTTTAGCTGATAATAATTTACCATCTAAAGCTCCACCTAAAATAGCACCTTTTTTGGTATCTTTAATAAATTTTGCAACTGCTTTTGCAGGGCTTACTTGATCTTCAAAACCAAACGCAATAGCGACAGGTCCTGTTAATGAATCAGTAAGAACTTCAAAATCAGTACCCTTTAAAGCGATTTTAGCTAAAGTATTTTTTGTTACCATATAATCGCCGCCATCTTTTTGAAGGCTTCTTCTTAAATTGGTAATTTCTTCTACAGAATATCCTTTATACTCAGTTAAAATAGCTACTTGGGCTTTTTCTGCTTTTGCTTTTATAGCATCTATTTTTTCAGATTTAAAAGCTTTTGTTGCCATGTTTAGCTCCTTCTGTTTGTATTTCTTGATTGCTTGAGCAATCTGTTCGACCTAATTATTTTCCCGAATACTAAAAAAGATTTTGCTTTTCCAATATCGGACCGCAAAATCTCACAAGTGAACAAATCTATATTTTATATTTCGACTGTTTCACCTCGGTTAGCTTGTATATTAAGGGGACTGTAACAATTTTACTTATCACAGCGGGCTTCAACATCTGTAATGAGTTTTACCCACCCCCGCTAACTGTCTGCGGTTTACAAAATTAATATTACTTTAAATACTAAAAAAAATCAATAGGGCTGTTAATTTTTCTTAACCAATGACCATATTTCACATTCCTGATCAATTATATTATAAGAGCCTCGTAAAAATGGTTTGTACATTGGTTCATTATTCAGCTCATAACGCATACAAAAATTACCTAAACATACAGGTTCATTTTGAATTTTTAGAGTCAATAATTTTTCAAGCAAAGGATACACATCAACTTTAAAATTAGTATTATTATCAAATACATCAAGTGATATATATGCAATTAAAAGCCATCTTTTCTTGCGCATATTTACTCTTATGCGATTTACTGCCAATTCTATAAAATGCAATACATTATCAATACTTGTAAAATCATTCAACATAATTAACATTTTATCTCCTGATTTTGCGAATTTGCAGCCTGTCAAATTTTTTATAGAAGCAAAAAATGTTTTAAAAGCTTCTTCTTCTTTTTCCTTAACTCCTGCTTCAGCATCTCCGCCCCAGCAAGAATCTACCATCATATTTTTTGCTTTAAATTGAACCAAAATTGCGACATTATTACATTTTCTAATACTAGCCTCAACTTCTTTTTGCAATTCTTTATTAAATTGTTCTTCTTTTTGTTCTTCACACCCATCTATTAAAATCTTTATAGAATCCATTGCACGATGACAATAATACTTTAATCTTGTAATAGCAAAAACCACTACAATTGCAACTATATCAAACAATAATAAAGAGCCGTCAATAAACACTCCTCCAACACTAACTGATTGGTTATAAAATATTTTTACAAAATCAGACACTGCATTGGCTATTGGTTCAACAAATGAGAATGCTGTTATATCCAATAAATTCAAAAACCAATAAGTTGCGGTCAAAAAGACTAATATCATCAAAGCTATTTGAACCATAAACAAAATATTGATAAAGCTGTTTATCATTCTTGATATAAATTTATATATAGAAATCATCCAAACCTCATGCTAACGCTATATTATCAATTAGTCGCACATCACCTATTTTAACAGCGATAAATACAATAGTATTATCATCTGCAATTTCTTTTTCTTCCAAATTATCTGCATCTCTAAATTCCAGATATTCCAGAGAATGATTTTTATTTAAAAATGAATAAGCAGTTTCAGTTAAAGCCTTTACATCCTTTATACCTTTGTCGTAACAAGCTTTTATATTAAATAAAATTTTACTCAAAGCAAGAGCATCAACTTTTGCCTCCGCAGATAGATACTTGTTTCTTGAAGATAATGCCAAACCGTTTTCTTCTCTTACAATCGGGCAAGGAACAATCTCAAGAGGAATATTCAAATCCTTAACCATTTTTTTCAAAATAATCAATTGCTGTCTATCTTTTTCACCGAAAAATGCGAAATCAGGCTGCACAATATTAAACAACTTATTTACAACCGTACAAACACCATCAAAATGACCTACGCGGGATTTTCCGCACAATTTATTTACATAGAAAAATGGTGGAATAACATAAGTTAGAAAATCATTAGATAGAATATGTCCTTCTCCATACATTTCTTTAGGTGAAGGTGCAAAAACAATATCAACGCCTGCATCACTACAAAGTTTTTCATCAGCATCAAGTGTTCTCGGATATTTGTCTAAATCTTCACCGGGGCAAAATTGTATAGGGTTTACAAAAACAGATACGACAGTTCTGTCGCATCTTGCAACACTTTTTTTAATAAGGCTTAAATGTCCGTTATGTAAAGCTCCCATAGTAGGAACCAAACCAATTGTAAGTCCTTCTTTTTTCCATTCTTTAATCTTTTCTCTAACTTCAGCTATTGTATGAACTAACATAATATCACTCTCTTTCTCAAATAAAATTATAACATAAAAAATTTACTTGATTTATAATTTCTAAAGCAACGGTAACAAAATTTTTTTTGTACGGTTTTTGATAATTATAAATTCTTAAAAAGGAGATTATAATGCAAGTAAATTTATGCGATAACAAAACTAATTTTAACGGAATAAAACTACAAACAATACAAACTCCATTAAAAAAAATTGATATATACAGTTTAGATAGCAGAGACAAAAATTTTCTTAAACACTTATCTGATTTATTACAAAACACAGCTCTACCACCTGATACAGTTAAAATCGGTAATAAAACCCCTAAACAAATAACATTAAATGCTCTACATAAAGCCTCAGTCACAGCAAAAAGTGATTACACCTCAAAAGTTTTAATCAGCGTTGAAAACGACAAAAATATAACCGGAATTTTAAATACAGAATTAGAAGGCGATATGACTATCAAAGGTATGGCAGCCTGGGGAGATAAAGATGCGAAGCAAGGACTATTATCTTCAATATTGAAGGAAACTCAAAAATTTCAAGACACATCTTTGATAATCCCTATCGAAAATGTAACCGGTAAAATGGAAGCATTATGCAAAAGATTTGGATTCAAAAAGCCAAAAGACGACCCTTCTATATATACAATTGATCCTATAGATATGAAAAAAGTTTTTAGACGACTCAAAATCTTATCAAAAAATGATGTTAAAGAATACAAAAACAAACCATTCGTAGATCTTGAAAAGAAATTACTTGATACAAATGCATAATAGAAGAAATTATTAGAAGATTTCACTTTCGTCAGGGAACTTTCCTGATTTAACATCATCATTATATTGTTTTGCACAATTATAAATTAACGATTTCATATCACCATATTTTCTTGCAAACTTAGGTTTGAAATCTGAAAATTTGCCAAACACATCATCAGATACAAGGACTTGTGCATCACAATATTTTCCGGCACCGCAAGAAATCGTTGGAACAGATAAATTTTCAGTAATATATTTGGCACTTTCTTGAGGAACCATCTCAAGCACAATTGAAAATACTCCAACCTTTTCCAATTCTTTCGCCTGTCTTAACAATTCTTCAGTTGCATCCTGAGTTTTTCCCTGAATTTTATAACCACCTAAAGTATTTATAAATTGAGGAGTAAAACCTAAATGCCCCATAACAGGAATTCCCGAAGCTATCAAACGCTTCATAACATCAAGGATATAATCGCTGAACCCTTCAATTTTCACAGCATTTGCACCAACTTTTATCATCTCACCGCAATTTTTTACAGCAGATGCAATGTCAGTGTGATAACTCAAAAAAGGCATATCCGTCACAACCATTGCGTGATTAACACCTTTTGCAACTGCACGGGTAAATATCAACATTTCATCTACACCTACAGAATGTGTTGTTTCATACCCTAAGGCAACCATCGCCAAACTGTCACCGATTAATACAATATCAATTCCTGCTTCGTCAATATATTTAGCCGTAGAATAATCATAAGCGGTTAAAACTGAAAACTTTTCACCATTTTCTTTATATTTTCTTATAGTGTTAACAGTAATTTTCTTAACCATTATACATCACAGCCTTGTTTTGAGAATCTTTATGAGATGAAGGGAATATTCCGCCCTTTTCATTTTTATGTTCTTTTCTAAACCAATAATATATTGCTCTTGCAACACGATGTGAACTATGTCTTACAAGACCTTCGTTATTATCCTCAATAAGCTTTCTTGTTACAAGTTTTACACCAAGTTTTTTCAAATTATCGAAATCTAATTTTACAGGATAAGAACCTGACATTTGATATTTTTTAGCCAAATTTGAAGGCATAAAATCGTTTACTAAAACAGCTTCTATAACATTTTTGCTACCTGCATGTTTCATAATTGCGTTAATATGATCACAAACGCTATATCCGTCAGTTTCACCAGGTTGAGTCATAATATTACATACATAAATTTTCTTTGCATTTGATTTTGCAATTTCATGAGCAATTTCTTTTATCAAAAGGTTTGGAATAACACTTGTATATAAGCTTCCAGGTCCCAAAATAATCAATTCAGCATCTCTGATTGCTGAAATTACATCAGGTAAAGCACGACAATTTTGAGGATCGGTAAACAATCTTTTAATTTTACCATGAGCTTCAGGGATATTTGATTCTCCGTGAATAATTCTGCCATCTTGCATTTCTGCGACAAGTTTCATATCGTCAAGAGTAGAAGGTAAAACCCTGCCACGAATTGATAAAACATTTGAAGATTCTTTTACGGCACGAACCATATCACCTGTGATAGAACACAATGCCGTAAGGAATAAATTACCAAAACTATGGCCCTCTAAGCCTTCACCTGTTTTAAATCTATACTGGAACAATTTTGTTACCAAATCTTCATCATCAGCCAATGCTGCAATACAATTTCTGATATCTCCAGGAGGCAACACGCCCATTTCTTCTCTTAATCTTCCTGAACTTCCGCCGTCATCACCAACAGTAACAACAGCTGTAACATTATTTGTTATATTTTTTATTCCTCTTAACAACATTGATAGACCTGTACCACCGCCAACAGCAACAATTTTAGGTCCTCTGTTAAGTTTTCTTCTTCGATATAAACTTTCAAGTAAAGATTGATTATCACGTCCATCAAGCATTGACAAATTTGTCTTTTGCCAACCCTTAAAGAACAATCCTGCGCCAAACATAACAGCTGCGAATGCAATCCACTCTGTTGACACCTTCATAGCGATATTACGTATAAATTCCATAGTGTAAAAAACAGGTTTTATATCGAACAATATTAAAACCCCGAAAGTCATCAAAACTGCGCCCAAAAATATTAGCGCGAACCATCTTTTTACCTGTAATCCAGGCATTAACCATCTAACATCTTGAGGAATTTTTACGTTTTTTCTAAAATTTTTAATCACTTTATAATCTACCCCTATTAACTATTTATTATTTTACTATTCTACCCAGCCTGATAAACAAGCATTTTTATAATTTACAGGAACAGGTTTTATAATTGCATAAGCCTGCTTAATTAAATCTAATGAATTTGACAATCTGTTTGTAAAGTGAATTGTGTCAGCAGTAACAACAGTTTTGCCACCTTCGATATTTGAAACTTGAGATGCTGCTAACAACTGTTTTAACCTTGAAATTTCCATTTCTGTATTTTCACTGTCTTTAGCAACAGTATTAACAGTACCGTCAACATTATACATTTTTTCTAAACAAATTTCTTGTGCAACAGGAATATTAATAAGTTCGCCTGTCTTTTCTGTAATTTCGCCTGCAGCTCCATAGTAAACAAGCCATTTTGAACATTTTTGAACAGCTTTTGCAACAGAACAAGCAAATGAAAAATCAGTTGCACATCTTTTATACATAGCACCATGCGGTCTTACATGTTCAATTTCCAAATGCATAGATTTTGCAAATGACATCAAAGCTCCAACCTGATAAATAACAATAGCTTCAATTTCATCTTCATCCAAATCCATATCACGATACCCAAAACCTTGAATATCATTAAATCCTATATGTGCACCTACAACCACATTTTTTTCTTTAGCTTTCATAAGTGCATTTTTTATTGTCAAAGGATCACCTGCATGAAACCCACATGAAACATTCACAGAGCTGGCATAATCCAATAAATCAAATTCTGAATTATTTTTATAAATTCCGAAACTTTGAGCTAAATCGATATTAAAATCTATATTTTTTATTGGTTTTCTTTCAAAATTATCCTGCATAATTATCTTTCTTACTAAAAATATCCTGTAATAAAATAATTATACTCAATAAATATCTAATTACCAATATCTTTACATAATATTAATGAAAATTACATCTATACTCTATAAATATCGGAAATCTGCAAAAACATATACTGTTTTGTGAAATATGCAAGTTTTGCAATATCTTTTTTGCTAAAACTTCTTACATCAAAGCAAAATTCAAATTTCTTACTTCCGATAACATAATGCTTATTGAAAAACATATATAAATATCCGTTTGTCAAAACGTAATATTCACCGTTAAAATAAAGTTTATTCATTAATTCATCAATATTAACGCCCTGCATTTTATTGTCGTTATAAACTTTATTTTTTAAATCAACAGCTTCATCAGAGAATTTTTCAAACTTGATATACAATGAACGTTTGCAAAGTCTGCTGTTATCCCATTTTTTAGTAATATAATCAGGTTCAACAAAAGCACGCCCCTGAGTTCTTACAAATTCTCGTCTGTCAAAAGTGTTATACCCGAGAATAAGAAAAAACGGAATTATAAGTTTCTCCCTGATTTCTTCTTCAGACAAATTTTTATAATCTGCCAATTCCTTTGAATTTTTAAGAAGTGCAATATTTCTTGCAAGCACACGTTTATTCAATTTATAAATAACTTTTTTGCAAAAAAGATAAATTATAAATGAAACCAACAATACTAAAATAAATAATAAAAGAGCAGCGAAAACCATATCTATATTTTAACACTTTTTTCATAAAGCCGCAATAAATACAAATATTTTTTGTGAACTTTTATTAAAAGAAAAATAAACCAATAAAAAAAAGAGTTATATATAATATTTATATATAACTCTTTTTTATAAAATTTAATCAGCGGATTATTTTGCTTGTAATTTATTTACAGCAAGAGTTAATCTTGATTTTTTTCTAGCTGCAGTATTTTTATGTAAAATACCTTTTGAAACAGCTTTGTCGCATAATTGATATGCTTTTGACATAGCCTTATTTAAAGCTTCTTTATCTTCAGCTTTAGCAAGTTCTAAAACTTTTTTAACAGCTGTTTTAATAGAAGTTCTGAATGCTACATTTCTAACTCTGTTTCTTTCAGCGATAAGTACTCTTTTTTTAGCAGATTTAATATTTGCCATTTTATTTTGCCTTTCTTTACTCTTACGTCCGATTAATGACTTCGAACCCATTTGAGGATGTGAGCATAGCTATAATAAACAAAAAAACAATAATTTGCAATATAAATATATTAAAAAATGTAAAAAAAAATTTTTTCCCCTTAAAGTTTTTATAAAAAACAAACGATAAATATAAAAAAGAGGGGCTATTAAATGGTAGATAAAATAAGCCAAAGTGCAATACAAAAACAGAGAAATAATAAAAAAGCAACCAATCTTTCCGCAAAAAAGAATAATGAGACCATATTTAAAGACAAGAAACTTCAAAAAGAATTAAAAGCTCTCGGATATCTAAACAACCAAGGTGCAGGGCAAAAAGTTAAAGGGTCAAACGGAAAGACATACACCATTGTAGGGAAAGCTCTATATGGGAGAAAAATAGTAAAAGATACAAAAGGAAATTTAGAAGTAATCTCCAATAATAAAAATATAGTACTAAAGAAAAGTTATGTAATCCGTACAAATCAAAAAGCCATAAATAAAAAAAGGCCAACTCCTCAACAAAAAGCTATAAATAATTTAAAATATAGCTTAAATACAGCAAAAAAATCATTTAAGAAACAACTTGATGATGATGGCTGGGCTGGAGATTTCGCAGACGGAATAAGTATTCTATGGAATTCTAAAAATAGAGCATCAGTAGTAAGAAAAGATCTTAAAGCAGAAGAAAACAGAATAAAAAAACTTAGCATTGCTGCAAAAAAAGGAGATAATTATTTTAAACAAACATTCAAAAAATTATACGGCATAGAATATAATCAAAGAGCAATTGAAGAATATAATAAAAAACCGACTGCTGCTAATTATAGAAAAGCATTCGGAGGAAAAGTCCAAAATATCAGAACAAGAGTTGAAGAATATAACGAATCACAAAGGAACGGAGCAGAAGCCGTCAAAACATCTGCTAAGCTTGGAACAACCTTAGTTATAGGTGGTTTAACCGGAGGTAGCGGTTTATTATTAACAGCAGGTGTAGCTGCTGCCACAGACTTAATTGTTGAAGAAACAGACAGATATCGAATTACTTCGGGAGGAGGTTTCAGAAAAGGAACTAATCACAAAAAAATATTAAAAAATTCATTATATAGTGGAGCTTCAACATTTTTAGGAGGCCATATCGGCAAATTAGCAAATAAATTAGTCCCCGGAGCTACAAAACTTGCTAAAGCCAAACGTTTTATGATAAACAGCGCAGGCGACGTAGCTACTGGAGCTGCTCAAGAATTTGCAGAAACAGGTAAAATCTCAAAAGAAGGTGTAATTGAAAACACATTGACTGCTGGCGTTGGAGGGGCAATCGCAAACGGTTTCAAAATAGGAGGGAAAAAATTAGTTAGAAAATTAAAGAAAAATAAAATCAATAACAATAATAGTATTAAATCTCAGCCTGCGAATAATAATTCAGGGAAAACAGTCAATATCCAAAATAAAGTTACTTATGACAGTGAAGGTAACATATTAGCAGCCGGATTATTTTCAAAATTTACTAATAAAACAAATTCCAATTTTAAATATGAACTTGACAAAACAACTGTAAAAAGCCTTAAATCTTACGGTCTTAATGATCTTGTTAATAAAATAAAAATTAATAAAAATTTTATATTATCAAGCAGAGTAAAAGATGCCATTGACGGCAAACCTCTTGTTACTGAACTTGATAATGCATCCAAATTAAAAAATATATCTAATTATGTCGAAAACGGGGGAGTATGTTCCGTAAAAAGCGGAGATCAATCAAAACTATATTTTAACTACAACGGAACTCCTACAGAAATTAAAGTATCCAAAGACAAGTTTGAAGAGCTTTTCCCACCATTAGAAACAGCGACTTTCAGCCAACCTGGAGGAACCCACGTTTGCACAATACAGGCAAAATTAAATTCTATGCTGAATACTACATACGGGAAAAAACAAATTTATGAAATGTTTGAACAAAAAGGGGACAACATAATAGTACATTTACGAGGGAATAAACCCCCAGTAATATTTCCTAAAGGACAACCTTTAAATATAAACTTGAGAGATCATAAAGCAAATTTATTCAACGGAGAAACTCCGGGAATAGAAATGCTGCAACAAGCAGTTCTTATTGACAGAATCAGAGTAGCTGAGAATATAACAACACCAACAGATATAAGCAATTTCAGCCTATCAAAAATTATAAAAAAAGCAAATGAAAATGCTTCCGACAATAGTGCAAGCCTTCCATTACTGGGACAAAACAGTAAAACATATCTCTCTAAAGAGTCTATAAAAAGAGTTCTTAACGATGAATATAATCATAAAGAAGATATTATGACAGCAATATGGGATGGACACGCTCGTTCAATTATAAATTATAAACCTGATTCTAAAATAGTAGTATACCATGATCCTATGAACAGCGGCGTAGACATCCAAGAATATCTTGAGGATTTCTTACAACATAGCCCAAGTGTTTATTTGAACAAACCACCTAAAAAAACTATAAAAGAAATTTCAAATCCTGATACAAGTGTAAAAAATCAAACACAAAATATAAATAATAATAACTCTAATATTGAGATAAAAGAAAAAACTATACAAAATCCAAAGACTAATCAAATTGAAAAATCTCAAACTGAAAGTTTAAATAAAAATAAAACTAATACTGAAATAAAAGAAAAAAATACACCTATAATCAGAAATAATTACAGGCAAATAGCTAAAACAGCAGAAGGTAATCCTATCAATGCAATGATTTCCGGAAATAATGTTGTTATAGAAAAAAATGGTAAAACTGTTCAAATTTCTATATCAGAACTCAAAGGACAAGGTTCAATTCCTGTACTGGAAACAAGTACAGATACATTCCTTATTGTAAATATGGATAATTATGGAAGAATTAATATTACTCAAAGCAAAAATCCAAATTTAAATAGACAATTTAATAACAGTACTTCAAAAAATATAGAAAACATCCCCGAACCCAAAATTCAAAACACAACCAATACACCAACTAATACTAACAGCAACAATGCTCAAAAAGTTTCCAAACTTGGAATTCCAACAGGATATAGAGAATACGGAAAAATTTTAGGCAAACGAGCTATTATTGGTCCCGATAATAAAGTAATGTATGAAGTAAAAGGGACATGGAAACCTTTAAATTAAAAACAATATAAATAATATAAATTAAAAAGTATATACATATAATTTATATATATGCTATAATTCATATTATTAAACTTTGGAGATTACATGAATTCAAATTTTAACGAAGAATTAGAACTTGAAATACTTGAACAAAAAATAAAAGAAGCGCAATTAAATAACCTCCCAATTGATAAATTTGTCTTACGCCAAATCGAAATTTTGCAATATACTATTGATACATTTATGAATCGAATGGCAGGAGAAGACAGATTAAATGATATTCAAGTTGTAGAAATAGAAATTCAACAATATGCCGTAATGCGGGAATTAGCAAAAAAAATTAATTTGAAAACAGATAAATATGAAAAACATATTAATGAAATAAAAAAGCGAATATTCGGGGATGGAGACATTGATAAAATTTTTAAATAATTATTTATTTTAATTTTTGTAACATTGTACACAAGAATTAGTTCTTAAGGATTATATTTTTTAACCATTTGTGGTATAAATAATATATAAGTAAGAATTATAGTTATATAATAATTCGTTTAAATAAGAGATATGGAGGCAAAAATGTCAGTAGGACAATTCGTATTTATGTTACACAGCCACCTTCCTTATTACAGAAAAGCCGGTATGTGGCCTTTTGGGGAAGAAAATCTTTATGAATGTATGGCAGAAACTTACATTCCATTATTGAATGCTATCTCCGAACTGTATGATGAAGGTATTAAAGCAAAGTTAACCGTGGGTATTACCCCGATTCTTGCAGAACAGCTTAACGATGAACACTTGAAACTTGGCTTCGTTAAATATCTTGATTCAAGAATTGCTCAGGTATCTAAAGATTTAGACAGATATCCTGATCCGAAGGTTGCTCATTCACAACACTTGAAATACCTTGCAAAATATTATTTTGATTGGTTCTCTAATATCAAAGATTCATTTGTAAATAAATACGGAATGGACTTAATTGCCCAATTTAAAAAATTTCAAGACTTAGGATGTATCGAAATTACAACATCAGGTGCAACACATGGATTTTCTCCATTACTTGCAACAGACAGCAACTTGAATGCTCAATTCAAAATCGGTTCAGACACAACAAAAAGATTATTTGGTAAAAAAGCATGCGGATGCTGGCTTCCTGAATGTGCATACAGACAAGGTTACGAATACGTAGGCAAAGATGGCAAAAAACATTGGAGACCTGCAATTGAAGTAACATTACAAAATAACGGAATTGAATATTTCTTTACTGAATCACACGTTATTGAAGGCGGAAATTCTATCGGAAACAGACGTGTAATCGGTGTTTACGGAAATATTGAATACATTCCTTTACCTGATCGTCCTGCAACAGGATATGATACTTATTCTGCTTACTGGTTACCTGATGCACAAGTTGCTGTAATGGGTAGAAATGACCGAGCTGGCTATCAAGTTTGGTCAGCTGCAGACGGTTATCCTGGTGATGGCGTTTATAGAGAATTCCACAAAAAAGATGACAAATCCGGTATGCACTACTGGAGAATAACTTCCCCAACAACAGATTTAGGGGACAAAATGCTTTACGACCCTGTATTAGCATTAAACAAAGTTAACGAAAACTCAGATCACTATACAACCCTAATTTATCACATGCTAAATGATTACAAAAAAGCAACAGGTAAAGAAGGACTTGTAATGGTATCATTCGATACAGAATTATTCGGACACTGGTGGTTTGAAGGTGTTGAATTTATCAAACAAGTAATTAAAAAATTCGCAACATACTTACCGGAAGTTGAAAGAATGACTGCCGGTGAATATATTCACAAATATCCGCCAAAAGAAGCAATCCAAATTCCTGAAAGTTCTTGGGGACAAGGCGGACACTTCTATGTATGGAACAACCATTTAACAGAATGGATGTGGCCAATAATCCATGCTTGTGAAAAAAGGATTAATGCTATTGCTGATAAATATCCTGAAATTCCGCAAGATAAACTGCTTCACAGAGCACTAAATCAAATGGCAAGAGAAAATCTGTTATTACAAAGTTCAGACTGGCCATTCTTGATTACAACATGGCAGGCTAAAGATTATGCGACAGACAGATTTAGAGAACATGTTGACAGATTTGAAACAATTTGCGATATGATTGAAAGCGGAAATATTGATGAAGCTAAACTTAAAGAGATTGAAGACATTGATAACTGCTTCCCACAAATTGATTATAGAGTTTACCAATCAATAGAAGAAGGAGTTATTCCTCAACAATCAGCAAAGCTTGCACCATTATATAAATAAAATTCAAACATATAAAAAAGAGCTTCTCAAAAATTGAGAAGTTCTTTTTTTATTGCATAAATTCTCTTGTCACACCAGGATAAACTAATTTACCATGCTTCAGTGCTAACAAAAAAGTATCTTTACCTGATAAATTTAAACTTTTAATATTAGTTAAACCTAATTTTGATTTATCATCAATATTAAAGAAATATTTATTAGCAAGACTTTTATATTTCAAAAACATATTTTGTGCAAAATCAGCAGCTCCAATCCAAGGATCAATGATTATAGTATTTTTAGTAACTTTACCATCAAACTTTGAGCCATCCCGATTAAAAACGCAAACGCTATGATCAATTTTTGAATTATCAGTAATTAAATTTGCAGTATAAGAGTTTTTAACGCCGTTAATTTTCAAAATTGCCTCAGACAACAACGCATCTTCGCCACAATTACCAATTTTACCAAATTTTAACTGTCCTATAACGTTATTTACCAGTTGAGAACTACTTTTACAGCCATACTGCCACTCTCGTCTTACTCTGTTTAATTTGTCAACAAGACGTTTTTGCCAATCAAATAACGCAACAAGTTTTAATTCCCTAAAATTAAAAGGTCCAGATACATGAAACGGATTTTTATCAATAAATTTATTATATAACTCGGCATTTTCCTGCTTAAGCCTGTACATAGGGGCACTAAATCTGGTAGAAGATACATGCGGATATGCCGTATTTACGACATGACAAACCCATTGAGCATCCCTAACTTGCGGGCATCTTCCGGTAAAATTAATATTATTAGATATACTATTCATACCAGGAATAACTACCGTAAAAAAATAAATTGCTATAAAAACATAAATAATTTACAGATTTTCACAAAAAAAAACAAATTACCCACTTGCAAAAAAAAAATCAGCATATTATAATAAACATTGTCGAAAGGCATTGACAAACAAATATGGGAGCGTAGCTCAGTTTGGTTAGAGCGCATGCCTGTCACGCATGAGGTCGCGAGTTCGAGCCTCGTCGTTCCCGCCATTTTTAAATTTAGCACCTTCGGGTGCTTTTTTTGTACTTGTAGTCTGCATTTGAACTTGTTCGAGAGCCGCTATTTTATTTTTCTTTTTTAATAGACTATTAAAGACAGGATACAGCTATATATTTAGCTTTTTGTTATAATATATTATTTTCGATATAACTTATCCTCAATTGAACATTTTAGAAGCGCTTGAGGGGTGATTGGTTAAAGGGGATTAGTGTAAGTTTTAATATTTCTTAATGTATGGGCAAATTTGATGGTAAGAATTAATTTATATATGTATTAGGTGAATAAAATTATGGGAATTGAAAAGGCTGGTTTACAACTAGGAAAAGAAATTATTGCTTGGGCAAGAAACGGTAAGAGCTTGCTTGCGACTAGACCTGTAAAAATTAATACAACCGGGTTGAAATTAGGACCTCAACTAGAAAGTGACGTTGTGCAGATTTCTAAACAAGCAAATCGTTGGACAAAAAATCCTGCAGAATATATTCCAGACAACAACATTCCTAATTCGCATATTCAAAGCCATGGAAAAGTTGAAGCATTTAACCGTCGCATCCGAAATGATATCAATTCTTTAAGGGACGGGAATATTATTGATGATGAATTAGATACGGGATATAGAATAATTCAGATAGATAAAGAATTTGCGAAACTAACTCCACTTGAAAAAGATTGCATTGGATATCGCGGAATTGGGTGTTCTAAAGATAAAACAATAGCTCCTTTTGATATAATCGCAAAAGCAAAAGTTGGAGATATAGTCAAGCTAGATGAAGGTTATACTTATGTATTTCAACGTGAAGCAGGTCTTTTTGATAGCTGTTTTGCGCCATCAAAACCTAATCATATGCTACAGATTATTAGAATTCCTAAGGGGGCTAGAGTTTCACGCGGAGGTTTCAATAATGAAGCAACACTTGCAATGCAACATTCTTCAGAATTTCTAATGCCTCGCGGAGCAGAATATAAATTAGTCTCAAAAGAAGTAGACCCTTATAATGGCTATCAAAAAGTTGTGTTAGAATATATCCTCCCAAAATCAAAATATCCATCAGATATTGAACAGATAAAAAAAGTTGCATTACAACATGTAAATTCAAAAGATAAATTTTATCGAAAGTATGCTCGAAAAATTCTTGAAGAAATGCAAAATATGTAGTTTATTTGCTTGCTTTATCTTCATTAAACTCGCATATAGCTAAAGCTATTTGTTCATACCTGCACGCACAATTGCCGCCATTTTAAGATGGTTTAAACCCTCTTTTTTTTTAATACAAAAATTTATATAAAATAATTAAGTCATCCTGAACTTGGTTCAGGGATCTGTATCAAGTAAAACAAAATTCAATAAATGTGAGATTTCGAAATAAATTCGGAATGACGATAATTTGTATATTAAATATAACTCTTACTAACAGAAAAAAAAGTTGTTGCATAATTGCCCGAAAGATATGGCTTGACAAAATTTTAGATATATATTATCGTGTACTGAAATATTCTATATATTATATTTTATTTAAAACTGGGGTAATGAAGAAGTGATGAAAAAAAGTAAATATATACGGGAATTAACTAAAATTATAATATTATTTATTTTACTTATAAGTTTTCAACAATTAACTTTATCTAATAGTTTAAATAATTTTAAATATATTGGGCCAACGATATATAATCATAGTAATGCTAATCTCACAAAATTAAAAGATGGAAAAATTTTAATTTCAAGTTCTAATATTTTACCAGTAGATTTAAGTAATCCAATACCTGAGTGGAAAAGATATATTCAAGCATATGAGCTATATAATCCTAAAACAAACAATTTTGAAAATATTACTCAACCCAAAATATGGCTACGTGGTAACCATATAGTCCTTGACGATGGAAGAGTCCTTTTTGCTGAGGGGTATTGTCCTCAACCATCTAATAAAATGGCTATAACTGATTTTGAATTAAAGATGTGTGAAATAAGTAAATATGCATATATATATGATCCAAAAACAGATACATTTAAAGTTTCGGGGAAAATGTTAGTACCACGATCTCAATATGGACTTACAAAACTAAAAAATGGACAAATTTTGCTTACAAATGGCTTAGTACAACTTCCGGGAAAATATGACAATGTTGGCTTAGAAAATATTAAGTATCGTTTAGAACGTGAACAAAATTCAAAATATGCAGAGAAATTTGACCCAACAACAGAGAAATTTAAATTTGCAGGAGAGTCTGTTATAAATATTATTAAAAAGGGAGGAGTAAATAAAGATATTACATATCGTCTTTCTGATACTAGCGAACAAGCAATAACTCTTAATAATGGAGAGGTATTGGTTCTTTGGCTATGTGAAGGAACTGCAGAAATATACAATCCTGAAACAGAAACATTTAGGCAAATAGGCAATTTATTAAAAAAGAGAAACTCAAGTTATCCTGCTCCAACAGTACAAAAGCTACCTGATGGCAGAGTTATAATTATAAGTGGTAGTTCAAAAGAAGCATATAATTCTGCAGAAATATTTGATCCAACGACTGAAATGTTTTATGATTTGGGAAATTTAGCAATAAATAGACCATACTCATCTGCAAGTTTACATTCTGTTCTGCTAAATGATGGAAAAATTTTGATATGGGGTGGAACAATTCGAGATCAATCCATTTTCAAAAATCATAAATCTATTAAATCAATGGAAGTATTTGATCCAAAAACAAATAGCTTTGAATATCTTGGAGAAATTCCTGACAAATATAATTTTTATAATGCAATTGCTTTAGATAATGGAACTGTCTTTTTTATAGGAGTTTCAAAATTTTTGGGCAAAAGTAATACTTATGGTGTTATATATAAAGAGAGGAATTTATGAATTTGAATAATATAGAAAAAACTATATATATATTACTTTTTATATTGATTATCTATTCTGAATACTTTTTTATGAGATATAATAAAAAAGTTATATTAAACTACATTAAAGAGAATTATCCTAATGAATATGTCATATTAAATATGCATTTACATCCGCTAATTTATATTTTTCCATTTATTATCTTAATAGTAACTTGTTACTACTTTCAAATATATCATTTTATCAGTACCAAAAACGCTTTTTTAATTGGTATATTGCTTATATTCTTGTATTTGAGCAGTATAATATCACTTTCGCTTTCTTTATGTCTTACTAATAAGAGAATTCTAAAAATTTATTCTATTAACATATTCAAATATTTAGGATCTGAAATTAATTTGGCATACGAAAATATAGATAACTTAAGACTTTATGAATACGGATACAGTAAAGAAATTTTAATTAATGACAATAATAAAAAACGATACCGAATCGGAGGAATTAGCAATATAAAAAAAGTATATAAAACTATAAAAGAATTAAAAAATGGGTAATTTTACAGCGGAAAATTCAAATTAATATCATATTTTTAACGATTCAGGAGAAATTATCTCACCTGCGCCAACTATTTGAGAATATAAATCCATTTTTATTGAACAATTTGAAGCAATTACACAATTAGAAATATGAACATTTGCATCTACTATAACATTATCCCATATTATACTATTTTCAATAACAGCATTTTCGCCAATATTTGAATATTTACCGATTACAGAATTTCCGATAAATTTTACAGATTTCGGGACAACAGCATCTTCTGCAATATAAGAACCTGTAGCTGTTTTTATAATAGGAGCATGCGAAAACTCACAATTTCCGCTGAATAAATCCCAATTTGATTGCACGTACTGATCTAGCGTACCGATATCACTCCAATATTCATTTACTTCAAATGTATTTATTACATGCTCTTTTAATAGTTTTGGGAAAACGTCTTTTGCAAAATCATAAAATGTATTTTCTGGAATATAATCAAAAATTTTATAATCAAATACATAAATTCCTGTATTTATAAAATTGCTTTTTGCCTTATCAACAGGAGGTTTTTCCTGAAATTCAGATATAAAACCGTCACTATCTGTTACAACAACCCCAAAATGTCTGACTTCCTCTAACGGGATTCTTTTTATACCGATTGTTGCAATAGCTTTTGAATTTTTATGGATTTCAATAGCCTTCTTTAAATCTGCATTTGACAATCCATCACCAGACATTACTAAAAAAGAACTGTCTTTATCAAAAAATGATTGACATTTTTTTACACCACCTGCAGTGCCTGACAAAGATGTTTCTTTTATATAATTAAAATTTATACCAAAATTATTATTATCAGAATATCTTTCAATAATTTTATCAGCCAAATAATAAGTATTACAAATAACATCAGTAACACCTATTTTAGAAAGATTTTCAAACAAAATATCCATTACAGGCCTATTTACTATAGGTACAAGAGGTTTTGGGATTGATAACGTTAAAGGTTCCAATCTTGATCCTACCCCTGCTGACATAACCATTGCTTTTGAAATCCCGTTCATAATAGCCTATTTTACAATAAAATAAAATTATTGCAAATTTGTAAAATAAAAAATAATATTAATAAATTATTTAAATTTTAATAATTATGATATGATATTTATATATTTTACAATACTTTAGATAATTTTATAAATATTAAAAAATAACAATTTATGTGGAGGAACTATTTTGAAAAAGAGCTTATACTTTTTAGGAACAATATTAATTATGAATACAATTGCCCCACAATCGGCTTTTGCATATCTTGATCCTGGTACTGGCAGTATGGTATTACAAATGCTTATTGCCGGATTTGTCGGAATTGGCTGCACTTTTAATATATGGAAAGATAAAATCATTAATTTATTTAAAAAAGGGAAATAATGGATAATATTGGAATTACAGAAGAAGAAGCATCTTTTAAAGATCCTGATGCCAAAGTATTTATAGAAAATGGGATTTATGTAAGAAAAATTTTTAAAAGATATATTCCTGAATATAAAAAGCTTATAAATTCAGGATTGTATAATGATTTAATTTCAAAAAATCTTTTAATTAAACATGAAGAAACAAAAATTGAAGATAACTGTATTACTATAAAACCGGAGCAAGTATTTATATCATATCCTTGGGAATGGTGTTTTTCACAATTAAAAGATGCTGCTCTTACTACATTAAAAATTCAACAAATTGCATTGGATTATAATATGTCTCTTAAAGATGCAAATTGTTTTAATATTCAATTTTTAAATAATAAACCATTATTAATTGATACATCTTCTTTTGAAACTTATATTGAAGGTCAACCTTGGGTTGCATACAAACAATTTTGTGAAAATTTTATTGCTCCATTAGCCCTTATGGCATATTCTGATCTTAGCCTTAATAAATTATTTCTAATGAATATTAACGGAATTCCTCTTGAATTAACATCTAAATTATTACCGTTTAAAACAAAATTTAATTTAAATTTGTTCACTCATATTCACCTGCATAGCAAAATGCAAAATAAATATTCAGAAAATTCACACAAAATGAGTAACATTAAAATTAATAAACAACAACTCAAGAACATTATTAAAAATCTGCAAACTACAGTTGAAAATATAAACCTCCAAAAATATAAAACTGAATGGGAAAATTATTATAGTTTTACAAATTATACGGAAAAAAGTTTTGATGAAAAATACAACATTATAGATAAATACCGTTCAATTATATCTCCCAAAAATGTTTGGGATTTTGGAAGCAACACCGGAATATTTTCAAGAATTTTTTCAAAAAGCAACTCAAATGTAACAGCGTTTGATATTGACCCTATGGCCATAGAAAAGAATTATCTCAAAATTAAAAAAGATAATGAAAACAATATCTTCCCTTTAGTTTTTGACTTGGCAAATCCTTCTCCGGCACTTGGGTGGGCAAATAAAGAAAGAAAAAATTTACTTCAAAGAGCACAAAATATTGATTTAATTTTAGCACTTGCATTGATTCATCATTTAAGATTTACATACAATATACCATTTGAAAATATGGCGAAATACTTTTGTAGCATCAGCAAATATTTAATTATTGAATTTGTTGACAAAAATGATTCAAAAGTTCAAAAAATGCTATTAAACAGAAAAGATATATTTGATGATTATACACAAGAAAATTTTGAAAATATATTTGGGAATTATTACAAAATTCTATACAAAAACAAAATTCCAGATACTGAAAGAACATTATATTTAATGGAGAAAAAATGAATAAACAAAATAGATTTATTTGTGCATTGATTAGTATAATTTTAATATTCACTATTAACCTGATTCAAGATAATTTTTTTATTCAAAAAAATGTAAATATACCCTTATCTGAAATAGAAACAACTTGTAATCAATTAAATACACATTGTCAAAGCTCAATAAATCTAAATATTTCAAACAGGATAAACACAAGTGACAAATTTGTAACTGTAAATCTTTATAACCATGTAATTGCTTTTAAAATTATACAAATTTTATTACTTTGTGTTCTTATGGGAATATTTATTTTGACTATTTATTTAAATAGAAAAAATAAAAAAGAAGATGCTAATTTTTCATTTGGGGACACTATTCTTTTTGGATTTTTAGCAGTTTATCAAATTTTCTATCTATACACAAATAATATAACAAGTATTTTAATAGGAGGAGGTATAATACTCCTTATTAGTTTATTATGCTATTTAATTTTATTTTATTTGCTTAAACTTATTACCAAACATAATATTGATTCTACATTAATTACTATAATATTAATGATTATTCTTTATAATATTAAATTGTTCTTAGGGACTTTTCCGTATTACAATTACTTTGAAATAATTGGTCTTATATTAATATTAATAATTGCAATTACTTTAACCAATACAAAAAAAATTATAGTATTTCTAAAACCATTTACAATAACATTAATTGTTTTGTGCTTATTTAATTCAATATATAAAGAATTTAAAACACCAAACATTGCACATGCAAAAGAAAAACAACTTCAAAACTTTAATGTTTCTCAAAAAACAAATCGAGATATTTATATAATTCTACTGGACATGTATGCAGGGAAAGATACCCTAAAACATCTCGGATATGACAATTCTAAATTTTTGAACACATTAAGAGACAAAGGTTTTTTAGTCTTTGATAATATTAACAGCAACTACAATAAAACATTGGCTAGTATTCCTTCTGTGTTAAACTTTGATTATCTTACATCACTACCTTATGAAACATCTTCAGATGCTATTAGTGAATCTGCGATGTTTAGAATTGCAAAATATTTAAATTATAATATATTTTATCTGAATTCTTGGCCTCTTGAACTTTCAATAAACGATAAATATATAAACCATATTTATAATTCTGATTTTTACTTGGGACAAGCTTCTTTAGATTTATTCTTTAATAATACTATTTTTGAATCAATAACCAATGCACTAAATAAAACAAATCCGATTGAAAACACCTTAAAATTTATGCAAGAGGTGATTAAATATAATAAATCAAAAAAAATTGTATTTGCTCACTTTTTAATGCCTCATCCACCATATTTGTATGATGAAAATGGGAATATTTTAAAAATGCAAAGAGATATACCTATTCAAAAATCAAAATACAAACAAAATAATGAAAGTTATTTAAGTTTTTTGAAATATACAAATAATAAAACATTAGAAATAGTAAACAAATTGTTATCAACAGACGATAATAAACCAATTATTATTATATTTGGCGATCATGGTATTCGGGAAACATACTATACATCGAATGAACAAGAACATTTTACAGAATTAACACAAGATGAATTCTTTTTAAAAGCACATTTTAATACTTTTTTAGCATACTATAATCCAGATATAGATAAGCAGAATTATAAAAATACTAATAGTTTAGTTAACTTTTTCAGAAAATTTGCAAATGACACATTCGGAACTAATTTCAATCAACTCCCGGATAAAAAATTCTACATATATTATGATCAATCACCTACACACATACACAATATAAAAGGACAATTTGTAAAATAAAATAAATAATTTTACTTGCTTTTTCTTAATATAGGTGTTAAATTATAAATGTATAATTTAATTTTGGGCTTATAGCTCAGTTGGTAGAGCAGTTGACTCTTAATCAATTGGTCGAGGGTTCGAGCCCCTCTGAGCCCAGAATAAAAAGACAGGAATTTAAAATCCTGTCTTTTTATTTTTTTAAATCGTGCAATAATCCAAATATTAAGCTGACTTGACACATGTTGTATAATTGAATTATGGGTATAAAGAAAATTCTTTGCCTGATATTATTATTAATTATTTTTTTATCGGCAGGGACTATTAAGACATTTGCAATAGTAGAAGACAATGATGATGAATTGTTTAAACCCGTTACTATCACAGACGGGAGTTCGTTGTCTGTTTTGGATTGCGTTGCAACGGCTTTCAAAAACAGCCCTAAAATTAAAAAGCAAAAATACAATCTTGATATTGCAAAAAGTAATCTCGGGATTGCAAGAGCTCAATATTTTCCGGTAATCAGTGCAGGTGCAGGATTTTATAATGAAAATAATTCAGACAACATTTATTATAATTCTCATTACAGAGAACAACCGACAGTCGGAGTTACAGTAAATAAATTAATCTGGAATTTTGGGAAAACAACAGCTTACATAAAAATGGAAGAATTCTATAAAATAGGAGCTGAATATGAATTTATGGACAGCCTGTGTTCAACTCTTTTTGATGTAAAAGCAAAATATTACGCACTTTTAAGAGCAAAAGCATTACTTCAACTTGCAGAAAATAATGTTAAAATTAACGAGAATTTCGTAAAACTTGCGAAGAAAAAGCCTGATTTGACAACAGCAGAAGTTAATTTAAGTGAGGCAAAAGTTAGATTAATTGAAGCTCAAAACAATTATAACAATGCAAGAGTTGATTTAAACAATTCAATGTACCTCGATAGCCAACCGAATTTTACAATAAAAAATACAAACACTTTTGGTTATGACAATGACTTTGCTTACGGTCAAGATAATTTAAAAATCCAACCTTTTATCCCGCAAAAATTTCCATTCGATCTTAATAATGCTGTACAACTTGCTTATGATAACAGCCCTGATTTGAATGTTTTAACAGCGACAAAGCATGCAATGGAGCAATCTCTTTTATATATCAAAAAATCGTATTTCCCCGATTTGACCGCAAACGTAGGGTATGGATTTAACAATTCTACTCAAACAACAAATAATAGTTTTCAAGTCGGAGTTAACCTTAATTCATCTGTTAATATTATGGAATTAAGACATAGTATAAAAGGTGCTGATGCGCAAATTAATCTTGCTGATAACGAAATTTTATTGTTTAAAAAAGATTTATATTTTGAAGTTAAAAGAGCTTTTAACAATGTTGATAAATGTGAAAAACAGATTCCGACTGCTAAAACTGAAGCGATACAAGCTTTAGAAAATTTAAAAGTCATAGAAGGCAAATATAAAACAAATGAATTAAATTATGTAGCACTTCAAAATGCAAGAAAAGACTACTTGATGGCCGTAAATGAATATATTGAAAGCTTGTATAACTATAACCTTTCACTAATTCAAGTTGAAATGGCAATGCACTATCATCTCGTTGATATTCACCACAAATCAGAACATGCTATGCAATACCATTTTGCAGAACTAATTGAACACCTAAACCAAGTATTAGGCTGTGATGAGAATGATGTAAAAAAAGATAAAAAAAAGAAAGGGAAACAAGCTCTCTAAATAGTTTGTTTATATTATCATTAAATTATGCTTATAAATATTTTAAATCAAATTAACACAATAAATGAAAATATGTTTTCAGGCTTTGACAAAATAATAGAAAATTTTGGGATGCCTGATTGGCTTGCAGATGCAATTATCGACAGTTTCCATATTCTGCCGTTGTTATTTATCGTATTTTTAATAATTGAATTAATCGAATATTTTTACGCTGACAAAATTAATTCTTTTATGAAAAAATCAGAAAAAACTGCTCCCTTAATCGGAAGCTTAGCAGCAATAATTCCACAATGCGGATTTTCAGTTATTGCAAGTACATTATATATAAGGAAATTTATTACCAAAGGTACACTTATCGCAATATATCTTGCAACATCTGATGAAGCGATACCAATTCTTTTAGCACAACCGACAAAGACTTATTATATTTTACCAATAATTGGCGTAAAAGTTGTAATAGCAATAATCGCAGGATATCTAATTGATTTTATACTCAAAGATAATAAATATATTCCGATTACAGAAGAAAAAGATAACGATAGTGATGATGACGAACATATAGATTCAGAAGACGAAGGTTGCTGTCACCATAGCATTTCTAAAAGACGAAAAAGGGAACTTATTTATCACCCTATAAAACATACTTTTAATATTTTTATATTTATTCTTTTAATAACAATCATATTAAACTTCTTGATATTTGTATATTCAGAACATGCTGTGTTGCATGTTTTGTTAGGAAAAGTAAAAATTCTTGAACCTGTTATAACAGCCTTTATAGGATTAATTCCAAATTGTGCAGTATCAATCGCTTTGACAATGCTTTTAATCAAAGGTTCAATAAGCTTTGGAGCTGTAATGTCAGGTTTATTATCAAATGCAGGACTTGGAATTTTAATACTTTTCAGGCACAGTGAAAATATCAAAGATACATTCAAAATCATCGCAATACTACTTGGCATTAGTATTATATCAGGGATGATTATACAAATATTTTAGATAAGTTGACGGTTTAATCTTTCATAACGTTCAAGGATATCATCATCATTCATAAAATATCTGTCAAATGTATTATCCTGATCTTTTGAAACTGCTTTTACAATATTTTTAACAAGATTAAATTGATCATCTTCTTTCCAAGATGCAAATTCATCAACCAAATGTTCACGTGCTCTGAGCTTTTTCTTTATATCTTTCATACCTGTACTGATTTGTCTTTCATGAGCCCCCATTTGAGTAACATTTGACATAATAGCAAAAGGAGAACGATTTAATCTTTCTCTAATCACATTTAAAATATCATCATCAACTTTATAAGCAATTTTTCCATCTCTGACGGACTCTATAAAATATGCAAAGTTTTTAGCATAAACCTTTGAGATATCATTACCGTTATTCATCTTAGCAAAACGAATGTTAAATTCTCCGGCTGAAACAGGATCAATATCAAACCTTCTTTTTTGTTTGAAATAATCGATATCTTTGTGAAGTCCATATTTTACGGTAAGTCTGTCAAGAATATCCAAAGTATTAAACATTTTGTCCAATGTATAAACTTCCGGGAAAGTATTTTGATTATTCAAACTCAAAATTCGCTGATCTACATTATCCCATAATGTTCCTTTATAATCAGCTATAATTCTATCATCATCTTTAAATACATTTTGTTTCTTTCCAAGTATAATATATGCTTTATCAATATCACTACCAGGCAAAGCCCGTTTTAAACCAATTGAGCATACAGGATCGTACCCTGCAAGCATTACTCTTACATCAGAATTTTCAGCTTTTATAGCATTTGATACAAACGTATCATTAATCTTTTCTGAAACCTTTGCTATATTAGGAAAACTTGTAAATTCTTTAAATTTTTCAACAAAAATCCTTTTCAAAAATTGAGGAATTCTTTCTAAAAAAGAAAAATTTTCCATACGTATAAACCTGTTTTGCGGATAAATATCATCATCTAAAGCTTCATAATATCTTGCAGATCTCAAATATCTATATTGTTTTGCCAAATCATCCGCAGAATTAATTGCCAATTGAGGCATTCTTTGTGTAATTCCTTGAAACTGTATATATTTTTTTGTCGGATTGTTACTGTAAATCCTGTTTACCTTCATTCATTAACCTCTATATACGAGCTTTTATGATTGTCAGAGCCTCCTATTTTTAGGAGATGTTTTACATAATCATTTATTTCATTAACCCTATCAATATTCACATCTTTTGGATATGCTTGATGATATGCTTCCGAAATTTGTATCAAACCATTTGAATTATGAACAAAATAATTCAGAGATTTTTTCGGATTGTAAAATTTCGTTGCTGTAAAATATGGATGCGCAAAGGATAAAATAACATTATCATCACCTTTAAAGAAATTTATTATATTTTCAAAAGAATTTTCATTTTGTAAAACAATTCTGTTATTTTCAATGCGCGGTTGATATTTTTTTCTTACATTTGAAATTATACTTGTTTCATTTATATCTTTATCTAAAAAATTATTTTTTTTCAAGTACCACATATTACGATTTTTTACATCAATTTTGCTCATTATCTCATTATAAAGCATTGACGGATCTTTACCTTGTCTTGAAGCTTGAATTGTTATTGCATGTTTTGTTTGGGCGTAATGCTCTACAGGCCAGTGAGAATTCATCATCAAACAATCAGGATTAAGATTATATGTTTTTATTAATTCATTTCTATCAAACTTAGTTAACGGAATAGCAGAACTTATTTCCTTTAACATATTATTAATTGTATTGCTTCGTTTTATTTGTAATTCATTACAATATTTATCAACCTTAAATGGATTTATTCCATAAGCAAGAATTTCAGAAATTTCACAAGGATTAGATGCAATTTGTGCCTTATGAGAAAAACTCAGCTCTACCCCCGGAATAAATCTTACGTATTTAAATTTTTCGGGATTTTCTGAAATTATAACAAGCGCTTCTTTTACACCATTTACAGAATCATGATCAGTTATGGAAAAATTAAATTTTTCACCGGTTCTGCCATACAATTTCTTTGAATATTCAGAGATTTCATCTAATAATTTTCTAACCTCAATTTTTCCATCCGAATGAATTGTATGCATGTGAAAATCCGCTTGAAATCCAAAATTCTTAATATTTTCAGGTGAATACGTATAATTATTTTTCTTTAAATGTAAAATACTGGAAATAAATTCACTTTTATCCATTACACAAGAAAGAGACAAAGGATTAACTTTTTTCCCCGTCATTTCAGAAACACCTTGCGCAAGAGATTTTACGTATTCACTACAAACTTTTTGAGCGGGACGTGCTATTTTATGAACAGCTAAAGCAGCAACTACACTTCCTAAAACAACAGACGAAGGAGAGAGGATTCCTTTTTGGGACATACCTCCTTTACTATTTGGCGAATACGGTTTACTAGTTATACTGTTTGAGACCGGTAAAACTTTCATAAAACACCCTTTTAAGACCTAGAAATAACTATATAATATAAGAAAACTTAACTTACAATTAATTTATATAGCAAAAAAACTTAATTTTTAACCTCCCAACGTATTAGTTATTGTAAGTTATTTAAAAGATTTATGCACATTTATTACAAATTTGTAATATTAATTTATCTTATAAAACATCTTTCCAATTTTCTGGCAAATCTTACAATCGGTTTTTCAATATCTGCAGTAATTGAATCAACTAAAATTGTTTTACAACCCAATTTTTTCCCGCACATAACATCAGTGAGCGGTCTATCCCCAACAAAACAAGTTGTTTCAGGTAATAGAGAATACTGTTTCATAAATTTTTTAGCGACTTTAATATCAGGTTTGTGAGCTTCAAAAACAACAGGAAAATCAGAACATGCCTGAACCTTTGCCATATAATCAGGGTTATGATTATTCGAAACAACACCCACGAAAAAGTCTTTTCTGACATTATCAAGCCACTCTAAAGTATCAGAAGTATAATACCCTCTTTTTGAACCCATTAAAGTGCTGTCCAAATCAAATAACAAAGCTTTGATTCCTTGTTTTTTTAACTCTTCTAGATTAATATCATAAATACTTTTCAAATTATAATCAGGTTTTATAAACATATTTCCTCAACTTATACAGGATTTTTAATACCAACAGTTCTAACTAGAGCATATTTAGGATTTTTTGGAGAACGTGAGAATTTCAGAAAAATATCATCGTTAGTATTACCCAATGACAAATCCTCTCCATCTTTATTTTTAAACCCTTCAACGACTGCTGTAAATTGCTCATCAGGAGTAATTATTTCAACTTCATCACCAAGAAGCATCTTATTTTTAATTTTTACTAAATAATATCCTTCAAAGCTGTTCAAATCATATTCGGAAACTCTTTGGAATTCGCATAAAAAGTCAGCTCCAGCAAGCCCTTTTGAAATATCATAGCTGTAACTTTCGCCATTATTATCACCAAGAGCAAACCCTGTTGTATATCCGCGATTGCCAACCTTTTGCAATTCTTTAAAATATTTATCCATATCAGCAGAAGGATTTTTCAAAACTTCATCAATAGCCTGTCTGTATGTTTTTGCAACAGCAGAAACATAATAAAGGCTCTTTGTTCTACCTTCAACTTTAAATGAATCAACACCCGCATCAATTAATTGCGGCAACTGTTTTACAAGGCACAAATCTTTAGGACTCAAAATATGAGAGCCTCTATCGTCCTGATTAATTTCCAAATATTCACCAGGGCGAGTTTCTTCAACGAGTTTGTAACTCCATCTGCAAGGTTGAGAACAATTTCCGTGATTTGCTTTTCTTTCACCTTTAGAGAAATAATCACTCAACAAACATCTGCCGGAGAATGATACACATTGAGCACCATGAATAAAACATTCAAGCTCAATATCAGGCACTTGTTTTCTAATTTCTGCAATATCCTTAATCGGAAGTTCACGAGCTAAAATAACTCTGCTTGCCCCTAAATCACGCCAGAATTTAACACTTTCATAATTCAAAGTATTTGTTTGTGTACTTACGTGAATTGGAACGTTTGGGATATTACGTTTTATTAAGTTAAATATTCCGTAATCACTAATAATAAACGCATCAGGATTAGCGTCCTTAAACCTGTCTAAAGAAGCTTCTAACTGCTTTATATCGTTATTAAAAGCGAAAATATTAATAGTTACATAAGTTTTAGCACCAAGAGAATGAGCTAAATCAACAGCCTCCTTTAAGTTATCCATAGTTATAAGACTGCCTTTTCTCATTGCACGAAGGCTAAAATCTACAACTCCGAGGTAAACTGCGTCTGCTCCGTATCTTACTGCGTATTCTAATTTTTCCAAATTGCCGGCCGGCATCAAAAGTTCTACATCTTGCATAGTTGTATATTACCCTAAAGAATACAAATAATCAACCGTTTAGGTGATGCCCAAAAATGATTAATGAATAAGATATATATATAATAGATTTTATATGTTTATTGGAGAAGAAAGATTATGCAAACAATTGAAAATGCAGCTACTACTTTAAAAGAAATTTGGGCATACCAACATCCTGTAATGCATACTTGGTTTGTGTTAAGTTCACTTTCCTTATGCGTTATGTTCGCATTGTTATATTTTGTAATATAATTAAATCATGAGAAAATTCAGAGTATTCTTAGGTTATTTCACGCTTATTTTAATAGCAATCAGTATGCTTTACCCGTTTTTTGCAATGATTAACCTATCTTTTACAGGCAACAATGAAATTTTTTCACATGCCGGTAAGATATTTCACAGCGACTTAACTCTGGATAATTACAAAAATGTTTTCTCAGAAATTCCAATCGGGCTTTATTTTTTTAACAGTCTTGTCGTTGCAACAATAACTACAATAGGTCAGGTTATATTTTCAGCACTTGCAGGATATGCTTTTGCAAGACTTAATTTCAAACACAGAAACGCGTTATTTTTACTATTTTTAATAACAATGCTTGTTCCGCCTCAGGTAAACATAATTCCTTTATTCTTTTTAATGAGAGAACTTCATCTGATAGATACATATCAAGCATTAATTTTACCTGCATTATTTGGCGGCTTTGGAGTATTTTTAATGCGTCAATACTTTTTGGGCTTTCCAAAAGATTTGGAAGAATCAGCCAAAATGGACGGATGCAATCTTATACAAACATTTTTTAAAATTGCTTTACCTCTGGCACTCCCAACAGTTGCAACACTTGCGATATTTACATTTGTAACAACTTGGAACAGCTTTATGTGGCCTTTAATTGTAACAAATTCAGAAAGCATGAGAACATTACCTGTCGGACTTGCAATTTATAAAGGAAGCTTTAGAGAACTAACCTTATGGGGAAATCTCCTTGCCTGCTCCGTAATCTGTACAATACCGGTAATCGCAGTATTTTTAATAGGCAAAAAATATTTTATCTCTGATATTTTGCAAGGCGGAGTAAAAGAATAATTCAATAAAAAAAGAGGTAAATTTTATATTACCTCTTTTTTTTAATCTTATAATCTTTAATTTTCAATATCTTATAATTTGTATCTTAAAACCGAATTAGAACCTTGAGATGATACAAACAACAAGTTTCCGTCAATATGAACCCCATAAGGTTTTTGAACATTTGATATTAAAACAGATATAGCTCCTGCAGGAGTAATTTTGATTACATTGTTGCTATTGTAATTTGAAACATAAATATTACCGATCAAATCACTAACCATTCCTATCGGGCCGTTAATTTTTGCATCTTTTATAAAAATAATCTTTTTCCCGTCAGGAGTAATCTTATAAATCAAATTATCTGAAAAACATGCAACATAGATATTTCCATTTTTGTCAGACGTAATCCCTGTAGGGCTTGGAATATTATTATACATTCCGTTTGTCTGCTCAATTTTTGGAACTTGAGGCGAAACAGGCTTAGCAGCGCTTGCTGCAGTGTTTGTTGTTGTCGTTGCAGCCGTATTTGGATTTGATGCCGGTGTGCTTGTTTTAGCACTTGGATTCGCACTTGCTTGCGTTGGAATTACTTTTAAATTTGATGCCAACATCTGAGCTTTTGGATAAACACTGCTTTCTGCAGGGATTAAGGACAAATATGTTTTAGCTTTATCCGGTTGTCCTAATCTATTACTCAAATAAGCAGCTTTAAAAACAGATTCATAATCATCAGGTTTTCTGACTATAATTTGTTTAAAAACTGCTAAAGCAGCTTCATCCTGCTTCAAATATTCAAGAATTGAACCCAAATTATAATAAGCATCAATATAATTAGGATCAATATTAATAGCCTGTCTAAAAGCAGCCATTGCATTATCGTATTGACCTATTTTGTAATAATCAATACCCAGATTATATTCCAATTTAGCTTCCGTTGGCGGATCATAAAAATCAGGAGATTCCGCCAACACAGCCAAACCTGTATTTGCCAATATTAATAATGTTAACAAAAGTTTTTTCATTTAATACCGCCATTAAAAATTGTTTTAGATTTCATCCAATTTTTCAATTACTTTTTTATTCTTTTCTGCAAATTCATGACCTCTTGCAATTATAGCTAATTTTAAAATATTTGCAAGATCAATTGCATGAAGTTCTTTGTAATTGTCCGGCAATCTTAAACTCCAGTTTGCATCACCTGATGTTCCAGGTCTGTTATAAACATCATATACATTGAAATAATCCGTAAAGAATATTTGAATATTTTCAGCCTGACAAGCAAAAAGTTCAACCAATTTTGTTTGAGCTAAAAATTCGGCATCATCTGTAAGTCTAACAATAATATCATCCTTGTTTTCAGCTTCTGCAAACAAATCATCAACCAAATTTTTTGCATGCAAATAACCGACATGTGAATGAATATTTTGATCAGCCCACATTTTAATAGGTTCATTATCATGTGTACCAACCATTGCCCAGCATTTTTTGCCGATATTACAACATCTATATGGATCTTTAGGTTTGTCAGCTTCTACAAACTGAGTCAACTTCATTCCCTGCAAACCAAATTCTTTCATTACAGCAGCAACAGGGTTAGTCAAAGTTCCTAAATCTTCACAAACAATAGCATCTTTATCTAATCCTTCTTCTTTTGCAGCAGCAATAACAATTTTTTCAATCAATCTGCCGTAATCTTTTATCTGCTGTTTAGATAAAGTTTTAACTCTTTTTTCTTTATCGGCAGTTAATTCCATATCCAAATCTTCAACTTTAGCAATAGCATATTTTGAAAGTTCAGGATGTTCAGGAGATGAATACAATCTGCCTGCACCTTCTTCAATTTTTGGTTTTTTACCTTGTTTATAAACCCAAGGATCAATTAATCCTACAATGTGGTCAATTCTAACACCACCGGGGTTTTCTTTAAACATTTTCTTATAAAGATTTTTAAGCAGTAAACCGCCTTCATCCAAAGATCCATCAGCATTATACATTCTGTCAGGATCCATAACAGGAAATCCCCATGCCTGACCGTCTTTAGAGAAGTAATCAGGAGGACATCCCAAGCACCAACCCTTTAAAAACAATGATTGATAAGCCCAAGTATCTCTGTCAGAAAAAGCAACCTGTCTGTCTGCAATCATTTTAATATCATATTTTTTAGCAAACTTTCTTGTTTCTTCATTTTGCATGCTTATGATAAATTGAGTAAACTTATAAAGTTCAATTTCATCCTCATATTTCTTTTCAATTTCCTTAATTCTTTCAGCAAACTGCATTTTTTGCTCAATTGATTGAGGATTAAACAAATTTTTATCAGTTTCAGAATCCCATAAAGGCCAATAATCATTACCATGCTCAATTGATAAAGCTTCATACAAAGCATCTTTATCTAACCAAAAGCTGTTTTCAATTTTGAAATGTTCAAATTCTTTTTCTAATTTTTTAACAGGGTTAGCCTTAAAATTATTCCATGCTTCCTGCAAAGCTTCGCCATATTTTTTATAAGCATAAGAATAAGCTGTTTTATTAACATCCTTATTAGGGTTTCCGCTTACAATTTCATTATATGTATTTTCAGAAAGGATTTTTCCCCAAGTTTTAGTAGTCAATTCTTTCAAATCAATAAAAAGCGGGTTTCCGGAAAAAATTGTTCCTGTATAAGGAGAAGAATCGCAAGATTTTGTTTTTCCTGCAGGTCCAAGCTGAATAGCATCAAACAATCCTGAAGCATATTCAATAAATTCCTTACCGCCATCAGTATTTATACTTCCAAAACCTGTATTTTGGTCTTTTGCAGATGGAAAACTTCCATTATGCATAATAAAAGCAATCTCTTTTTTACCAAGAACTTTAAGAGCTTTTCTTATAGTCTTTTTGGCACTATCTGATAAAACGTTAGATTTAGATTCTAAAGTACAAGTCATAATTACCCCTTCTTACTAATACACATCACTGTTTAAACACATACCTCTAAACAGTATAAAAAATAATAGCATGACACATTTTTTTTTTCAACTAATGGTAACAAAAGCTGCAGCCAACAATTTATATATAAGACGTTTGTTGTTTTTGTCCTGTCTTTCAATAATATCTAAAATAGCTTTATCAATATTTTCGGGTAAATTTACAGAAGAGAATTTAAAAAATTCAATAAGTTCAACATCAAAAACATCCGCAATTTTTTCCAGCACATGTAAAGAAGGGAAAAACCTTCCCGATTCAATACCGGAAAGCGAAGAGGTCTCAATGTCAATCATTTCAGACAATTGCTCCTGAGTTAAACCTTTGCTTTTACGAATTTCTTTAATTCTTTTACCTAATAATTTCTTATTATCCATAATATATATAATACCCTTATTTTCAGATAAAAATAAGTAATAATATCACGTTTTTTAATTCAAATTACGTAATAAACACTTTATACCCCTTGACAATCACTTGAAAATAATTTAAAATAAGTGTATAACTATTAGTTTATTAAAAACTACGATTAATGCATATCCGAGAATTGAACAATAACATAGAGTAATTAAGAGAGTAAATCTTACAAAAAAGAAAGGTGAAAAGATTATGAGAAAAATTTCAGGTTTTACTTTGGCTGAGGTATTGATTACCTTAGGTATCATCGGGGTAGTTGCTGCAATGACAATGCCTACATTGATTAACTCAACACAAGGCGCACAATACAAAGCAGCTTACAAAAAAGCTTTGTCTGCTATTTCACAAGCTGTTACTTTAAACGTTGCTCTTGATGAATGGAGCTTTGCTGATGCTGATACATCAAATTATCAACTCGTAAATTTATTCAAAAGCAGAATGAACGTTGTAAGAACTGAAAATGGCACATTCGCTGGCGTAAAAACAACAACATATCAAGTTAGTGGAGACTCTAATGGATTAGCAGCAACATCTACAACAACTACAAACACTGCAAACAATACGACACTATTCTTTAATGATGGCATAATGCTAACATTCCCAACGAGCAGCACAAATTGTACAAATGATGAAACTCTTGGAGCTAATAATGGAGATAAAATATGCTATGGTTTTATTGATGTAAACGGCATTAAAGCTCCTAATAAATTTGTAAAATGTGACAATGCTTCTCCAAGCAGAGGCGATGCATCAGGAAGTGGCGAAAGCTGTGAAACTAAGAACCCAACAGATGTTTATCCAGTTAAATTTTACGATCAAACAATACTTCCAAATTCCCCAGCAGCAAGAGCAGTATTGTATAGCAAATAATTTCTGAGGTTGAATTTCACTTTTATAAATTGCTTAAATCAATCTAAGATTAAACAAAAAGTTTTAAAATCGAATCTTTTTGTCGGCGGAGTTTTCACTCCGCCGTTTTTTTATATTTTATATTTATATAATATATACTACGAATGTATGATTTTTTAATATCTAATCCTTTAGAATTAGTTAAAATTAATTAATAATTTTTGTAAAGCTATTGACATTTTTGAAAAGATACTTTAAAATGAAGATACGAAAAGATTTTTCAAAAGAGTTTTTATACATATCCACACATTATGGAGAGATTCGATAAAATAAATTTTTAATAGAGGATAGAGATATAAAAGCGTAGAACATTTTTGAGGAATCAGAAAGTTTTACAAAAAAGAAAGGTGAAAAGATTATGACAAAAAGATTCGGTTTTACACTTGCAGAAGTGTTAATCACATTGGGTATCATCGGTGTTGTAGCTGCAATGACTATGCCTACATTAATTAACTCAACTCAAGGTGCTCAATACAAAGCAGCTTACAAAAAAGCATTATCAGCTTTATCTCAAGCAGTTACTTTAAACGTTGCTCTTGATGAATGGAGCTTTGCAGACCTTGATTCTGATGCTGATGGAACTTATGGTTTACAAACTATGTTAAATTCAAGAATGAACGTTGTAAGAACTGAAACTGGTGCTTTTAACGATGCTAAAGGTAACGCATATAAAGCTAAATATAGCAACGTTGGTAAAGGTCAAGGTGTTACTGGTGATGTATCTATTGGAACTAATAACATTTCATTATTCTTCAACGATGGTATTATGTTCTCATTCGATCCAGGTCAAGCAACTTCTTGTACAAATGCTGATGGAGCTACTCAAAAGATTTGTACTGGTTTTATCGATGTTAACGGTATTAAAGCTCCTAACAAAATTGTACAATGTGATGCTGGTAATGGTACAGATGACAATTGTGAAATCAAAAACCCAACAGATGTTTATCCTGTTAAATTCTTCGACCAAACTATGTTACCAAACTCAGTTGCTGCAAGAGCAGTATTATACAGCAAATAGTTTTAGGATAAAACAAAAATTAAAAAAAGAACCTGTTAATATAACAGGTTCTTTTTTTTTATATAAAATAAAATTTATGTTTGAAAAAATTTATCAAGCAAAATAGGCACAAACTTAGCACTCAGAGCGCTAAAATCAAATACGAATTCATTTACACCTGCTCTATATAGTTCCTCAACTTTATCAAATTCTTCAAGGATTTTATCTTCAAACATGTGCATTCGACAAAAACCGTCACAAGTAAACGGATAAATTTTATCTAAAGAAGGATCATGCAAACCGTACCCACCTCTATGACAAGGAGCTTTGCAAGAAAGTCTTGAAACAACAGCACTATCATTATTTAAAGGGCAAAGTCCAAGACTTGGAACCCTTATGTTTCCAGCAATAGTATATTTTTTATACGGTATATCATTTTTTATTTTCTTTATAGTTTTGATAGTGTTTTCAATATCTGAAAATGCTGTAAAATCAACAGCATTTATAGGTGCTAAATTATTCAAGCACTTTATTGAAAGACTATTTAAAAGGTTTATCCCCTGTCCTATTTCTATCGGAATTTGATTTATATCAGAATCATTAATTGCAGTCCAAAAATATCCGATATTATTTATTATTAAACTATCAGGCGAAGGATTTGTTAACAGAATACTTTTTACATATTCATAAACCCTGTCAAAATCACGTTCTATTAAAATTCTCGGAGTAGAAAGCTGAAATTTTATCCCGTATTTTGCACAAAACATTTTAACCTTTGTAACCAAATCACAAAAGCTGCTTGTAGCTAAATCACAAGTTGCAAGAATTTCGCCATACTCAATTGAATAAATCGGACAAGTTCCTGCTTTTTTAATATATTTTTCAAGCTCTTTAACCTGAGCTAATTCTGACAATCTAAAATTAATCTTATAAATATCAGCCTTTGAATAATCCGTAACAAGTTTTGACTTTTGTTTTGAAATTTTCCAGTCAAAATTCCTTATGTTTCTACTAAATTTAAAATCTTGACCTTCCGCACTTACAACCACTCCAAGAAAATGATTTGTACTGTAAATGCTTTTTCTTACATGTTTAAACGGAAGCTTTTGATGTTTAAACAATTTAGGTTTATCTAATATTTTCTGGATTAGCTCAATAGCATCCAATATTTCGTCAGAATTATTAAATTTCCCTTTTATTACAACACTATCGATAGCATTAAGCTTTTTAATATCCTCAGCACAGTAAGGAAGATTATCACTGTCTATTGCAAGCGGCAATTTTGTATATTGCTTAATTTTAGCAATATTTTTCATGTAAATTTCTTCTGTAATAATAATTTCATCAACTTTATGAAAGTTGTTTATAAAATCAATTCCAGCAAGGTTGTGAATATCAAAATAAGAATCTACAATAACCTTAAACGGCAAATTAAAAACCTTTATAGCCTCTAATATCGCAAAACTGTTTATAAAAATTCCATCAATACCTGCTGTTTTCAAAAACTTTAGCATCTTTTTTATTTCAGGCAAATTTTCTTCAGTAATATCGTGTTTAAAATTTATATATATAGCACAATTATTTCGTTTTGCAGCATCTACAAATTCATTAACATATTCAAAATTATTATTCAAAAATTTCTTATAATAAACGTAATAATCCCTACAAGATGTCTCTTTTGCAAAAACGTCAATATCATCAGGCTTTTTTATCGGTGCAACAATTTTTATATTTCCCATACTGGTATTATACCATAACTAATACAACTTGGAATATTTTAGTTATTTAGATTCTGAAACAAGTTCAGAATGACAATGTGAGTCGTATTCAAATAATTATATTTTCAAATTCACAAACAAATTATAAATGAATGAAAGTCAAAGTTATTGCAAGTAAAGAGAAATGCTCTTTTAAAAATTTAATCAATCAAACTTTTCATACTATTGTACTCAAAATGCCTATAAAATCTGTCACCCTGAATTTATTTCAGGGTCTCTTATTATACTAGAGATTCTGAAACAAGTTCAGAATGACGATGAAAAATGCATTCCAAGGGTTATATTCTCAGATTCAGAATGACAATCAAAGTCATTACAAGTAAATGAAAGTTAGCCTCAATTTTAATAAACTAAAACTTTTTAGACCAGTGCCCTCAAAATACCTTTAAAATTTGTCACCCTGAATTTATTTCAGGGTCTCTTATTATACTAGAGATTCTGAAACAAGTTCAGAATGACGATGAGAAATATATTCCAGATTCAAAAAAAATAAAAAATAATACCTATTTTGTAAACAAATGTTAATTGTTTTTGTAAAAATAAGCAATTTTTTGGGAAAGAAATACTTAGTATATATATAAGGAATATATAGGATAGTTTAAAGACTTTCTCAAAACACACACAAAAAATTAATCAATAGGATTACAATTAAATTTAGGGAGGACAGCAATGTCAATAGGTGCTGAGGATTATATTGATCAACTCTTGGTCAAAAAATATGCAGAAGAAAAAGTTGATAACCATGATAATATGGAATCAATGGTAGACCCAGAAAAAATGATGGGCGCAATGAATGATTACGCAAGTATGTATCGTAATATGATGAATCTTAAACAAAGACTCAACATAGCCTGCTATGCAGTAAATGCGAGAAACGCAAGATATAACAAAACTTCCCAATATTAATACTAGTTTTATGTTCGCACTTTTTAATGTATAATAATCTCAAAAAAAGAACAACTGGTATTATACAAGGAAAGTGAGAACAAATGGCGGGAAAAATAATTCTTGCTTCTTCTTCACCAAGAAGAGCGGATATTCTAAAAAAACTTAATATTGGATTTGAAATTATACCGTCTCCGTATGTGGAAGATCATACAAGGACGGTTTTTTCTTATGATTTTATAGAAAATTTGGCATACAACAAAGCAAAAGCCGTTGTTCCGCTTGTAAAAGAACCATCTATTATAATCGGAGCCGACACAGTTGTTGTTTTAGATAACGAAATTCTCGGCAAACCCGGAAGTTATGAGGGTGCTTTTAAAATGTTGAAAAGACTTTCAGGCAAAACTCATCTCGTTGTCACTAGTATTGTCGTTATAAATACACAAACAAACGAGGTTAAAAAGAATTCTACAACAAGCGAAGTTACATTTGAAAATCTTTCTGACGAACAAATTAAATATTATATAGATAATTACAAACCTTTTGACAAAGCAGGTTCATACGGTATTCAAGAAATGCCTGAAGGATACATAAAATCCTACACAGGCGATCTTGAAAATATTATCGGTATTAGTTCAAAATCTTTACTAAAATTGCTTAATTCATAAAACAATTATTATAAATTTGCGCCACAACATTTTTTGAACTTTTTACCGCTTCCGCAAGGACAAGGATCATTACGTCCAACCTTGCTTAAATCTATGCCTTCAAGACTAGGTTTTTCAATATCTTCTTCTATAATTCCCAATGTCTTTGAAAATGCTTTTGATTTATATAAAACAGTAGTTGATGAGAATATTTTATGCTCTAAATATCTTGCTTTATAATGCTCAAGTAACTCATCCAATGTATAATTTGTTCCTAAAAGTTTATTGACAACTTCCATGAAATTATCATGTCTTTCAGCAACCCTTTTGATTATATTAGCTGAAAATTTATCATTTTCTAAGAAAAATTCAACACATTCTTTTGCATTTTCAACATTTTCAGGATTTTCAATAACCTTATTAAATGTTTCAAAAAATGGCACAGCATAAAGACCTAATTCTTTATCAAAAATTATGCCAACATCATAAACTTCTTTATGTGAAGAAAATCCGCCAAGTGAATTTTCCAAAAAGTTTTCATAAGAATTATTGAACTCTGATACACTAAAAAATCTGTAATTTTCTAAAGGCTTAATTTTATCACTAAAATCAACTTTTTCTCCGCCTTCAGCAAAATCATTAAATGCACCAATCAAATCATCAGCGAATTTATTCGTTGTAACAATTTCATCTTTACCGAAAAATTCAATAAATTTGCCGTAAATTTCTTTAATATCTTTTTCAATTTCTTTTTGCTTTTCAGGATTATCCAAATAAACAAGTTCAGGATTTTGAATAATTTTTGCAACAGAATATCTCAAAGCATCATCTCGTCTGCTTGAAGGCAATACTCCAGAAATTTCTAAAAGATAATAGGCATCTTCAAATTTAAAAATTCTTGCAACTACATACTGACCTGAGCCAATTCCTCTAAATGTAGTCATTTTCACAAGAGAAACAACACTATATGTTTTTTCATTAATTATGTTATTCAAGTCAAAACCGTTTTGCAAAACTCGCTTAACTTCAAATATCGAAGATATAGATTCCATTAAAGCTTTCACAATTTTTTTTGTAGAAGCCGGTAACTTTTTAGAATTTTCTAAGAACAATGTCAATATACTTTTATGGTTCAAATTACGTTCAAATATATAATTGAAGCAAGCAGATTGAAAATTCATTCCGCTTTGACCAATAGTCTTTAAATATTCCTCAAAATCCGGTTTTACAGCTTCATCACTTTGTACAAAATCCGCTAATGTTTTTATAACATCATTAATTTCTTTTAAATCTTCTAAAATAAGCATTAATTTCTCCCTCTCTAACACGAGAATACCTTAAAATTAACAAAAACTCAATACCATAACAGATTAATATCTTAAGGTTTTCTGATAAGTTTTGATATTTCTTTATCGAATTGGCAATCCGGACACATTCTATGAGCCATAGTTTTATCAAATTTTGCACCTGTATAATCACCCAAATAAGCTCTTACAATTGCTCTATTAAAATAAACATCTGCAGGAGAGAAAAATACTTTTTCCCCTCTCTCATAAGCATTTATTAATTTGTTCAACTCTTTATATGCTGAAATATAATCTTTATTTTTAATTTGGTATGCAGCTTTTTCACTTCTTAGAAAATACTTTACAGAACTTTCTTTTTCATTTTCTATTGCTTTATCAAATTCAACGAGCATATCTTTATAAGGTAAATAATAAGTTTTTACACCTAAAATATCATCGTCAAAAGAATCTGATAAACTATATTTATTTGCATTTTCATAATCTTTAACAGCATCGTTGTATTTTTTCAAATTAAATTCTGCATAAGCTTTATCAACATAAACTTCAGGTGCAATAGGAACAAATTTCAGATATACACCAGCTAAATTTGACGCTAAATTATATTGTTTAGAATTATTTAACCCAGAAATAATGAACGGTGTAAATATATAACCAAAAAACAATACAGCTAAAATTAAAATTATAAAAACACTTTTTCTTGGAGTATTTTCATATTCATTAAAAGCTTTTTCATCGATATATTTAATTTCCGGCTTAAATTGAGTTCTCTTAAATGTGCCAATATATCTTGAAAGAAAATTTTCATAAAGAAAATTTACACCCCAATAAGTTAGATAAAGAGCCACTAAAGGGATAAAAGCCAATATTAAAATAGAAGCCCAAAACGGCATTTTCATAAATGTAATAAAATTTGGAAATATCACAAGATATATATATAAAATTAATTCTAATGCTACTAAAGAATTTAATAATGCAGTAAATTTTCTATAAGTAGCATTTACTTGTTTAATTTTTTCATCAGGTAAATTTACGGAATATAAATACCCTTTACTTCGCATAATACCTGCCAAAATTGTATATTTATTAATATTATAATAAGTACAACATTGAGAATTTATAAAAATTTTTTTTCTATAATCATTAAGAGCCATATAATTATATTAACATTTTCTCCATGAAATTGCAATCGGTTTACAAAGAAAATTATAGATGTTATACTTAAAAAGTTGCAAATTGACATAAATATGTAATAGCGTAAGACATTATCATTTGTGAGAGGGACTTGGTAGCGTAAGCGAACAAGCGTTACGTCTTACATATTATTTATAAAAACGGGACGTGGCACTCTGCCGAACAAATGATTGAGTATCATTTGTGAGAGGGACTTGGTAGCGTGAGCGAACAAGCGTTACGTCTCACATATTATTTTAAAAACGGGACGTGGCGCAGCTTGGTAGCGTGCTACCTTGGGGTGGTAGAGGTCGCAGGTTCAAATCCTGTCGTTCCGATTTTTTTAATTCCAAACCTCGAGAATATGACACCTTGCTATTTTGTTATATTCCGAGTATAATTCTTGGTGTAATACATTTTACAAAATAGCAATTTTATAATTTTTTCGGGATGTAGCACTCTGCCGAACAAACGATTGATTATCGTTTGTGAGAGGTGATGGTGGCGTCTTGCTATTTTGTTATATTCCGAGTATAATTCTTTGTGCAGCACATTTACAAAATAGCAACTTTATAAATTTTCGGGATGTAGCGCAGTCTGGTAGCGCACCGTGTTCGGGTCGCGGGGGTCGCAAGTTCAAATCTTGTCATCCCGATTTTTTGATATTTACACATTATTCTTTAGTTTAAGCCTCTATTCTCTCCCTCAATTCTACGATTTTTGATTAAAACGTTTGAAATTTTCCTCAAAAAGTAGTATGATTATTCGGTAGCGATATTGAAAGAGGTTAATATATGAAATTACACATGCAAATCCTAATTGCCTTAGGACTCGGAATAAAACGAAATTGGCATATATTTTTCGGTATTATTTTAGGTATTTTAGTCGGAATATTTTTACACGGACATGAATATCCGCTTGTATCAACAGTTTTAACATTTATAGGTCAAGTATTTATAAGATTAATCCAGATGGTTGTAATACCACTTGTTGTATCTGCAATCATCATAGGTATAACAAGCATTGGAGATAACAAACAGCTCGGCAAATTCGGCACAAAAATGATTGTGTATTACGGCATAATTACATCAGTTGCAGTCGCAATCGGTGCTGCATTAGCACTTATTATGAAGCCAGGTCTTGGAGCTGCTAATTATATTGCTGAAAACACAGCCAGCGAAGTTCAAGCATCTGTTGCAACCGCAATGGCGCAACAACAAGGTAATATTTTAAATATATTCTTAGGCTTTATTCCAAGCAATCCAATACATTCATTTGCAGCAGGCGATATGGTTCCAATTATTGTATTTGTCGTAATTTTTGCAGTAGCACTTGCAAAAGTCGGCGATGTTAACAGACCTATCGTATCATTTTTCGAATCTGTATTTGCAGCAACAATGAAAATAACCGATTGGATTATGTATGTTGCAGCTCCGGGTGTATTTGCTTTGACAGCAAGCGCTGTATCAAGTTTTGGGATAGATATTTTCACAAGTATTTCAAAATATCTTCTTGTATTATTCATAGGCTTTATGCTACAACTTTGTGTTGTTTATCCTCTTTTCTTAAAATTCTTCTCAAAAGTCAATATCGGTATATTATATTCAGCCGTTGCAGAAGCTATGATGGTAGCTTTCGGAACAGCAAGTTCATCAGCAACTTTACCTTTGACAATTGCTTGTTGTGAAAAACGAGGAATTTCTCATAAAATTGCAAGCTTTGTACTTCCGCTTGGAGCAACATTGAATATGGACGGAACAGCATTATTACAAACAGTTGCCGTAATCTTTTTAGCACAAGCATACGGCGTTGCTTTAACTCCGTTTTTAATAATAGAAATCGCACTTCTTGCAATAATTGCATCATCAACTTGTGCAGGAATTCCGGGCGCAGGCTTGATTACAATCGCATTAATTCTTAACGGTATGGGATTGAGCCCAGAACAACTTGTTGCAGGTTTTGCTTTCTTATTCACAATCGAAAGAATAACAGATATGATGAGAACACTTGTTAACGTAACATCAGATGCTGTAGTTGTTGCAGCTATTGCAGATAACGAAAACGAAATCAATTACGATTTGTTCAACAACCCAGCAGCATACGAAGAAATAGCATAAGGATAAAACGATGAAAAGAAATATCTTAATTACAATATTATTACTCAATATTTTTGCTGTTTCTTGTGCGGCAATAAGTAAAAATGCTCCAACTGATGAACAAATTGAATACATAAAAAGAGCATCTGTAAAACTAAATACAACAAGAATGAAAAAGGCTTGGCGTAATATATGTAAAAACGACAGCCAGGCTTGTGCAGAAAGACAGAAATGGTTTGACAAAATATTGTACGAAACAGAAGTTCGGAAACATGATGTACAATCAATTATGCTAAACCAACCAATATATTAAAAAAAGACCTCATAAATTATGAGGTCTTTTTAATATAAACTTTTTTGCAAACTAAAATTATAATTAGAGTCCCTGAAATAAATTCAGGGTGACGGTTTTACAATTATAAAGAAAAACGCTAGCCTAAAAAGTTTGGTTGATTAAAATTATCAAAAGTCTAACTCTAATTTATTTACAATGACTTTAATTGTCATTCTGAACTTGTTTCAGAATCTAAAATAATAAATAGAGACCCTGAAATAATTTCAGGGTGACAGTTTTACAATTATAAAAAACACTAGCCTAAAAAGTTTGGTTGATTAAAATTATCAAAAGTCTAACTCTAATTTATTTACAATGATTTTAA